>DATMYR010000099.1:0-4235 GCA_035560815.1 Syntrophomonadaceae bacterium | reverse complement strand
ATTACAGTCTCACCGCCCTGTCCCTGTACAAGCACCCGGGTATACTCGGCGTCGTAATTTGTGAATAAGGCGATCGAATCCCCTATTTGTCCGTTTGGTTCGAGGCTATTCCAGGGTCCGGCATTAAAATACTCCCCAGCGGGATCGTTGTCTAAACCTACCTGAATCATTGCCTCTACATGGGTGGAATCCGAGGCATTTGAGATAAGGAAGGTGGCGCTGTCTCTCGCGCCCAGTGGAATAGGGCTAGATGAGGCCATGGGAAGAGCAGGCGGATTGGGGACGTTCACCTGTTCAGGCGGATAGGTTTCCAGAATCCCTTCCATAAAGTTGACGGTCAGCATAGGCCAGGCAATGTTGTATTGATAATTTAAACTTCGGAAACCTACCAAATCATTCACTGTTTCGTTGCCTGCCAGCAGTAATCCACTATTAGGGATTGAACCATTAAACCAGCTGTTGACCAGATCGGTGATATCAATAGTAATACGACCGAGTGGAGTTGAAGGCGTGATGGCTATAGCGGCATCCCACACCGGGCAAAATGGGGTCAGGCTAAAGGGTGGCTGGTTATTCCAGGTAACCGTTGATTCATTCCAATCACTCAATAGGTGATAGACTCCGACATATTGGCTGCCCGATATTATTTCATTTCTATACATCGTAAGATTGAGTTCGGCTGAGTTAATGGTACTGGTGGGAGGTATTGTGCTTAAATCGAAGCGCAGTAAAGACCTGTATAGATCTCCAGGTTGCATAAAACGGCCCACGAATAGAGCGGTGCTGGAGCCGAAATTCTGGTCGGCATACCATTCGGATACATATGCATCATCAATCGGCAAGAAGGTTAGTATCGCCAACAAACTCATCCCCTTATAGTATTGGTGATATAGAATATTACAAATGGGCATGCAATGTTACCGAATAGACCAATATCCCCTCTTCGAAGCGGCGGGTTTTTGAACGGGGTTAGGGTCCGCTTTTACTATGTTAAATATCGAGCAATTATTCTCCCAAAACATCACTCCACTGGCCAAACCCCGGTTGCTAGTTGTTGCATCCTCTGATAGAGCTATTAAACTATTTACGAGAACTTGACAGGTTTGTTCAGATAGTTCTATATTGATAGTATATTTCTTGGGGAAATTGTGGATCCACTAGATAGGAGATTGTATAAGTGCATTTGATATCCATGAACTGCACCTCCTCCTATTTGCTAATCGATTGAGATTTGATGTATGAGGTATTTCAGATGGCGATGACCAGACGGCGAATGGATTTCTTAAGGATCATTAAACAGCTTTATGAATCTACCAACCTGCCCGTTCATTACGTACGAGTTGCTCAATTATTGGGGATAAGCAAGTGGAGCGCTTACGAGATGCTAAAGACCCTGGAAAAGGAAGGGCTTGTTTCAAGTCAATACGAAGTGAACCAGGGCGAAAAACATCCTGGTCGTGCCATGGTTTTGTTTGCTCCAACTACTATGTTGCATAAGGTTCTATCGGGGAGCCCTTTAGAGGAACCAGTCAAGGAATGGTACCAGATAAAAGAAAAACTGTTGTCCCTTTGTGACGAACTGAAAGAGGGAAAGGCCCGGGAGATTGTTAAGCAATTGATAAGTGAGTTGCCGGGTATTGGAAATCCTATGATTTTCAGTGCATATATAATAACGATCCTGATTGCCCAGCTACAAGCGTTGAGTGGTAAAAGTATATTGCTGATCAAGAGAATCGTTTTGGATGCAGTGAACCCGGAATCAGGATTAGCTATGTTTGCTGGAGCGGTAATCGCTAGTATACCCAAAATAGCCGCAAAAGCTCTTCCGGTTTCTCAATTGCTTAATTACTTGTCTGGTTTTCAAAAAAATCTAGCACTCTTGAATCAAACCGAACAGGTCCAATTGATGCACTTTTTGGGGGATGCATTGGCGAAAACGACCTGATTTTTTCTTTGCCATGTTTTTGGGGAAATAGGGGTAATTGTTGAAATTTTGTTATTTAGAATTGCATATTTTTTTAAGAGGAATTTGGGGAATTTGGGGTGCGTTAAAGGAACCAAACCATTGTTAGGAGTGAAAAGGATGAATGCTCTCTTCGTCAACCTCATATTATGCTTTTCAGTTTATTCCATCCTGGGATGGAGCCTGGAAACGGCATTTAAGGCTGTCCGAGACCGGCAATTTGTTAACAGCGGATTTCTATATGGACCTTTTATTCCTATTTATGGTTTCGGGGCGATCATGGCAATCCAATCGTTAATGATCATTGATCCCTTGCTTTCGCATGTAGATCCATTCTTGGCCATTATTATTAAACTGGCTTTAATCATTGTGCTTGCAAGTTTGGTGGAATACTTTACAGCAGCCATCCTTGAGTGTCTGTTTAAGCGCCAATGGTGGGATTATAGTGATGGAAGATTCCACATCAAAGGTAGGGTTTCATTAAAATACTCCATTTTATGGGGCATCTTGGGGTACATACTATTGTCGGTCATTCAGCCCCTAACTAGCTTGGGGCTAAGCGCCATGCCCGCCCATCTCAAGTATTTCCTCACTGTATTCATCGTTGTCTTTCTTACCCTTGATTTGGCAAAAAGCCTATATAGCCTTTGGGATTTACAGCAGTATTTATCATCTCTGCATCTGTGGCGAGAAGATAGGAGAAAAGTGAGATATATACAACGAAACAATTGTAGCGTAAAAACCATTTCAGAGAATGAGAGCGTTTCGAGTGACCTGGAATATGCATCATGCATCGATGATTTAATCATTCATCCGTTGATTCAAATGATGAGGCAATTTAGACACCATAAAAATTCATCCTGCTTGGACCATAGTCTAAATGTATCTTATACGAGTTTTATGCTTTGCAAAGCTCTGGGTTGGGACTATAGAGCGGCAGCTAGAGGTGGTTTGCTTCACGATTTGTTCCTGTACGATTGGAGAACCACTACATTAAATGAGGGAAGGCATGGTTTTGTCCACCCTCAGATTGCGCTGGATAACGCTTCCCTCATTTTTTCCCTCAATGATTTAGAAAAGGATATTATTTTAAAGCATATGTTCCCCTTAACATGGCGTCCTCCAGTTTTTAGAGAATCGCTCCTGGTATGCCTGGTCGATAAGTACTGTGCATTGAAGGAGGTCTTAGGGTTTAGCGCATCATCTGACAATTTCTATTTCCCGGGGGTGCTTCAAAATGGGCCTTGCTAAAGAGGGAGGGTATGGGGTGAGATTAATATCTATCAGTAACGAAGAGGTGGGTTCATGTCAATAAAGATAATAACGGATAGTTCATGTGATTTACCCGACGAGCTTTTAAAGAAGCTCAATATCGAAATCGTGCCTTTAAAAGTCAGTTTCGAAAACGGTGAAACATACCTGGAACGCTTTGAGTTAAACCCCGTTTTGTTCGCAAGCAAGATGCGGTCCTTTAAAACCCTGCCTAAAACTTCAACTCCTGATCCGGCAACGATGATTACCGCTTTTACGAAGGGTCTTTCAGAAGCGGAAAATGTTTTGTTTATCTGCCTATCCTCAATGCTAAGCGGTACCTGTCAAACTGCTTACACAGCTTGTTACTCGATTGGCTCGGATAGGATTCGCGTCTTTGACTCCAAGTCAGTATCTTTAGGAACCGGAATTTTGGCGATTAAAGCTGTGCAAATGGCAGAGCAAGGTTTTACGCTAAACGAAATATTTGAAAATCTTTCCATTATCAGGAAAAGCAGCGAAGTAATCTTCACTCTTGATACTTTAGAAAATGTCGTAAAAGGGGGACGCCTCAAAAGGCACGAAGGATTATTGGGGAATCTTATAAACATAAAACCGATAATGAGAATCAATGAAGAGGGTCTGGTGGAAATAGTAGAAAGAACTAGAGGAAGGAAAAAGGCTACCAAAAGGCTGCTGGATATGATAGGAGAATATGCTGGAGAGTCTGTCAAAAATCGATTAATCGGTATTAGCCACGTCAATTGCCTGACAGAAGCCGAAGATTTAGCCGCGGCAATAAAGAATAGGTATAAACCAAGGGAAGAAATCATTATATCGGAAATGGGATCTACAATTGGAACCTACGCAGGTGAAGGCGGTCTCGCAATATCATTGTAATGATAAACGCTTTTTTCCACATACAGAGGGTCTTCAAATACATGCATCAACAAAAACACCATAGGCTTTTGCGGATCGGATAGATTGACCGTGTTAAATTCTTCTTTTAATGGAGGCAAAG
>DATMYR010000098.1:0-5580 GCA_035560815.1 Syntrophomonadaceae bacterium | reverse complement strand
ATGTACAATACTTTTATTAGAAAATAAAGCTCTTTTTTTATAGGCCTAAGTCCTGGTTTATATACAATTTGAGCTTGCTGTGATCTATTGTCAGAAAACTGGGTGGTTTTGTAGTTCCATGAAGAGTGCTCCGATA
This sequence comes from Syntrophomonadaceae bacterium, assembly GCA_035560815.1. Classification (GTDB taxonomy): domain Bacteria; phylum Bacillota; class Syntrophomonadia; order Syntrophomonadales; family Syntrophomonadaceae; genus UBA5314. Next base: position 5,444 of record DATMYR010000098.1, on the reverse strand, counting down.
TGATTGGAAAAGGCTGAGAGGGATGTCAAGGGAAAATGGTAAAGATAACCCCACCCCCATACACCTTCCATAAGGAAATATTTTAAGTATTATTGTGTTCACAATGTACAATAGGGGTGGAAGGTATTTTTTATGAAGGTTCTACATGCTAGCAAGGTAAGAAGTGATTTTAGTTCCTTTGTAGATAGGATAGTTTGCGAAAAGCATTTACTTATGACGGAGGTGAAAGTATGAATGAAGAATTTTATGAACGACTTCCGGTAAACTATAAGATCTGTCCCGGTATGACCACATATGAGGTCGAGAAATCAATGGGTAAACCAAGTAGTGTTAACCGAACAGTAACCAACAATGTTATTCATGAACAATGGTGTTATCACCTAGGAAACTGTGAGTATTATTTGTATTTTGATAATGGAATTCTTTGCGTATTCCAATAAATCGTTCCTTACGGGACATTCCAACGCTAGTATTGTACCAGTGGCATTTGTTTGAAAAATCGAGTCTACCAAGAACATTTATTAGCGCTTATCCCTGAGACTTTACATCTGGAGAAGTTGGGTCATTAAAATGCAAATCTGTAAATAATTGTTCCTTTCGTCTCAACTAATTGTTGGAACTTTGCGATATTACTAATGACAATAATTTCTTCGAAGGGTGAAAGGTCTGTACATATGCGACAAACATTGTTCGGCTCAATCAAGAGAAGTACGATATTTGGAGCCTTTCTTATTCTTATTGGTATGCTTGCTTTTAGCGGTCAGGCGAGTGCGAGTACTGGTAGTGTGAATTGTGCATTAGCCAGGGTTCGTTCGGGACCGGGGACCACGTACCAAGTTGTTGGTATGTTGGCCCAAAGCAAAGGAGTTACTATCCTGGAACAGGTCAACGGCTGGTACAAAATAGAAGAAGGAAATTTACACGGATGGATATCTGCATCCCTTATTAACCAGACAACCACTAACAAAGTTCCCACTACCACGGTGCATGAAAATTCAACGGTTAAGGTATATGTAAACGGAAATATGATGAGCTTTGATGTTAATCCGCTGCTTGAAGATGGACGCACTTTGGTGCCTTTGCGAACAATCTTTGAGAGTATGGGAGCAAGTGTGAAATGGGATGACAGTAGCAAGAAGGTGACCGCCAGCAAAGCAGGTACTACAATTATCTTAACCATTGGATCGCTGAATGCTACAGTCAATGGAAAGGTACAGAAACTGGACGTACCTGCCAAGATTGTAAACGGACGCACCCTAGCTCCGCTGCGTTTCGTTGGAGAAGCTCTGGGTGCCAAAGTAAGCTGGGATGGAGAGAATCGCGTAATACATGTTGATTATTCTCAAGACCAAGGGGACGCATCCACACCCGTGGGATCAGAACAAGTATCTGCCCCTTCTTCCGGGCAGACCCCCAGTCGTTCCGGCGGACCAAACCAAGCAAGCCGCCTCCTGGAAAAGGCGGCCGAATATTTACATACCCCGTATAAATTTGGCGGACAGACGCCAGCAGGATTTGATTGTTCTGGTTTTGTACAATATGTGTTTGGTCAGTTTGGCTACAAACTACCTCGTGTAGCGTCGGCTCAAGCATTAATAGGAGTCTCCGTAAGTAAGTCAGACCTTATGCCGGGTGATTTGGTATTTTTTAATATTGATGGTTCCGGAATCAGCCATGTAGGAATCTATGTTGGCAACGGGAAGTTTATCGGGGCCAGTTCGCAAGAAAGCGGCGGGGTAATTTATAGTTCTCTGTCTGACAAATATTATGCAGCCAAGTATGCAGGGGCCAGACGGGTTTTAAAATAAGGACTAACATCCAGTGGGTAATCATGATTTTGAGTTCACAACCTTTCTTCAGTATCCGTTAATACCAGACTAAAGATAGTAAACGGCCCGGATGATGAGTCCGGGCCTTCTGTATTTTTTTCATTTTCCTATCTCTTTTACTCCAAAACAGAAACGAGCATATCTTCACGATCCGATGTTTTTGGGGCAAAAAGCTTTCAGGATGTTTTAAGGATATTTTCATGAAAAATAAAGGTTGTAGAGTTAATATACCAACAACAAGTAATTATGTATCTATGGTAAAGAGAAAGCAAATTGTTTTTAAGGGAGAGGACTACCATTACTAGAGAACGCATGAAAAAGGCACTAAAGCTGTTTGTGATAAACCATATAATAATTATTTCCATTGCTGTTGCTTTAGGTCTGCATGGGGCTGCAGGGGCAACCAGTATGCCTTCACAAACCAAGCAGGAAGAACCTGTAATTCAACAAATTACGGATGATCAAAAGATACAGGGAAGCAGTCTTTTAATAAACGGCCAGACATTGGATTTAAAAACGAAACCAGTAGTATTTATTGACGATTCAAGCGCCGAGTTGCTATCATTGTTGAATTTATCAAACACGAATAATTCTCCTTATATTGTTATAAAGGAAAGCAGTATACTACGCCCTGAAGGAATCAGTTATTATTTAGGAAATGAAAAATGGACCTACCCATCTGTTATTTGCTGCGTAGATAACCAGGTAAGAGGATACATGTATGCTGAAGCACAAACTTATTTGGAGTCTCTACGATACAACCAACCTGTTGCCGAAGTAAGTTATCCGAATATTCTATCATCCCCGGATAATGTAAATGCCAAGCTAGCCGCAGAACAGTTCAATGGGGCTATCATTAAGCCTAAACAGGAATTCTCGTTTTATTCCTGCGTAAATACTAGTCTGGAAGAAGGATATCAAGAAGGAACAGTACTTGTTGAGACAGAAGAAGGAACCACAGAAACCGATCAGCAAATGGGTGGCGGTATTTGCAAAACGGCAACCCTGCTCCATAAAGTGGTCGATAAATTGGGTTTAGAGGAAACGGAAAGGCATAATCATACAGAACCAGTTTCATACGCTGATCCTGGAGACGATGCTTCGGTAAGCAAAGGCGGATGGGATTATAAATTTATTAATACGCTAGATATGCCCATAAAAATTGTTGCATACCAGGACCAGGATAACCTTGTTGTTGAAATCTATATAGTCCCAGTAATATGAAGTTTTAGACCTTTTTACTATATAAAAAAATGAGGTTGTTAAATTTTTTTCTCCTATGATTTAAGCTGTGAACCCTCTTTTTCACTGCCAAGGATAAAGGGCTAGGTCTTGCTTTGGCGCAACGATAAAATTTCGTGAAGAAGGTTTTGATTATTGTAAATGATGTCGAATTGACATAGAATATATTTGTGTCATTTTGGTTAAACAAGGGCGTTTTTCCGGATTGCTTCTGGAAAATATTCCTTGTTTTCTTATTTTAGGAGGTATTGTAATTGGAAAACGTAAAATCGCTTTCACCAGAACAAATATTCGGAGAATATGTTTTCAGCGAAACAGTAATGCAAGCTAGACTGTCGAAAGCTGCGCATAAGGTTCTTAAAAAGACAATTGATTCAGGCGCTCCGCTGGACTCTTCTGTTGCTGATGAGGTCGCCTCGGCCATGAAAGAGTGGGCAGTCGAAAAAGGGGCCACGCACTTTACCCATTGGTTTCAGCCAATGACCGGCATTACCGCTGAAAAACATGATGCCTTCATTTCACCCACTGGTGACGGCAGGGTGGTAATGGAGTTCTCAGGTAAAGAACTGATAAAAGGAGAACCCGATGCATCCTCATTTCCTTCCGGCGGATTGCGTGAGACGGCAACGGCTAGAGGTTATACCGCATGGGATTGCACTTCGCCCGCTTTTGTAAAAGAAGGCACGCTTTACATACCTACCGCATTCTTTTCTTATACCGGTGAAATCCTTGATAAGAAGGCACCACTGCTCAGGAGTGTGGAAGCATTAAGCAAACAGGCTCTCCGAGTGCTCAATGCCTTAGGAAACGCCACATCAAAACAAGTTATATCTACAGTTGGCCCAGAACAGGAATATTTCTTGATCAACCGTGAACTCTACGAACAACGCCTTGATCTGCTTCTCACTGGACGTACTCTGTTCGGCGCCAAACCACCAAAAGGGCAGGAGCTTGAAGACCAGTATTTTGGAAGGCTTCGTATTAAGATTATCGATTTCATGCACTGCCTCGACGAAGAACTCTGGAAACTGGGCATCACTGCCAAAACCAAGCATAATGAGGTTGCACCGGCCCAACATGAACTGGCAATAATTTTTGACCCTGCGAGTGTAGCCGCAGATCATAACCTTCTCGTTATGGAGATGATGAGAAAAGTTGCCAAAAAGCACGGCTTAGCCGCTCTGATTCACGAAAAGCCTTTTGCCGGCATAAATGGAAGCGGTAAACATATCAACTGGTCAATAGCAACCGATGATGGTTTGAATCTGCTTGAACCAAGCATGAAGCCCGCTGAGAATATTCAGTTTTTAGTATTCCTCGCCGCTGTTATCAAAGCTGTTGACGAATATGCCGAGTTGCTCAGACTCTCGGTTGCAAGCGCCGGTAATGACCACAGGCTCGGCGCCAACGAAGCTCCCCCGGCAATCGTTTCTATATTCTTAGGAGAAGAGCTTAATGCCGTTATTGAAGCTATCGTAAGCGGAAAATCTTATAAAGATGTAGGGCGGGTAAAAACAAACCTCGGCGTTTCTTCACTGCCTATGGTTACCGGAGATGCTACCGATAGAAACAGAACTTCTCCATTTGCATTCACAGGCAACAAATTTGAGTTCCGCATGTGCGGTTCGGCCAACAATATTGCAGAACCTTGCTTCACTTTAAACACCGTAGTTGCCAAAGCACTTTGTGAAATTGCGGATATTCTCGAAAAGGCTAAAAATGTTGAATCCACTGCTAAAAAACTTGTTAAAGACATTGCCACTGCCCATAAAAGAGTTGTCTTCAATGGCAACAACTATGCGGCAGAATGGGTTGAGGAAGCTGCGCGGCGTGGCCTTCCGAACATTGAGAACACGGTGCTCGCTATAAAAGAGCTTAAATCCGAAAAGAGCAAAGCCTTATTTGAACAAACGGGAGTGCTCACCGAAAAGGAAATAGAATCACGTTATGAAATCCTGCTTGATCATTATTCGAAAACCATCAATGTAGAAGCTTTGACTCTGATAGATATGATTGAACGTCAATTGCTGCCGGCAACGCTCGGTTATGCCTTAAAACTTGCAGAAATCTCAGAAAAGACCGGGAGTAAGTCTGCTAAAGCCCGTCAAAAACAAGTTACCACCCTTGCAGACAGTATGGATAGTAAGCTTGCAGCACTGAAAAAGGCTGTAAACACGGCTACTGTTGACTGCCCGTTTGATACTGCTATGAATTATCGAGAAAAAGTTCTTATAGAAATGGAAGCTGCCCGTATAGTTATCGATGAGACTGAAACGATGGTTCCTGCAGATGTATGGCCTGTTCCTGTATATTCTGATATTCTATTCAGGGTTTAATAAAAATAACTCAGCTTATGTTCAATTTAAAATTTTT
>DATMYR010000097.1:0-62846 GCA_035560815.1 Syntrophomonadaceae bacterium | reverse complement strand
GAAATATTCTTTTCTGTTATGTTCATGAGACTACTTTTTAAATCATCAGATACATTGGAGTTTTCAAGATATATATCAACCTTGAGTTTCATTTGCCCCAAAAAGGCTCCAAGGAAGCTGCCGCTGTTGGTGTATGTGCCAGACTTCATTAAGCTCAAAACGTCGCAGGTTGTGCTTAACTCCGAGTAGTTCATGTTCTCATATCCTAGGAAAGAGTCCTCCGATGAATTTAAGGAAATTTGCTCTAATTTATCATGAAAGAAGTTTATGCCCGAGCCGTTCTTCATAAGGGTTTGCCACTGATCTGAGTAATTTTCCTTGATTGATTTAAAGAGGTTTTTCTGGTTCTGGACAAGAGATAGAATATTATTCTTAAAGGCATTTTTATCAATAACTGAATTCTTTGCATTACTGACTTCAGTCTTATCATCATAAAGCCAATCTTCTTCACCATTTAATAATGTAGTTATATCTTTCGAAAAAGTATCCACCAAAGTATTCAATACTTCATTATGGATTTGCTTATATTCTTCAAGTTTGGTCGTTAGCTCATCTCCTTTATATTCGCTGGCAATGAGATCTCTATAAAAGGCATCCTTGGTAACAAAACTGTTAATGAAAGCTCCACTTGTCAAATCATATAAGTCTGAAAATGTTCCATTGTCTATGGATTCCAGATATACAGGTTTAATAACACTAGTATCCATATAATTCAGACTCTCATTCTGAAAAGAACCATATAAATCGCTTCGGATACTGTCTGCAGACAGAGCCAACGTTTTGGTGCGGTCAAACTCGCGTTGCACAGCCTGTTGGTGAAATTCTTCTATGGATATTCCCGAAGATTCCATGGGTTTAGTAGACAATTTACTCAAGTCCACTGTATATTTTAAATTATATACTGGTATGTTTTTATTAATCTGCATACTTTACGCACATAATATCCAATAATATGTGCCTTGCCTCCTCAATCTTAAATGCAAATAAATATCTCTAAAATACATATCGTCTTTTTACTCGAATTTTTGGATCGTTAACGTAAACATCGACTTCGAGTAGCCCTTGAGGGGGAAGTTGCCTCGGCAATGGCATGATGCATAGGAAGTGCGATCCCATGAAGGTTATTCTATTCGGGGTAACGGGTATGGTTGGGCAGGGTGTACTGCGCGGTTTTTGTGTTTGTATGCAAAAAGAAGCAACACCCACATTTAGATCCGCAGCGTTCTCGAATCAAAAGGTTTGCTTTAATGCTAAATAATTAAGATATTGAGCTTCTAATTTGAAAGGAGAAAGTCATGAAGATGACTGCTCAAATCACTATTCGCGGCGCTCGCTTGCATAACCTGAAAAATATCACCCTTACGATCCCCAAGAACCAGCTCGTCGTCCTGACCGGTCTGTCCGGTTCGGGCAAATCCACCCTCGGGTTCGACATCTTGAATAAAGAAGGCCAACGCCAATACATGGAATCGCTCGGACTGGCTCCCTTTGGGCTGGCGAAACCCCCGGTCGACTCTATCACCGGGCTTTCCCCGTCTATCAGCGTGGACCAACATCTCACCAACCGCAGCCCACGCTCCACGGTTGGTACTGTGACTGAAATCTATGCCTATCTGCGTGTTTTGTTTGCTCGTCTGGGACACCGCCCCTGCTCAACCTGTGGTAAAGACGTCCCGCCCTCCTTCGACCCTTCCAATGTAGAATGGGAGAATGAAATCAGCGCGGACAACGATGCCGCGGCTCTGGAAGAAACCTTTCCCTGCCCACATTGTGGCAAGCCTATGCCGGAGATCGTCATGGCTCATTTTTCTTTTAATAAGCCCGAGGGGGCCTGCACAACCTGCACCGGGTTGGGCAGCATCCATCAGACCAACATCAAACGCCTGGTCGATGAGCAAAAGAGCATTCCAGATGGCGCCGTCTCCGGCTGGGTCATCCATAACATCAACTACTATAGCTCCATTCTGCAGGCAGCTGCTGCCCATTACGGATTCGAATTCGATCTCTCGCTTCCGGTCAAAGACTACACCCCGCCGCAACGCGACCTGCTGTTTTATGGAGTGGACAGCCTCCTCTTTCGCCGTCACTTTCCAAATATCGAGCCGCCAACCACCGTCCGCCAGGGACGTTTCGAAGGTGTCGCCACCAATCTCCTGCGCCGCTATGCTGAACACATCCAAGAACACATCCACGAGGCCGGTTACCGCGACAAGCTGGAAGAATTCCTGGTCACCCAAACCTGTCCCGACTGTGCCGGCACGCGCCTGCGTCCTGAAAGCCGGGTCGTGACCGTCAACGGCCAGACCATCATCGCTGTTTCGCGCCTGTCGCTCGGTGATCTCGATGCCTGGTTGGGCGGTCTCCCCGCTGTGCTCAGCCCTGATGAAAGGATCATCGCCGAACCTATACTGGTCTACCTGAGCGAGGGCATCGCGCGGCTGGTCGAAGTCGGCGCCGGTTACCTGACCCTGGAACGTTCTTCACCGACCCTCTCAGCCGGTGAGGCCCAGCGTCTGCGTCTGGCTTCTTTGCTTGGCTCGGGGTTGAGTGGCGTGCTTTACGTATTCGACGAGCCGACCATCGGACTGCACAATCGCGATACTCACCGCCTGATAGATGTCTTGCGCCGCTTGCGCGATCTTGGCAACACCGTTCTGGTCATCGAACATGACCTGGATATGATCACCGCAGCAGATTACATGGTCGACTTCGGCCCAGGCGCCGGCAAGCACGGCGGTCAGGTAGTCGCTGCCGGTACACCGGCTGAAGTTGCAGGGCAGCCCGGGTCACTCACCGGAGATTACCTGGCCAGGCGGGCATCCATCCCTGTCCCGCAGCACCGCCGCGCGCCAAACGACCAATCCATTACCATCTACGGCGCTCGCCAGCACAACCTCCAGGACGTTACAGTGAGTTTGCCGCTGGGCTTGCTGGTCGCTGTGACGGGTGTATCCGGGTCCGGAAAATCCTCACTGGTATTCGATATCCTCGACCGCGCCATCCGCCAGCGCCTGTATGGTTCTAGCAACGCCCCCGGTGAACACGATGCTATCGAAGGTTGCGAATATCTCGATAAGATCATCACCATCAACCAGGACCACATCGGGCGCATTCCGCGCTCGAACGCCGCGACCTATTCTGATACGTTTACCCCGATCCGCGAAGCATTCGCAGCTACTCCTGAAGCCCGCCGCCGTGGGTTATCCGCCCGGCACTTCTCGTTTAACGTCCCGGGTGGGCGCTGCGAGCGCTGCCAAGGTGCCGGCGTCCTGACCGTCAAAATGCAACTCCTGCCTGACGTGGAAGTGCGCTGCCCGTCCTGTCACGGACGCCGCTTCACCCGCGAGACGCTCGAAGTGCTTTACCGTGATCATGACATTTCCCAGGTGCTCGATCTGACCATCGAAGAAGCCCTGGCGTTGTTTAGGGATGTTCCCGCCGCCCTCTCGCGCCTCCAGGTGCTATCCGACGTCGGCCTGGGCTATCTCCAGCTTGGGCAACCCGCCACCACGCTTTCCGGCGGCGAAGCCCAACGCGTAAAGCTTGCGAAGGAACTGGGCCGCAGGGTCACCGGTCGCACGCTCTATTTACTCGACGAACCAACCACTGGCCTTCACCTGGCTGATACCGCTTGTTTGCTGGGGGTGCTACAGCGCCTCGTGGATGCAGGCAACACCGTGATAGTCGTAGAACATAACCTGGAATTGGTAAAGGCAGCCGATTGGGTTATCGACCTTGGCCCGGAAGGCGGTGCAGACGGCGGCAAGATGATCGCGCAGGGAACACCCGAACAGATTGCCCAGGCCCCCGGTTCGTACACTGGCCAGAGCTTAAGGGGAATATTGTAGTTTAAGGAAATCTAGTGCGCTGAAAACTATGATGCAAAAGTCGTAGTAGGAGATGAGGAAATCGAGCAGGCAATGCGAAGAGAAATCGATCCTTATAATTATAGAAAGCATCATGAATACTTTGCTTCCTGATTCTATTAATTAATATCTTCGAAATGATTTATATCCATCTGCGTCGCCGGAAGAAGACCAGCATTCCCAATGACAGCAGCATCATTCCACCCAGAATTGAAAACGAGGCCCATGGATTGTGCATACCAGGAAGATTGACATTCATCCCATAGAAGCCAGTTATCACCGTTAAGGGCATCATAATAACTGTCATGATGGTCAGAACCGTAATGATTTCATTGGTACGGCCGCTGATGATAGAGTAATAAATTTCAGTGGAACTGTTAACCAGATCGCGATAGGTATTGGAAGTGTCCAGGATGCTGTCCATATGATCTAACAGGTCAACATAGTAGGGTACGTTCTCATCATTAACAAAAAAAGAGTAATGGTTGCCAACATTTCCAAAGATTCTACGCTGTGGGATCAATACCTTGCGCAGCAGGATCAACGTTGTCTTCAGAGCCAGGATCTCCTCAAAGGTCTCCTGCCCGCGTTTGATAAAGATATTGTCCTCCAGGTCGTCGATCCTTTCACCCAGCCTCTCCATAATGGGATAATAATCATCCACAATATTGTCAATAATCCGGTATAAAAGGTGCTCGGGACCTAAGAGCATGTACTGGATGTCCTTGAGGCACACCCGGGCCAACTTACCCACCGCTGCCAGGGCTACCGGATGAATTGTAACCACGTAGTTGGAACCCATGAACACATCCAGCTCAATACTGGTGATCTCATCTTCTTCTTCCGCTTCCTCAAAATAGCGCAGGGCATGAAAAACGAAGAAACTATAATCATCATAGCGGTCTACCTTGGCTCGGGGGCTTTCCTGTAAGCAATCCTCCAGGGCCAGGGGATGGAAATCAAATATTCTGCCAATTTCGTTCAGTTCGCTGGCAGTGCAATCAAATAAATCTATCCAAAGCAGGTTTTGTGGCGAAGCAAGAAGCTCATCCTTTTGGTTCAGGTCCACATCATGATACATGGTCTTATCTTCATGATGATAGAAATAGGTCTTAATCACAGCATACTCTCCTATTACAATAAAAAAGGGAACGATACTATAATTAATCTAAATACTTAGATGTCAACATGTCAAGCGGACATGTCAAAACATGTCTAAAGATCGCGAGGTTGACCGGTAACAATAGAGGTGTTGCATAATTGCTAAAGAGTGCAATAACCTCGTTCCATTGACACTCGAAATATAAGCGGCACTGGGTAAGCCCAAATTGATCACTCATTTGAATTCGTTGAAGATGTTCATTATGATAGAGAAAAGCGATAGGAAAATCTTGTTCAATTCTGCTCTAAAAAGTTTTGGGAGGCGTTAATATGTATATTGATCATGTAAAAAACATTCCCCAGCAGGAACTGAATGCACCGGTTTTATTCAATGTAATGAAACGGGTTTTGGTAGGTCCGGACCAGGGTTGGCAGGGCTGGGTAATGCGGCTGTTTACCCTTGGTGAGAACGGCTATTCACCCTGTCATGTTCACCCTTGGCCTCATATTAATTACATTGTCAGCGGGACTGGCATTCTGCTTTTAGATGGAACAGAACACTACCTGGAAGCTGGAGCTGTAGCCTATGTACCTGATGGCGTTGAACACCAGTTTAAGAATAGAGGTCAAGATGATTTCGCCTTTATCTGCATTGTTCCAGAAGAAGGAGATAAATAGACAAGTGAGGGTCCGGCAATTAGTATCCTAGATTGGTTAACCATTGCCTAGGGGTTTGGGGATATGATCCCCAAACCCCTTCTCAGTTGTCAAGTGTAGTTGGAACGCGACTCCCGATGCAGTTTCAACCATAAATGATCTGCGGTGAGTTTTAGGTTCGTGCGGGCGTCCAGGATGGATAAGCATAACCGGACTGCGGCAAACGCTGCACGGATTTTGACTCGATTACTCCATTCTATCTCCCTTTATGCGATTCGCGTTATAACAAGGTGTGCTGAAACAGACCTTTTTCCTCCAGCGCTGGGAGTGATGGTAAGCGCTGTGGATTCGCCAGCAGGATTTCGTACAGTGAGGATTGAATTGATGACTGTCGTTTGCACAAGAGCCAATCCTACTATCTGAGAAGTCCCTGTTGCTCGCCCGACCACGGTATAGGAAAGGTCAGCGCCATTGAGCGTTAAAATTAGTTGACCAGCTTCGTCCACGCTTACATGAAAAAAGACTTGATAAGTGCCGATTGCGGCCAGGTTAAATGTACTGGGACCAGTACGGGCAATAGCAATCCCACTAGTAGGTCCATCTGCTGGAAAGCTAACGTCTGTACCGGGAGCAACTGTTGCTGAATTATTTGGAGGCATCAACGCAAAAAAATCTGCAAAGCTTAATGTTCCTCCAGCTGCACCTGTAGCTCCTGTGGCACCAGTTGTACCGATAGAGCCAGTGGCGCCTGGGGAACCAGTACTGCCTGTGGCACCAGTAGTTCCCGTGCCTGTAGCGCCAGTGGTACCAGTTGAACCGGTTGAGCCCGCTAAGCCTGGGGAACCAGTATTGCCTGTGGCACCAGTAGTCCCCGTGCCTGTAGCGCCAGTGGTACCAGTGGTACCGGTTGAGCCCGCTAAGCCTGGGGAACCAGTACTGCCTGTGGCACCAGTAGTACCGGTACCTGTCGCTCCAGTAGCTCCTCTTGCACCCGGTGCTCCCTTAGGTCCTGGAAGCCCGGGAGGCCCGGCAGGTCCTGGGCAGCAGCAGTGATCATGTTGATGACAATGGCGATCGGAACAGCAGTCGTTATCACGGCAGCTGTTGCTGCCACGACAGCAGTCGAAGTTGCAGTTATTCTCGTTACGATTGTAGACATTTTCCTCCCCTCCGGGTCTCCGCCAGGACGGCCAATGATTAGTATGCCCAGTACCATGATGTTTGCCCATTAATAAGCCTCCTTTGCCATCAAATGGAAGGTATCTATTACAATATGAAGAAAATAAGCAAGGTGTGTAAGGTTACTTGCCAAAAAGAACAATTTTTAAGGAGATCCGCAGGGAGCTGTTTTATGATTAAGTGTTGTCATAAAGGATTAAATGAGAGCAAAGCAGAAACCCAGTGAAACATCATAAATCTGGCCCCTTTCAAGGAAAGGAGTAATGGCATGAGGCCCCAGAAAGTCATGAAAATAAAAATGATTGCACCTTGTGGAATGAATTGCGGGATCTGTATAGCGCATCTACGCGATAAAAATAAATGCCCGGGCTGCAATGGAGATAATAAAGACAAACCCAAAACCCGCTTACAATGCAAAATAAAAACCTGCCCGGAGTTGTTGAAGAGCCAATTTAAATATTGTGGTTCATGCCACAGCTTCCCCTGCAATCGATTGAAACAATTGGACAAACGCTATAGAACCAAATATGGAATGAGTATGATTGTGAACCTTGAGAAGATCGGGGACATAGGATTAAGTCGTTTTGTTCAGGAAGAGATCAAACGCTGGACCTGCTCGGAATGCGGACACACGCTCTGTGCCCATAAGGAAACTTGCCTAAATTGCGGAGGCAGAAGAGATAAAGAGCTGAGTTTATACTATTACGGGGGAAAGGGTATTCAGAACCCATCACAAATCATCTCGGATATTGCTCAAAAGGATTATGACCAGGCGAAGTATATTGAAGAAATCCAGTTAAATGTTGAATTGCGGGAGCTGGTTATTGAGCAGATGCTTTCAAACCCCGATATTATGGTCTATTACCATTGCTATGAGATAGTATCGGCGGCCAGTTATTCTAACCCCGAGCTGTTCTACAAGTATTGGGATAGGATTAAAGAACTGTTGCATCACAAAAACTCTTACCACAGAGATGTCGGGCTTACCATCCTGGCGAATCTAACCAGGGTCGATGATCAAGAGCTCACCAAAGACATAATTGATGCCTACCTGGATCTGCTGCAAGATGTTAAGTTCATGACGGCCTGCTGCTGCGTCAAAAACTGCTCGAAAATAATAGTCAACAAGCCTCTATTGACGGGAAGGGTGCTCACAGCATTGCTTGATGTTGAACAAAGCTGCCCTTATCCGGACAAACAAAAAGCCTTGTTTATAGGCTATATCATCGAAGTCTTTGACAGAGTATTCGATGCATGTGAAAATAAACCAGCCTTGCTTTCTTTTGCGCAAAGGCATGCTGGCAATACCAGCCCCAAAACCAGAAAAACCGCCAAACTATTCATTGATAAGCATAGTTAAAAACGTCAACAGATGGGAATCCATAGAGAAAAAGAGCCGTTGAAATATACTTCCACTGACTCTTACTTAAATCAATATTTTCCGTCTGGCTCTGATAGGCTATAATAGCTGCATTCAGGTTGAATAGGAGGCGCGATCCCATGAAGGTTATTCTATTCGGAGCAACGGGAATGGTTGGGCAGGGTGTACTGCGAGAATGCTTGCTGGATTCGGATGTGGAAAACGTCCTGGCAGTGGGGCGTACTCCTACCGGGCTGCAGCACGAAAAGCTCCGCGAAATCATTCACCAGGACTTCTTAGATTATTCAGCCATCGGTGACCAGTTTTCCGGCTACGATACTTGCTTTTTCTGCCTTGGCGTCTCCTCGGCGGGAATGTCGGAGGAGAATTATCATTTTGTGACTTACAAAATCACTATGGCGGCTGCCGAAAGCCTAGCACGGCTTCCGAATATGACCTTCGTCTATGTATCGGGTATGGGTGCGGACAGCAGCGAGGGAGGACGAACCATGTGGGCACGGGTGAAGGGCCAAACCGAGAATGCACTACTTCGCTTACCCTTTAAGGCAGCTTACATGTTCCGACCTGCCATCATCCAGCCACTGCATGGAATCAAGTCGAAGACCAGGCTGTACCGGGTTCTTTATATGGTTCTGGGACCGCTTTTTCCCTTGTGGCGTGCAGTTTTTCCTAAATACGTGACAACCACCGAGCAGGTCGGAAGGGCGATGATAAAAGTCGCCCAGCAAGGCGTCCCTAAGCCGGTGCTCGAAAACCAGGACATTAATAACATTTGAACCAGAATGGCAAGGATATAGAGAACGCATTACTGTATTTGAGATGAACCCGGGAGGTTGTCAGTATGGATTACAGAGTTAAGGAGACAGGCAATAAAAGGTATATTGAGTGTATCGAGGGCAATGAGTGCCTCAAGAATGAACAAGATGCCCTGGAATTGGTGGTTATCTGTCATCAAAATGATGCCGGCCTACTTATACTCCATGAAGAGAATATCGCCCAGGACTTTTTTGAATTGAAGACTGGCGTAGCCGGGAACATCCTGCAAAAATTTATCAACTATTCAATAAAAGTTGCTGCGGTATTGGAACCCGAAAGGGTCAAAGAGGGTAGATTCAGAGAGATGGTTATTGAAGCAAACCAGGGGAGTCATTTTCGAGTATTTCATAATTATATGGAAGCGGAAGAGTGGCTCATTCGCTAAGAAGTCGCTATATTAGCTATGAACCTCGAAACGGAACAAGGGAAAGCCAAAGGGAAGGTTCTCCTGATACATCAACAGAATCGCTACCTCTGGGCAGGTGTTATTCAGGATTGAGTCCAATAGATGCTGACGCCATCGGGGTAAAAGTTCCCGTAATAGCCAGCGTTTACCTCCAGCTTATCCAGTATTTTAATCGGCTTGCCATCCTGGAGATTAAGCAGGTAGAGGGAGCCCAGGTCGCAATAGTCCAGCCTCTCAAAAGCCAGGAACTTACCATCAGGCGAGAGTGAGAGCGGGTAATCCGCCTGGTCGGCTTGCGGAAAGCTTAGCGCTTCTGCTTTTTGTCCGAGGCATATGTATTGACCGAGTACTGGCACCTCAAAGTGGCGTCCTTCCTGTTCCCAGGCTTCACTTTCCTGACCACGGCTTATATAGAGGGCTGTGCCGCTTTCATTCCAGAAGGGGCGGGCATCCACCATGCCCGGCTGGCTGAAATCCCGAACCTGGAACTGCCCCTTATCTATAGTCAGCAGGTTGAGACCTTTTTCACAGCTGGCCACACGGCCAGTTCCGGCAATAAAAGCCAACTGCCGGCTGTCTGGAGACCAGGCTAGCCACTGCGGGTAACCCAGGGCAGATCCAGCTGTAAAGGGTGTCCCGGGATTTTGCAGGTCCACCACCTGCAAAGTCATCTGATCGGCGTTTAAAGAAGCAGCGTTCATGCCTGAAAAATAGGCCAGATAACGCCCGTCGGGTGACAGTTTGAGGCCGTCCATCTCGCGGGCATAGATACCGTCTTCCATACTGCCTGCCTGGTCGGGTGACTGGGTATATATGCGACTGCTCCGCCCCTGACGGTCCATACGTTCCACAGTCGCCACATTCTTGCCGTCGCGCATCCAGCTGAAAGCCAGACTTTGCCCGTCCGGGAACCAGGTCAAACCTACACCCAACCAACGATTTGATGTATTTAGCAACTGCCGGTCTTGCCATCTTCCCTGGTCCAGTTGGGCCAAACGAAGACTTTCTTCAAATGTATTATCATCCCATGATTTAAAGGTCTGATAGGCGATGACGTTATCCACAGGCGACCACTCCGGAGTGCCCTCTGATACTGGTACTTCCTTCAGGCATTGGCTTTGCTGACCATCGGATCGAACCACCCATAGAGACAAATCTCCTACATATTTTTCTTTATCCTGCCGCTGCAGGTAGGCCAGCCACTGCCCATCGTGCGACCAGCCTATAATCTGGTCCACGTTCTGTGTCGAAACTGGCTGCGGCTGAGCTTCGGGTTGATTGACATTCAACAGCCAAAGTTGACTTTCATGGATAAAAGCCAGGTGCATAGGTTCAGCTGCCGGGCTGACATTAGTGGGTACAGACGGGTTTTGTACCGGGATAGTGATGTAAAGGGCCGGTTCGCTGGCCTCCCAGCGCACACTCGCCCCCAGAGCTTCCAAAAGGTCGCGCCCGGGTGCAGCTGTTCCGTACTGCCATGGTTCTAGTCCGTGCCTCCAGTGATGCTGCTGACCATCCAGAACATAACTGTCGCTCCCCATGGTGGTGGTTAGCTGTCGTCCATACAAAGCAAACCATGCCTGGTTGTCACGAATATCCAACCGTAGCCCGGGAATGCTTTCGAGCATACCTATGGGAACCATAGCAACTCCGCTTGCGGTATCGATATAAGCAGTGCTGCCGTACAAAATTCCATTACAGTAAACCTTAATCCCACCGCTCTCAGCCAAAGCGCGGTACGGTGTTTCGGAGAGAAACATGGGGAACAGGAGTAGAATCGCGGTTAAAAAAGCTATGCTCTTTAGCTGGTATCTTACTTTTCTTCTCAATGTACGACTGTCCATTCTATCTCTCCCTCTTTAGTCCTGGTAGTACCTACTATGTATTACTAATTAAATTCGTAGTGCTTGCATGCATGAATAAAAAAGACCAGGAAGCACCTTCCCTAAAAATAAATCAAGGTGATTCGCTAATCACTATTAGGCGAACTCGGCTAATATGAATAACTACAGCTATATGGAGCCTTTCATTATATCTTTCCAGGTGATTTTAAAGCTCAGATGCC
This sequence comes from Syntrophomonadaceae bacterium, assembly GCA_035560815.1. GTDB lineage: Bacteria > Bacillota > Syntrophomonadia > Syntrophomonadales > Syntrophomonadaceae > UBA5314. Next base: position 51,375 of record DATMYR010000097.1, on the reverse strand, counting down.
ATAATACTGCGATTAAGGTGAGTGAAGCAATGATGTTTATTTCAACACCGAAGGTTAAGCTTTTTATGAGTAGATGAATGACGGCAAATACTCCACACAACAATAATGATAAGAACAGTATTCCGACTTTACTCCCATCTGGAGTGGATTGAAAATCTTTATAAAAGGGCAGTTCCTTATGGTTTAACTTAAAAGTAATTAGAATAAGTATCAGCATATTTAAAAATATAAGGATAATGTCAGGCATTATTTTAAATCCGCAGAGGAAGATAAATATTAGACCTGTGAAGAAATAAACTGGAAGTAAAAATTTTATTATAAAACCCTTTAGAGCACCCTTTAAAATAGGGATCGGACTTTGTATGGGCAAAGTCCGGTAAATCCAGGCGCCTCCGAATTTTTCGCTGGTGTTGAGCATGGTCGTAGTCATAGACAGGAAAGCTACCGTCATATAGAGAGCGAAATAGTACTTGCTATTAGATATTTCGCTGATGATTTCAGTAAAGGACATCCTATATCGAAAGAAGCTGGACAACATAATAAATGGCATGACCATGGCAAATGCCAGGTTGGGATATAATTTCAGCTTAAGCTTTCTTTCATTGGCCAGCATATTTTGTGTGAACAGATAAAATGCACTTTCAGTTCTATTAAAACATACCAGGCGTGCTGCGGCCCTATGCAGCTTCTCTTTAACATCTGCTCCTTGGCGACTGCCGGCACTATTATTGTTCAGTTTTTGCAGTTTTCCTTCAAAATAGGGGATTACCAGGAGAATGTACAATATAGTCGTTAAAGCAGGAATGACAACTCCAAGCAAACTTAAAGCTGCAAAGTACTCTGTAAAGCTGTGCTCTATCAATAAAGTGAAGGGTGCGGCAAACCATGTTGTAGGAACAAGAAAATGCCACCATTCTGGACGGAATGTTATTGTAATCCGAGATAGATCAAATATTCGTCCTATAAACTGGTAGCTTATTAACATAAAAACCGAGAGCAGTATTTGAAAATAGTTGATGATGTCCTTGAGCTTTTCACCGTCAAAGAACCATAGGACGAACAGGTACAATATTGAAGTAAAAAAGACAACAAAACAACAGATCAGTACAAGTTCAATTAGGAAAATTATAGCGAATATAATGCCGTACATTAGTAGTCCAGCCAGGAGCGCAGGCCCGGAAATGGTTATGGTAATGGTGAAAAGGTAAATTACAATATGGATTATCTTAGCGGTGCTAATGGTTCTGGAATCTATTGGTCTTGGAAGCAGGATGTTTTTGTCTTTTATATCAAGGAGTACTGCCGAAAAGTCCGAAATCATGGTAGCCATTACCATAAAAATGATCATTCCTAAGACGATGTTCATTTTATAGAATAACGGGAAAGTGGGGAGCATAAGCATTCCGATAAACAATCCAATAAACCCGTACATAAGTAATGAAGACGTAAATGAGTTTTTTCCCTCGGAACTATTGTTATTCCGCATAATAGTGGGTACTCTCCGTTGATCCATGATGAGCTTTATCTGCACAATCCTACGCATGGTTTGATAATCAACACCGAGTCTATAAAAGAGATTAGCAAATTTATCAAGAAACTTTAAAATAGAAAAATCCTTCATAAATTTACCCCTCTCCAAGGACAGCAATAAATGCATCTGCTATTTCTTTATGCTTATTAAATCCTGTAAGTTGGTTGAAAATCTCTTCCAAGGATCCCTCGCTGGATCTTTCTTTTAATTCATCAAAAGTCCCGTCAGCGACGATTTGTCCTCCATTAATCAGAACGATTCTGTTGCTGATCTTTTCAACCACCTCCATGATATGGGATGAATAGAAAATGGTTTTCCCCTGGGCGGCAAGTTCTGTCATAATCTCTTTGACTATCATTACACTGTTTGCATCCAATCCGCTTAGAGGTTCATCGAGAAATAGGATATCCGGATTGTGCAAGAGGCTCGATATAATAAGCAGCTTTTGTTTCATCCCTTTTGAATAGGAAGAAATCCTCGAATGGTATACCTCTTCTATTCCCAATAAGGTCATAAGCTTTTTGGCTTTATTATCAACAGTTTTAAAATCCATACCATAAATTTCACCAATGAAAGTAAGATATTCGTGGGCGGTAAGACTGTCATAGACCTCAGCAGTTTCGGGAACATAACCGATTTTCTTTTTGTATTCCACTTTGCCACTGGTAATATCTTCTCCAAACACTTTCACGACACCCTTGAATCCATCCACAATGCCCAAAAGTATCTTGACCGTGGTGCTCTTGCCGGCCCCATTAGGCCCAATGTATCCGATGATTTGTCCTTTAAAGACTTCCAGGTTTATGCCTTTCAAAACTTGGTTATTGCCATAACTCATCGTCAGATCTTTAATAGAAACGACTACTTCTTTATTTATATTCATACAAACCCCCTGCGCTATGTCTTCGGATTTACTCGGCTTTTATAAGATTCTTGAAAGCTTGGTAAAGGAGGACCGAGCCAAATATAGCAACGCTAATTCCTCCAATAACGGTGAATAAAGAGTATATGGGACTTATAACAAAACCATGTACTCCAAAGTTTAATGGACACTTCATAAAAACTAATCCAACTATAAAGCCTATACATAAATTAATTGTTCTTTCCACAAGTCTTTCTCCTTTCCTATAAAAGCATTATCTATGATTGAATTGGATTAGAAGTGCTACAGATTATCAGGATCACAGGGACATTTCTAATTTTGTTTCTGTTCATGAGCAAAGTCCCTCCTCCTATTGATATTACCATAAAAGGAATATTAAGGTTTAAAATGTCATTTCTAATTATATATTCTTCTTCAGAATATGGCTAATTCTTGCTGCATTTAGAGGTTTTTGACACCCCTGTGCATTACGTTGCCTGAATGAGCCATCTCCAGAACGAAGTCCTGGGCAATATCTGGCAAAAAGGTTACAGTATATTTGGGAGCTGGTAGTTATGAGAATCGTTGTCTTAAATGGCAGTCCCAGCAAAAATGGAACGGTTGTCAAATTGCTGAAAGAAGTCATTTCAGGAATCGAAAAGCAGGTTATCATCGACTGGGTCGATGTTTATGCTCTGAATATGCGCTCCTGCATTGGATGTATGAAATGCAGGTCCAATGAGAAATGCGCGCTGCCCGCGGATGATGCGCATACCATTGGGGAGAAGATCAGGAATGCTGAAGGTTTGATTATCGGCACTCCAACCCACTGGGGCAATATGAGTTCACCTTTAAAACTTCTCTTGGACAGGAATGTTCCGGTTTTCATGGGTGAGAAGCCCAATGGGATGCCAAAGCCCATGCAGAAAGGCAAGCCCGCGATTATTGTCACTGCTTGTACAACCCCCTGGCCCTTCAACTATATTGCCTGGGAAAGCCGTGGTGCAATTAATTCCGTCAAACACGTATTACACTACGGGGGTTACAAAGTCCTGGGAACCATTGTAAAACCAGGCACCAAAAAGTACCCGGACATACCTGCGGCTGTTTTTCAGCAGGCCAGGGAACTGGGCAAGAGGTTATCCAAGGTGATCACCTGATATGATCTGGAAAGATCAGAAGAATGTATTGGCGGATTTTTAGTGCCGCTAGTCTGTACTGGTAGAGAAAAAAACGAAACATGCAACGGTGAAAGATCGACAGTTAGCAAATGAAAGGAGGCGGAGATTTGGATACTGGAATTATAGTGCGCACCGGCACCCCAGAGGATTACGAGACTATTATTAGCATCATGCCAATGTGGTGGGATGGCCGCGATTTGACCCACATGATTATGAAGCTTTTCTTTTATCATTTCCAGGATACAATTTTCATTGCCGAAAAAGATGGTGAGCTAGTAGGTTTCCTAATTGGGTTCTTATCACAATCAGCAGCGAATGAAGGGTATATTCATTTTGCAGGGATTCATCCGAGTCATCGAAGAACTGGACTGGGACGGACCCTTTACCAGAGATTTTTCGATGAATGTAAGAAGCATGACCGGAATGTGGTGCGTTCATGCACATCACCCATAAATACACTATCGATAGCGTTTCACCAACACATGGGATGCGAAATTGAACCGGGAGATTCCGCGGTTGATGGATTCCCCGTGAGAACCAATTATCATAGAAAAGACGATGCTCCTAAAGTGCTTTTTAAAAAGACCCTGAATCCAAGCAGTGAGAACTAATGCGAACATCGGAGAGCTTTATTGTTGAAATTCCAATGGACGTCCAGGACAGAATTTACCAGCATGTCTTCTTCAGTGTGGTACGAAAAATGCGATTTATAGCTCGCCTTCAGTTAATTCATCAACCTTAGATATTATCCACTTTCCCGCCACTTTTTCCAGATAAAATACGGCACCAAACCCTCCGGCTGAATCGCCGCCATTACGGATGATTTTTTCAAACCCCTCTACATCTACAGTTGCCTTGTCTCCGGTTATGGTGGTGATGGGGTCATTTAATGAAAAGCTGTACTTCTTTACGCCATGTGGTCTCCACGCTTGAAAATGCTGCTGCCAATCATTAATCCCGTCCCATCCTTCTCCCGTCGGTTTCAGGTACCCGTATTTCCGGCCAAACCCGGTAATATCATCGCTTTCCAGGGCACTGCCAAAGGAATAATAGTAATCATTGACAGCGGCCATAATTTCTGTTACTTCCTGATTTTCTACCGGCTTTTTATAATGAGCCAGATCGATATCTACAATTGCATCCTCCTGCTTGATCCCCATTTTTGTTATTTTAATAACTGGGTCCTCTATAAGATTGTCTTCACTTACGGAAGGCTGCCAGTTTAACATCAGGCGCCGATCGCCACTGGCCGGATCATGGAACTGCTTAAAATAATTGAGGGTCATCCTGTAATTGTCGGACTTCATATATATTCCGGCCTCAATAGCGGCATCTACTTGATTCCCTGCAGAATCCAGGACGCTGTAGTCTAAAAGCCATGTTTCCTGGTCGTCTTGTCTGGTGAATGACTTCAAATGCACGATATAGTCTTTTACCGGCAACTCTTTGTTGATATCCAGTCTATCCTTTACCCCGGCAAGGGGAATTATCTCGTTCATACGGTAATAGGCATAAATATTTGTTAGTTTTATTTCTTGATTACTTGTTTCCAGCCCGTCGAAATTAACCCTGCCCACCATGGTTTTTTGATCCTGGGATACTCTGTAAAAGGGACCAAGACAATTAAGGCTGGCCAGATGTATCCCTAGCTGCCGACCGCTGTCATGCATGGACAGAATTATTCCCTCTGGGGAGTAGTTGTTATTCCAATCATATAACCAGCCATGTTCTATACCATCATAATTTCCCAGAGCAGACAGTTTATAATGTATGCCGGTCTCGCTTATACCTTTGGTGATAGAGTCAACTACCAGCCGGTAGCCCTTGTTTTCCACCGTTTCAGCCAGCGGGTATTTTTTGGTATAATTTTCGTTTACCGTCTTGAATTTTATGTCTTTTAGGGTTAAGACCACACGCCCCTCCCCATACCCTACCGGACCACCGAAGAATTCCATGCGTAATGCTTCAGGTGCTTTCTGGACAGCGTCGAAGGTTAGCAGCGTTTTGCCATCGGGCAGTTTTTGTAGGAATGTGCTTCTTCCCAGTTCCTGATTCTGTTCATCGAAAAGGTCCACCGAAAGGGAATCCATCCGCCCCATGATATCACCATCAACGGTGGCAATCATAAAGGTGTGAGTCTTATCCAGCAATACTTTTTCGATCGTAACCCTGGCTCCCTTACAGTCTACTAATTTGTTTACCGGGATAAACTGCCCTAACTCTTTCGCCCGGGCAAACCGATCAGGATTTTCATTCGTGCTGGAAAAGGCGGGAGGGACCGAGCAACCAGTCATTAAAAGAATAATAAATGAAAGGAATATAAACATGGACGATGCTATTTTGAAATTGGTATTGGTCATCAAATCCCTCCTAATACTCATGCCTCTCATGAAGAACGGCTAAAAAGCCAAAATAATAGGGCCGGATATAACCGGCCCTGGTTGATCAATGTTGTGTTCAATCAACTATATCTAATTATAACAGAAGGGAAACCAAAGAGGAAAAGGTCGATATCCAAAACTGTTAAGTTTTCATATTGGGAACCCAATTATGCTAATGTGCGAACAGACTTTTCCCGGTCCCATTGGCGTGTCTTGGCTGCAGCAATAAAGGCATCTTTGTCGTTGGCATCCACAACGCCTCCGTCTTGTCCGACTTTTGCTGTTTTTAAAAGCGCTTGGCCGCCTTTGTCGGCTGCGATGGCCTTGAGATGACCAAAAGCATCGCGCACAAAATCAATCGCGGCGCTTTCCATCGCCAGTGCTTTGGCGCCTTTGTCAGATAGGATGACAGCGACTGCATCGAATAGCACAGATGGGGTGCCAGCCAGTTGTCCGTCAGCATCCATCATCGTGCCATCGGCTAGCTTTGCGCCCCCCACTTTGGGAGCTACGATCTTCACGGTAGCGCCCGCATCCATCGCGGCCTTTTTGATCTTGTTGATTACAGCGCCATCTGAACCATCTGTTATTAAAATACCAACGGCGCGCCCCATGAGGGTGTCTTTCATCTTGCCAATGATTTGTAGAGCGGGCGAAGGCGGCATGATTTGTACAGGCTTGGCGGCCACTGGGGCATCGGGAAGTTTGTCCAAGGCAAGGCCCGCAGCGACCCTGTTGGCCAAATCTTCATCAATATGTCGCAGGTGGCCAACCATTGCTTCACGCACATGCACATGTTCGACCTTGGAAAGCTCAAACACTAATGCCGAGGCGATGTGGGCCTGCTCATAGGTGGATTGACTGACATAGAACTGCCGCGCCTGGCTGTAGTGGTCAGCGAAGCTCTCGGCACGAATGCGGCCTTTTTCCCCGTTTTCAGTCACCGCAGCACTATGAAAACTGTTGGTCGCCATTTCGCTCGGCGAGTTATTCGATAAAGAATTGGGTTCATAGGCGACACGGCCTGCCGGCTGCTCCATCTGCATGTGCCCGTCGCGTTGTTGGTTGGCGTAAGGGCACTTGGGTGTGTTAATCGGGATCTGATGAAAATTGGGCGACCCCAGACGCAATAGCTGCGTGTCTTGATAGGAAAATAAACGGCCTTGCAGCAAGGGATCATTCGAGAAATCGATGCCAGGCACGATATTAGCGGCACAGTAGGCAACCTGTTCCGTTTCAGCGAAGAAGTTATTTGGCCAGCGATTCAAGACCATACGGCCAATAACTTTCAATGGCACCAGTTCTTCGGGAATCAGCTTGGTCGCATCCAGATGGTCAAAGGGGAATTTGTCCGCTTCCTCCTGGGTGAAAAGCTGAACCGCGAACTCCCACTCCGGGAAATTACCCGCCCCGATGGCATCGAACATATCGCGGCGGTGGAAATCCTGATCAGCGCCGGAAATCTTGACGGTTTCATCCCAAATGGTGGACTGTAAGCCGAGCTTGGGACGCCAGTGGAATTTGACGAAAGTTGATTTGCCGGCAGCGTTGATCAACCGGAAACTATGCACACCAAAACCTTCAATCATCCTTAGTGACCGCGGTATGGTGCGGTCGGACATGATCCACATCACCATATGCATGGATTCGGGTGTGAACGAAATATAATCCCAGAATGTGTCATGCGCGGTTGCCGACTGCGGAAAGGCGCGGTCGGGTTCCATTTTTACAGCATGGATGAGGTCGGGGAATTTGATAGCATCCTGGATGAAGAAAACTGGAATGTTGTTGCCAACCAGGTCCCAGTTGCCTTCCTTAGTATAAAACTTGACAGCAAACCCACGTACGTCACGAGGGGTATCTACCGAACCCGCGCCGCCTGCTACTGTGGATAGACGAGTAAAAACGGGGGTTTTCTCACCTACCTCGGTGAGTATCTTGGCGGTGGTGTATTTTTGCAGCGATTTGGTCAGCTCAAAAAAGCCATGTACGCCTGTCCCTCGGGCGTGAACGATACGCTCGGGAATACGCTCGTGATCAAAATGCGTGATTTTTTCGCGAAAGATGAAATCCTCCATAAGCGTAGGGCCGCGTTGATTGGCCCTGAGTGAATTTTGATTATCAGAAATCGGTACGCCCAGATTCGTGGTGAGCATCGGGTGCTCTCCTCCTGCGATCTGATGAAGCTCGCCGCCGGCAGCCAATGGTGAATTACCCTTGGGACCCAAGCCCTTATCTTGTTTACTTTTTCCAGGTTTATTCGTCGTACTATTTTTAACCATGATCGATCCTCCTTAGCTTGTAACTCCGCCTCTTGGTGATAGTCATGGGCCAATTTCCCTGAGCCGTTTAAGTATCGGCATGAATGACAACGCCATTATCTCCACCTTACCATTGTTTCCGGAACAGTAAGAAGTATTCAAATGGTCGATACTTCCGTCTCAATGAGGCATCTTCTTGATTTCCGCTTCGCGGGAAGCAAAGAGCGCTAACACCTTATTACTCACCGCAAGTTTGATCGTGCTTGAAACGTATAATAAGGTGGGAATGAGTAGGGGAGGACGGCTGAAATCCTTGAGGTAACTAATGGGTTGCTTCAGGAACCTTTCCTGAACTGATAGAAGGAGAAGAGCAATGATTGTAATCTTAAAAGGCAAAAGAATAAAATTAATATTCAGTTGTATATTATTAGTCGCTATTATCGGTGTTTCCTTAGTTTATGTAAATACAAAGAAAAATGAAGATAAAATTTCTGCTGAACAAAATATAGCTGCAGAAGTAGAACCTAAAAAAGTGATCGAAAAAAGTCCTGATATTAAAAATAATTATGTAAGTCAGAACGATTATTCTAAATCCCCTAATGGAGACGTTAGTGCTGAGGTGGTAAGAGAAAACGGATCTTTATTTGATTCCATTTTGATAAAAAATAAGGATAATGGTGAAGGGTTAATTGCCTTGGACAATATTTCCTATACGAATATTGAAAGAACCGATTGGCTGGACAACACCCGTTATGTAGTTTGTGGTCACGTCAACCCTTCTCTGGAAGTCTATATAGTAATTGATACTCAAAAGAGGCAAATTATTGGCAAGTATTATGGTATAGGCTTTACCTGGAATAAGGATAAAGATAAGTTGTATTATATTGAGACATCACCTCATTTCTCTGAACCTGGACCTGATAAAATCATTGATGATGAAAGCAATATTTATTTTGAAACTCAAAAAGGAGAATTCATACTCGATACACTTGCAATTTCTGATGATGAGCAAACCTTTGCTTTTTATATTGATAACTCGGAGAGTGAATCAAGAAAGCTCATTGTTGCGAAAATGAATAAGAATAGGAAACTTCAAAAGCAGACTACAATTGATGCTCAATTTGGAGATATTGACTTTACCAATAATAAATCAATACAAATAACTGCTTCAGATGGTACGGTTTATTATTATGATATTTAATATTTAAAGGTCTGAGTCGTCATCCAAGTTCTGATTCTATCATCGACCTTTGCGATACGATCAAGAATCTCATCGGCCACAAAAGCGATTACCTGCCGGTACATGGCATCCAATTCCTGAACTGTGGTTTTCTCCATCACTACAATTTGGAGAAACCTTATGGCTTTGTTCGCCAGGGCTACACCCCCCGATCTAGGATCCAACCTGTTCTCCATAATGAGTCATCACCGCTACGGCAAATATTTGCCCATCGTGTTCGTACCCACCTACTACCCTATTGTTTCTAATACTTGTTTACAAACACCAGACTAAACCGGCCATGAATTTCAAAACCGCCCCATAAGCCTCTTGTGCTGATCCCCGCTACGGAATCATTCTTTTTTACCTAATATCCGGTATTTACTATTATTAGTAATGAAAACACAGCCAATAAAATGGGGGCTACGATGTATAAATTTGGCCGAGCGAGGAAGTGGAAACAGAACGCAGATTTCACCAATGGACAAAAACGATTTGGAAAAGATTAAGGCTACATTTCCGCCTGCTAAATGAAATATATATTCCTGCCAGGGCTACTTTGATACAATAAAGAATATAGAAATCTCTTCCATCATCTGGCTTTCCCACAATTCAATGAAATGATTACGGGTGTGAATATGATCGGCAATTATAACAATACCATTTTCGAATTATATGGTTATCTCGTTCAATTACGGGAGTTGTTCCGAACACATGCTATAGGTGCTGATGAAATTCAGCGCATCGAAAGCACTATCCAATTGATCCAGAGCCGGAATTTTAATGTGGCGGTCGTAGGAGAATTCAAACGGGGCAAAAGCTCTCTCATCAACGCCATTTTAGGCCTCAAGATACTCCCGTCGGATGTGACACCGGCCACTGCAACCATCAATCGCATTACTTACGGTACCGAGCCATCCATGACCATTCATTATCATGATGGATCTGTTGAAGCGGCTGAACTGGATAATATAGCAGATTATGTGACCAAGCTGACTGACGAAGGAGAAAAGCGGGCTGCCCTGATTAAAGAGGCGGTGATCAAGTATCCTACTGTTATTTGCCAGAATCATGTGGATATCATTGATACGCCGGGCCTCAACGATAATCCGGAAATGACCAGAGTGACCCTGGACCTGCTTACGAACATTGACGTAGTGCTGGTGACCATATCCGCCATTGCTCCTTTCTCGCAGGTGGAAAAGGATTTGGTATGTCGGCTTATCAAGAGCGAGAACATAGAAAATATTGTCTTCGTCATAACCTTTATGGACCAGTTGGATGAAGATGAGCAAGATAAGATGATCAGTTTCATCCATAAACGAGTATGCGCCAGTGTACTGCAATCACTGGACAACGAAAGCGGTTCTGAGGAGTTCAAAGAAAAATCCCGGCGAGTTTTGGATAATGCCCGAATCTATGGAGTGTCATCCTTCCTGGCCTTAAAATCATTTGTTTCCAACAATCGTGAAATGCTGAGGCAGAGCCGTTTTGAAGCCTTCAAAAACGAACTTTACGAGTGGTTGACCTCTAAGCAGGGCGCCAACATTATCGCAAAAGCGATCAAAGTCCTCCGGTCATCCGGCGGTGTCTTTACTGAGACCTGCCAGCAGAGAATCAATGAACTGGAGATTGAAGAGCAGTTGCTGCTGGACAGCCTCTCAGTCATAAAGGACTATACCGCAAGTTATGAGAAAGAGCTTAATGAAGCTTTTCAAAAGTCGGAGAAATACCTGCTCCTTTGCATCTCCAATATCAATGGGCTAAAAAAGCTATTCAGTTATCTCTTCACAGAAGCCAACCGCGACCCGGTTGGCACATGGCAGGAGCGGGCAGATATAGTCAATGCTGAAGCCCGAAAATGCCTGGCTCTGGCGAATAATGATTACAGCGGCATTATTCTCAACCAGTGGGTTGCTGCTTTCGTTGAAGCGCTGGGCAGCTTTACGGAGCTGAGAAGAAAAGGCTTGCTTATTCCTCTAAACAATATAAAACAAATAACAGGACTGGAGGTCAAACTGGCAGAATGCTTTGAGCGGGATGTCATGGATACCCTGGCCGGCTTTGATTTACCGAAACTTAAGTGGACGGCGCCCCTGTTGCCGGATATTCCCACTACCAATAAAAAGGAACTAATAAAAGGCATTAACCGGGTTGTAGATCTCTCGGTGGGCAAAGTGTTTGAAGATTGGAACCGGTTTTTAATCTCGTCAAAAAACTGGTGGTTATCCCATGCCAGACAAGAGGTTTTATCCAGTAACAGTCAGTGCATAGCTCTGGCGGCCTCTACGGTGGAAGAAAAAGAAAGACAGGGCATTTTGTTGAAGTCTTCCCTCGAAAAACAAAGTCAAATGATTGGGGAAATGATCGCTCGAGCTGAAAAGATCTCCGAAGAATTATATATTTAACACCCTTCAAACGATGAGAAGGAGCCGGTCTATGAAATTGATTCGTTGCAGCCAATGTGGGATGGAACTCAATAAACGCGCCTTATTCTGTCTGCGATGCGGCAATCTGGCCGTCCCGCTTATCGCTTTGCGCTGCCCGGTCTGTGCCATGACCATATTTGAAGGGGATCGGTATTGCACCAAATGCGGAAGACCGGTCAAGCCGGAATCTAAGAAAACCAGTATCTAAAAAATTCTTTTATATGGCCGGAAAATCGTATATAAAATTCCAAAGAAAAGTGGTGTAATTGTGGGTTGTAATACATCGTAATGTGCCTTCAGTTATGGGGAAGGGAAAATCAAATACGGCAGGGAGGATAAGGATGAACGCTGAAGCCGCCAGTTTCAGCAGTTTCCTGGGCTACAGGCAGCTGGTGATAGATTTGACCACCGACCTGAAAAAGCTTCGGGAACACTGCAGTTATCTAAAACTGGACAACAACATTTCTTTGATTGATGAAGTTCTAAAAAGAACCGCTGAAGACTCATTTGATATCGCCATTGTGGGCGAATTCAAGCGGGGGAAAAGCACCTTGATCAACGCACTCCTGGGAATGGATGTGCTGCCTACCGATATTCTTCCGTGTTCTGCTACTTTAAACAGGATTACTTACAATGTATCTCCTCTGGTCAGGGTGGAATTCAAAGACGGCGAGACAGAAGAAATACCGGTTGACCGTCTGCCCGAGTACGTCACCAAGCTGACAGATGAATCCGAGAAGATGTCCGAGCGGGTGAAAGAGGCCACGGTTTATTATCCAGTCAACTATTGCCGCAACAGTGTGGATATCATAGACACTCCGGGACTCAATGATGACAAAAACATGACTGATGTCACTCTTTCCGTACTGCCCAGGGTTGATGCCGCTATCATGGTCATCATGGCCACCTCGCCTTTTTCCGAATATGAACGTGATTTTCTGGAAAACAAACTCTTAACCAATGACCTGGGGCGGGTTATGTTTGTAGTAAACCGCATCGACAGCCTGGATGATGATGATAAGGAAAAAGTATTAAAATCCATTGGCGACCGGATCCAGCGTTATGTGCTGCAAAAGGCTGCCAAAACCCTGGGTGAGGACTCTGAAGAGTACGCCGTCTACCGTCGAAAACTGGGCAAGCCGAAATTGTTCGGTATTTCTGCCAAACAGGCTTTAAAAGCCAAAATTAACGGAGATGACGCACTGCTGGAAAAGAGCTTCTTTCCAGTTTTCGAACGGGAACTTGAGCGCTTCCTTACCGAGGACCGGGGGGCAGTGGTTCTACAGGTTCCCCTGAACCGGATTCTCTCCACCTCGGCCGAAATCTTGAAGACCATCGAGATTCAGGATAAGGCCCTGTCCATGAAAAAGGAGGAATTCCAGGCCAAATACGATGAGGCCATGCAGGAAATAAAGGAGATCCGGGCCAAGCAAAAAAAAGAATTGGACACTATTAATACATCGGCCACTGAAGCCTACAATAATCTGCGGCCGCTGTTGAACAACTACTGGCCGACTCTGGAAAGGGAGGCGCTGGCGGTGGTGGACGAAATGAACATCGCTCCCTCGGACCTGGATAAAAACAATGCGGAAGCCACCCAGCTGCGCATCCTCAACGCGGTCAGCGCCCGTGTCAAACAAGCCGGACAGGACTATTCAGAGCGCATACAACTGCAGATCGAAAAGGCTCTTTCCAAGGAGGCGGAACGGTTGCAGGGTTTTGAGACCTATGTCGCGGACTCCTTGGATTCTATTACCAGCATATTTATCGGCAGCGACACCAGTTTTAAATCGGATTTGGCCCAGACTATTGGATCCGGGCTGGTTGCAGGCTTGCTCATGCCAGGACTGGGGGGCATCTATACCGGTTATCGCGAAGGCGGCGTAAAAGGGGCCTTGATTGGAGGCCTGGGAGGTTTCGGGGGCGCTGTGGGGACGGGTATGTTAATCGGCGTCCTGGGCCTGCCGATCTCCTGGCCGGTCTTACTGGTTGCCGGGGTGGTGGCTTCCTTCTCCGGAAGGCTGGTGGCCGCCAAGTTCTTGGGCAGCAACAAGGTTGATAAGTTTAAGGACGATGTTAAAACGGCTATTTCTCAACAATTTGAAGAAATGAAGCTCAAGGGCGACTTCACAAAGAATGTGCGCGAGCAGGTGGACAGCGCCTTTAACGCCTTGAAGCAAAAAATCGAAAGCGAAACCGATTCGATCTTAAACGATACCCAGAACAATCTGGATGAACTTAAGTCCAAAATAGAGCGGGACAAAGTCCTCACTGAAAAGGAAAAAGACGAGTTAAAAGACATCTCGGATTCGGTCAATGAGATGCTGCATAAAGGCGCCCAGGTAAACCAGCAGTTAGTGGCTATTCTCGATAGATAGGAGTTGTGCATATGAGTTTGAATCCAACCAACGGGGTTGACATTAGCTTCAGTTCCTATGTCAACCAGCGCAAGCGGGAACTCTCAGGCCATATGATCAATGGAATTCCCGACTATACATTTCCCCTGGATTATTCCCTGCGCCAGAAGATTAATTCCGTGCCGGGCATGTTCCAACTGTTTAAAGCCATTATGACCTACCTGGTGCCCTTTAAACGCCAGGAAATGAATCTCAGTGACATCGCGGTAGGCCCCAACCAGTACCCGGAAATCTATGCTATAGGAGAAGAATGCGCCCGGCGCCTGGGCATCGGGGTCCCTAAAATCTTTGTCAAATACGATGTGTATATCAACGCCTGCGCCTATGCCTCAGAAGATGCCGAGCCGGTCATTGAAATCAACTCGGCTTTGATCGATACTTTCTCACTGGATGAGATCCGGACCATTGTCGGTCATGAGTGCGGGCACATTCACAACAATCACACCATCTATAATGTGGCAGCCCAGATTGTAGCCGGGACTCTTGAGATCGCGCTGGTTAAAGCCATTCCCGGTCTGGCCCAGTTGATCAGCTTGCTTTCTGTCGGCGCCAAAATGCTCCTGGCCACCTGGTCCCGGGCCGCAGAAGTAACCTGCGACCGGGCCGGCATGATCTGCTCCAACAGTTATAATGATGCGGCCATGGCCCTGGCCAAGCTTGGCTTCGGCGGCATCCAGGCCATGCAGCACATTAATCTGGACGAATACATCAAGCAGGTGGAGAAAATGCAGCAGACCGTAGTTCGCTTTGAAGAACTCAATGCCGATCATCCATTAACCCCGAAACGTGTTTTGGCAGCCAAACTTTTCAGTGAATGCGAAACTCTGTACAGCTGGCGTCCGGACTGGAAAAGTTCGGACATGGACCTGGTAAGCAAAGCGGAGACGGACAAGAAATGCGAAAGCTTCATTGCCGTATCCTCGAAGAAAATGGCCAGATAGGGGAGGTGAGACGGATGGATTCTATGGAAGCGATACTGGATCGAATCAGTTATGACTACGAAGAAATCAGCCAGGACATTTTGAACATACTGCAGGATTTTTTGCAGTTTCGATTGGACCGGAAGATAAAGGCGGCTATTGGCGCAGACTTCATGGATAAAATTCAGTCCTGGGATGTGAGTATCAAGCGCCGCCTGAATGATGACTTTTCCATTGTAGTGATCGGGGATTTTAAACGGGGAAAATCCACTCTGATCAATGCCATCCTCGGTGAAAATGTGGTGACCACCAATGTGGCCCCGGAAACTGTTACTATCAATAGAATCGCTTATGGCGAGACCTATAGCGCCGAGGCAGTATTAAAAGATGGACGGCGGGCTCGTTTACAAACCGATGAACTGGGACGCGACCGCCTGGATCCAATTATTACCCAACTTCCGGCACCCATCGAATACATCGATATCAAAGCGCCGGTTGATACCCTGAAAGGCATTCGCATTGTGGATACACCCGGGGTGGGCGATCTCCTCAACCACTTTGACCAGCAGGTCAAAGATTACCTGGTCTATGCAGATGCGGTCATTTATGTGGTATCTGCACTTTCACCGCTGTCAGAAACCGAGCAGACTTTTCTCTGCGCATCGATTGTGCCTCAGAACTTTTCCAAACTTATCGTGATCTTAAACCTCGTAGACTGCCTGGAAAGTGAGCAGGACGTGGACCGCTTGAAGCAGATGATCAACAGCAAACTGGCTAACATCTTTCCCAACAGCTATGTGTATGCTTTGAGCGGGCTGGATGAATACTGCCTTAAAAAGGGACTGCCCAGACCCAAC
The DNA here is from genome assembly GCA_035560815.1 of Syntrophomonadaceae bacterium. Classification (GTDB taxonomy): domain Bacteria; phylum Bacillota; class Syntrophomonadia; order Syntrophomonadales; family Syntrophomonadaceae; genus UBA5314. The sequence continues at coordinate 35,317 of DATMYR010000097.1, read as the reverse complement.
CCGGCACTGGCTGAAGTTCTGGAGAAATCCTTTGACGCTATGTACCAAACACTGCAAAATGACATTGTTATGCAAAGGGAATACATTCAGAGTGAGCGCAGCTTGAACATGCTCAAACAGATGATGCGGGAAATCGAAGGCCGAGTAGGACTTATCGAAGGCATGATCACCCTGAATCAAAGCAAACTGGAAGAGTTAATTGTCCAGTATCGGAATGAAAATTCCGACTTGATGAAGAAGATCCAGCAGCATAAGCAATCGGTAAGACTGGAGATTAGAGATATGCAGAGCGAAGCCCGGGGGTGGATGGACGAGTTCCTGAGCCGACTGGAGCAGGAAGTGGCCGGGTTAAAAAACTCGCCTTTGGATACGGTGGAAAAACACCTGCATTTCTTTATGATAGACACGATCCGAGACGGAATACTGGCCTGCACCAATGAACACCTCAGAAAAATCGTCAAACTGTTGAAAGGTACTTCGGAACGCATGGCTGAAGACTTTTCCGGCCTGACCATGTCGTCTTCATCCGCTCAGATTGCCAATTCAATGGTGGATGTTTCCTGGACTAACCTGGATGCTGTGGGAGCGATACTGAGTTTTCTGCCCATCGGCGCCCTGGCCTATATCGGTCAGGCCATTGTGGGATTTTCCAAGCGCTCGGATACCACTGAACGCCAAAAAGCCTATATCAACGGCGTATTGAGCAACTTCCCTCAGATTACCGACAGCGTGATGCTGGAACTTGTGAAGGTTTATGAAAACATTTCCCTGTTCGCTGAAGAACAGATGGACAAAATCTACAAAAGTCAGATGGAAGCCTCCCTGGATGCTATCAAGCAGGCTCAGGATATTACTATTAAAGAAGGGATTGACAAGGAGGATATCCTCACCGGCCTGGAAGCCGCCAAACAGATCGTGGCAGAGGCAAACGTCAAGATAGCCAAATACCAGGATATGTCCCTTCCTTTAGGTGAAGAGAGGGAATAGGAGGCGGGCCTCTTTATAAGAAAAAGCCGGTAGGCTTGCCATGGCGATTTCAACTATGATATCAGGGTTGTTTGGAATGAGCGTCGATGAGAAAAGCCGGTCGTCAGTAAAACCAGCCAATACGATGAGACATTTAACCCGGGCGCTTGCCCGGGTTTGTCGTTTCACCAGAATGGGAGTAAGGACGGAAGGATAGGCCGAGCCAGCTAAAGCACGGTTTTTAGATTGGCCAATTCAGTCTGGGCCTCAGGTTCTATGAGATTGGAGATGTCGAACAAAATGAATCCCGAACATTGACCGGTGCTGCGGATGCTCTGCACTTGTGTCATAAGGTTGTCATTGCGGTCGACCCATCCGGGATCACTCTTTGAAGAGGTGCCGACCCGGTACAGGGCCAGCCCTACGTACAACTTTACATTGGGATTCTGCTTCATGGCTAGCCAGTCATTCAAGCAATTGTCAAATTGATAATTGGGATTGGTGTATTCATTGGTCCAATAAATCTGGGGACAGACATAATCTACATAGCCATCCTGGGAAAGCCAGGTCTGAACATCCGCACCAGCAGCATTGCAATTGGAGATGTTGCCGGCCGGGCTGATGCCAAAGCTGAGGGCTGGATTTGCAGCTTTAACTGCCGCATATACCTGCCGCACCAGCTTGTTGACTTCGTTTTCCTTGGTAGCTGTATCGATTCCTTCCCCGGTGCCGGTTACATAAAAGTAATCATCAAAATGAATGCCGTCAATATCATAATTATTTACGATCTCAACAACTCCAGCGGTTATAAGGTTGCGTACATCCTGGGATGCAGGGTTATATATCAGGCACTCCTGATCGTTTGCCTCATAGTGTATTACTCTTCCGGGATCACCCAGCCATTTCACCGCTGGATTGTTAGGTGCCAGGGAATTTGTCAGTTCTGTGCTGGTTGAGATGCGGTACGGGTTGATCCAGGCTTGCACCCGTAAACCACGCTTATGACTGGCAGTGATGATATATTGTAGGGGATCAACAGCAGGAGCCTGGCCTTGCACACCGGTTAGCTTATGAGACCAGGGAAATAAATCCGACTTATAAAAGGCATCGCTAAAGGCGCGGGCATGAACAAAAACGGTATTCAGGTTCATCGCTGCGGCTTTATCGAGCATGGAGTCGATTTTGCTGCTGTCAAACCCGGCCAAATCATTATAAGAGAGCCATGCACCACGCATTTCCGAATTGGCATTTGCAGGAGGCGCGGTTGCTCCGCCAGTTTTGATGAATATCTGGCTGGTATTGCCGACCCACTGAACTTCAGCACCCAGGGATTCGCTGACGAAGCGAAGCGGCACCATCGTGCGGCTGTTAACTATAATAGGTGCGGCATCTAATTTAACATTCCGGGGGTTGTTGACCTGGTATTTGCCATCGACAACGGTAGCATCAGCCATAACGCCAACCTTGCTGCCTATCTGAACGGAAACATATTTGCCATCTTTGAAGGCTATTGCCGTATTGGATTTGGGATCCCAGCTAATTTCGGCACCCAACGCTTCAAAGATATCCCTCATGGGTACCAGGACCCGGTCGTTTATGATCTGCGGAGCCGGATCAAATTGTTTTTGCTGACCGTTATAAAAAACTGTTATGTTACTGCCTGAAGCGGCAGCAGGCATGGCCATTGCCACAAGAAGCAGAAGCATAAGTAGGGCAATAGCTTTTATCCTGGCTGCCTTCGTTTGTGTAGACGTAAATGTATGTATTATGGAAATTAAGAACCGTAACAGATTCCTGAAACTACTTAGCATACCGAATCCTCTCCCCTCAAAAACCATTTTTGTCTGGATACAGACATAATACTTCCAAAAACAACATTACTATGGAAGTATTTAGAAGTCAACCGTCCCTGTCGCACTCCAAGGACAGTATTATGCTATTTTAAAGCCGTAATTCATTTTAAAGGTATTATGATGGAGATTCTCTGATATACCATATTAATGGCTATATGACCAAAATTACCATGTCGATATTCGACAAATAATACTACAATGTATCTAACCTGGTTATAAAATACCAGAAGAGTTAGGCTGAATTAAATAAGGAATTAATTGGTGTTTTTTACTAGGGGCCAATATAAGCGGTCGTGAATTTTACGAGGAGGTATAAAAAGTGAGAAGTGGAAATATGTCAGGCAGACTCCTGATTTTGTTTAGCAGCATCATTCTATTGATATTGTTTGCGTCCTCGCCTGTGATGGCTGCTGTGGAGAACCCGCAACATCGTCTGGGTTTGATTTGGTCAGACGAAATCAAAAACTCACTGGCCAATCATAAAGCTAAGATAGACCTGGGAAATCTTAGCGCTGCAGCCTTACCCAGCTCAGAAGACTGGACCCTAAATATGCCTCCGGTAGGGGACCAGGGCAGCCAGGGCAGCTGCGTAGCCTGGAGCATGGGCTATGCCCTGAGGACCTACCTTTACCAGGTAAAAACCAGCTGGGGAGATAAAACCGCGGACCACCAGTTTAGTCCGGCATACATATACAATCAGATTGATGGCGGGGTGGATGGGGGATCATCACCCTATGACGCCGCCAAACTACTGGTTAGTCAGGGATGTGATACCCTGGCTGACATGCCGTATAAGGCCAGCGACTATACCACACAGCCCAGTGCATCTCAAAAAGCGAATGCAGTCAATTACAAAATTGCTGATTGGCAGTATCTGACCAATGATACCAGTACGATTAAAAATGCCCTGGTTTCAGGACCGGTTTGGGCTGGCTTAACTGTCTACTGGACCTCAGGCTGGCAAAGCAGCGGCGATGTTTCTGCGTCTCAAGTTACTTCAGGAATGTCAGCAGCGGGTGGACATGGGATCTGTTTGGTGGGTTATGATGACAACCATGCCACCGCCGATGGCAGCGGTGCGTTTAAATTTATTAATTCATGGGGAAGCGCCTGGGGACATAGTGGATATGGATGGATGAGTTATCAGTACTTACAAAAATATGGCACTGGGGGCGTGGTGCTCTATGAATCGGCTTCACCCTCACCATCACCAACATCATTAAATATAACTGCTCCTGCGGCCGGTACAAGTTTCTCCGTCGGACAGAACCTGCCCATTAGCTGGACAGCGACAGGCTTGGACAAGGTTGATATCTATCTCATCAGCTTAAAGCCCGGCATTACAGTTGCTTCAAGCGTGTCTGCCAATGCCGGAAGCTACTCCTGGACCATACCCGCCAGTATAACCCCGGGCTCCTACAAGGTTCAAATCAACGGTCAAGGAACAACGGTAGGAGCCGTGAGTGGATGGTTCACAATACAGTCTTCTGCGCCTACGATCAGCATGGCTGCGCCTGCAGCTGGTGCCAGTTTCGGGGCAGGGCAGAGCCTTCCCATTAGCTGGACAGCGACTGGTTTAGACAAAGTTGATATCTATCTCATCAGCTTAAAACCTGGCATTACAGTTGCTACAAGCGTGTCTGCCAGTGCGGGAAGCTACTCCTGGACCATACCCGCCAGTATAGCTCCAGGCTCGTATAAGATTCAAATCAATGGTCAAGGAACAACGGTGGGAGCTGTTAGTGGCTGGTTTACAATACAGGCTCCCTCTGCGCCCACGATTAGCATAGCTGCACCTGCGGCTGGTGCCAGTTTTGGGGCAGGACAGAACCTGCCCATTAGCTGGACGGCGACTGGTTTAGACAAAGTTGATATCTATCTCATCAGCTTAAAACCCGGCATTACAGTTGCCACGAGTGTATCTGCCAGCGCCGGAAGCTACACCTGGACCATACCCGCCACTATAACGCCGGGCTCCTACAAGATTCAAATCAACGGCCAAGGAACAACGGTGGGAGCTGTTAGTGGCTGGTTTACAATACAGGCTCCCTCTGCGCCCACGATTAGCATAGCTGCACCTGCGGCTGGTGCCAGTTTCGGGGCGGGACAGAACCTGCCCATTAGCTGGACGGCGACTGGCCTAAACAAGGTTGATATTTACCTCATCAGTTTACAGCCTGGGATTACCGTAGCCACGAGCGTATCTGCCAGCGCCGGAAGCTATACCTGGACCATACCCGCCAATATAACGCCGGGCTCCTACAAGATTCAAATCAACGGCCAAGGAACAACGGTAGGCGCTGTTAGCGAATGGTTTAAAATACAGGCTTGAGTACCAAATCAACATAAGCTCATCCAGTGCAGGAGCAAAGAGAGAACCCCATTTGAACAGGGTTCTCTCTTTATAGTTTAGATAAATTTCAGGGGACGTGCTTCACCAGTTCTCCCTATTAGGCTCGGGGCTCTAAATTATCCTAATGCTGCTCCGCTACTGCCTGACCTCGTTCCCACCTTAAAATTAACGCCTGTATCTATCCCCGACGAACGACCCGCTATTCTGACCAAGTGCTTGATAATGGCCCCGGAATCTAACCCCGTAGACAACTGGCATCCAACCGTCATACATGTAATTACTTATCGCCCCCAGGTAGAGATTTATACTGCTAGATTCACTGCAAATTGCAGTTAGCAACTCACGTGTATCTCGCCGCTGAACCTATCTATGATGAATTTGGCAATGATAAACGCCTTACTCTATTTATCGATAGTTAATACCGTTCAAATCTACGCCTAAACAGGCTGCAGCTCCCCCAAAATCCGGCCGCAATGATGGTAGTGGGATATAATATGCCAAATGTAGTTTGCAGCCATTCTTGATTTTCATTTGCTGAAACACTAAACCTACCTCCATAGTCAACAAAGTATAAGCTATCTACATGCCAGGTGCCGGTAGCAATAAAAAATAATGGCACAAGCAATATTAACAGTGTATAAATCGAACAAAATACCAAGATCGTAGCATCTGCTTTATTTCTAGTGAAATTATAGCTTTTCGCAGAAATATAGGAAAACATCACCGTGATGAGGAGCACTAGCATAAAAAGTGAATAGAGGAAAAAGCCATTAGGATGAATGAACGATATTATACTCGACATTCCATATGTTCCGATTATAGACCACAATAGTACTGTAAAAATTGATCCTACCGCATTAATACATATTGATAAAATGAGCTTACTCATGAGTATTTTCCAGGGCTTGGCGGACAAAGACAGTGTAAGTTGTGAAGATTCAGTCCACAGCCAACCAATAGTCTCCGTTGCGGATATAAAAATGGTATAGCCAAAAAATAATATGCTGTAAATAGCGGCTATTCCATCCATAACAGCAGATAAGTATTGAATGTTATCAGGTATTACCAGCGTCATTATAAATACTGCGGCAAAGCCGAAATAAAGCCTATAATTCTTGTTAATGAAATTGATAAGATCCCATTTTAGCAGGTTAAACATTTTCTAAAACCTCCATATAACAATCTTCAATTGGCCCACCGCGAAAAAACCTCTGACCGATACAACACTCATATCTCCAACGCCTTTCTGATTATTTGGAATGTTTCATTTTTGTTGTAACCTAAACCCTCCATGCCACAAACAAAGCTCTCAATCAACTTGGTCGACATTTCTTCTTTCAATGCGGAAATAACGCTTTCGTCCTCTGTTACAAAGCTTCCAATACCCCTTTGAGTGAAAATAACCCCCTGCCGTTCCAGTTCTGAGAAGGCACGCTGCATGGTGTTCATATTTACCTCGAATTTTGCTGATAATGCCCGTACAGAATCAATCCTGTCCCCACGGGCCAGCACCCCCGTTACAATATCGTTTTTGATTTTGTCCATGATCTGTAAATAAATGGGTGCCGTAGTATTAAACTGCACTCTAATGTTTCACCTCAGCTGTACTAGTGTTATATTTACATAGTACACTAGTACTGTGTAAAGTCAAGCGCCGTTAGCGATTTTCTTATTATTCATGGAATACTAGTTCCGAATTTCATCATGCCTGAAAGATCTTGGCTGTGGAGGAGGGGAGGGTGCGTGCGACAGGGGACGGCCTCTGTCGCTTTCTTCTTAATGGTTATAATGGTTAAGCTTAATCCGTTTGCGGCTGCGCCATGATCTCACTGTGGGTAGGCAAGATGAGACTGATCAGCAAGGTGGCAACGGAAAGAGCAAATACCAGGACAAAGAGTATGTGTATACTATGGGCCATAGCGTTGCGTAGTTGTTCAAAGACGCTTACAGGAATGTTTGCACTCGCTCCTGACATTAAGGCATTGCTGATATCACCACCCTGCCAACCGCCAGGCACATGGCTCTGCACATAGCTGTTTAAGGAGTTGTTAAAAATGGTGCCGAATACAGCGATTCCGACTGTCTGACCGAGCGTGCGGGTAAATGAGTTTGAGGCTGTAGCTACTCCGCGCAAATTCCATCCGACAGCCGACTGGATCAAAACGATTAAAGGAGTCGAGGAGCACCCCATTCCAAACCCGATGATGACCATTATTCCGACGAAAAACCAGTAAGGAGAACCGGTATTGATCAGCAACAACCAGGCCGATCCGACTGCAACCAGCGCTGTGCCGAATACGACCGTCGCTTTTGAGCCTATTCTGTACATATACTGTCCCGCCAATGTTGACGCCAGGGGCCAGGCTAAAGACATCGGCATCAGCACCAGTCCCGAGCTGGTGGCGCTGTTGCCCAGCAGTATCTGAATCCAGATCGGACAATACACATTGACTCCGATCAGTACGCTGCTGGCTACAAAGCCGACCAAATTGGATATAGCGATTACCCGAATCTTAAAAATCGAGAGAGGAAGCATAGGACTTTTGGTCCTTGTCTCTACTGCGAGAAACAATCCTAAGAATATGAAGGCTATTGCAAATAGGGAGATTATCGCGGAGGAATTCCAGGCATATGACTCTCCACCGCTAATTAGCGCGTAGAGAAGCGAACCCATCGCAACCGTAAATATCGCTGCCCCCCGATAATCGATGTCCTCTTTCGTACATTTGGCCTGGGTTTCATGCAGAAAGCTTATGATTAGTAAAAGGGCAGCGATCCCAACTGGTACATTAATATAAAAGATCCAGCGCCATGAGATATGATCGACAAACAGCCCCCCCGCCAATGGCCCAAGCAATCCGGCGAAGGCCCAAACCGAGGCGACCAAGCCCTGCATCCTGGCCCGTTCTTCCCCGCTATACAGATCACCAAAGATAGTTAAGGATAGCGGTATCACGGCGCCTGCACCGATTCCCTGAAAAGCCCGGAACCAGATCAACTGCGCCATTGACAGTGCCGCCCCCGATAGCATGGAACCGATTACGAAAAGTACAATTCCGAAAATGAAGATAGGCTTCCTCCCGAACAAGTCGGCAAGCTTTCCGAAAATCGGTGTTGTAATAGCGGTGGTTAGCAGATAAATGGCGAATACCCAACTGATCAACTTCAAACCGCTTAGCTGTTTTACAATATGGGGCATGGCGGTAGTAACAATGGTAGTATCGATGGCTACGAGCAAAATAGATACCATAATGGCAATGGAGACCATTTTACGGTTGGTTGTTTTCTCCATAAATAAGAAATCCTCTGTTTCATTTACATTGATTGATGTATCCTTCTCCCAATCAACCTATCACCCGATTATACCAAACCATAAATAAGGATACCATTTCACCCGGGTTCACACTTATTCATCATCTGGCTGCTTGGAGGGTATTGAATTTGGAAAAGCTGAACATATCGCAATAAGGGGACAGGGGACGAGTCTCTGGCGCATTCTCTGTAGCCCGGGAAGGATAATTGAGGGTCAGCGTGGAACGCTAATTATTTAGAATGGAGGGTTAATAATGATCGTCACGCCAGAATATTTAATAAAACAGTATTTTCCTGAACCCATTGAAACAACCAGGGATCTTTATGAGCGTTTAGAATTGAATGAATTAGGATATCCCTACTTAAATTGGCTAAAAGACTTGGAAGAACATTGCCTCTCGAAATATGTAGATGATGCAGAATATAAGCTTCTACCTGACAGCGAGAAAAACTATTGGATTAGCCAAAAGGCGTTTCGGATTATTATCGAATCCAGCCCGTCTAAAATCGGTGATGAGATTAGAGCTTGTGTCGCACACATTGCCAGGAAAACTGCAGCAGACCCAGCCTTTGCAAGACAATTGCAGGACCAATTGGATCAAGAATCTGGTCTTGAACTAGTAATACCCAAGGTTTCTAAAAAGCTAAAATCTAAATATAATGAAACCGGGAAAGATGCGTTTGAATTCTCGGTTAAAGCTAATAACCGGCTTTATATGGATATTATTTCTGGTTACAATTTTCAACCAGGGCAAAAAATTAAAGATGTCATTTTCGCCTTTAAACTAAAAGTAGAGAGTGGTGTTCCTTACCATATCGTTGAGATGACCTTATCTCTCACGAATGACCATACTCTCTCCTATCGGACTATCTGGTGCTGCAGTGAAGAACGCCAACGATACGGCGCCATCCTTACGAGCAAAGTCATTAGAATTAACTTATTTGAAGATAATAAAAAGCCTATTGATAGCTTCGATTATATTTTGGGTCCTTCTGAACAAAAAAACCTGGAGCTTGAACTGGAAAAAGTAATAGAGATGCTTCTAGAACTAGACCTGACCGAAGTAGATCTTGACCAGCTCGGAGAAAAAATACTATATCGTTACAGTCTTAGCCAGCAGGCTTTTGCCCTGGCAATTAAGGCAGTAGCATCTAACATGGCCAACGATGGAGAAAAAGAAAGTGCCAATATGATAGAGGCTGCATTTATTGATGCGGTAGATCAATACTGGGAACATTACGTTTTGCAGCCCAATCCTACAGAGGATTTAGCAGATGACTTGGATCAGATGGTTAAGGAGCATATACCCAGTATTACTCTGGCATTGGCTGCCGTAAAAATACTTAATTACAGCGATCTATGCGATCAGTACTTTAAGCGCAGCTACAGTAACAAACAAAAACAGGCGCTCTTAAATGATGCAAATGTAGGGTTAATATTTGCCTTATCGGAAGCAACAGAATTTGACCCAAGCATTGCTCCCGACAAGCGAATAATTGATGTCTGCGCATTTATTACTGATCAACTTGATTTGATGAAAGAAATATTAATTGAAATGGGCAAATGGCCATCCAATTGATTTTACCAAAAAACAACCTGACGACGACTTTGTCGACAGGCTGAATTGGGTAATATACCCACGTTTTCACTTACCCTATTATTTCTTCCATTTTTTATAAACGTCGTCAGGGAGAGGCATATAGAAGTCAATTGCCTCTTTCGGATCCTCAATTGGATTAATCGAGCTGTTATCATTGGTCTTATTGGAAGAATTTGTTGTTGCTTTTTTGGAGCTTTTCATTAAAATATCACCTCCTAATAAGTTCTGTTATTATTTTGCCCGCGTATTATTTTTTATTTCGCCCACTTTCTGTAAAGTATACGAGTAACACTTTCAGAGTAGATTAGGTTCAATTTACACATAAATTAATATTTTGGATTTATTAATGGTTAAGGAATGTAAAGGGGACGGGGTATTGGGACAAAAATATGTGTCAATAACCCCTTCCCCATGTCATTTCGGGATTTTTCTCTTCGTTAGCAAGCCCTATTATAGGAAATACTCCGTAATTTTCTGCCTTGCATGTGCCTTCTGTAAATTGTCTCTATGCTGTCCGCTGAATGTCCAGGCCTCCTGCTTTTGGGTATAAAGATAATTATCCAGTTCGGCATGTAAAACCTGATCGTGGGTTTGCGCATACACCTTCAAGGCAGAATCCACTCCAGCCGGCCCCGAGCGATACAAAATCGCCACATCAAAATTGCTTAACGTTCCCGACAAGTAGCGCTCTGCGTTGTAGCGGGCGACAAAGCTATCCGGATCAAAGAGACAGAGCGCGCAGAGCATTGCTACGCCTGCACCAACTGCCAATCGGGCAATGGAAAATTGCCATTTTTGCAAAGCGACCACCCCACCGCAAATGACTGCCAGAAGGACCATGAATAAGCAGGGGAGCAGGCGGCGCATAGATAGTCCATAAGCCCCGATATACAACACCATTTTGCTCATGGCGGTGGCGATAAGTATTAAGGTTAGTATGGCCAGTAATGAATTGAGGATTTTTAATATTTTGGTGGTGCTGCTGCTGCTAAGACTTTCAGACTTCGGGCAATCTGCACCAGGCAAGATATCGGTATCGTTGACTCGACCGGCACTTTTGCTAAAGAAATTGGCAATTAATAATACAGACAAATTGATGGCTGCAATGCGGCACAGCTCAAAAAATCCGCTGCGGGCATATTCGGAGTAAACCAGCCAACCGTCCGGCCGCTGCCCGATAAAAGCGGAGAAAAAATAGGGCAGCTGGCTGCCGATAAACAGTACATAAAGACTGCATAACAAACCCAGCAGGGTATATACAGTGGCCTGGGGCAATATACGTATGACCGAAAAGGCCTTTCGGGTGCTCTCCACTTTGAAAGAATTACAGCCTCTTTTATGAGCGCAGCCAGCTACCAGACCAAATAGATAAGCTGCTATGGGAATAGCCAGGATCCAGTGAACCAGAGAATCACCGAGCCTCATTCCCCGCAGGTAGGCTAAGAAACCACTGGTAAGCTTTGCGAAGCCGCCGCTGTCCGCCTTCAAAAGCAGGGGTAGGACGATTGCTGCAACAATTAGGGTCAAAACAAGGCCCAGCACTATAGAAAAGATCTGGCTCGCCTGAGTTCGTTTGTTGCGGCCCAGAAAGGCCAGGCTTTTGTGCTGAGTGCCAAAGTTGCTGAAAGGAATAACAAACATGGCGTTGAGGCCGTCCAGCCCAATCCAGTTGCTGGTTTTGCCCAGGATGGGGAGGCCGGTAGCGCAAATGACCCAGTATATGGCGCTGCACAACAAAAGCAGGCTTCGCCATGGCTCCAAACCGCGATTGGCCCAAAACGAATAGCTGATCCCGTTTAAGACTACTACAGTCAGCCAGAACCACCCGGCCCTGGGAATATGAACGCGTTTTTTCAAAAGATACAAAGTTACCGTAGCGCAGTAGACCAGGGTAAAGGCCGTCACCCCCCAGCCCTCCCAGGAAAATAAAACCCAGCGCGCAAAATAAAATCCCAATAGAAAGGCGAACAGAGCGAAAATGCCGTCCTTGCGGTCTGCTTCAAACGGTTCTTTTACATATCTCAGCACTCGTGCTTCATTTCGGGCTGATGCCCCTGAAGTAGGCAACGTTGCTGGTTCTATAGCTAAAGTCGAGCAGTTAATATCCAGATCATGCTCGTTCATATGACTTGCCTCCTTGTGCTTCGTCCTGCTCTCGATATTCCAATATGTCTCCAGGCTGGCAGTCCAAAGCCCTGCAAATGGCCTCCATGGTGGAGAAACGCATTGCCTTGGCTTTGCCGGTTTTAAGGATGGAGAGATTGGCCTGGCTGATGCCTACCTTTTCGGCCAGTTCACCGGAGGATATTTTTCTTCTGGCCATCATCACATCCAGATTGACTATAATTGGCATGCCCTCGTTCTCCTCCCTTTAAATAGTGGAATCTACCTCTTCCTGAAGCGCCACAGCCTGACCTACTACATTTTTCACAATACGTACAATCAAGCCCATGAAGGCGGCTGCCACGGCCAAAAACACCCATGGTAAATAATAAAAAGTAGAAACACATGCAATTGCCGCTCCGACAAAACAAGTCCAGGAAATTCGTCTTAAGTTCTCTACATTCTGGCTTATGAACACTTGCCCCACCTGGATCCGGCGAAGCAGACACAAGAGACTATAGAGCAGATACGCCGCAGGAACAGCTCCCACATAGATGGTGGTAAGAAAGAAAGCCTCAGTTTCCTTCAGCACGGGCCGCGGAAAATCAAAATACCAGCGTGTCAGCCAGGGTGCGGACACCAACGTGACAATCAGCAAACCCATAAACAAGAGAATGCACAACTTGCTCAGACTTATAGATTTCTTCCCATTCCACATAGAATCCATCCTCTCATTAATCGGGTGGGAAGCACCCTTATATTGATTGCAGTATAACAGAGTGTTTGTTGATATACAATAGTTATTTATCGATTATCGATAAATATAATTCGCTTAACATCAAAGATATTCAAAATTGCAGAAAGACAAGAAACCTGTGGTTCAAGCTGGTGCTTGAAACACAGGTTGGCTGGGATTCTGGCGGGGTTAGACAACTCTAAGTAATAGTCAGGTTCTATATCTACTCCTTTGTTAGAAGGCCAAAGAATTTCAGGTCTTGTATATAAAATAAGCTGACGTAAACCGTATTACCCTTCACTCCCATAAGAACATCGACTTCAACATTGTCATCCCTTTCATCTGCGCTATGTTGTGGAGGGCTGGTGTTGAGGGTTATATCATAAGCATAAGTCCCGTTGAGCGTCATGTAACCCATGACCATTCCGCTGTAATCGACCACTGGCGCAAGGGCGGCATTCCCTGTGCCCTCCGTGAACTACCAGGGAGAATCAAGAAGGTTTTGGTAAACTCATGGGACAAATGGAGCGTGGAGTAACCCATGCTTTTAAATGACTGCATTATTTCTTCTTATTGATTCCCGTCGTTTACTGGCATACAATTAAATAATATTTTTCATAAAGGTAAAGAGGTACCATACATATGATTATTTTTAATAAAAAATCAAACACCCTTGAAGAAACTTCGTATTCGTATCAACTCCAGGACATACCCGAGCCCAACCTTTACCGAGATATCTATTCCTACAACCAAATTCCCAAAGTCCCTTTCAATCATAGGAAAGTACCCATGAATCCTCCCGATGAAATCTGGATAACCGATACCACATTCCGTGACGGTCAGCAATCGAGACCACCTTATACGGTTAAGCAAATCGTGCATCTTTTTGATTTGCTGCATAAACTCAGCGGCCCCAAAGGCATCATCCGACAATCAGAATTTTTCATCTACAGCCAAAAAGACAAGGAAGCGGTGCGTAAATGTCTTGAAAGAGGATATAGGTATCCTGAAATCACAAGCTGGATAAGGGCAACAAAATCTGATTTCCAACTTGCTAAAGAAATGGGTATGAAGGAAATCGGCATTCTGGTCAGCTGCTCAGATTACCATATATTTAAAAAGTTGAATAAGACAAGGAAACAAGCCCTTGATATGTACCTGGAGACCATCAGGGAAGCCATTGAATTAGGCATCAAACCGAGATGTCATTTCGAAGATATTACCAGAGCCGACTTTTATGGTTTTGTTGTGCCGTTTGCCCACGAGCTTAAAAAATTAATGGATGATTCGGGTGTGCCGGTTAAAATCCGGGCTTGCGATACTTTAGGGTTGGGCGTACCGTACCCGGGGGTGGCGCTTCCCCGGAGTGTTCCCGGTATAATATATGGTTTAAGACACCATGCTGGATTTCCCAGTGAACTTCTTGAATGGCATGGGCATAATGACTTTTATAAGTCAGTGGCCAATTCTTCGACAGCATGGCTCTACGGCGCATCATCAGTCAACTGCTCTCTTTTCGGAATAGGGGAAAGAACCGGCAATTGCCCTCTCGAAGCAATGGTCATGGAATACGCTTCGCTTCGCGGTGTAACCGATGGTATGGACACTACGGTAATTTCGGAAATGGCCGGTTACTTTGAGCACGAAATGGGCTACAAAATACCACCCATGACGCCTTTCGTAGGAAGCAATTTTAATATGACCCAGGCAGGAATTCATGCCGACGGTCTTTTAAAAGACATTGAAATATATACTATCTTCGATACTGAAAAAATACTAAATCGGACTGCGGAAGTATACATCAATGCTACTTCCGGCCTGGCTGGTGTGGCGCACTGGATAAACCTGCAACTTGGGCTACAGGGTGAGAACCGGGTCGAGAAAAAGGACTCTCGCGTGGCAAAGCTTAAAGAATGGGTTGATGAGCAGTATTCGGAAGGAAGAAGCACTATCATTTATGACAAGGAGCTTAGAAAGGCTGCTCACAAACTAATACCCGATTTATTTTAATTGGTCGTAGATTACTGGCTGAATAAGAGAAATGGGATAAGGGACCTGCCCTTATCCCTTCTTGTCCCTTTTGCTGAATAAGCCTCTAAAGAATATTTTAAAATCCATACCCTCCTAATCCCAACCAGCAGAATATTTGGAATCCTCTTTTTCAGCGACGAAGCTGTCAGCATCCTTTTTCCACTTGGCGGTGACGGCTCTTGAACAGCCTGGTCGTCTATTCCTGTAACTACTGGCACTTGCATATTTTGTGTCTCTGATTTTATATATTCGAGGTAGTAAACCTTAAAGCGCTGCCGGAGCAGTATCGGCAGAGACGGTGATTTTGACCGTAAAAGTCTTAAACGGCGGAGTGGGTGCCCAGGGCTGGCCATAGGTCAATTTCAGCTCGATGGTGCCCGCCTGCAAGGCTTTAAATACCCAGTACTCTGTTCCGCCCTGGCCTACTATGGGAGGATCGCTCTGAGGCGGAGATTTATAATAAGAGTTGGATAATGAAATAACACCGTGATCATAATTGTCGCTCAGTGTCCATTGCGAACCGGTGGTAGGATTGGAGGGCAAGGCCAGGGTAAAGGTCTGACCGGGGCTGGTAGTATATTCCTTACCATCGTAGTTTTCTCCGATAACAGACTGACTCTGCAGTATGTTCAGACAGTTTTCCAGGATTTGAGCCAGTTCGGCGCGGTTGAGGGAATCAGCCGGGCGAAACTTCTGATCGTCGCCCTGCATGATGCCAGTGTTGTTGACAAAAGCGATAGAGTTTAACTCTGTTGTAGAAAGAGCGCTCACATCATTGAAGACGGGCATTGACTTATTCATCGTGATCTCAATCCCTTTGGCATAAAAACAGCGCTGAATGGCTTGGGCCATTTCCAAACGGCTGATAGGTTGTTCGGGGTTGAAATGATCGCTGGCCGGGAATATCTCGTTGATGGCGCACAGCATAGCAGCATTGGCGTACCAGGCCTGATTGTCAACATCCTGATAGTAGCTATTTGGCAGGGGTTGTTTTATAAAGCGTTTAGATCCATAGTCAAGGGTAAAAACCGCCACCAGCACGGATGCGGTCTGTGCGCGATCAACCAGCATTTCAGGAGCAAATAGCCGTTGTCCCACCTCGTTGTTGCCAATGCCCTGCATAAGCCCGCGCGATGCTATGTCCAGGATTACCTGCTCACCCCAATGGCCCTGGATATCGGCAAAATTTGAACCTTGATCGGCCATGACGGCCCAAGAGAATGAAAAAACTAAAAACCCGGTTAAAACTAGCACCGGCAGTCTTCTTATCATCCTAACCTTCCTCTCATTCATGCGTTTTTTAACTGATTTTAGTATGCAGTACACATGATCCTCCTTTTTCATGTGATTTTGTATAAAATTGAAAATCCACTGTATAAAATTATATAGTGGATTTTTCTGCATTTATATCACCCAATGGGTGATATATCATAATGATTACTGCAACATATCTCCCTATCAACCAGCTCGGGCAACAGGGGGATGTTCCTTAGCCTCGTATCCAGGCGATTTATCCTTGTTTGTTTGCTGTATAAAGCTGCTTCATTCTTCAGCTTGTTTCCGAATAACTTCACAACCTTCAAAAAATCCTTTGCCAAATCCATCACTTTCAGCATTTTTTAAGCATTTAGGGCAAGGCTTGACTTCTAATTTAACTCCATTGCTTTCATCAACAGTAGTGAGGTTGCATAGACCATTACCACACTTAGCACAAATTACTTCAAAATAGATCAACGGCATGATGAATCACTCCCCAGATCATTTTGAATACTTCTTTACTATTACTATAATCTTTTGTATTGAAAACTTGTATAGATTATTCTAAATGCCTGTCACCCTAAACCAGAGATATCCAGGCTATTCGCCAGAAATTTCAGGATAAATACGATGGCTCACCTTTTGAAGGAGCTTTATCCCGTCAAACGGTGAGCCACTGCTGAAACCGTTACCCGGTTGAGTTTGGAGAGGTCTGAATTTTTACTATCCTACGGCTTCGCGATAGATACCCAGGATGCCTTCACTATTTTCGCCAAAATAAACAATGACGAATTCCATAATCCAGGCATTCCCATCGCCCTGGCGGT
Source organism: Syntrophomonadaceae bacterium (assembly GCA_035560815.1). Lineage (GTDB taxonomy): Bacteria > Bacillota > Syntrophomonadia > Syntrophomonadales > Syntrophomonadaceae > UBA5314. The sequence continues at coordinate 18,278 of DATMYR010000097.1, read as the reverse complement.
AGGTGGCTTCAACCCCATGGTTGGGAGGATTATTGGGATCGGCTATTGTCTCTTCAAGCTGCACCCAGCCACAGGCTTTGGCTCCGGGATGGTATTGCTTCAGGGAGTTTATGGCTATGTCGAAATCCTCGGCCAAACTCATATCTGCGTGGGCATAGGCATCAAAATTCATGCCTTCCAGGAAAAGACCTGCATATATGGTATTTGTGGCTTGATCATAATGTGTCCAAACCTTTTTAAAGGGGGAAGTGCTGGCGTTACTGAGCGGCAGCAGATAGCGCAATTCCGCGCTCAGGTGCGTGTCATCCCCCTTGCTTCCCAATTTCTTATACAGATTAAGTCCAGAAAGGGCAGCGCTTTTGATATTTTCATCATTGTAATATTCCACCTGACGCGGAATATAGCCCAACGAACCCGCTTCCTGGAAATTATCTAAGGCCGTCTGACTGTCGCCCTGTTTCAGATAAGAGGCGGCGTAGTAGTCGTAATAGATGGCAGTATCGGGTTTCAGGGTTATCGCCGCTTCATAATCATTGATGGCCATGTTGTTATAATCCAGCAATGAATAGAGGTGGCCCCGCTGAAAATAGGCATCGGCCAGCAAATCCGTTTTCACGTTGGAGGATTTTTCCGATAAGGTGATGTACTGGCTGAAAGCGTCCACGGCTTTGGGGTAATTCCCGGTATGCACGTAGGACATGCCGCTGTCATAGGAGGCCTCCGGGTCGTTGGTGGAAGCGGAGCCGCCTGCCTGAGAAGTTACGGTGGCGGTCTGCGTATCTTCATCCCAGGCCACCTTGGCATTCAGGGCTTCGCTGACAAAACGCAGGGGCACCATCGTGCGGTCATTGACGAGACTAGCGGGAGTATCGAGAGTCATAGCTTGGCCATTTTTATAGGCACTGGCGGATCCGATAGTCAATATCAGATGGTCGCGGCCCTTCGTGGCCGTAACCGTCTGGGTGGGGGAGTCCCATTCTACCGGAACGGATAAGGCATCGAAGATCGCCCGGAGCGGCACCAGGATACGATCGTTTTCGATGACCGGAGCCACGTCCAGGGAAAGCTGCTGCCCATTAACCACAACAACGGGCGGTCCTTCCGCTGCAGATACGAAACAAGCCATCGAAGCTATCAGGGTCAGGCTCAAAAATAGAATAACTGCTACACGCTTCAAAAATATTCCTCCTCTTAACTTGTTTTTCTACCGATACGTATGTACTTTAACAATAGTTTCGTTCAATATCACTGTTTACCTTTACTATCCTGGAAAAATAATGATGGTATTCCATGACCACCGTCATTTCCGCCGGCAGAATAACATCGGTTATGGCCCTTATACAATCGCAGTTTAAAAGGGGGCAGTTATTCAACTTCCCAGCCATATTACTTGGTGGCTTCCACTCTTGGGAAAGCCGCCTACATAAAATATTGTAAGCAATTCCATCTCCTTAACACATGTGAGCTTAATTCTCTTGACGCATTGCGAAGGTACCTTTATAATAAGTTGTAAAGGTACCTTTGTATTTTGCTTTGAAAGCGAGGAAGAACAATGGACAACAAGGATTTAGATTTATCTGCACAGTTTGTTCGTCTTGAATGGCTGCTGCACAGACATCACTTGCGAAACTACTTACACCACGGTCCTATGGGCGACCCCCACCGGGGTCAGGGACGAGTCTTAGCACTCTTGAGACTAAGCCCGGAGATAAGTCAGAAAGAACTCTCCAACATTTTGGATATGCGATCTCAGTCTTTGGGAGAGTTACTGGCAAAGCTGGAACGGGGTGGATACATCACCAGAACACCTTCTGAAACTGATCGACGTGTTATGGATATCCGCTTGACCGAAGCAGGAAGAGAGGCATCAGGTAAGAATGAGCAGCAGTTGGATCCCGAAGCGTTATTTGGATGCCTGAATGAAGAGGAACAAGCTGCACTAAGCGATTATCTGGGTCGAATAATCTCAACATTAGAAGAGAAATTCGGCGGCAGCGAATCGGACCCCGATTTCCGCGGCCGTCCATCTTTCGGGGGCAGAGGCTTTGGCCGACATTTCGATATGGAAGGTGGCCGTCCACACTTTAATGGTAGAGATTTTAGCCGGTGTCCAGACATGAGAGACGGTCGTCCGCCTTTTGATGGCAGAAGCTATGGCCGATGTTCTAATGATGGAAATAAACCCGATGATTCCAGTGAGAATAAATGATTAGGGCATTAATGCAGAACATTTTTAGATGAGAAACAGCTTACCCCACAGTTAAGTGTGGGGTAAGCCTATAGCATCAACGGCATGATGAATCCACTCCCCGGATCATTTTGAATGCTTCTTTACTATCACTATAATCCTTTGTCCTGAAAACTTGCATAACTATTCTGCACGGCTCTGATTGCATAAATATTGCAAATATATAATTTCTGTGGTACATACTGAACTATTGGATTTAAGATTCATTGATAATTTATAATAAGAAAGTGATTAAGAGATTTATAAGGAACAAGTATTTAGAGGATATGAAGCAACCTGTGATGAAACATATTGCAATTTTGCTCCTGGTGTTACTCTGGGTTAGCCCGGTAAACAACCAGGGTGTTGCCGCGGATGAGGCTCCGGCGATTATTTCAGAATCGGCTATACTGATGGATGCTAAAACCGGACAGGTTTTATATGAGAAAAACATGAATGAAAAGCTGTATCCAGCATCCATCACAAAAATACTGACCATTTTGCTGGGAATTGAAAAAGGCCATTTGGATGATACGGTTACCATGTCCCACGAGGCGGTTTTCACCATCCCAAGAGGGGCTTCGCATATTGCCCTAGACGAAGGCGAACAGATTACTTTGGAGCAGGCATTGATGGCGGCACTGCTGCCTTCGGCCAATGATGCGTGCAACGGTATTGCCGAGCATATCAGCGGAAACGTTTCAGATTTTGCTCAGTTGATGAACCAGCGTGCCCGGGAATCAGGGGCGTTAAACAGCAACTTTGTCAACCCGCATGGTTTGCCTGATGACAAGCAGGTAACCACTGCTTATGATATGGCCATGATCACGCGTGCAGCCCTGCAGAATGAAAAGTTTAGAGCAATCATCAGTACTGTCCGCTACACCATTCCCCCCACCAACAAACAGACTGAACCCCGGGAATTGTGGTCGGAGCATAGAATGCTGACCACCAACCGCTTTAGTTATCAAGGAGTAATCGGCGGCAAGACCGGATACACCAAGGAATCACAAAATACCCTGGTTACGGCAGGCCGGCGCGGGGATCGTGAACTGATTGCAGTCGTGATGAGAAGCGAGGACTTTGGGGTATATAAAGACACCATAGCCCTGTTTGATTACGGGTTTAATGAGTTTGTGGCACAAAATATTCCTATTCCCGCTGCCACTGTGAACGCCTCCCAGGGCCAAGATGAAACACAAGCTATACAGAGTATTTTGAACCAAAACCAGAACCTTAGCATCAACCGGCTCTTGCATAAAGAGGTCAAACCGGAGGATGTTGTCGTTGATTACAAATTGATGGAAAACAGCCAGCAAACAAAGCCGGGTTTAGTCATGAACATACATCTTAAAGATGCTAATAACTTAATGTATTCTGATCTGGGAACGGTCTATCTATATGGCGTTGGCGCTCCTTCAGGCAGTGATCGGTGGGATTGGACCAGCACCGCTCTTAAGGTTGTCAAAATTATTTTATCAGTGGTTTTGGGTCTTATCGCTCTACTGTTTATGGTGCGCTGGTTTTTCAAAATCCGCCGAAATATAAGGCGGAGGAAGTCTAGAAGCAGATATAAAATTGACCGGTACCGGTGATCTCATACACGAGTTGTTATCGCACGGTGCGGGTTGATAGAAGTTATTCTCATATAGGCACCCTGATCATTCTAACTCTCTTCACCAGTTCCATCCGCGTCTTTTTGATTATCTTGCATGGGTTTTGCAGCTGGTGCGGTACGCAAGGGAGCTAAACGAAGTATATAATATACCAGCGAATAGATGCCGATCAGCACTAGACCGGCAAAAAGACCTGAACCCTGCCCGGGAATCAAAGGCATGGTGATAATGACAATTGCCAGGCTTATAATGCCGGCCCAGGTCGAATAAGGATAGCCTGCCAACTGGCAGTTCCCCTGGGGAGGACAGCCGCATCGTTTTCTAAGCCTAAGATGAGTCAACATGATGACCAAATAGGCAAAGAGCAGCGAAAAACCTCCCGAACTGACCAGGAAAATATAAATGCTATCGGGCAGCACGTAGGAAAGGCTGACACTTGCCAGCATAGCAATGCCGGAAAATAAAATCCCTTTCAAAGGAACATCCCCCCGGTCAATGAGAAAAGCCGGAGCGTCCCCATTATCGGCTAAAGAGCGCAGCATTCTGCCCAGGCCGAAGGTAGCCGCTAGCATCGTTGAGAGAATGGCAGTTACCAAGACCAGGTTGACCACCCCGGCAGCCACCCCCAATCCCTGAGCATTCAAGGCCGCTACCATGGGGCTGACTTTGGCTGATAGTCCTGCCGTAGATATAAGGGGCAGCAGTAAAGCAACCACCGCAATGTATAATCCCACCAGAGAAACTACCGTCGCTCTTATGGCGCGGGGAATCGTTTTGTGAGGGTCGCGGGCTTCCGAAGCGGCCAGACCGATGATTTCAAACCCAGCATAGCTGAATATAACAATTAGCATACTGCCTGCCAATCCCCCTATTCCCCTGGGGAAAAAGACTGCCTTTTGGACTGCACCCAGACCTACCGCAGTTCTGGCTGGGAAAAGCCCAAATATCAGAGCGATGGCCAATACAATAAATATTGTAATGGCTAATAATTTAACCGCTGCCAGCGTGCTTTCCAGCTTTGAAACCAAATGGGCTCCCAATAGATTAACCAGGGTTATGGCAAAGACGATCCCAATCGCTAGTAAAGGCAGGGATAAATAGGGAAACCACGATCTGATAAAGATCGAAGCAGCAGTAGCTTCACTGGACATGGCTAAGACCATACCGGTCCAATATACCCAACCAACTAAAAAACCAGAGAAAGGTCCATAGGCATTTGCGGCAAAAGTTCGAAAAGAGCCGGGATGGGGATTGGCCACAGTCATTTCTGACAAAGCAGTAAGTATGATATAGGTCATGATACCCCCGATTACGAAGCTGATAATGATCGATGGTCCGGCAGCCTGAATGGCAATCGATGAGCCCAGAAAAAAGGAACCCCCTATTACGGTTCCCAGGGCTAGCATGGTGAGTTGGAACGCCGAAAGTCCATTTTTCTGCATAGTTTTTCCTCCCATAAAGGTTTAAGCCTTTATAGTTTGCCACCAGGCAGATAGAATATTTATTGTTCCTACTTCCTCAAATACTTCATCTCTTATTAAAGGTTAAACTTGAGAGTGACCAGGCCAATGCTAGATTAGCTCAGGCTACTCTGGATGACGCCCTGGCCAAAAGCGAGTCTACTCAAAAGGCTTCAGGAAACATTTATCTGGCCCAGATAGAGCAGGCCCAGGCTGCTTACGACAACGCCAAACTGGCAGAGGATAATACAGTAATTCTAGCCCCCGTCAGTGGAATCATTCTTTGCATTCCAGTCGTAGTGGGAGAAAATGTATCGGCTGGCCAAACGCTATTGACGATTAGCGATCACAGCAATACCTGGATAACTGCCAACATCGACGAAGATAAGTTCGGCAGGATCAAGGTTGGAGAAAAAGCCAAAGTCGAAGTTGATGCCTATCCTGGACAGTCATTTGCTGGAGAAGTGATAGAAACCGGCAATGCAACTCAATCGACTTTCAGCCTAATTTCCACCGAAAATACTTCGGGTAATTATACTAAAGTAACGGGTCCCGTCCGGTAGCCATAATCGGTTTTACCCTTATCGTAGTCTGCACCTATATGATGCATACCTTTAATCTTATGACTCCGTTTGCCGTGATCATTGGATGGACTACCGTGCGTGGCCTGGGCATGGGGTTAACCAATATGCCGGTTGCGACCTCGGGCATGAATACTGTGCCGCCGCAACTTATGGGAAAGGCATCGGCTATGCAAAACGTAATCCGTCAGGTTGCAGCCTCACTGGAGAAAATTATATTTCCGCTGTTAATATATGTTTGCACATCACCAAATCCATTATTCTCAAATAGCTCCTTCAACTCGGGCATAGATACCTTGTTTTTCCCACCTACGTTTATCCCTCGCAGCAAGGCAATAAATTTTTCCATAGATAGCATATCCTTGCCTTGTTCTGGCATGTTATTATCTCATCTCACTCCCTGAGTAACCGCCACCGGGCACCCTATTTTTAATAATTCTTTCCTGCACATACCGGTAACCTCTCTTGGTACGTTTTTTGATACTACATACTTTTAAAAAGAGTACTTGTAAATAATAGCCATTTAACCTCATTATAAGTATATTAGATATTCATTGCCATATTGAAAAATGGTTTCGGTGAAAGGAGACTTGTTATGCAGGAGATTATCAAGTTTTTACAGGAAAATAGGGCGGGTTGCTTTGCTACCGTAGAGCAGGGTCAACCACGGGTAAGGCCCTGGCAGTTTCAGTTTGAATTAGATGGAAAATTCTATTTTGGCACTGCCAACACGAAAAAGGTTTATCAACAACTTAAGGAAACGCCTTATGCCGCCTTTGCCTCTTTCTCTCCAACAATGGCTGCGGTAAGGCTGACTGGGCAGGTGGTCTTTGACTCAAGTCCACAAATGAAAGCCATGGTTTTAGAAAGGAACAAGATGCTGCAGCAAATTTACGGAACCCCGGATAATCCGCATCCTTCCATGGAAGTATTTTACCTGTGCAACGGCCAAGCTTCGTATACCGAGTTTGGCAAAGAACCTGTGGTTTATAAGTTTTAGGCTAAACTAAAATAAAAGACAGCCAGTCTAGAGCGCATCAGTTTACAGATGAAGGGGGCGATAAAATGGAGTTTTTCGAAGTCGTAAAGAAACGCCGCGCAGTGCGCATGTACAAATCCGATCCGGTGAGCCGTGAAGATATCCTGACCATACTTGAGGCCGCCCACGCTGCACCCTCGGGGCGCAATCTGCAGTCATGGGAGTTTCTAGTTGTCAGTGGAGACAAGAAGAATGCAATGGGCGAGAGTTATGGCAAGATTTCGGAGGGCTATACCAGAGACTGGGAAGATCTGGCTATCCGAGAGGCGCATATAAAATACGCCACGACCTATGGTGGTGCTCCGATAGTTCTTGTGGTTCTGGCTGCCATTGATCCGATTCCCGGTGTAAACAAGATGCATCTTGAAACCGGCTGTGCCGCCATGGAGAACATCATGCTGGCTGCAACAGCATTGGGGCTGGGCACCTGCTGGATGACCGGGCCGTTGCAGGATGAGGCTAATTTGCGCAAGGTGCTGGAAATTCCAAAGGATATGCAAATCATTGCGGTTACGCCGCTGGGGCATCCCGTTTCCTGGCCAGATCCGCCTGTATTCCCGGTTCCGGACTTTAAACAGAAAATACGCTGGGTTGAATAACGGAATAAAGCCCGAACCCAAGCCTAAGCTCGGGTGCAGATCGAGGGACGTCTTTTTTGTTTGCTATATGGCAGAAAGACGTCCCCTCGTTTTTCAAGACTAAACAAAATAGAGAAGCAATTGGGATAAGGGACTATCCCACATATTGCTTTTGGAATAATAAGGTTTTGCTATTGAAATATTCTTAATGGAGTGATAAATTACTATTAATCCTATAGGATGCAGGTATTACAACTTAAAATAGAAACTAAAAACACAGTGAGGTGTATTTTTGCCTCACTGTGTTAATTTTTATTGGAGGCGAAAAGTGCATGAAAGATGTAGTAACCATATCAACCGTTACATTCAATGCGGCCTGGGGGGAAAAGGCTCAAAATTTGAACCGGATCAAGGGATATATCGAAGCAGCTGCTAAAAAAGGCTCCGATATCGTGGTGTTTCCTGAGATGGCCTTGACTGGTTATGATGATGAGTCTGAAAAAGCCAAGCCGGAAAAAATGCAGTCATTGCAAGCGGAGCTCATCCCGGGACCAGCGACAGGAGAAATCGAGGAATTGACTAAGAAATTTGGAATCTATTGTGTTATGGGCATGCCCGAGAGAGACCCGGCGGACTCGTCGATAATCTACAACGCCCTGGCTGTCTTTACCCCTGAGGGCTGTATCGGATCATATAGAAAGATGCAGCTCCCGCCTCCCGAACCCAATTGGGCCAATCGAGGTGACAAGCCATTTATATTAGATACACCCTGGGGCCCGGTAGGCATCGCTATCTGTTATGATTCTTACTGTTTCCCGGAAATGACCCGCTATTACGGGGCTAAAGGCTGCAGGTTATACATCAACAGTACCGCCCTGGCAAAATGCCACGGGATATCGCTGGGAAGCACCACATTGGAAGCGAATGTTATTGTAAACCAGATGTATATTGCTTCCTCCAATCTGGGGGGGAAGGACCTGTATAATGAATTCTGGGGTGGCAGCAGCATTATCGGGCCGAGTCGAAATTTCTGGGAGGTTTTCTATTATGCTGGCCATAAATTTACCGACGAAGTGGCCATCGAGTCAGAAATGTTTACAGCCACAATTGATCTAACCCTGGCTGACCGTACTATTTTTAAACACAATCCTGCGGTCGGTTCGCCCGATTTCCGGCCTGATAAATATATTGAAATGTATTCAGATATTCTAACAGACCCTGATTTCGGAAAATGATAATGCGGGTTTGTCCTGGATTTTAAAATGGGTCGACCCTTCAAGTTCCATGGTTAAGGCAAAAAAATAAAGAAGCAACTGGGACAGGGGACTGGCGACGGTCCTCTGTCCCATCCCAACTCCTCTTGACTCCTTATTTTTCTTACAACAGCCGACCTAATACCACCTGGTCGATGTCCATAATGCCCGACAGGGTGCCGGCTGATTTGCTGAACAGGACCCTGACACTGGCAGTGCATGGTGGGACTGAATCACTAATGCCGGTATAAACCCGCCAATGATCTTTTGTTGGAATAAAACCGGGGATTATCATGCTAAGCCCCAGGCCGATTTCTTTCCCGTTCCTATCCAGCCAGAGTACATTGACCAGCATGTCACCGGAAAACGATTCCTCCGCGTTTTTAAAACCAAGACTGAAGTTTAATGCCAAAGAATGCCCGGTCGCTCCAGCGATGGCTATATCCTGGAAGAGCAGGCCGCCGAAGTCACTAAGACGGGCAGCCTGGCTGCCTGCATAAACCACGCTGGAGCTTACTATTCCGGTCTCGAGAGCAGTCCAATTGGTCAGACCGTTCTCAAAACCAGGGTTTTGCACCAGGTTGGCTGTCGCCACTCTGGCCAGAAGGACTTGATCAATAAATAAGTTGGTATCTTCACTGACATCAGCGCGAAATTGAATTCGCGCTTTCACTGCGCCGGTAGGGGCTGGTTGGCTGATGTCCAGGTAGGTCAAATAACCCCCTTGGACAGATAAAGTGAGTTCAGGGATAAAGATATCCAATCCAGGAAGACCGATCTGGTTATTGGAAGCATCCAACCAGAGCAACTGCACCGACAAATTGCCATTGAGATCAGCTCCTGCTGCGAAGCTGAGCAAGAAAGAAGAATGAGCAGGCTGAGAGGCAAGCCCTATATCTTGATACAAAATGCCGCCTCTTCCCGAAGCCAGCGCCTGGACCGATCCTTCAAATCGATCAACAAAGGTGGTCGAAAATGTATCTGTAATCCAGCCCTGCAATCCTGCTTCGAAACCGGGATTTTGCACCAGGTTGGCGCTGCCTATAGGGCTCAGGACCACCTGGTCTATGGCCATAGAAGAAGTAGATGCCCCCACCCCTTTGCTGAACTGCAGCTGGGCCCATGCCGTACCGGAAGGCGGAGGGAAAATAATATTAAAGTAGTTTATTGGAGAGCTATCGTGGAATTGACCACCGGGAATGGTCTCTCTAAGACCGGTAGCGATGGTCTTAAGACCGGCATCCAGCCATAATAACTCTACTACCAGATTTCCATTACTGAAATCATCGGCCAGTGAACGCATATTAAAACTCAGAAACATAGGAAACAGTTGCTGGTTGGACAGGGCGATATCCTGAAATATACTGGCGGGTCCGGGGCCCAAAAGGGCGGTCTGCATCCCTTCATAGGGAATGCTGTCGGTAACGGTGGTATTTTCGGACACCCATCCGGTTAATCCGGTTTCAAAGCTGGGGTTCTGCACCAGGTTGATGCCTGGTGGATATATGGTGCTTTTTGGAGTAATCTTGCGATTCGGCCAATTATACAGTATAGTGGAATTTTTTGCATTTTCACAGGTGAAAAAATCATTTCCCATAATAATCATCCTTAAAACTAAAATATATTCCCATATTATTCCTCGCAAAGCACACATGTTACTCTGTTCGGGGGGAGCACGGGGATGTCTCCTTGTCTTTCTATTCCTTATCTACCAACAGTTGACATTAGCCTATTTTAGAAGTATGCTTTATAATATAAAGTACTTTATAAGGAGATGGGTGTATGGATGAACTTACTTTACATGAAGCAGTCGAGAATATTTCTTTGATAAAAAGTGTGATTGAGCGAACGAGTAAATATTTTGCTGCATTCAGCAAAATATTTATTTATTGGGGAATGCTTTTTACCCTGTACAGCGCAATTTCTTTGCTGATTTATTTTAACCGCGAACAAATGATAGATTTATCTCTTAGGTATTCGTTATTTGATTCTTATACTCTTCCTTTAGGTTTAATAGCATTATTGGCTATTCTAGTTTACAGATCGGTAGCCAAAAAGATACCGCTGGTTGGTTTGGAAAGGCATTTAATGAAATTATGGATGCTTATTTTAGTAATGAATGTTATACAGCCTTCAATCATTAGTAAGACCATAATAGTAGATCCAGCAATTACTTGTATTCATTTAGATACTGGTTCAGTCATGCTGTTTAGTTTCGCGATTGCTCTTATTATTACTTCATTGTTTACAGGTTATAAGCAGCTTAGTAATATGGGGATTATTTATATAATCATAAGTGTGTTATATGCATTCTTCTACTCATTGATTGACGGTACGGTAGTTCAATTATTTTTGTCTTTGATTGCTCTTCCATTCACTTTCCTATATACAGGTTTTTTCTTAAAGTCTCAGCAGGTGAGGGGGAACTGAGTTGGATATCCATTCAATCCCTGATATATTTCAATCAAAACTCAGGATCGCTATCGTCTCTTGTTTGATGACAGGAGAAAAGACATTCAGAGAAGTTAAAGAAATTACATGTGCAACGGATGGGAATCTAAGTGTTCAGATATCAAAATTGGAGCAAAGCGAGTATATAGAAGTTCGCAAAGATTTTTTGAACAAAAAACCTCGAACGAGATACTCTCTAACAGATAAAGGGAAAAATGAATTTATTGAGTATGTAAATAGACTGGAAAAAATATTAAAGCAGCATAGTGATGGTAGTAGGGGAAGGTCTTTACAATAAAAATACCGGCAGAGCTAGAAGCCCTGCCGGTATTTTTATTTAAATCTATTTCATATTGATCGTCCAGTTGCCGTTCAAAACGAACCTCGGCCAGGAGATATCCAGATCAAAAGCATCGATATCCTTAGCGAACTCCAGCGTTACGATAGCTTTGTCGCCGCTAAATTCTGCAGAATACTTTTTGATGTCCTTGCTGAACATCTCGAAGGAGTTTATGCTGACATATTTATCAGCTCCTGTGTTGAGCTGGAATGTTAACTCCGCCGATGTAGGAGAAAGTCGTTTGATGCTCTTGGCTACCGCCTTCTGAGCGACTAAATCCACCTCATGATTGAAGGCTTTTTCGCCGTCCTTGGGGATATTGATGGTAAAACTATCGACCGATTTTTCATAAATCGCCAGTAGGGCAGGCAGATTAATCGTAAGTTGGCTGTCTTTTAACGCATCTGTTTCAAAGGTGGTTATAGGCCTGGCATTGGCATCAGCCGGGACGATTAGTTTGTGCTTGGTTCCGGATTGATCGGTCGCATAGATATCCTCTGTCCTTGAAGCGGTCCCGGAACTTACCTGACCATTCTTGCCCAGATTCTCAAACGTGGTTTTGACCGTTGTCGCAACTGGCTGGCCGAAGGCAGTCAGTTGCATATCCTTATCCTTAAAAGATGCAATGAGCTGAACCGCTTGCTTGCCGTTTTTCTCTATGCTATTCGCTCCGACCGTGACCAGATCGATTTTGTTTCCAGTCGCTTCGCTGGCGATTAGCTTCTGGGTGCTGTCCAGGCTCTTGGCCTCATCTAAAGTGATGGAAAATGTTTTACTGCCCACCAGTAAATCAAAGACTTTGAATGGTTTAATGGCATAGTTTTTTTCTTTGCTATTCATAAAACTGAAGAAATACTTGTTGTTGCCATCCTCGGAATAGCCGCCCATGACATATTGAACATCAGGAACATCCTTGGGGACTATTTTCATACCTGTCAGAACATCAGCGCCCAGCTTCGAAGTGCATTCCATATCGAGTCTGCCTTCGGAAACCATAAAGCTGTCGATAGCCAGGTTGTCGTCCAACACTAGTCTACTGCTCAGGTAATATGCCCTGCCATCCACCATGGTTGAATATACCGGGGTCTTGTTGAAAAAACTCTTAACCGCCTGGGATATATCATCGGCATACACCACATTCATACCTATGAAGCATAAGCAAATCGCTGCTGCATAGGGCAGGCGTTTTCTTAATTTGGCTTTTTTGTTATGCTTTTCAAGTTTTTGGCGGGCTTTTCTGTTTATCGATTCCATATCGCATTCAACTTCACCCATAAGATTATCTATCTCTTTCTCTATCAGATCGTCGTCAAGATTGCTCAACATAGAGATCATTTTGTCTTCATTCATAACGCAAACCCTCCTTTATAATTTTTCTTCCCCGCAGCAGCCTGTTATCGATGGCAGCCCGGGATAGATTGAAGATGGCCGCCAGATCATTGATTCTTTCACCCAGAAAGAATCTTCTGACAAATATCTCCCGGTCGGTTTGGGGAAAGGAATTGATTATTTTCATCACTTCTTCCTGATCCTGTCTCAGGAGAACCTGCTTTTCGAGATTGACATCGTCCTTAAGTTCGAAATCCTCTATATCCACGACATTGCTCAGGCGTTTCTTCCGCTTATAGGTTAGCGCTTTATACTTGGTCAGAATCAGCAGCCAGGTTCTGAAGTTCGCCTTCTCTTCATCAAAATCGGCTATCTTAATCCATGCATCAAGAAAAACATCGGCTACGCATTCCTCTATGTCTTCTTTGCTGTGCGATTTCGACAAAATATTGTAAGCAAGGCAGTAAATCGTCTTCGTGTAGTTGCCTATCATATACTCATAGGCATCCGAATCCTTGTTTCTTATCCCCCGAACAAGCTCAACCTGCGAATATTCCACAATCTCCACCTCCCTTCAAAATCCCTTTCATAAATTACTACGCGTGAAGAACGGCGTTTCTCTTAAAGAAAAAATAAGTGATAAGGGGACGGGGTTGTTGACAACTTTTAGGTATTTCATACAATATCTCTATTAATGCCAGTCAATCCCGTCCTCCTTCGGACGTCTTCATATTCTTCTGTTATGGGCTGTTTTACTTATGCATGAGCAGATTTAACATCACTTTTATTTGTCTTATGATTTTGCCACATGGTCCATAATGGTCCTGCGATACAAATAGTTGAATAACAACCGGAAATCGTACCAAACATCATGGGCAGCGTAAATCCCCTGATAGATTCAATATCATAAATCTGCGCGAAAATATATATAACGGTAATGCTCACAAAGACCGCAACATTTGTATTTATGGAGCGCGTCATGGATTGATTGATACTTATATCAACCAGCTCCTCTACCGGTGTCTTTTTCCCCAAAAGACGTTCGTTTTCCCTGATGCGGTCATAAATAACAATCGTATCATTGATGGAAAATCCAATGATAGTGAGTACTGCTGCAATAAATGAGTCGTTTATGGGGATTTTAAAGATTGTGAAAACCGCGGTGACAATAAAAACATCATGAAACAATGCAATAATTGCCATAGTACCCGCAGAAAGCCCGCCGATGTTTCTAAATCGCAAGCCCACATATACCAGAATGAGTAGAAATGACAGTACTATTGCGATCATGCCATTTATAAAAAAATGCTTACCAATGAATGGTTCAACGGTTAACGATTCGGATAATGCCAGCCCGGCATCGGGATAGGCCTGGGTGAGTACGGAAGTGACAGCTGCTTGTTCCTGTGAGGTAAGTGCTTCATTACTGGCAAGGCTAACAATAAGTAGTTTATTATCTTGGGCCATATTAGACTGCAGCTGGCAGTTGGTTGTTTTTCCAACCGTTTGGTGAATAATTTTCTCCGCTTGTTCTGCATTGATTGAGGATGAATAGGTATATTTCAGTATCGTGCCTCCCTTGAACTGAATATCAAGATGAATGCCATTGATAAAAGCGGCTACAACACCGAATAAAATAAGACAAATTGAAATCGTAAAATATATATATCTGTGTTTATAGAATCTAATCATCGGACTGCCCTCCTTGCACCAAAATATTGCGGTAGACGAATTGCCTCAAAATTGCATAGCGAGCGTATCATAAGGCGGGATGCCGTAACACCGGCAATAAAGTTCATAATAACGCCGCATAAAAGCGTATACCCGAATGACAGCATGGAGCCAGAGCCGAAAATTATCAAGATGATGGCTACAATGACCACCGTAATATTGCCATCAAAAACGGCCGAAAAAGCTCTTTCAAAGCCGGTTTCAATAGCTCCCAGCAGTGTTTTACCACCATTAAGCTCTTCCTTGATTCGCTCGGATACTATGATATTTGCATCCACGCCCATACCGATGGATAAAATCAAGCCGGCAATGCCGGGTAGAGTTAGTGTAAACTGCGGTACGGACAGTGCTAACAACTGGCCAGTGACCTGTAAAATCAAAGCGATGCAGGCAACCAATCCGGGCAAACGGTAATACAGAAGCATAAACAAGCAAACCAGCCCAAATGCAACTTGGCCTGCCATAACCATTACCGCCAGAGCGTTGCTGCCCAGCGTCGGACTTATAATGTTGCAGTTTTTTACTACCAATGAATAGGGCAAAGATCCGGAATTAATTCGATTTGCGAGTAATGATGCAGCTTGCAGACTTTCCAGGTGTGTTATTTCCGCATTGCCTCCCGTAATCTGTGTTCCAACAATTGCTGTAGAAACTAAGGTTTCATCCATATAAATATCGATATTTTGCCCAATCAGTCTGCCGGTAGCCTGGGCAAATTTGTCAGCACCATTGGCTGACAAATTAAGTTCAACAACAGGTGTGGCATCAGTTGGGCTTAATTGGGCGGAGCATTTTGTTACATCGGTACCTTCCAGGGCAACATTGCCGTCCGGATCCCTAAAGGTTAGCCTGGCCGTTTCACCCAGCTCAGATACAGCCTTTTGCGGGTTGAAGTTTGCCTCATCGGATTTCCAGGGAAAACGAACAATAACTTTACCATTTATCTTATCAACAGTAACGTCCCGATCGGTGATATTTTTAGCGTCCATACGCGTTTCAATAATGGTCCTTATAGCTTCAAGCTCATTTTCGCTAGGTGCCCGCCCCAGATCCTTGGGCTCATAGGTGGCTTCCACACCACCGCGAATATCTATTCCGTAACGCATTTGGTCTGCGCCTTTAATCTGAAAGTTTCCTATGTTAATCCCGAATAAAGAAATGCAAAACAAAGCAGCCGTTAATAAAACGGTTATAAAAAATACACGTTTAGAATTCATCAATCGTTCCTCCAATTATGACCAGTCATGTACGCATCATTCCTCTGATGTGACGCGGCCTAGACGGATGAAATGTGAGGGATAGGCGCATTTTGAGCGCACTTCACCGTTGCGGGACATTTGATAGTCCCGACACAAAGCTTCATATCATTTCATTCCATCTTTTTTATGGAGAAAGAGTGTTATTCCGATAGAATTGAACTGTGAACAGAGATTACCAGTGAGCTTGGAAGAATAGATAAGACAGATTATCTGAGCGGTGATTGATGAGGTTAGAATATTAAATATGGTTTTAGTAAGCAGCCATTGGGAGGGTTTCGTGGAAGAAACAAATAGTTCTGAAGAAATATTGCTTAAATAATTGATATTCCAGAGATCGGTTACGCCGTTCATTGACGAATGTTCTGATCCTCCATTAATGGAAGAATTATTAAAGGCATATCCATCTGAAGAGACAATGCCGTTGGTGGTTAGAATACCTATATTAGATGTTAAAAACAAGGAGCATACCAGCAGACATATCCAAATATTCTTTTTGCTTACTTTTATCGGCATGCCAGATACCTCCTGTTTCAGTATGATTTTTCCTACATGCAGCTATTATACTACCTGCTACCTATGCTAGTCACGTTTAATCCATCATCGTGAGTGTACTATGGGGTAAGACAGCGACCTGGACCTGTAAGAGCAGTAACCTCTCTCTTTTACCATCTTTATATCAATTCGTGTCTCATTCTTTACAGGTCAAGAACACATAGGGTTGTTTTGTACATATGTGGAGGATATGGATAAAATCTGGTGAATTAATAGAATAGTCTTCAAAGGAAGGGCTGCAAATGAAGACACTCCTGGAGGCAAAAATGAGAAAGACTGAAACCCAGCGCAATTTTCGCAAGCAGATGCGTAGGTATGCAGAGAAAGATCAAAGCTGGGCAAAATCACCCTATCATAGCCATGGCAGAAGGCCAAGATATAATGATAGCCTTCGTTCGTTTGCTATTTTGGCCTTCATTATTCTGGTGGTTTATTTTTGGCGTTATGGCTTTTAAGCAATAACCCAATGCCCTTAAAAAAATATGAGAAAATTGATAACCAATAAGCCGGAAGTAAGGGAAATGAATCAAGAAAGGCCTGGATCAATGTTCTTTCGAACGATTGTAGGAGCCGCGGATGCTGATTTAACCATAAAGAAGTCCAGATTTATAGCCATCCTGACACCGATTAATCAATTGCAGGATATTGAGGCTTCATTGCAAAACGCCCGCCTGAACTACCCGGGAGCTAATCACTATTGTTACTCCTACAGGTTAAGGCAGGATGATGTTATTCTGGAGAGGTCCAGCGATGATGGCGAGCCTTCCGGTACAGCCGGTTGGCCCATGCTAAATCTCCTCAAAAAAATGGAATTACAGAATATTATGGTTGTCGTAATCCGTTATTTTGGGGGAACCCTGCTGGGAACCGGAGGATTAGTAAGAGCCTACACGCACGCAGTACAGATGGCAGCGGATAATGCCCAGCTCATGTCTATGAAATACTCACAAAAGTTGATCGTGACCCTTGAATACAGTTATTACGGCAGCTTCCAAAACCAGTTCTCAGAATTGATGAACCGGGTAAGTGATATTCAATACGCTGATAAGGTCAGGATTGAACTCTGGATTGCTGTAGATGAAGTAGCGGCTTTTGCCTCAAAAGTTGAGAAGCTTACTGGAGGAACATCGGCCATTGAATGTGGTGATAAAGGTTTTTTCCCTCAAACGGCTTGAGGAGTGGATCCTCCTGTTGACGTCTTAATCGATAAGAATATACTGTAGATAAATACTGGAATATACCTGAAAAATAGTCTGAGGTTATATTAAAGGGGGGCTGGGCATGGAATACAAAGAAGTGGTGAGCAGGCTTGCTCCGTGCGGTCTGGACTGCTCCCGTTGTGCTGACTACGCCGACGGTGAGATCCACCAACTAAGCGCCCGTTTGAGCGAGCTTTTAAAGGGTTACCTTCGGGTAGCCAGAGTGAGAGCGGACATAAATCCGATACTCACGTACTACCCACAATTCGAAGAGATATTGAAGTCCTTGGCCCAGGCCGCTTGCAGTGGATGCCGGGGCAACAACGTGCTCTGTCCAATCGAATGCGTTGCCAGCCAATGCACCCGGGAAAAGGGAGTGGACTTCTGCTTTCAATGTGGGGAATTTCCCTGCTCTAAACAAATAGATCCCCATACACAGGAGCGGTGGCTAAAATACAACCGGAGGATGAAGGAGATTGGGGTTGAGCAGTTCTACGATGAGCAAAGCCGGCGGCCGCGGTATTAAGTCTGCAACGCGCATTATTATATATGGTGTAAAATAATCTATTTCCCGCAGCACCCATTGAGTAGTATTCTTTATCATGAAAAATCACCCATTGGGTGATATAAATGCAAAAAAATCCACTATATACTTTTCTATAG
>DATMYR010000096.1:0-9069 GCA_035560815.1 Syntrophomonadaceae bacterium | reverse complement strand
ACATTATAATTTTGCTATTCATAAATGTCCAATTAATTTTAGACAAAGGTAAAAGCAAATGGTTTATGGGCATATCGAGACCCGCGGGTGAACCACGATATGGACATGGGCCGCATAGGTCCGGGCAAAGCGAAACCGGAAGCGCTATCCCAAAGATGAGGTTAAAGCCGATATGTTGAAGCGCATTGAAAAGGTAATTATTCACCCTGATAATGAGAAGGAATTTGTTGATCGCATCTGGAAGCTGGTCTGCCAGATCAATGAGGGGCAAGATGTTAAAAAGCAAGAAATAGAAGATCACATGCAAAAGGTTACCGAGCGCATGAATCACATTATCCGGGCGGTTGAGGAGGGGATGCCTTATAAGCATATGGCGCCGGAATTCAACAAGCTGGGTGAGCAGAAGGACTATCTGGAAAAGCTGCTTTTGGAGCAGCGCTCCCCGTTCGAAAATGTCACCCGCCAGGATGTAGTAGTTTATCAGCGCCGGCAGCGGGGCCGGTTGGTGAAGGATGCCTCCCCGGAGACCCTGAAAGAAATAATGACTTCCTACATCAAGGAAGCCACTATATTGGGCGATGATAAAAATGTTATTTTCAAACTCCACTTTGGGAGTTCTGATAAGCCTGGTGTCGGAGACCCGACACTACTTTATCACAACGGAGTTGCGGATATGATCAATAAGCTACACACTTGTACTGATTATATTACCTAATCCCTAACATTTCTTTATACATTATTAATAATTATACTTCTACTATCCCTTTAAAAATTATTTCCGGCTTGCCTGTCATAAATACTGTCTCATCCGTATATTTGACCATCAGGTCGCCACCTTTGAGTTTAACCATAATATACTGATCCTTATTACAGTAGCCATTGAGTACCGCTGCAACTACAGCAGCACAGGCACTGGTACCGGCCGCCAGAGTTTCTCCGTTTCCCCGCTCCCATACCCGCATCTTTATTGTATTTGGGTCTATAACCGTCACGAATTCAACGTTCACTCTTTCGGGGAATAAAGGTGAATATTCGAAAGCCGGGCCTATTACCTCTATATCAATCCTTTCAAGTATTTCACTAAAGAGGATACAATGCGGATTCCCCATAGATACACAGGTTATATGAAATTCTTCACCATGAATTATAACAGGCTGATTCACTATCTTCTGCCCGGGAAGCTGCACTGGAATCTTCTCAGGTTTAATCTCAGCCAGTCCCATATCCACACAGACCGAATGTACTTTATCGTTTTGTATGTAGAGTTTGAGCTTTTTAATCCCACTGAGGGTTTCTACGGAAATCTGATCTTTTACTGTCATCTTATTCTCGTATATATATTTTCCTATACAAGTGAGCGCATTGCCGCTCATTTTTCCTTCGCTGCCATCTAGATTAAACATTTGCATTTTAGCATCGGCCTGGTCAGACGGACAGATCAACACAATCCCATCACCGCCGATACCATAATGCCTGTCGGATAAATACACACTCAAGGATTCCGGGCTGATTATATTCTGCTGGAAACAATTAAAATAGATGTAATCGTTGCCGCAGGACTGCATTTTAGAAAAATTGAGTTGCAGACGTTCACTTCTCATATGATTGATATCCACCAACTCGGTATTGTCCTGGGAATAATGGCTCCTTAGACTATTGGCCAGAACATTGGCGGTATCCAGAGACGTCAAACAAGGGATTGCCGTTTCCACTGCCTTGCGACGCATTTTAAAACTGTCTCTGCTGGGCAGCCTGCCCTTTGAGGATGTGGAAATAATATAATTGACTTTACCGCTTTCTAAAAGGGTTAGGGTATTGTCGTGATCTGATTCATGAATCTTCATAACTGATGCAACTTTTAAACCGGATCGTTCCAGAATTCTAGCTGTTCCGTCGGTAGCATAAAGCGTAAAACCTAACTCAGCATACTTCCTGGCAATATCAATAATTTCCGGTTTATCACTGTCTCTTACAGTAATGAGGACTCCGCCCTGCTTCACCATCTTATATCCGGCTGCCACCAACCCCTTATAAAGTGCTTCAGCCAAGGATTTGCCAATGCCCAGGACCTCACCCGTAGATTTCATTTCCGGACCCAGCTGCACATCGACGTCTATGAGTTTTTCAAAGGAAAAGACAGGCACCTTGACTGCAACATAAGGGGGTGTTTTATATAACCCTGTGCCATAGCCCATATTTCTTAGTTTCTCGCCCAGCATCGCTCTGGTCGCCAGATCAACCATAGGCACCCCGGTGACTTTGGTGATATAGGGGACGGTTCGGGAAGAACGGGGATTGACTTCAATGACATAGATTTCACCGGCATGAATAATATATTGAATATTAATCAGACCCTGGGTGTTCAAAGATAGGGCCAGCTTTTTGGAATAATCTATTACTTGTTCAACCAGCTCTCCACTTAAGTTCCAGGCGGGATAGACAGCGATCGAATCACCGGAATGGATACCGGCCCGTTCAATATGCTCCATGATCCCGGGGATAAGAATGTCGTCACCGTCGCAGATAGCATCGACCTCTATTTCAGTACCGGTAAGATATTTATCAATCAAAACCGGATTTTCAATACTGTACGCCAGAATGATGCCCATATATTCGCGAATGTCATCATCACTGAAAGCAATAATCATATTTTGACCGCCCAGCACATAGGAAGGACGCATCAAAACCGGATATTCCAGCTTATTGGCGGCTTGCAGCGCTTCGTCCGTATTCATCACTGTATATCCCTGGGGACGTTTAATGGACAGCCTCTCCAGCAAGGCGTCAAAGCGTTCCCGGTCCTCGGCAGCATCGATGCTGTCAGCAGGCGTACCCAGTATTCTAACGCCATGTGCCTCCAGCGACTTGGTCAGTTTGATGGCCGTCTGTCCGCCAAAGGCGACAACTACCCCGAAGGGCTGCTCGGTATTGATCACATCCAAAGCATCCTCGCTGGTCAGAGGTTCAAAATACAGGCGGTCAGCCGTGTCAAAGTCAGTCGATACGGTTTCCGGGTTGTTATTGACGATAACTACCTCATAGCCGGCCCTTTTCAACGCCCAAACACAATGCACGGAAGCATAATCAAATTCTATGCCCTGGCCAATTCTGATTGGCCCGGAGCCAAATACGATAATGGTTTTCCTGCCGCTATTTCTGGCTTTGATAAACTGGAGGGCCTCATTGACCTCATCATAGGTGGCATAAAAATACGGGGTCTCAGCCGCAAATTCGGCAGCACAGGTATCCACCATTTTATAGGATGCCTTAAGCGGCTGCGGGGGCTGGCAGCCTGAAAGGCGCTCAATGACTTTATCAGGATATCCCAGTATTTTTGCCTTTTTATATAGTCCCTGGGTTAACTGCCCCGCTGCCAGATCCTTTTCCAGTTCTGTGAGATGGGCAAGTTTATGCAAAAACCATAGGTCAATTTTCGTAACTTCATGAATAAATTCACAGGAAATACCCCTTTGCAGTGCGGCAAAGATTACGAATAACCGTTCATCGTTACACTCGCTGAGCATCTGTTCAATCTGTGCATCAGTCAGCTCTTTAAGCTTGGGCAGGTTAAGACTGTCCAGGGAAATCTCTGCGCCCCGTACTGCTTTCATGATAGCCTGTTCGAAGCTTGTTCCGATGGCCATTACTTCTCCTGTGGCTTTCATCTGGGTACCCAGTGTACGTTTGGCGTAAACAAATTTATCAAAGGGCCACTTGGGCAGTTTGACTACTACATAATCCAGGGCTGGTTCAAAACAGGCGCAAGTCTTCCCGGTTACTGCGTTCTTGATCTCATCAAGCGTATATCCAACCGCTATTTTAGCTGCCACCTTGGCGATCGGATACCCTGTAGCCTTGGAGGCCAATGCCGATGAACGGGATACCCTTGGGTTAACCTCAATGACGGCATATTCAAAACTATCAGGATGTAAAGCAAACTGGCAGTTGCATCCCCCTTCGACTTCAAGGGCAGTTATAATATTTAGAGCAGCCGAACGCAGCATTTGGTATTCTTTATCGGAAAGAGTTACTGCCGGAGCTATTACAATGCTATCCCCCGTATGCACCCCCACCGGATCGAAATTCTCCATGCTGCATACAGTAATGACATTGCCTATCCGGTCCCGCATCACTTCAAATTCTATTTCCTTCCACCCTGCTACACATTGTTCGATCAAGACCTGGTTTATGGGTGAAAGCCTGAGCCCGTTCGCTGCAATTGCCTGAAGTTCCATTTCATTCGATGCAATACCCCCGCCGGTCCCGCCAAGCGTAAAGGCTGGACGAACAATTACAGGATAGGAGATCTCTTCGGCGAAGGCCAATGCAGCAGGGACATCATTCACTACTAATGAAGGAATAACAGGCTCACCGATAGACTGCATCGTATCCTTAAACATCTGCCTGTCTTCAGCCTTATTAATTGTTACCGGATTAGCGCCCAACAACGTAACGCCTTGCTTTTCCAGAAATCCTTCTTTAGCCAACTGCATGGACAGCGTCAGACCGGTTTGTCCGCCAAGCGTGGATAATATGCTGTCCGGGCGTTCCTGGATAATGATTCTTTTGATGGTTTCCAGCGTCAAAGGTTCTATATAAATTTGATCAGCCATAACGTTATCTGTCATAATCGTTGCTGGATTGGAGTTTACCAGAACTACTTCCAGCCCTTCTTCTTTTAATGCCCGGCAGGCTTGCGTCCCGGCATAATCAAATTCCGCAGCCTGACCTATAACGATAGGTCCTGAGCCAATTACCAGAACTTTCTTGACTTTTTGGTTTAGCGGCATTTTGAGTACTCCTTCCGCATGAGGTCCATAAACTGATCAAATAAATAGCTGGTATCTAAAGGTCCTGCCGAGGCCTCAGGATGAAACTGAATCGAAAAAGCCGGCATATTTTGATACTCAATACCTTCACAAGTTTCATCATTGGCATTTATAAAACGTAATGCAGCTTGGGCCGGAATACTGTCGGTAACCACCGCGTAGCCATGGTTTTGGCTGGTAATGTATACTCTGCCGGTTTTCAGATCCTTTACAGGCTGGTTGGCGCCTCGATGCCCGTATTTAAGTTTGGCGGTTTTCGCTCCCTGAGCCAGCGCCAACAGCTGATGGCCCAGGCAGATTCCAAAGATTGGTATCCCCGAATCAGTTAGTTTGACCATTTCTTTAATAATCTCTTCATTGTCAGCCGGATCACCTGGTCCGTTGGAAAGCATAATCCCATCAGGCTTTAAATTCACAATTTCTTGGGCAGTAGTAAAAGCGGGCACGGTCACAACCTCACAGCCTCGTTTCATCAGTTCGCGGCGAATATTTTCCTTAGCTCCAAAATCCCACAATACTACCTTGTATCCGCCTGGTGCTCCTTCGGAAATTGAAATCTCCCCGGTGCAAACTTTTTGAACTGCATTTATTATTCTATAGTTTCTAATTTCTGCCAGTATTTCATCGAGGTCATCCAGCGTTGTAGTAATTTTGGCATTCATAACCCCAACTTCCCTGATCATCCTGGTTAACTCGCGGGTATCAATTCCATAAACTCCTACAATATTATGCATCTTTAAAAAGGCATCAAGCTCACCCTCACTGCGGAAATTTGACGGGAATTGACACCACTCTCGAACAATATAGGCTTTTAATTTGGGGAATGAACTTTCAAAATCGGAAGGAATAATGCCATAATTCCCTATTAAGGGAAACGTCTGGACCACAATCTGTCCATAATAGCTGGGATCGGTTAATGTCTCCAAATACCCGGTCATCCCAGTGGTAAATACGATCTCACCGACTGTCTCCCCGGCTGCCCCAAAAGATTCCCCTTTAAAAATCTCCCCATTTTCCAGGACAATATAGCTGCTTTGCTGCACACTGACCTCTCCTTCTTATATGGAGTCTCTATTATTGAATTATCTGTTCACCGATTTTTAGAAAAAAACGCTTGGAAATCAATCCCAAACGCCGCAATTTGTTGTATTCAACTTTTAAAATAGCACTGTAATTATATTAGCTTCATATTTAAGAAATTTCAATCTATTGAAATTGTATAATTTAGTCGTTGTTGACCATGTTCAGTTTCTCAGCCACATAGAAAAATAGACCAAGTAACATTGCAACGATACTAGCGAGTGCCATACCCTTGAGACCATAGCCGTTAATATTAACAGCAACACCCGAAAGTCCTGTGATAAGTACGACTGATGTGAGGATAAGATTTACTGATTTTGAGTAGTCAACCCTGGATTCAACCAGGAGTCTTATACCTGATGCGGCAATCATGCCATAGAGCAGAAAACTGACGCCGCCTATGACCGCCCAGGGGATTGAGTTGATGACATAGGTAATCGGCGCAATGAACGCGATGATTACAGATATTACAGCAGCTCCGCCGATAACCCATACGCTGTAAACTCTTGTGACGGCCATAACGCCGATGTTCTCGCCATAAGTAGTCGTCGGCACGGAGCCGACCAGACCGGAAAGGGCAGTGGATATACCATCTGCGAACAGTGTGCGGTGCAGACCCGGATCTTTTATGAGATCGCGTTCAACGATTTTACTGGTGACGAGCTGATGGCCGATATGTTCGGCAATGACAACGATTGCCGCTGGAAGTATGACAAAAACTGCATTCCACTGGAACACAGGATGGGTAAAATGCGGACTGATAAATATACCGGAAAGACCGTGTAAACTTGCAAATTGCGAAAAATCACACAGCTTTTTGGCGCCTGCATCAAGGACCCATGTGTAGTCGATGATGATTGCGGTTAAATATCCCACAACAATCGCGGTGAGAATCGGAATGACAGAAAAGAATTTTTTGAACATTACCGATCCAATAACAGCTGTACCCAGGGTAACTATGAACACAATTACGTTTCTCAAATCAATATTGCTGCCGATAACACCTGCTCCGCTGGCGGCGGTTCCTGCAAGTTCAAGGCCTATAAGTGCGATAACCGCACCCATGGCGGCAGGCGGCATTACTATATCAATCCATCCTGTACCAAACAACTTGATAATTCCTGCAACCAGCATAAACACAATACCTACAATCACGAAGCCACCGAGTGCCAACGCATAGTGACCCGAATTAATGGGGTTACCAAGGATAATGAAAGTAGGCGCCAAAAACGCGAAGCTTGAACCAAGAAATGCGGGGGCTTTGCCTTTGGTAATAAGGATGAACAAAAGAGTACCGATACCATTCATCAACAGTACCACTGACGGGTCCACATGGAATAAAATAGGAACCAGCACTGATGCACCGAACATTGCGAAAAGATGTTGGAGGCTGAGTGCAAATCCCATACCCAGTGGAGGACGCTGTTCGACTTGAATGATTTCTCTTGCCATTTTAAAAATCCCCATTTCTCCGGCAACATAAAAATTATTATGATTTCAGCCATTCTGTGCCGGTGAAAATGGCAGCGCCGTCAGCGGACAGCAAAAATCTATACGTGTTGGCCTGGTGAACTTCACCAAACTCCCTAACGTATATTCAAAATTTCTATATTATGCGCAAATTATGCGTATAAACAGCTGATGGTTGTTACCAGAGGCATGTTCTATTTAGTACCAAAAATTCTGTCACCTGCATCGCCGAGACCGGGGACTATGTAACCGTATTCGTTAAGGTGAGAATCCACCGTGCCGCAATATATCTCAACATCCGGGTGCATTTCAGTAATTTTCTTAATGCCCTCCGGTGCCGCAATAATGCACATCAGCTTTATGCTTTTTGTACCGTAATCTTTTATAATCTGAATTGCCGCCGCAGCGGAACCGCCTGTTGCAAGCATAGGATCAAGCACGAACACGTCGCGTTGGTCTATGTCCGGCGGCATCTTGCAGTAGTATTTAACCGGTTGCAGCGTTTCTTCGTCACGGTAAAGACCGATATGACCAACCTTTGCATTGGGAACAAGCGACTTAACGCCATCAACCATTCCGAGCCCGGCACGCAGTATCGGAACAATAGCCATTTTTTTACCGCAGATAACTTCGGCTTTTGCTACGGCAAGAGGTGTTTCGATTTCAACGGTTTCAAGCGGCAGATTGCGTGTTGCCTCGAAACAAATCAACATTGCTATTTCACTGACAAGCTCGTTGAAAATCTTAGTACCTGTATTTTTATCGCGCAAAAAAGAAATTTTGTGCTTTATAAGTGGATGCTGCATAATATGTACTTTTTTATTATCCACAATCATAATCCTCTTTTCTTTAGGCAGTATACTTTATGTTAACACAATTAACAATAAATTGACTAAATATGTCTAAGAAGACTGCACACTTCCAATCATTTAACAGTCTATTTCAATCTTATAACGGCTTGCAGAGATGGGGTGTTCTCGTCGATCTTACCTCTCTTTCTAGCCATACAAATACCTCCTAACAGTTTTTGGAAGTCTTCATTTTCTCTCCATTGGTTTGGAGAACCACAAACAAGACCTTCGCCATTGAGAAAATTAAACAATTGCTTCAAACTTCTAATACGATGGTTAATAGTAGTAGGAGATAGAGAACAATCGCGTTTCAAATATAGAATGCATTGTTTGAAGTGCTTTTCCTCGACATTAAGGGGTTCTAGGGGGAGGTTGAGTTTCTCCAAAGTCGTTTTAATATAATGAAGGTTTTCTCGATGCCATCTTCTGGTATGATAGGCAAGGTTTCTTAGTTCCATGTCCTCCAGGAACAGTTTAACGCAGTAGTCAAAATCGTTTCCTCCAGCAACCAGCGGCACTTCGACCAAGGCTTTTTCATCATCTTTCCTCTCTTGTGAGCCATACATACACCTCCTAACATTTATTGGAAGGAGGATCATGCGCTATTTCCAGATACGCTTCCAAGATACGCATCAATGAAAAAGGCTTTGCGTATTTGTCCTTTTGACAAATCTCGCAAAGCCCGATAAATTAGCGTTTTGGTGTCGGAGAGGGGACTTGAACCCCTACGCCTCTCAGCATACGCCCCTCAAACGTACGTGTCTGCCTGTTCCACCACTCCGACACGATATGGAATTATTTTGCCGTTAATCCCGGCAACAGTCATTATACAATAGCAT
>DATMYR010000095.1:0-15629 GCA_035560815.1 Syntrophomonadaceae bacterium | reverse complement strand
CAAAACTAAACGGTAATTTTGATTTATATTAATGGATAACCAGTGTTGCTACTAATATTGAACGAGGTGAGATTGACCATTGAACGCCATTGCGGTTAAGAATCTGAGCTATCAATACAGTTTGGAAGGAACCATGATATTAAAACACCTTAGTTTTGAGATAGCCAAGGGGGAAATGGTAGCGGTGGCAGGTCTTAGCGGCTGCGGAAAAAGTACTCTTTGTTATTGTCTTTGCGGTATCATTCCCCATTGCCTGAATGGAGTGATGAAAGGTGAAGTGTATGTAAATGGGAAAAACACTAGGGAACATAAAGTTGCCCTTATGGCAAGAGAAGTAGGTATGGTATTTCAGAATCCCGATTCCCAGCTTTTTTCGCCCACTGTGGAGGACGAAATTGCTTTTGCCCCGGAGAATATGTGCTTATCCCCCAATCTCATCCGGGAACGGGTGGACAAAGTAATAAACCTTCTCGGCATTGATGCTTTCAGAGAAGCTAACCCCTACCAACTTTCCGGAGGAGAGAAACATCTTGTGTCCTTAGCTGCGGTTTTGGCTCTTGATCCGTCTGTGTTGGTGCTAGATGAAGTCATGTCTCAACTTGATGATTCAGGAAAACTAAAAGTGGTCAGCGTTCTGCAGAAATTGCATCATCAAGGAAAAACTATAATCATGATCGAGCATGATCTAGAGACACTCAATATTGTCGATCGGATCATTGTGCTGGAAAATGGCGAAATAGCAGTTTATGAAGATAAGCAAAAGCTAATTAAAAATCAGAATCTTTGTCTCGGTCAGGATGAGATTGCGCACCTGGTTTGTAAGAGATGAATGGGATTACTGTTTTCGTACCTGAGATCAAACAATAAATCCGGTGTGAAAAACACCGGATAGGCAGAGGAATAATAAAAAACAAAGTGAACTTAGACTTTCCAAGTTCACTTTGTTCTATTTATTGTAAAACTAGAAATTTAAACCCGGGGACAGGCTATTTCTAATGGGACTGAAAAGATTCTTCAGTCGATATTTTTCACTTCAGCCAATCTCCACTACATTACCCATCTCTCCGATATCATAATCTCCCATAGCCGCTATATCTTCCCGGAATAATTCAGAGTGAATAACTTGAAACACTGCTTGAATTTTAGGCTTTTCGATATGTTTCTTCAAGATCACCATATCATAGCGTTCGACTTGCAGAGGAACAAAATCTAGTCCACGAACTTGAAATGCATTTTTTTGAATACCGAGACCCAGATCAGCCTGGCCTCTGGCTACTGCGACGGCAATTTCAAAATCAGAAAGCTTTTGTTGATCATACCCTTGAATCTCTCTATGATCAATGCCCATCTTACGCAGCTTTTCATCAAAAAGGATCCTGGCTCCTGATCCTCTCTCCCGGTTGACCATTGTAACATCCTTTCTCTTTAAGTCAAGCCAACCTTTAATATTCAAAGGATTGCCACTAGCCACATAAAACCCTTGCGTACGCTTGACAAGATGGACTATTACTTTTGCCATTCCAGGAACCAGACACCTAACATAGGAGAGATTGTATTCGTCTTTATCTCCATCCCAAAGATGAGCTGTAGCTACATCAACTTTTTCATGGTAAAGAGCATTGAGACTAGCCATACTATCGGCCTGATAACGCAAAGCTACATTACCATAAGGTTTATTCTCCAGATACCTGGCCAGCACATCCAATAATATATCCTGCCCTGCTATTACCAGGTAGTCGGGGAAAACTGCATCTTTATCTATGTTTAATTTATCAACAACATGGTCTCCCCGGCTTCCCTTTTTTTTATAGATATCGATATCCTTCGGATCGATGCGGTATCTTCGCCCTACGCGATATGCAGTGAGCTCGCCCCTTTTAATAAGTTCATATACAGTATTTTTCTTAATGTTTAAAAGTTCAGCGACCTCTTCCGGGGTCATGGAATTATTCATCCCTATTCTCCTCTGTTTTTCTTATGAGAACTGAATCTCAAACCAAATGTAAATTTTATAATTCCGGCCAAACATATTGTTTATTGCATTACCAAAAATTTTGTTGTTTTATTTAACGTTATGTTATTCTCTAAGAAATGAAAAGTCAAACAAAAAGGCATTCGCTTAAGGGTCTTATGCATTAATCGGCCAGGTAGAAGAGAACTATGAAATTTACGGTGACAACGGTTGGAAAATGTATCTCCAGATATGAACTTGAGTATTAGTGGGGAATATCATATTCCTTTAATTTTCTATAGATTGTTGATTTGCTAATGCCTAACAGGCAAGCAGCAAGGATGACGTTTCCTTCAGTTTTGGTCAGGGCTTTGGTTATCGCTCTTTTCTCAATATCAGTTAAAGATGGAAAGTCGCCTGTTTTTTCTTCTTCAAAATTATGGGTTATTGTTTCAAGTGATGGTTTAAAATTACCCTTCGATACAATATCCTCGGGCATATCCAAAACATTAATCATTTCTCCATCTGCGTTAATTACAGAATAAATCATGGCATTTTCCAGTTCTCTTACATTTCCAGGCCAGTTATAACCATTAATTATCTCCAATACACCTGTGCTAAATTGGGGAACCTTCCTCCCCATTTTCTTGCAGTATTTCTTTACAAAATAATTAGCTAATAGCTCTGGATCTCTATTTCTATCACGAAGTGGGGGGATGGCAATAGTCAAAACGGATAGACGATAGTAAAGGTCTTCTCGAAAAAGTCTCTCTTTAACCATACTATTGAGGTTCTGGTTGGTGGCGGCAACAACTCTGAAATCGACCTTCTTATAACGGCGGCCGCCTATGCGCATAACTTGCTTATCCTCCAAAACTCTGAGTAAAACTGCCTGAAGCTCGAAAGGCATATCGCCAATTTCGTCCAGGAATATGGTACCGCCCTCGGCCAACTCTATCTTACCCGGCCTACCACTGCGATCTGCACCGGTAAAACTACCACCTTCATAGCCGAATAATTCGCTTTCAATGAGTTCTCGGGGAAGCGCTGCACAGTTTACTGCTATGAATGGTCCGCTGGAACAATACCTGTTGTGAATAGCCTGCGCAAAAAGCTCTTTGCCTGTCCCACTTTCTCCTATCAAAAGTATATTTTCTGCAGCTCTAGAATAATATTGTCCTTTCGTTATAGCCTTCTTAACAACGTCGCTCTCACCGATGATATCCCCAAAAGTAAACCGTGCCACAGCTCCGGCACGGTTGGTCGTGATAGCATTTATCTTGCCAACATTATTTATTGTAAGCAGAGCCACATCAAGTTCCTGAGTATCTTCGTCCATAATTGGCTGGATATTGATAATATATTGTTCATCACTTTTATCAATATATATGGTTTCCTCAACGATACCTGACTCGCCTCTTGTTGCCATGGCTACAAGTGTAGATTCTTCACTTAAAAATTCACAAATATTTCGAGCGTCCATTTCATCTGGGGACAGCCTAAAAATTTTTCTACCTTCCTCGTTGCAATAAATAATCGTGCCATTTTGATCTATCGTTATAATCCCTTCATCAATGAGAGCCAATGTTGCTTCCAAAGTTTCATTAGCCATCTTAAGGCTGGTAAAACTCCTTTGCAGTTTAAGCTGCGACTCGACAGCGGTACTGATGGCTGTAATAAGACCCAGTGTATTGGAGCAATATTTCTGATAGCTTTCTCTCCAGGGCTCATCGATTAACATTTGGGCCAGAACAAAGGTAGCAATAGTTTTCCCATTATCATCCTGGATGGGAGCAGCAGAAGCGATGATGTTTTCCAATCCTACACAATAGTTTTCAATGCCTGCAACGTGAAATGGGCAACTGTGCAACAAGGATAGTGAATGCGCAGTTGTACCAACAGTTTTCTCATCCCAAACCATCCCGATCAGAGACGCGTCAATCGGCAATGACAGCATTTCGCCTTCGTGCAGCAAAAAAACGCCCTTGTTATCAGCCAGATAAAAGCCGTAAGCACTGGAAATGGCCAGGCTTTTAAAAGAATTAACCAACGGCTTGCTAATTTCAATTAGAAGACGGTTTTTATCTAATATATGGGAAAATTCGTCCTTTTTCAAAATACGTCCCAGATAAGGTTGGTGAGGGTCAACACCCATTTTGCGGCTTCTAATCCAGGAAGCAGCTATATCCGGATGCATATAGGGACATTCAAAAGGATCATAATCTTTATCGTTTAAGAATCTTTTCTTGCATTCTACGATTCCTTCCCAGCGTTCCTTGCTCATAGAGTAATACTTATCCTTGGAAAAAAGATCAGCATGTACTGAAACGGGATGCGAACTCATTTTTTTTGTGATCACGAGGAATCCTCCCTCACCACATAAATGCATGATTCATAGTGCCTACACATTAAAACGATAATTGATTCATAATGCTACCTGATATGATACTTTAACTATATAGTACATATTTCTTATAGAAAATACATTTCAAAGGAAAATTTCGACTATTTACCTATATTTTCTGGGCCTTATGACTCTCTTTGTCGAATATCTTCTTCAAGTCCATTATTTATATAATTTTGCAGTAAATACCTTAATGACACTGTTGTTAATAAATCCGGTCGGACAAACCCGGCGGCAAGCACGGCATCGGCCGCAGTTATCAAGATGATTGCCTTCAACCAGCCCTACTCTAAGATTCTTACCTCTACCTAAAAATACCAGCCGGTTTTTTCCGATTTTCCTGCAGATTCTAACGCAAAGCCCACACAGGACGCATCCCGGGTTAACCACATTGGGCCGTTTTCCCCCATATACGATTAAATCTGCATTATCAGGATAGGACTCACAACTTTTTTCTGCTTGACCAATCAAAGAAATAAGAAAACCTTCGGCCTCCGGCTTAAGAAAAGGCCCTCTTTTTAATAGAAGCCGGGCGGCTCTAGCTCTCAACTTCAAAATTCGCTCACTCCGGGTCCGGATCTCCATCCCTTCTTGGCCCGTGAGTAAACAAGCATGTTGTACCCGCCAGACACCATCCTTATAGGCCTCTATTATACAAAGGCCACAACTCCCATAAGGTTCGAGTTTCGCGTTATAACACATAGAAGGCAGGACTATATTTGCATCTTTTAAGGCTTGCAGCAGCGAGATATTTCGCCGCACACGCTTACTCTGATCATCAACAACTATTCGTACGAATTCCTCCACATGAATTCCTCCGAAGTGATCTTAATACAATCAAAAGGGCAGGTCTCATAACAAGCCCAGCATTTGGTGCAGAGTTGCTGATCGACAATATATCGATCCTGCCCGGACCTCATTTTAACTGCACCGCTTGGACAGACGAGATAACAAGCCCGGCAGTCTCGACAGGAGGTCAAATTAATCTCGAAGTCGATGAGGGGTTTGCAGTTAACCGCCGGGCACCTTCCCTTAATATGTGCCTGGTAATCAGCATAAAAATCCTTCAGGGTAGTTAAAACCGGATTAACCGCTGTCTGACCCAGACCACACAAAGCAGAATCTGCAATAGCCTGACTAAGGTCCTCAATTTCTTCCAATATACCCTCCTCTGCTTTGCCGATGCACAGGTCCAGCAGATGCGCTTCCAGCTCGGGCAAGCCATCACGGCAAAATAGGCACTTTCCACAGGATTCCTTAACCATAAAGTTGATCATATGTCGGGCTATATCCACAATACATCGGTTGTGTCCCAGCGCGACCAAACCGCCCGATCCCATAATAGCTCCTGTTGCAGCAACGCTTTCATAGTCGAGGCTGAATTCGTTGTAAGGAACAATGCCACCGGATGGTCCACCAATATGCAAAGCTTTAACCGATTCCTCGGTCGCTCCTCCAATTTCTCCTACCAAAATGCTGGAACTAATGCCCAGTGGTACCTCGATAAATCCCATGCGCTCGACATCACCGGCGAGGCAGAAAATTTTCGTCCCCGGGCTTTTACCCGTACCGAAATCACGAAAAGCCTCGGCACCATTCAATACAATCCAAGGAATATTGGCCAGGGTTTCAACATTGTTAATGAGCGTAGGATGCCCATGCAGTCCCTGAGCAGCAGGGTAAGGAGGGCGGCGTCTTGGCTCTCCCCGGTTGTTTTCCATTACCTGCAGCATGGAGGTCTCTTCACCACACACAAAAGCTCCAGCGCTTTCTACTATACTGATTTCCAAAGTATAACTGGAACCCATGATGTTTCGGCCCAGGAATCCCACTCTGTGCGCACTGGATATTGCCTGGCGTAAAGTCTGCACTGCCAGCTGGTATTCATGCCGTACAAAAATATAACCCCGGGAGGCTCCTACGGCGTAGGCGGCAATAATCAAACCTTCCAACACTCCATGGGGATCACTTTCCAAGAGAGCACGATCCATATAAGCCCCAGGATCACCCTCATCAGCATTGGCCACTACAAAACGCACTGGATCAGAATTTGTTGAGACGATATCCCATTTTTCTCC
Source organism: Syntrophomonadaceae bacterium (assembly GCA_035560815.1). Taxonomy (GTDB): domain Bacteria; phylum Bacillota; class Syntrophomonadia; order Syntrophomonadales; family Syntrophomonadaceae; genus UBA5314. Next base: position 9,196 of record DATMYR010000095.1, on the reverse strand, counting down.
GGTCGAAAAGCCTGCTCCACCACGACCTCGTAATCCTGAATTCGCAACCATGTCAATTACTCTTCTCGGTTTAAGTTTAAACAATGCCTTTTCCAGAGCCTGGTAGCCATCCATAGCTGCGTATTCATTTATATTTTGCGGATCTACTAGACCACACCGGCCGCTAATCCGCCGCACCTGGGGGTGAAAAAAATCTCTGAAGCTGGTATTCTCAAGCTTTATTAATTCCAAATCATGAATCCCACGCAAAACTCCAGTTTGTCGCTCCCTGGCTACTGCCCAAAGGTTGTGTGAGGGTGGTTCCCCCAAAGCGGTCTTGATAATTTGCCATAATGAGCCGCGATCCACTAGTCCATAAAAATAATGTTTGCCCTCCGGCGTTCTAATATCCACCAACGGTTCAGCATAACAGGCCCCCAGACAGCCCACACTGATAACTCTGGCCCGATTTTCCCAATTCCTCTCAGATAAATTTCGAGCAATAACCTGTGCCCCGGCAACACGTCCACAGGTACCCATGCCAACGCTGATTCGCGACGTATTCGGGAACAGGGATAAACGTCCTTCTTCTACCAGGCTGCGCAGGGAAATTTGGACATCGAAATCTAATAACTTATATGGATTCTCAACCGGTTTCTTCTTTCTCTCGATTTCTTCTCTGACAGACGCAGGCACCTGGTATTTATGACGAGCCGGGGGGCGAAATTCCTTCATGTTCATGGTTTTTTCCTCAACTCATCCAATAACATTGGCACCTGATAAGACTTAATTTTGCTTTTCATTTCCTCGTCCTGGATAATTACTGGCGCCTGGCTGCAGGCGCCCACACAGTACACCTGCTCCACAGTGACCAGGCCGTCCGGCGAAGTATCGTTGCCGTCCAAATTTAATGCTTCTATAAAACGGTCATTGATAAGCGGTGCTCCTCTGGCATAGCAGGCTGTTCCATAGCAGATGCGGATTTTATGTTTGCCTGCCGGCCTGACCCGATAGGAATTAAAAAAACTAATTAATCCGTGCAACTGAGATTCGGGGATGTCTAAACACTCAGCCAATTCAACCAAAAGTTCTCTAGGAATAAAGCCATTGTCTGCCTGTATTCTATTTAAAATATTTATCGCCAATCTCTCGTTTTCAGGGAAATCTTCCCACGGCGACTTAGGCACGTCTTTCATCTATATTCCCCCCTGACCAAGGCAAAGACTTTGGGGCTTTTTTCCGGAACGTAGAGCTCCTGGCTTTTTGTGTCACTTAAATAACGCCACAACGGCCCCCTCATAAAGAGGGGGCTCGCTATGGTGCAGATACTGCCTACGCAGGCTGAAAGCTTGGACATCTATAATTTGTTTAGGGAACAAACAGTACCATCCTGGGATTGGTCATCTTCTTGGCCAGTTCTTCCACCGGTCCATATTCAATAACTGATGCCTGGCAATGGTGTACGCAACTTGGCTTTTTACCGTTAGCCACTCTATCACCGCACAAGTCACAAAGTTGGGTGGGAACGGGAACATAGGTTAACTCCCATTTGTCTCCGGCCTCGCTCAGTTTAAAAGGGCCATTCTTAGCTAACATAATACCATGTTTGCCTTTGGGAAGATTTAACTCTTTTTTGCAGGCTACTTCACAGCTATGGCATCCTGTGCAATATTCATAGTCTATCAATAAACCGTTACGTGACATATTCTTCACCTCCATTATTCTGCTTTATAAACCTTACAAATCGTGTTCTTCAGCGGAGCACCATAACCGGTGGGGCCAGTTGTGCATTGGGTTGTAAGGACGTTGATGTTGGATTCGAATGCACCGTAGAGAGTCGGTTCTGAAGCTTCTCTTTCCGGGAACCACCAGGCATGTTCGCCATGAACAACTCGGGGGTCAATACCCGGGTCAAGTACTGCCACCTGTTTTACTTTTCCGATGTTATTTTCAATCCATACCCAATCTCCATCTTTAATGCCTAATTTCTCAGCCGTTTCCGGGTTTATGGTAAGTCTTGGATTGGGATGGAATTCGCGCAGGGTAGCACTCTGGCGGTGTTCGGAATGGAAGAATTCCCATGGTCTCGAACCGGCAGTCAATACTAACGGATATTCCTTCATCATTTGCGGGGTTGAAACAGGGCTGTAGGGCGGTTCCATATGGAATGGCAGCGGGTCAAGTCCCCAATCAACAAAGATATCCTGATAAAGATTTACCATTCCGGTATCGGTGTTGAATCCAGGCTCACCGTCTTCACGAAGCAGACCTTTTTCATATTTATAGTAGTTTACTTCCGGCCATATCATGACTTTTTCTTCCAGTTCTTTGAAGGTAACACCGGCCGGTTTCAATGCCCAGTCAATCATATCTTCCACGGTATCCCAGGGGAATTGTTCCGGATTCAGGCGCTTTCCGAGTTCGAGAACAATTTCTTCATCGGTCTTAACTTCTTCATATTGAATAACCTTGGAAATAGATCTTAGCGGTGTCCACCAGTTTCTTAAGCTGTCGCGCTCTACACTCATTGCAGCCGGCAAAACCAGGTCAGCAAAGGCTACTGCAGAAGGAGTTAAAACCGGGTCAACGCACACAACGAAAGGAACTTGTTTCATGGCTGCATAAATACGTTTTGCTTCTGATGCACAGCATACAAAGAGGTTGGTAGATTGAAACCAATACATCTTAATCGGATATGGTCTGCCGGATTCAATGGCTTCAAGAACCGAATCACCACGGGATGTTGCTGCCAAACCGAATTTATACAGGGGGTATTCTTCAACACCAAGTCGCTTATCCCGCAGTTCCTTGGGCAGTTCTGCAAAGCCCCAGTCAGAGGCTACGTGAGCAAGACGGTCTACACCGAAGGCCGCGCGAATAAGATGCTGTCCGCCAGGAACGTCAAGATTGCCGGTAATGGCAACCAGGGCGCAAATGGAGTTTGCAACGGAAACCCCTGCTCTCTGAGTGTCTATCGCGAGACCCCATTGAATTGAAGCCGGTTTAGCTTTCGCAAAGAAACGTGCTGCCTCTCGTATTTTTTCGGCGGGAACCCAGCTAATTTCTTCCGCTTTTTCCGGAGGATATTCTTTAACCCGTTCAGATAATTCTTCAAATCCATAGCACCATTTATCAACGAAATCATGGTCATAGAGGCCTTCTTCAATGATTACATTGAGCATGGCCAAACCAACGGCAGCGTCGGTACCGGGGCGCAGTTGGAGCCAGTAGTCGGCTCTGGAAGCAAACCATGTGAGGTAAGGGTCAACTACGATAAGCTTGGTCCCCATCTTCATCATGTCAACAATCCAGTGGCCCAGGAAACCGTCACCGTTACTGATGATCGGGTTGTTGCCCCAGATGCAAACACATTCCGGAAGCTTCCATTCGGGATTTTCAAAACGACGTTCGTCCATCTGAGATGCGTCTATAATGAAGAAGTCACCAATCATGGTGCCCATGGCTGCTGCACGGGGCAGGTAGCAAGAGTCGCCGGCCAGGAATCCCATGGAGAAGTTAGGGCTCTTAAAAGCGGAATAAGTGAGCTTAGGAACGATTGACCAGGTATTACGTCCGGTTCCTATAGCGGTTACTATAGTTTCTGCCCCATAGTCTCTCCAGATGTCGCGAACGTTCTTTTCGATAATATCATAGGCTTCATCCCAGGTAATCCGCGCCCATTTGTTCTCTCCGCGCTCTCCAACTCTCTTCATGGGCCATTTAACGCGTTTAGGATCATTTACCAATTCCGGCGCGTTCAAGCAGCGCACACACAGTCTACCATTGTTATATTTGCTATCCGGGTCTCCTTCTACCTTAATGAGCTCATTTCCTTTTGTGTAATAAAGAACCGAGCAGCCGTCATGGCAGCCTGGAGCTGTCCATGAGCATGTACGGGTAACAGTATAATCGCCTTCTTGCCACTGAACTTTATGGCTGTCATTCTCGACTTTTTTAAAGTTACTCACGAGTGCGTACCTCCTTAATAATTTTAATTTTCAACAATTCATTACTAAAAACCGAGGTCCTAATTCATTACTTAACCTGATTTTGGGCAGCATGCGCACTTTTAAGCTGTTGTCTTCCCAATATTGGAGTCACTTTGACCAGCTTTGAACGAAATTTACTAATAATTGGTCTTAAGATGATCTCCTTTACAAGTAGCAATGTTTTTATTGCTATCTAAGGGTTTTACTTTGATTTCTGTTTTGGCATGTCGCCTTTGCATTTGCGGCATTTTTCTAGGGTCGGTGGATTAAACATCCCGCATGAAGGACATTTAACATTTTTAGTCGCATAGTCGCTCAAACTATAATTCGTAAATTTATTGGTAGTATCTTTGTTAATGTCAAATTTTTCGTCTTTACCCATAACCGCTTTACCTCCTTAAAAACCTTTAAATCTCCAATACTAATTAGCAAAAAACCGAAACCCGAACCTGTTATTCAATCACAATAAGAACCGATACCTTAGATCCAGGTCTCATGCGCACTTTTTGCGTCAGTCATTACCTCCTTCACATTAATTTCATAACTTCAGCATTCAACAATTTACATAATCGCAAGAAGTATGCCAAAATTAATTTTTTCAAAATAAAAATTTTAAAAGCCCATTTAATGGGCTTTTAAAAGCAATGAGGCCATATTGATTTGTATTGATTGGACTATCTCTTTTCTTTTTGGGAACACCTTGGGAAGTTTGTTATGCTCCAAGGTTCAAAATTGGAAAATCCCGTGATTTAGGCAATCATCATGTAATTTTATTTAAGATAACGTATCGCATGATAATCAATATAGGCCGACAAAGTAGATTCTCCGGCAAATTCCCTGCCTATCCCGCTGCTCTTAACACCGCCGAAAGGCAGACCCAGGGCAAAGGAATCAAAACTATGGGTGTTTATGAAGGTCTGTCCTGCTTCGATTTGATGGGCAATTGGTAAGGCTCTTTGAACATCTCCGGACCAAACCGAGGAACATAGCCCGTATTCGGAATCATTTGCGAACGCTATAGCTTGTTCTATGGTTTTAAAAGGAACGATGGGTATGATCGGTCCAAATTGCTCACAGCTGACAATTTGTGAAGAATTAGCCGCATCTTTCACTACATGCGGCAGGATATAATAGCCATTATCCCAACCCGCTGGATCTACCTTGGAACCTAGTTCCATGACAGCTGCACCACTCTTTTTGGTATTTTCAATAAATGCCTTAACTTTATTAAATTGATTCTCATTGTTCACAGGACCAAAAGAAGATCGTTCGTCCAGACCATGCCCCACTTTGTATTCATTGACAAATTCACACATGGTGTTAAAAAATCTGTCCATAATCTTTTCCTGCACATAAATACGCTTTACCGCAAAACAAATTTGCCCGCTCCTTGTAAATACGCCCTTTAATAGACCGGGCATAATATCCGCCGGATTCACATCGTCCAGAATAATGGCGGCATCGTTGCCGCCTAATTCCAAAGTGACGGTTTTAAAAAATGGGGCAGCATTGATGTTTACCTGGGCACCCGTTACCGTACCGCCTGTGAAACCTATTTTTTTCACCAGAGGATGACGTGTTAAAGCTTCCCCAACATCTGCATCCCCATGAACGACATTAATTACCCCTTCGGGTAATATAGCGGCTATTCTTTTCAATAGAATGCTTAATGCGAGCGGTGCAGTTGGTGATGGTTTGATGACCAGTGTATTCCCTGTTATTAAGGCAGGACAAACTTTACTCATCGTCAAGCAAATCGGCATATTCCAGGGAATGATGCCCGCTACCACGCCTTTGGCTTTCTTCTCAACACAGGACCAACTGGCATCATCTTCAATATACTCTGACTTTAAAGAGTCTTCACCTATTGCGGCATAGTATTGCAAAAGACCCATGCCGAAGCCGAAGTCTGTTTGGGCTTCCCATATCACGCCTCCATGCTCTCTAACCAGAAGAGGTACCAGATCCCCCATTGAATCTTGCACTATTTTGAGGGCAGCATTAAGTTTCTCTTTTCTTTCCTTAACATCAGTTTTTCTCCAGTCAAGAAATGCTTTATGGGCTGCCTGAACAGCTTTATCTACATCTTTAGCAGAACCTACAGCAACCCTCCCCACTACATCAGTAAGCTTTCCAGGATCTCTAATATCACCGTATTTACTTGTAGGTACGTCTTTATTATTGATTAATAAGTCAATTTGATAATCCGAACTGGTCATAGCCTTGCCCTCCTTTTTTAGTCACTATGATAAAAATTAGATCTTCTAACAATAGAACTGGCATTTTTCGCCAGTTCCACTGCACTTACTATTGAACTTTGAAATTAACCTTGTTTGCGCTTTGCTGGATCGCCAGAGCCAGGCTTTCCATTAAAACCGCAGTTTCCGCATACAGTATTGGAATCAGGCTGAGGAACGCCGCATTCCGGGCAGGGTATCATATTTTTAGGAATTTCTGTCCCGCATTTTCGACATTTTTCAAGAGTCGGGGGATTGAACATGTTGCATTTAGGACATTTTACTGCTTTGGCTGCTCCTGGTGGTCTAAAGCACATAGTATAACCTCCAAATCATTTTGATTTTCAACCAATGCTGCAACCGGCAAGTTTAAGAGAGTTGAAGCATCAGGCGTTTTTGGGTTTCAATTTTTCCAGGTCTTTAATCGGCTTTGGCATTTTTTTGCGCACTCATTGACTAGCTTACTTTGTATAGCTACGCAGCTCCTTAACACTCAGGCAAATAGTATCCTGGCGTCTTTACACCACCTTTCCTTTGCTCAGTCCGATTTTTTCAAGCTTGCAGCATACGGCATAACATAATCTTGCAGTCCGTTGCCCAAACGGTAATCCTATGATTTATGAACGTATTTTCAAAGTACTATTTAATTGCCCCCTTGGTTATGGCCGCCAACTCCTAGCGCACTGCCCAGTCAATAACTTTATTGCAATAAATGTGCCACTCTTTCAAAAGCCATAAAGTCCGTCAAAAGCCAGGTTTTAATATATTCATTCCCTTATTAAGTCCTGATATGGGAATTGTCTAGGAAATGTATTTCTCAAAATGACCAGCAATCGGTTACATGATTAATCAATACAATCTAATTCTCGTACTCTCTGTGATATTTAGTTGCAAAACATGTGCCACAGTGAAATATTTTGTATAGAAATGATAAAAAGCCCAATATAAAGGCTTTTTATTATCCAAATATTAATTTTTTTAGAATACCTTTTTGAGTCAAGTGTCAAAATGAAACTCGTAACATTTGAGCATTTCTCGTTATTAACGTTGAATAAATACCGTTTGGGTACTATCAGCTAGCCCTTTTTTCTTCCCGCCAGCCCTTACCATTTGCCATACTTTTTTTTCATCTATTACCACCACGCCAGCCAGGGTGTCAACTCCATAACAAAACAGTATGGGGGATAATGGTACACTGGCCCCCACCAATATGATCTTCGCGTTTTTCGATAATTCGATGAACTTGAGCGCCGTCTTGTACAGGAACGTCGTACCGGTAATGAAAACGAAGTCCTGATCGGGGAGAATATACTCACTTGCCACCTCGGGATAGTTATCACCTTTCGGCTCTCTTTCTATAATGGAAAGTTGGCAGATTTCTCCCAATGGCTCTAACATTGGAAAATAGCCGACCGTTGCCACCTTTTTCCCGGCAAAGTTTGATACAAAATGATCAAAGGCATTAGGACTGTCTGGATCAGATATCTCTTCAACATGATTCAGGTGGTTGAGAGCAGAGTTGATTGCAGCCATCCCCAACGAAACCTCGAGATGATTCCCTGATTTTACATAGGCGGCCAGTTCTTTCAGGGGCATACCAGTTACATTATCAAGACCTGCTCCCTGCTCGCCTCCTGTCAGGGTCTTGGCCATACCAGTGCCTTTCTCCGACCGGATAAGTGTCCAATGCAGACCCACCATACAGTCCAATACCAACAGACTTTCGGAAACGCTGGCAATCAACTTGTCATACATTTCCTCCATATCGCCGCATTTTCCGATGCATTGGTTTCCTTTTGCCTGCATCATCAATATTCCCTCCTTCCCATGAATCCATGGGAGTTTGCTGTTTGTGGCCACCCTTTTCATACCCTCAAGACGAGCTGATTATGCGCTACTTTGCAAAATCATTGTTCAGCGGATCTCGCCTATTTACCCGCCTGTATCTTGGATAATTAGCGAATGAATTATCTGGATCGCTGCTGCTTCATGACTGATATAGTTCAAATCTAAGACAAAAACATCATCTCTATTCCGTATCGCATCAAGAAACTGATTGTTCTCCTGTTTCAATACTCCTAGTACAGTCGGCCAGCCAATCAGGGCATCGAACACCGCTTCTTGAAAGTGAGGGGCTTTCAATTCAATGCGGCCGATCTCGTCCATTAACAAGAATTGCTTCTTTTTGGACAGAGATTGTCTTATGATTGAAACCCCAGTGTTTTCGAAAACCTCTGGATGCCAGGTCGTATTTTCATTAAAAATACCGATGAGATCTGAATATGTTTGAATATCGCGTCCTTCAAGATCCGATAATTCAATATCGGGAATATACGGCTCACAGGAAATGTCGGCCAGACGAAAGGCTTTGGTTGCACCGTCCGCCATTAGACGCTGAACGAAATAGCCCCCTATAGACACTCCAGTTTTCTTAATGATGGTGCTTAGCAAAGTCGATTTGCCATATCTCATCGGTCCCGTCAGAAATAAATTAACCGACACAGAAAATAACCTTCCTCATATGGATTTCACTAGTCATAACTATTTTCTTGGTTTACGGCTTTTCTTAGGAATCCTTCCTGATCATGATCCCAAACCCCAAAAAAATGTTCCTATATAACCTCAAGGAAATACAGAAACATGCGTAATATCTGTTCTCCTTGAATGATGGAAGGCTGCATAATTTCTCCTGCAACCCCGTGGGCTTTTCACCCAGGCCGTGGCTGCCATAGATAAACCTTAGGCAATCAGGCTCGGAGGCCTATTTAGTTTTGTTTAACCGGCATCACTCTTAGCATATTGGCAAGCTTTTATTTACTGTTATGTTTTGTTATGTTTATATATTAAGTTCATTGCAATATTCATGCCGTTTTCTCTTTCCCACTGTTACGGCTTTTTACATATTACGGAAAAGTTTCAGTCGTTTCAAAATGAGAATAAACGTTCATAATCAAACTCATTATTTATTTTATATGTTTTTTGTTTTGTTTT
>DATMYR010000094.1:0-9557 GCA_035560815.1 Syntrophomonadaceae bacterium | reverse complement strand
AAATTATGCATAATTTTATTCATTCCTAACACCTCCCTAAACATAGATGTTATAAAGGGTATTTACCCAAATATAACTTGAATTACCTGCAAACCAATTATAATCGGTAATATGATAATTACCATCTCCTGGATCAGCGTAATATACTTGTTGGACTTTAGGACTAACATCTGTATTCTCGTAGAATCCGCGGATTACTACCGCATGCGAATCACCACTGGAAAGATTCCAAACGGCAATCATCGGCTGATTACTATTTATTTGTGCTGTTATTGTACAAAAACTTTTGCTAGAACTCGATGTTGTTGAGTTGATATTCCAATTTGCTAATGCCAAGAAGCGGTCTTGAGTAAGATAATAAATGAAATTCACTATTTTCGGATAATAACCTAGGATTACCAGATCCCAAAAGGAACTATCTTCTGGATCAGGGACTTTTGCCACGCTATATCCTCCTCACCCTGGCATACCCAGAAACTAGCTACCAGTCATAAACTATTACAGGATTGCAGGGGTCTTGCATCCTACATCTAAAGACGATGTTTTCGGTTAATTCTTTCAGGCCCCTTCACGATTCCTTCCATTATAAATCATTTCTTGCACAATATCCCAGAGAAACAAAAGTTCTCCCCCTATCAGAACTAAGTATTAGTAAATATCTGTTGATTGTAAATTGTTGTTTACTAATCGAGCCTGGTAGATGTATACTAATTCTGTTGATCAATTTTAAGAGAGAAAATTCACTTAGGGTAGGTGGCAAAATGAGCAACTTGGACAATGTGGTGGAAGACTTTCTAACATTGTTGGGATTTATAAAGAATAATTTTTTTAGACCCGCTGAGCAGATCACTCGTTCTCGCTTGAGCCCCGGGCAGTTTCATGCCGTCACCATTCTATACCACAAGGGCAGCCTACCCATGTCCGAGTTGGCGTGTGAAATGAAAATCTCCAAACAACAGCTCACACCCTTGATCTGCAAACTGATTGACAGCAATCTGGTGGTTCGACAAACCGAAGAGCAGGACCGACGGATTGTGCGCATCGAGATTACGGAAGAAGGCCGCAGAGCCTTTCGGGAATTGATGGCCCGCATGAAACAAGCCTTTCGGGAGAAGCTCAGCGTACTTCCAGATACCGAACTGGAAGAACTGGATCAGATGTTGAAATCTATTCAGACGATGTTAAACAGTGTGACATAGATAGAAGCGAACCGCAGGACTCTAGTATCAAAATTCTTTGGAGGTGGGCAGCGGAATGCCGAAATTAAAAAAGATATTATCAATAGTAGGTGGTCTGATTTTGCTGGGCGGAGTTTTATGGGGCTCCTACTACGTATATGAAAGTATTTATTTCTTCTCTACGCAGGATGCTCAGGTGACTTCCGATATGGTTACCCTGACACCGGAAATAACCGGCAAAGTAACTGAATGGAATGTCAAGGAAGGAGATACCGTCAAATCCGGGCAGGTCCTGGGCAAACAGGATGTGAGCACTCTGATCACGAGTTCGGCTATGAACCCACAGACCATGACCAGTTCGGCTGACTCTATCATCAGTAAAGCGGACATTAAGTCTCCCATCAACGGCAAGATTGTACAGTCGAATGTGACCAAAGGTGAAGTGATTTCACCGGGTATGGAGATAGCAACTGTTGCAGATACCGCCCATTTTTACATCAAAGCCAACATTGAAGAGACGGATATCCTTCAGATTAAGCAAGGGCAAAAGGTGGATATCCAGATCGACGCCTATCCCCATCAGACTTTTCAGGGTTATGTTGAAAGCATCAGCCAGGCAACGGCTTCAGCTTTCAATACACTGCCCTCTCTTAATACCAGCGGTACGTATTCCAAGGTTACGCAGTTGATCCCGGTTAAGATTAGCATCATGAACGCTGAAGAGCTTACTCTTATGCCCGGGATGAACGCTACCATTCATATTCATATCAAATAGGAAGGAGGTTGAGTGATGTTGAAGGCATGGAAAAAATACATTATCGTTCTATCAGCAGTACTATTCATAGTTGGAGTCTCCGGATGTGCCGGTCAGAATTCCGGTAAAGTTACGGTGACTACGGTTTCAGCCAGCAATCAAGAATTGGAACTGCCCTTGGATCTGAGCGGCGTCCTGGCACCGGCTCAATCTGTCAATATATCCAGTCGAATCTCCGGTCAGGTCACCAGCCTTGGATTTAAAGTAGGCAGTGCTGTTAAAACCGGTGACATCCTTATGCAATTAGATACGGCAGCAATAAATGGACAGCTCTTACAGGCCCAGGCCGGTCTTCAATCCGCCCAGGCTTCGGCCCAAGCTGCCGAGAACCAGGCTGCATTGTCAAAAATTAGCCTTGACGCCGCTCAGAAAAACTTTGACCGGACCAAGGCGCTTTTTGAAGCGGGGGCTGCATCTCAAAGCCAGTTGGATGATGATAAGAATAAATTGGACACCGCTGCTAAACAGTATGAAAATGCTTTTGGCCCTACCCAAGACCAGGCTCAAGCGGCCATAGCTACGGCTCAGGCCAACATTAAAAATCTTGATGTACAGCTGGACATTTCTACCATCAAAAGCCCTTTGGATGGGATTCTTACCAGCCAAAGTGTGAGTGTGGGTGAAGTAGTTTCCCCTGGGGTGGGTGTGATATCGATTGTTGATATTACAACCTTAAGACTACGGAGCACCGTGACCCAGGATAACCTGCCTTTGCTAAGCAATGGTCAGCAAATCGATGTGACCGTCGACAGCTTCCCCAATAACAAATACGCTGGAATCGTCACCACCGTTGGTCCTATTTCCCTTAACACCGGAGAGGTATTTCCGGTGGAAATATCAATTAAAAATGATGGGCAGTTGATGGCCGGTTTATCAGCCCATGCTTCCTTGACTGCAAAAGCCAAGGGGATTATTGTGCCTCCTTCAGCACTAGTACAAAGCAGCGGAGAAAGCTACGTATTTGTAATCAAGGACAATAAAGCATCCAAACGAGTGGTCAAAACCGGGCTGAAAAGCGATAAAGGCATTCAAATCTTGCAGGGTCTTGTTGAGGGCGAAAAGGTGGCTGCCACCAACGTTAGTGCTTTAGCTGACAATCGTCCTGTTGTTGTAAAACAGTAGATTGGCTGGCTACAGCCAGTGGAGATAGAAATTTATGCTTAGATTGTTTCGTTATTTAAAGCCATATACCGGGGCGTTGCTTGGAGTGGTAGTTTTTCTTTTTGCCCAGGCTATGGCCGAGTTGTACCTTCCTACGCTCATGTCGGAAGTGGTCAACAATGGCATGATGAAAGGCGACACCGGCTACATCTGGAAGTTCGGTACCTACATGCTCATCGTAGCTCTGGCCAGCAGTATGTGCTCTGTAGTGGGAAGCTACCTTTCTTCGATCATCGGGGTGGGCTTTGGCCGGGATACCAGAGACCGGGTATTCTCACGGGTAGAAAGCTATTCCCTGCACGAATTTGATAAGATAGGCACCGCTTCCCTGATCACCCGGACTACCAATGACATTACCCAGGTGCAAACCCTTTTGGTCATGGGTTTACGCTTTATGGTCTATGCCCCCATTATGTGCATCGGGGGCATCATCATGGCCTATTCCAAGGATAAAGGTCTGACTATGGTTCTGGCCGTGGTGCTTCCCATTATGATTGCTTTTATCGCCATTGTAGCCAGCCTGATTGTGCCTCTATTCAAGGCAATGCAGGTCAAGTTGGATAAAGTAAACCTGGTATTGCGGGAGAACCTGACCGGAATCCGGGTTATCCGGGCCTTCAACCGGTTGGCTGCCGAGACCGAGCGTTTTAAATTAGCCAACCGCGATCTCACCGACAATGCCATTAAGGTCAATAAAATCATGGCTGCCATGCAGCCCTTTATGATCATTATTATGAATTTTACTACCATCGCCATTATCTGGTTCGGGGGTATCCGCATCAGCCAGAACAATATGCAGATAGGCGATATGATGGCTTTCCTGCAGTATGCCATGCAGATTATGTTTTCAGTGATTATGGTAACCATTATGTTTGTCATGGTTCCCCGCGCTCAGGCTTCAGCGGTGCGCATCAATGAGGTTCTTGATATGGACCCGGAGATTGTTGACCCGCAGACGGGGATAAAACCGGATGGTGAGAAAGGGCACGTGGAATTCCAGGACGTAGTTTTTTCTTATCCGGGAGCCGAGGAACCCGCCATCAACAGCATCTCTTTCTCAGCTCACCCGGGTGAGGTGACCGCCATTATCGGCGGCACCGGTTCAGGGAAGTCTACCCTGATCAGCCTCATTCCCCGCTTCTACGATGTGGACAGCGGGTGCGTCCTGGTTGACGGCGTAGATGTGCGGCAGATGACCCAGAAGGATCTCAGGGATAAGATCGGTTTTGTGCCGCAAACTCCCATCCTGTTTAGCGGAACGGTAGCCGAGAACATCCGCTACGGTAAGGACGATGCCAGTGATGAAGAAGTCAGGTACGCTGCCGAAGTAGCCCAGGCCAGCAACTTCATTGCTGCACTGGAGAATGGTTACGATTCTCCGATATCCCAGGGGGGAACCAACCTGTCCGGAGGGCAGAAGCAAAGACTTTCCATCGCCCGGGCCCTGGTCAGAAAGCCGGGGATCTATATATTGGATGATAGTTTTTCAGCGCTGGATTTTAAAACCGATGCTCGTTTGCGGGCGGCTTTGAAAAAGGAAACCCTCTATTCCACAGTGATTATTGTCGCCCAGCGAGTCAGCACAGTCATGGACGCCGACCGGATCATTGTGCTAGACGAAGGCCGGATTTCTGGAATCGGCAGCCATATAGAACTTATGGATACCAGCCAGGTATATCGAGAAATCGTATTCTCCCAGTTGTCAGAAGAGGAGATAGCATAAGCCATGAGTATGAACGAAAACAATGCCAAAAAAGCTCAGGCCCCTCCTCGAAGGGGCTTCGGCCCCCCCGGTATGGGGGCGCCGGTGGAAAAAGCCAAGGATTTCAAGGGCACCATGAAGCGGCTGGCCGACTACTTGGCGCCGGAAAAAACCAAATTCATTGCGGTGTTTTTCCTGGCTATAGCCAGCACCCTGTTTTCCATTGTTGGCCCCAAAATTATGGGCATGGCCACCACCAAACTGGGTGAGGGAATCCTGGCTAAATATACTTATTATATGCAGTTGGAAACAGCGATACAGAGAAAAATGCCGATTACTTTTATTAATCAGCTGCGCCATGAACCGATTCCTACCTTCGATCTAACCTATATCGGAGAAATTCTGCTCCTCATGATGGGGCTGTACGTTCTTAGCGCTCTTTTCAGCTATATCATGGCCTATATCATGTCCGCAGTTTCACAGGAAACCGTCTATCGGATGCGCAATGACGTGAAGGATAAATTGGACCGGCTGCCATTAAAATACTTCGACCAGCGCACTCATGGGGATATCTTGAGTCGCGTAACCAATGACATGGATAATATTGCGACTACCTTGCAGCAGAGTTTGACCCAGCTGATTACTTCCGTTGTGACAGTAATTGGCATCCTGGTCATGATGCTTTCCATCAGTCCCTTGATGACCTTGATCGCCTTTGTAACTCTGCCTGTCAGTATGCTTTTTACAGTTGCCATTACCAAGTCTTCACAGAAATATTTTGCCGAACAGCAGAAATATATCGGTGAACTGAACGGACATGTGGAGGAAATGTACTCCGGCCATAAAATCGTCAAAGTATTCGGTCATGAAGGGGATTCCGTAGAAAAATTCAAGGAGATTAATACTCGGCTCTACGGTGTGGGTTGGAAGGCCCAATTCATATCAGGCATCATTTTCCCGGCTCTGAATTTTGTCAACAATGTCGGTTATGTCGTGGTTTGTGTAGCGGGTGGTCTTCTGGTAGCCAAGAAGGTTATTGAGATCGGTGATATTCAGGCTTTTATCCAATACACCAGGCAGTTCACCCAACCAATCATTCAGGTAGCCAATATAGCCAATGTATTACAGTCAACCGTCGCCTCCGCAGAACGGGTCTTTGAAATCCTGGATGAGGAGGAGCAGATTCCTGACCGGGAGAATGCCCAGATCATCCCCTTCCCGCAAGGGAATGTCAGGTTCGAGCATGTCAAATTCGGTTACAAAGAGGATGCATTGCTGATGGATGACCTGAGTATCGATGTAAAGGAAGGTCAAACCATCGCCATCGTAGGACCCACCGGTGCAGGCAAAACCACCCTGGTAAACTTGATCATGCGCTTCTACGAAGTGCAGGGAGGCCGGATCACTGTGGACGGTGTGGATATCAAGGATCTAACGCGCGGGGATCTGCGCACCATGTTCGGCATGGTCTTGCAGGACACCTGGCTCTTTAATGGCACCATACGAGACAACATTGCTTACGGCCGCGAAGGAACCCGCGAAGAAGAGATTATTCAGGCCGCCCGAGCCGCCCATGCCCATCATTTTATCCGGACTCTCCCGGAGGGCTACGATACAGTGCTGAACGAAGAGGCTTCGAATATATCACAGGGGCAAAAGCAGCTTTTGACCATTGCCCGGGCTATTCTGGCCGACCCGGCCATCCTCATCCTGGATGAAGCCACCAGCAATGTTGACACCAGAACCGAGGTCTTGATTCAGAAAGCCATGGCCAACCTGATGCAGGGAAGAACCAGTTTCGTCATCGCCCATCGGCTGTCAACCATTCGCGATGCCGACCTGATTCTAGTAATGAATCACGGGTCCATCATCGAACAGGGCAGCCATGTAGAGCTCCTGGAGCAGGGAGGCTTCTATGCCGATCTGTACAATAGCCAGTTCACCGGCGCCAACCTCGGTGACCAGGAAGTTTCTTAACATCGTAGTTACAGGCAATACTTCGGGTTCTTAACATGTAATTATAGTTAATAGAAACGAACCCCTCCTTATCCTTATGGAGGGGTTCGCTTTTTTACTGACCAGATATAGTGTTCTGCCTTCTCAGGGTAGCACACCTTCCAGGTAAGCCCTAATTTATTTAATTTTTTTTGTTTATCCAACTCAGGGAGGAAATGTAATATTTTGTAACGAATTCTTGTAATCGACAATAAAAGGAGAAACCGATTTGGCGTTTTTAATTACAAAGGTATCATTTTAGAAACCATTATTTTTCAGGCTAATGTAAGAAAGGGAAAACATATGCTAAGGATTAAAAGTCTCTTTATCATTATAGGGTTTGTTTATCTTTTAACTGGGTGTGTCCATAATAATTCGAACATTATTAAATCCGAAGAACAGCAAGTAATAAGTTTAGATGATATGATAAATCAGCCCAACAAGGTTAGTTACAATACTCTTTCGAAATATGATATTTATTCATCAGTAGCAGGAAATATCAATCTTATTCAAGTTTTAAACATAGAAAAAAACCATATCCAAACAACCCAACCCATATTAATTGATTTTAAGAAGAGCGATAGGATAACAGGTGCAATTGCTCTGGCCTCTAAGGACAAGATATATTGTTCAGTGTTTGAAGAAGGGGGTAAATTTGGCAATGGAAAACGAATTATTGCTCTTAAAGATGGAACATTCTGTAACGAGATTTATTTCAAGAATTCGGCAGGACCTGGAGAGATAATCAATGATGTAGAAAGAAACAGGGCCTATGTTTGTATGAAATCCAAAGGCAATCCAGTGAATATTATTGATACCTCAACAGATGCCGTAGTGGGCAAAATGGACATAAAAGGATTTATGCAGTCTTTTGACTTAAATGAAACAAATATTTATGCTGCTATCTACGGGGCAGAAAAAATGGATTATAAAGATGTCCCGGATTGTTATTTACTTAGGATTAATAGAACCACTGGTAAGGCGGAAGTTCTTCCAAGCAATAATGCTAATAAGTTTCCTCAAGATCTTAAGATCAGCCCTAATGGAAAAATTTATACAGTCAATTGCCCGCTTCTTTACCATACGGAAGAAACAAAAGAATTCAAATTATCCGTATATGATTTAGCGGGTAACTTCATCAAAGATATTATGGTCGATCCCTGGCCTTATCATATAGCAATAGACACCAATGGAATTGCCTATATTAGCCATAGGGGCGCAGAAGAATTGTATGATGATCGAGGTTCTCAAATAACTGTTTTTGACACGAATCAAGATAAGGTGATCAGTAATATAACTGGTTTTCATGGCCCATCAGACCTGATAATCAAAGACCATTTTCTTTTTGTACTTAATAATGGCTCTAGTTCTATTACAGTGGTAGACACGAATAGTGGAGAAATATGGGGCTCAATATCCCTCGGAAGCAATACACCCCCGGATTCATTAGTTGTTTTGGCCAAGAATCCTTGATGTTAAAGCAGAGTGGGTAACAGTGGTAATCGATGATTATTCCCGGGAAGATCGGGCAACTGCCGGGCAGATACATGCTATTAAATACATCCAGGAAAGCAAGGAGTAGAAGATTGATCAAGACAATTACTCTTTAAATAGGCTAAAACAAGTAAATTAAAACGATGAAAATTATTGTGAACAAGTTTGCTCCGCAGCGCCAGCCTCGGCGACCAGGAGGTTTCGTAACAATCCGGTACGGCAACATCTGTTGAGTATAGCAAATATAAAAGCACAGCCCCGCCTATAATTAAGGGGCTGTGCATTCTATCCGGGTTCTAGTTTCCAACGTTCATCATGAGGGTTTGATCCAAACTGCTTGTTATATGACCACAGCATAAGTATAGTGCACGTGCTCATTGACTGAATACCCCGCGCTACATCCCTGTAGGAATCTTTCTTGAATCTCAGCCGGGGCCAAATTTTCCACCTGGCGCAAGCCGAGACGTGCCAGTTCTTCAGCCAATGTAGAGGGGTCAAATCCGGTTATAATCGGCTCTCCGATTTTTTTGGTGCCATCCATGATAGTTTTAACCCGGTTTGAAGCCCTTTCCGGATCGAAGGCTAACTTATCCCAGTAATCGAATACAATTCCGCTGCCGAAACAGGCATTTTTAACCATATCGCCCAGTGTAGCATGAATGGCTTCCAGCGGCAGATAATGGACGACACCCATCCAGCTAAAGAAACTAGGACTTTGTGGATTATATGATGATCGGGCCAGCGCGGATGCCAGGCTCTCCTGGGCAAAATCCACCGCGATGAAATGCAGGCATTCAGGTTCTTTAAGGCCTAAATGCGCCAGCAATTGCCGTTTAATTACCTGGGTAGCGGGATGGTCGATTTCAAATACCTGCAGGTTATCAATCAGATCAAGACGGCGAAAGGCAAAGGTATCCAGTCCCGCCCCTAGGATCACGTATTGACTGACGCCTTTATTAACTGCTTCCTCCAGGAGATCTTCCACATAGCGAGCTCTGGCCAGCATGGGACCGGCCATGGTGCGAATCCCCAACAACAGGGCGGCGGCATAGTCAGTGCAGAACTTCGCCTCTTCAGGAGCCATCTGTGCTGCAGTAGCTGCTAAAGCCTTTTCAATTTCTTCTCGAACTTGCTCCGGCACCAGGCGATAGGCCAGAGCGTCATCGAATATTTTGGGATCATCATGTAAGGCATGGTATCCGCGGATATAAGC
>DATMYR010000093.1:0-14609 GCA_035560815.1 Syntrophomonadaceae bacterium | reverse complement strand
GCCTAAAGAAGTGAATCGAAAGCAGGAAATAATTGTCGCAAGAAAATCTTAGAGGCGAAGAAAAGGGTAAGCAATAAAGCTAAAATTGACTCCATAACTGAGCAATTCAATTATAGTAGCTTGTATAAAATTTCTTAGGAGAAATTATAATGGCAAAAGGGGAAAAAAGGAAAGTAGGTTCATATGAGTGGCGCGGAAAGGACTCTGTTAGGCTTACTGTAAGGGCCGGGACAGATCCAGAGACAGGCGAACCACTTAGACCTACCAAAACAGTAAAAGTTAAGCCAGGGGACGAAAGAGCAGCGGAAAAGGCCCTGGCGCGTTTTGTGACCGAGGTAGAAACAGGAAAATATAAAAAGCCATCTAAAATGACCGTAAAGCAACTTTCCGAACGCTTTCTAAGGGACAACCCCGATCTATCAGATACAACTAGGCATAATTATGAACTTTACCTAAATGGCTATATATTACCGGCAATGGGCCATAAAAAGATAGATAAAGTGCATTCTACTAATCTTTATGATTATTACAATAACTTAAAGGAAGATGGAATAAGGAAAGATGGTAAGCCCGGTGGATTCAGCCCGGCCACCATTCAAAAGCATCACAATATCATTTCGTCTATGTTTACGTTTGCGGTGAAAAATTTGAAAGAACTTAAAAAGGACCAAAACCCCTGCAAGGATGTAACTCCTGTTAAAATTCCCCGTCGAAAAAAAGCCAGCCTGGATAAAGCCCCAGCCAGAGATCTTCTGCGAGCTTTGGAAAAGGAATCTCTTAAGTACAGGGTCATGACAGTTCTTGATTCTGCCACAGGCATGAGAAGAGGAGAAATATTAGGTATAGGGGATAGCACCTTAGATTTAGAAAACTGTGTTATAAAGGTAATTCGCGCATCAACTTTTATTCCGAAAGAAGAAATTACAATAGGTGACCCTAAAACAGAAACGAGTATAAGATTTATACCGTTTCACAAAAGCATAATACCTCTGCTGCAAGAGATGATCGCTGCGCGGAACAAACAGCGTGAAAAATGCGGCGATAAATGGGTGAAAAAGGTTAAAATACATGGCGAATGGGTGGATAACGACCTTCTGTTTACTCAGTGGAACGGCAAACCAATGCACCCTAATAGTATAGACACTTGGTTTCGGAAGTTCAGAGAAGAGAATGGGTTTCCGGAAAGTCTTAAGTTTCACGGATTAAGGCATACAAACATTCATCTATTATTAAAAGCCGGCGCTGATTTAGAGACAGTAATGGGGAATGCTGGCCATGCCGACTCATCAACTACTATTGATTATGATGATCCGGACGCTGAAGCGCTGCGTGAATTAGCTAACAAAATAAACGACGCCTTATCACTAGAAAGCATCGTTCCAGAGTTACTAGGAAAGCCCGTAAATATTCGCCGCAAAAGGACTTCTCCTAAAGAAGAGTAAAACGGGATTAAATCGGGATTAGTCTATATAAGGAAATATAGTTTAAGACAAGCCTGACACCAAATCTGACACCAACACATTTTTACCCCCATAAATTGTAAATACCGGGCTATTAAAAGCCCGGTATTATCGTCTTAATATGGTGGGCGCAGAGGGTTTCGAACCCACGACTTCTACCGTGTGAAGGTAGCACTCTCCCGCTGAGTTATGCGCCCATTTTGTCTATTTATTATACCATTTTTAGCCGGCTTTTAAAACCGCCCGCCCGTGTTCCCCATAATGGGGTTGTCAAATCACCGGCTCTGTTGTCCTATGCTATAATCTTCTATACGCTTACTGAAAGAAACGTCCTGTTATGATTGTTTGAACCCGATTGGGTCCCACAGCTACCAGGGCTTGTTTGACCCCTACCAGTTCCTCGATTTTATGGATATAGTTAAGGGCTTGGACCGGCAATTGATCAAGATTTGTAAAGCTGCTGATGTCCTGCTTCCAACCCGGCATTTCAATGTAGACCGGTTCACACTGCTCTAGAATGTTGGAGTTTTCGGGGAAATCATATAAGAGTTGCCCCTGGCAGCGATAGGCCGTACAGATTTTTATAGTATCAAAACCGTCCAGTACATCCAGTTTCGTGACGGCAAGGTTGGTCAAGCCGTTGACCCGCACCGCATAACGCAAAATAACGGTATCCATCCAGCCGCAACGCCGGGGTCTACCGGTCGTCGTGCCATATTCCGCGCCCCGCTGGCGAAGTTCCTCTCCTATCGCTCCCAGTTCTTCGGTAGGGAACGGCCCTTCTCCAACTCGAGTTGTATAAGCTTTGGCTATGCCCAGCACCTGATCAATGCTGGTTGGCCCTATTCCCGATCCCACACAGGCTCCACCAGCTGTGGGATTGGATGAAGTCACATAGGGATAGGTGCCGTGGTCGATATCCAGCAGAGTCCCTTGCGCACCCTCGAATAGCACCTTTTTCCCATCCTTGATCGCATTATAAACAAGAAGAGACGTGTCGGCAACATATTTGCGCAGAGCTTCCGCCTGGTCCATAACCTGATCCAGCAGCTCCTGGAAATTAAAGCCCTTCTCTCCATAAATCTCTTCTATGATTCTATTTTTAAATTCTACCTGGCTCTTAAATTTCTCTCTAAAATGATCGCCCCCATGGAGAATATCACTGAAGCGAAAGCCTACACGGTTTATTTTATCTGCATAGGTCGGCCCGATTCCTCGTTTGGTGGTCCCGATCTTACTGGCGCAGTCCTCAAGCTCATCAATCTTTTTATGATAGGGTAAGACCACCGGAGCCCGTTGGCTTATACGCAAGTGCTCGGTATCGATGCCCCGAAGCTGCAATTCATGCAGCTCATCCAGTAGTTTGCCCATATCAACAACTACGCCGTTGCCGATGACGCATATCGTCTTTGGATATAAAATGCCAGAAGGAATCAGATGGAGCATGAATTTTTTATCCATAACCTCCACGGTATGTCCGGCATTGCTTCCTCCCTGATAACGGACTACATAGTCCGCCTGTTGGGCCAGAAAATCTGTCACTTTGCCTTTGCCTTCGTCTCCCCACTGGGCTCCTACCACTATGAGGGTTGACATTGATTCACCTCCTGGTTTATGACTGGCTAAAAATATGCTGGTTTTACCAGCAAACTCATCTTAGCAAAAGCCTCAGGACGTGTCAACCGATGCTAGTCCCAGTATTTCCCGACTTATATTCTTTCCCGCCAGCGCTGCTCCCTGCGTCTCACCCCTTCTTCAATTTTGCTCCGGCTGCTGAGGAGGCACAAATTTCCAGAACGGCTGAGGCCGCGGATGCTGCACCGGTTCCTATCGCTAAAGGAAACCGGCTCGGCAATCTATGTTTTGGGCGATTGGTAGATTAAGTTAGTTGTTTAAAGGGAAAATATGCTGGTAGGCTTGCTCGATATGCTCGATCCCCTGAATCTCCAACCCCAGGATGCCGTAGGGGATGTCTTTCATATTGTCCTGAGGAATAAGAAGCTTGCGTATGCCCGCCTGCCGGGCTCCCAGAATTTTTTCATTAAGCGCTCCAACCGGCCTGACCTGTCCCTGAATAGAGAGCTCCCCGGTTACAGCAACGTCCTGACGGATGGGGCGTTGTTGGATCGCGCTAAGGGTAGCCAGGTAAATGGCTGCCCCGGCTGATGGCCCATCCACACGGCCACCTCCGATTATATTAATATGCAGATCGTAGTTTTGCAGTTTTTCTCCGGTCTCTTTTCGTAAAACCGAAGCCGCATTGAAAACCGAATCACGCGTCATGGAGCCGGCAGTATCGTTGAAACGAATACTTCCCTGCCCCTTTTTCTCGGCTGGAAATACGACCACTTCCAGTTCCAGAACGGCTCCCAGGAATCCGGAAGCCCCCATACCGAAAATCTTACCTACCTCACAGCCGTCCTGAGCCCGGTACCCTTGTTGGGGACTGAGCCGGCTGCTTTGAATGGCTTCCCGGGTATGCTCATAACTGACCTTTGTTTTCTTCCGCAACCGCTTGTTCTGGTTCAAGGACAATCCGTAGGCCTCCACCAGCAGCTTATTTGCCCCTCGGCCATCGCTGCAGTATTCACTGATAAGCTCCGGCACTCCGGCTTCTATTTCAATGGATAGCTTGGCAGCTGCCCGTCGAATAATCTCTCTGATTTGTTCTGGACTGAGCGGCTGAAAAAAGACCTCCATGCAGCGCGAGCGAAAGGCTGGATTAATTTCCTCTCGGATACGGCTGGTAGCGGCAATCAAAATGAAATCCGCCGGTACTCCCTGTTCAAATATTTGCTTAATATAACGGGGAATGCGATCATCAGAAGGATCATAATAAGAGGAATCAAAGAATACCCGCTTATCTTCAAGGACCTTGAGTAGTTTGTTTTGCAGCACGAGGTCCATCTCCCCAAATTCGTCGATGAATAGGATGCCGCCGTGGGCATCCGTAACCAGGCCCAATTTCGGTTCCGGGATCCCCTGATCAGCCAGCTCCCGGCGAGCTCCCTGGTAGATGGGATCATGTACGGATCCCAGTAGCGGATTGGTTGCTTCTCGGGGATCCCAGCGCAGCGTACAGCCATCCACTTCTACAAAAGGAGCCGCATCATGAAAGGGATTCCCTTTTTTTCCGCGCACCATTTCCAGTGCCAAACGTGCGCAGGTGGTTTTCCCCACCCCGGGTGGTCCATAGAGCAAGATATGCTGGGGATAGGGAGTGTTTAACTTGGCGATCAAGGAGCTAACCGCCTGCTCCTGTCCCACAATTTCTTCCAAACTGGCCGGACGCAGATACTCCAAGGCCGAGCAGCCCAGCCGGGTTCTTTCCAACTTTTCCAATTGCCCGTATTTTTTTAGCGTTTGAGCATTCTCCGGGCTTCCGTTGGTTTCCTTTAATATCTGTACTTCAATCTCCCGGATGTAATCATTGTAGCGCTCCTCAACGCGTTCCTGGATGCGTTTTTGCAGAGCTTCTTCCACCGTTTTCCGGGCACAATCCTCCACCACCAGTTCTTCCAATCGGTCCAGGGCGGCAGCCAGGTCGTCGCCCGGTAAAATCTCTAGCGATGGGTCTGTGTGCAGGATTTTGTGCAGGGCCAGAACCTGATCCTCAATATTTCCCGACCCCAACAGATTTCCGGCCTGCAGGACATTGGCACGACGTTGTAGCTCCTTTTCTCCGTAGGTATTTTCCAGTCTTTTATACAATGATTCAACCTTCCGATGTAGATTCGAATCTTTATCATAATGGAGACTCTTCTTCTTCCCCGTTTTCACCAGATGTTGTTTCACTGCACACCCTCCCGGATTTATTCAGCTGCGACGATAACTTTAAATTCTGCCTGGATGGAGGGATAGATTTTCAGCTTTATCTGGTATTGCCCCAGGTGTTTAATCGGTTCAGCCAAATCGATCTTTTTCTTGTCGATATCTACATGAAGCTCCTGTTTCAATACCTCGGCGATCTCCCGGGTGGTTACGGCGCCAAATAATTTGTCACCTCCACCGGTTCTCGCTTTTATCTTAAGCGTCTTCCCATCCAGTTGTTCTTTGATTTGTTCAGCTCGGGCTCTCTCTTTGTCCTTTTGCTTTTGTTCTCTAACCTTGCGTTCCTGTGTTTCTTTCACAAGGGTAGTAGTAGCCTCCTGAACCAGACCCTGAGGAATCAGATAGTTGCGGGCATACCCATCAGCTACCTCTTTTATCTCCCCTTCTTTTCCCAGATTCTTAACGGTCTGGATTAATAACACTTTCATTTTTTTTCCTCCCTTCCCATGCGTAGCTTTCGAAAATCCAATAATGAATCAAAAAGGCCGCTGAGGGCGAGAAAGATAATCGCCGAAGGAAGAAAGACCACACTGACTATTATTAGGATCGTAATAACCCAACGCCGGGGGGATGTCTGCATTTCCCCCAGCTTGAAGGTCAGTGCCGCCAGCCCGTAATAACAGGCCAGGGGAACCATCACCGTAAGGATATTCGATCCCAGGTAATAATAGCTGTTCTTCTGGCCATATCCCCATAACCAAAAGGATAATCCGGTGATGACCACCCAGGCCAGAGGCCAAGGCATCATCTCCATTTTATACGGTCTCCTTATTAGACGCTCTAACTTACGCCTCAGGCTAAGGTTACTGGCTATAAGCAGCATGAAAAATACTGCCACAATACCCTGAAGATAGTAAATGGCCGGGAGATGTCGAGCCAAGCCGTGCGCTACACCCTGAAACGTTGTAATGAGCTGCTGTTTGCTTATGCCCTGCTGTGCATATAGATCCAGAAGACCTGCAGACTCATATGCTTTCAGGTTTTCCCCGAACATCTGGTTAAGGCCGGTTTCCATTTCATTAATTCCTATGCTGCCTTGTGAAAGGTACATGACAAGCAAAAACAGAGATATACTTACTATGGCAGCTGCGATTCCCCAGGTTCGCACCCGGTAATAGTTCAGCCCTCGGGAAACCAGTAGGGCCATCACATAAGCTGCCATTCCCCAAAATGCCGCGTAATAAACTACTCCTGCCCACCCTGTTTGCCAGAACAAGGCTAATCCATTGATAAGTCCCATTATGAGCAACGACCATGGTTTCATAAAAATTCCCGCCAGGATAATCAGAACACCCCAGGCGATGGCTAGAAGCAGCGTCAAAGCAGGCATCTGGTTCATAAGAAGGCAAAGGCCGGATGTGGCCAGGGAATACAACAGCCAGCGCACGATTGCGCTTCTCTGGTTTCCTGGTTGTAAATAATCGCCGTCCATTTCTTACACCGTCCCTTTCCACCCTGCAACATATCTAACCATCCATCTAAACAGCGGCAGTCTTACACAAAAAGACAAATCGCCTTCCGCACCCGTCAAGAGCGCTCCATCTGAAGAGACCGATCTAATCGTAAACCCGTGTTTTCACCATCTCTCTTGAGTGCTTCTTTGCAACTAAAAGCAATTGCCTCTCCTCATCTGGAACTTTCTTCAAGCTCCGGGGGATTTCCTCCTTGTCCTCAGGTGCATTATTGATGAAGAAATCCCTCAAATGTTTTATTGTCTAGCCGTTAATAAAAACAGATCGATATTTCAAAAGCCCGTTTCAATCAACGTACTCTGTACAGGGACACGGCCTTACTGCGAAGCAGACGGTCCGTCCCTATACCTTATACGCCTCAATCACGGGCTTTTCTCATGCCTTGATCTTCACTCTCGTCAATCGGTCTGGCTTCTTTATTCAGCTGTGTAAGGCAGTAGTGCCATGGCTCTCGCTCTTTTGATAGCCACCGTTAATTGCCGCTGGTGGTGTGCACAGTTGCCGGTTATGCGCCGGGGAAGGATCTTCCCTCGCTCAGTAATATAGCGGCGCAAACGCGGAATTTCTTTATACTCGATATATTCAATCTTGTCGGCGCAGAAGTTACACTGCTTCCGTTTTTTCCTTCGTTCCTTCTTCAACTTTCTTCCCTCCTCGGTCTAGAAAGGGATATCGTCGTCTCCACTGCTGTCAACGATATCGATGTCATCCACATTTAACTCACGACCCAGGGAGCTCCAGTCGTCATTCTGAGGTTTACCCGTTGGATGTGCAGTACTCGAGGTATGGCCGGCTCCGGCTCCGCCCCGATCAAGAAATCGGACATCATCAGCGATAACTTCAGTGACTTTCCTTTTCTGTCCTTCCTGGGTTTCATAGCTTCGTACCTGCAAGCGTCCTTCCACTGCGGCCAGGCGTCCCTTCCCTAGATAACTGGCACAGGTTTCGGCCAGCCCTCTCCATACCACAATGTCGATAAAATCAGTTTCTTCCTTATTGAACTTGCGGTTGATTGCCAGAGAAAAAGAGCATACCGCTGTACCATTTGGAGTGTATTTAAGTTCCGGATCACGGGTCAGCCTACCAATTAAAATTACCCTGTTCAGCACGGTTCTTCCCTCCAAATTGCAGACGCCTATTCGTCTTTACGAATGATGATGTGGCGCAATACTCGGTCGGATATCTTAATGACCCTGTCCAATTCCAGGACAGTCTCGGGCAGCCCGTTAAAGTTCCATAACACATAGATACCTTCCATGTAGTCCTGGATACTGTACGCGAGTCGCCTTTTTCCCCAACCGTCTACTTCCTTGACAAATTCTCCGCCAAAAGAAGAAATTATCTTTTGCAGTCTCTCTTTACTTTCGGCCATAGCTTCTTCTGCCAAGTCCGGCTTGAAAATCATAAAGATCTCGTAAGCGCGCATAGTTACACCTCCTCCCTATGGACTAACCTGCCTAGACAGGTAAAGGCTCCGGTCTGCACCGGAGCAGGGACATAAAAATTATACCAGTAGTAATCTTTCAATGCAAGGAGATATGCATGGTTTGAGATGTGATAAGGTTATAGGCTCTCTGATAAAAGGCCGTTGAGGGTACATCTTTTGCAGAAAGAGTGTTTATGAAGGGCTCTTCGTCATAGTTAGCTTAATGTTTATTTAAACTTATCCTCCAAGCGGGCTCCCGCCTAATCCTCCTTAAGAGAGAAGAGTCTTTCGCCGTTCGGGCCATGGGCAAGAATCCCTTACATCCATGCCGCCTGCAAAGCGGCATCAAGGGGACATTCCCCTAAAGGGGTGTGTCCCCTATCCTTACAAGAGCCCTTTAATAAGCAGGTGATTTAATTCAGAAACCGGCTTTTCAATAATAAAGGTATCATTAAACAGCGCTTTTAAAACCGCCACCGGCTGCCCTTTTCCCTTGTTCTTGAAACCTATAATACAGAAGCGCTCCTCCGCTGACATACTCTTTACGGTGACCAGATCGCCGACATTAAGTCCCGGTTCGGGAACCAGGGTCAGGTGCATGGCTCATCCCTCCTGTTAGATAGTCTTGAGCTGCTATTATTCTATTCACCCGATCCCTTTATGGTGTTTTCCTGTTCCACACGCACCATACGCTTCTCGAATTCCAAGCGTGGCAGCATGACCATTCGCCCACAACCCTGGCACTTTATTTTAACATCAGCCCCGGTGCGTAAAACTTCCCATGTATGACTGCCGCAGGGGTGCTGTTTTTTCATGCGTACAATATCTCCCAGGTTAAATTGTTTGCGTTCCATAATATACCCCTCCCCCGAGCAAATGTTTTTCTACCTTATTATTAGAGACTTAAATCCGGTCTGCAAAACCTGCCCGATTTTCACTGCCAGACTGCCGTACGCTTGCAGCCGCGAGGCCAAATCGGCCTCTTTATCAGGGCTGACGGCAATAAGCAAGCCTCCTGCTGTTTCCGGTGAAAACAGTAGGTCGTAACGTTGGGAATCTATTTCACTCCGTACCTGGACCATATCTTGTAGATAATCCCGGTTGGTATAGGCGCCGCTAGGAATCAGCCCCAGGGCCGAATATTCCAGGGCGGCCTTGATGAAAGGAATCCTCCCTGTTTCAATTTCCACTTGAACATCACTGGCCTGGGCCATTTCCAGGAGATGTCCCACCAGCCCAAATCCGGTGACATCAGTCGCTGCGTGCACCGGTATATCTTCAGCAATTTCAGGTAGTTCCCGGTTCAATCGGGTCATCCATCCCACTGCTTCGTTGTAGGCCTGCGCATCTGCCATTTCCGCCTTCACTGCAGTGGAAATCACTCCATTACCGAGAGGCTTGGTCAGATAAATAGCATCACCGGAAACTGCACCCCGATTGCTAATGATCCGTCCGGGATGAACTAGCCCACTCACCGCCAATCCAAATTTAGGTTCCAGGTCGTCGACCGTATGCCCCCCTACGAGAAAGGCTCCCGCCTCCACCACCTTACTCAGACCGCCCTCGATAATGCGGCGCAGGACCTGCATGTCCTCACACTGCGGATAGCAGACAATATTCATTGCCAGGAGAGGGCGTCCTCCCATAGCATAGACATCATTTAATGCATTGGTGGCAGCAATCTGGCCAAAGATGAAGGGATCATCCACCATGGGAGTCAGAAAATCCAGGGTCTGAATCAAGGCCTGCTCCTTGTTGATTTGAAAAATTCCGGCATCATCCCGGGTCTCGATTCCTACCAGCAGATCAGGATGCCTGGGGAACTGCAGATCTTTTAATAATTTTTCCAAGGTCCCCGGACCTATCTTAGCAGCTCAACCGGCTGCTCTTACCATTTGGGTCAGCCTGGTGCCTTCCATGGGCCACACCTCCTCTCTCTCTTAAGGTTTGGGGACACACCTTCCCTGGGAAATACCTTATTAAAATGGCTTTTACTATGTCTCGAAGTCACACGTCTAAACATGGATTAGCTAACAGCGGTAAGGAATGTCCCCCTGTTGCGCTCGCCACCGGCGACGACATTTCACCTAGTGCCGGTGAATCGAACCGCAGGTCTGAGCGACGTAAGATCGAGGAGCATGCAAAGCAAGCGACCGATATTACAAGTGCCTGTGGTGCACCGGCCAGATCGAGATGAGCTGTAGCGAATTCCGAGATGGCAAATGCCCTTGGGGTGCCACCTTGTTGGCAAAGCATGAAAGTGCTTCCTATTAAGGATTAAAGAAAGCAAAAACAGCTTCACCCGGGTTAAAAATCCTGGAAAAATGCCTTGTAGGCTTTATACGCCATGTAGATATCTGCTTTACTGGCTACTTCGAACGGCGAGTGCATCCCCAGCAAAGCTACCCCGCAGTCCACCACTTCCATGCCATAACGGGCCATATATTGGGCAACAGTACCACCGCCACCGATATCCACTTTGCCCAATTCCCCCACCTGCCAGACCACCTGGTTCTGATCCAATAGCTGCCGGATGCGGGCCAGGAATTCGGGGTTGGCATCATTGGAATCGGATTTGCCCCGAGAGCCGGTAAACTTGGTTACAACTACTCCCTGAGAAAGAAAACTACAGTTCATTTTCTCGAAGACCTCAGGATAATTTGGATCTACTGCGGCATTTACATCTGCCGACAAGGCGCTGGAATTGGCCAGGGCCTTGCGAATGGTATAGTAGTCATGCTGCCCACTGCGGTGCATCAGCTCTGCCATCAGATTTTCGATGAGCAGCGACTGCAGGCCGGTATTGCCGGTGCTGCCAATCTCCTCTTTATCCACAAAAAGGCAGCAGGCGGTTCGCTGTGGTTTTTCCACTTCCAGTATAGCCTTCAAGGAGGTATAGGCGCTAACTCGGTCGTCCTGCCCGTAGGACCCGATCATGCTCCGGTCAAATCCGATTTCCCGGGCAAGAAAGGCCGGTACCACCTCTACCTCAGCACTGGTAAAATCCTCTTCATCAATTCCGTATTTGTCTTTAAGCAGGAGAATTATCTGGTTCTTGATAGCATCCGTATCTGCTTCTGCTTGCGGCTGGCTGCCCACCAGCACATTCAAGTCCTCTCCTTTAATGGCCTCGGACATCTTTTTTTCCATCTGATCTTTAGCCAGGTGGGGCAGCAAATCGGCGATGGTGAAGGCCAGATCGTTCGGATCGTCTCCAATACGAAACCGGATCTGCTTTCCATCCTTTTTTACAACCACGCCATGCATGGCCAGGGGTATTCCCACCCACTGGTATTTTTTAATTCCTCCATAATAATGCGTTTTAAAAAGGGCCATTCCATCTGCTTCGTAAAGAGGCCGGGCTTTCAGATCCAGGCGGGGGGCATCAATATGAGATGCCACTAGATTAATTCCCTTCTCCAGGGGCTGCTGCCCTACAATGACCAGAGCACAAACCTTATCTTTATCTGCGATTACGAGTTTCTGGCCGGGGCTAAGGACTGTATTATCCTGAAGAGCAGTAAAGCCCTTCTCTTCAGCAAGTTGAACAATGCATTCTACGGCTTCCCTCTCCGTTCGAGCCCGATTGAGGAAATCCATATAAGCCCGCCCCATGTTGTGTGCCGCCTCTGTGTCCGTCTGGTCCATCCGCTTCCAGGCGTTTCGTTTTAATTCCTCTTTGTTCTCCGCCACATTATCACTCCTTCTTTAGGAATACTGGTATTATCTTGCCAGCCAGTTAAAAAGGCTATACATTTAGGCCCAGCCCGGTCTGGAAAAGAGCAAAAACGCTCAGCAAATCTTTGGCTATATGCGACTCGTTAATAATTCCATTGAGAAATCCGGCCGTGCCCAGTCCCATCTGCGCGCCGGTGGTAGCGAAAGGATATATGATGCCGATGGTCAGCGTCATGATGAGCAGGCTCTTTGCCATACCTACCGCCAAACCCAGCAGACGATTGACCCCTCCCAAACTTGTCCCAGCAAAAACTCGATGGATGATCAAAACCAGGCTATTCCCCAGACCGGTCGCCAAGATTAAAATTCCTAAAAACGTTATGGCCAGGAGAGCCTGGTAAGCTAGATACATTCCTGGATCCGCTAATCCAAATGTGGGCATCCGGATTGCTGTTATGGAAGAAGTCATCTGCGGAATGCGGGCAGATATCCAGGCAGCCAGGTAATCCTGTATTCCCCATTCCTTCTCCAACCAGAAAGCAGCTGATTTATAGTTGCAAGCAGCAACCAACAGTGCCAGCACCAGGGTAACTATGCCCCCCAGAAGGCGAATGATCCCCAGACGCAGGCCATTAATCATGCTCAAGACCAGGAGGGCCAATAACAGGAGGTCCAGCCCATTGCCTACCATCCTATCACCTATATTCCCTTGATTTACCATACATTATAACATACTCTAATTCCCGCTGTTGGCCGGAATGGCGCCTACCCGGTCGCCCTGCCTATAGCACAAACGGATCGTTAATTGGAGATCATGTCGTTTTACATCTTTTTTAGCCATGAGAAGCTGTTCATAGGGGTTTACGGTCGCGAAAATACGAATGATGATTTATAGTTATTATTTTGTGTCCCAAGCCTGCGTTTTCTTATGGTACTATAAAAGTAATTCGGATTCAGTGTCGGGTGGTCCGGTAGGTTAGGCGGGACGGTAGGAACTTTTTTTCTGGTAAAATTAAACATGTAGGATAGGAGGATGGTGTAAAATTGTTGACTCTTTTAACTTTGATGCCCATTATTGTTGTACTGGGACTCCTGCTATTTGCCAAATGGCCGGCTGATCTCAGCGGGTTGATCGGCTGGATTTTAACCGTAGCGATTGCTTGTCTGTTCTTCCATACTTCTTTGGTGGTTGCCCTGACCGCCAGTGTTGTAGGTTTAGTTGCCTCTTTCCCCGTCTCCCTTATGGTTGGCACTTCTATTTTCCAAATTGGCTTTTTAGAAGTTACCGGCGCTTTGAAGCGAATCGTCATCTTCGTAAAAACCATCGCCCGGGAAAACCATGCCGTTCAGGTGATGATTATCAACATGGGTATTGGCACGCTGCTGGTATCGGTTGGAGCTACGCCGGTTTCCATTCTGCCCCCGATTATGCTGGCCATGGGATATTCGACCTTTGTCTCGGTAGCACTCCCTGCGTTAGGTTTTGATGGATTGTGCACATATGCTCTACTAGGAGCTCCCCTGGTCGCCTTTTCCGACTTGACAGGCACTCCTTTAACGGAATCCGCTCGAGTTTTCTCCCAATTTATGCCCATCATATCAACTATGATCGGTTTTGGTATGCTGTGGATGCTGGGCGGATGGAAAAAGGTAGCAGAGGGTTTTGTTCCCTGTCTCCTGGCAGGCTTAACCATGGGGCTAACAGCTATGGCGGTAGCCCAGGTGGGCAAAGGTGTGGTTTTGAGCGGCGTATTTGCCGGCCTGGCTACGATTCTGGTCATGGTCGCCTATACCAAGATCCGCGGTGAAGCTCTTATCGATAGATCAGATATGGACGAAAAAGATTTATCGATTGAACATTCCATGTCATTATTGAAGGCCCTGGCTCCCTGGCTCATTCTTATCGTCTGCTGCCTGGTGGTAAATTTCTATGCTCCTCTATATAATTACCTCTATAAAACT
Organism: Syntrophomonadaceae bacterium; assembly: GCA_035560815.1. Taxonomy (GTDB): domain Bacteria; phylum Bacillota; class Syntrophomonadia; order Syntrophomonadales; family Syntrophomonadaceae; genus UBA5314. The sequence continues at coordinate 780 of DATMYR010000093.1, read as the reverse complement.
ATCCAAATGCCCTTCAGTCCAGTGGGGCCTAAACCGGTTTTGACACGCATGTTATGGAACGCTTACACCTGGGTTATCATTAGCACCTTGTTGGCGGTCCCCTTCCTGAAACCAAGCGGGCAGCAATGGAAGGAAATATTTAGTAAATGGGTCAAAAGAGCGCCCCGGCCGGTTTTTTCAGCCGCGGTTTTTTTCGCCATCGCTTATGTGATGATGTACTCCGGCTTCATTCCTACCGGCAAAGCCTGGAACCCCGATCCTGCTTTTAATATGATTGCCGTTATTGCAAATAGCTCCGCCTATTTCTTTAAGGGATTGTATCCAGCCGTTGCGGCTTTCCTTGGTCTTATGGGCGGTTTCGTCACTGGTTCAGAAGCATCAGCCATTGCCCTTTTTGCTAAATACAACCAGCAGGTATCATCATCCCCGCTGGTTCACGCCAAACCCTTGATCGTAACGGCCGGCATTGCCATCGCCGGTGGTTTGGCCAGCGTCATCTCCCCGGCAAAATTGCAAAACGCAGCGGCAACTATCGACGCACTGGGGATCGAGTCTCAGGTTATTAAGAAAGCTGTTATCGTAGCCCTGGTATTTACGGCGGTAGCAGCCTTTCTAACGTATATCTGGGCATAATTATTAGTCTTTCCCGCCCCGACAAACAACCGACCACAAGGCCCCGGGATTCGGCATCCCGGGGCTTTTCCCTTTTTGAAAAGATTATCCTGCAACCAGAATAAGCACTTTTGCGCATAAAGCTAACATGAACATTATATTAATGAT
>DATMYR010000092.1:0-21689 GCA_035560815.1 Syntrophomonadaceae bacterium | reverse complement strand
GATCAAACCAACAGTAAATAAATGAGGTGCTTTTCATGAAACGAGGAACAACACTTTTTTTGAAGATAACTGTTTTTCTTGTTGGAATTCCGAAGATCCATAAATATTACAATATGGCAATTACATTTACTGCACATTATGAGAGGTTATATTTATGTATGATATTGTAATAGTAGGCTCAGGCCCTGCAGGGTCAAACCTTGCACGATTAATTGGTGACAAATATAAGGTTTTATTAATAGATAAACGGGACCTGGAAAATGAGAATCCAAAAAACACTGCAAATAAATGCTGCGGAGGATTACTAGCCCCCGATGCTCAGAAAATGATTGCAAAGTTTGGCCTAGGGATACCGAAGGATATTCTAGTTAATCCGCAGCTTTTTGCTGTAAGAACCATTGATCTAACTAATAATTTAGAAAGGCTATACCAGAGATTCTATCTTAATATGGATAGGAATAGATTTGATAGATGGCTAGTTTTTATACTTCCAACTGGAGTTGATAAAAAGTTTAACTCATTTTTCAAAAACTTTGCTGGTATACCAGGTGGATATGAACTTAGATATATTTATAATGGACAAGAGATATCTGCGAAGACCAGAGTTATTGTAGGTGCTGATGGCGCTTCTTCCAAGATTAGGAATTCCCTTAGTAAAGATACAAATATTCCCGAAAAGTACTTCTCGATTCAGGAATGGTTTGAAAGTACAGATTGTATGCCCTATTTCACAGCAATCTTTGATGAAGAAATAAGTGACTACTACTCCTGGGTTATACCAAAGGACAATTATTTATTGGTAGGGGCAGCCCTTAGACCTAGAGAGAATACGTGGGATAAATATAATTTATTAAAAACAAAACTAACACAGCTAGGTTTTATTTTAAATAACAGACTCAAAACAGAAGGGGCATATATTAGTAGGCCTAGGAAGGCATCGCAGCTCTGTGTGGGAAGGAATGGTATAGCTCTGGTCGGTGAAGCAGCAGGTGCGATTAGCCCTAGCTCTGCTGAAGGAATCAGCTACGCATTAAAAAGCTCTTTATATTTAGCTCAGAGTCTTGAAGAGGGAATAGACGGATTTTTGCACAGATATAAACAGAGGGTAAAGGATATCAGGTTAAATTTACTCATTAAAAATTTAAAATCCCCAGCTATGTATAATCCATTTTTTAGACAGTTAGCTATGAAATCAGGTCTGCAAAGTATTAAAAAATGATAATAAGACAGGACTATTGAAACAATCTAAAATGACGATTTTGTTTTCGCCGACAACTTAACACACTGGGTCAACTTTTCTACCAGGGGAATTATAGAACGGCCAACCGTGTTATTTCTGTTATTCTTCAATTCCAATGCATTTATTTCCCGCAGCATCTTTTATATTTCTTTCCGTTGCCGCAGGGGCAGGGATCATTTCGCCCAACCTTCTAATACTTCCGAAGCGTTAAAGAATGAAGCTGCTTCCACTGCCAATAATAGCTCTAAAAATACAGAAGCATATCTGGGACCTGTCCTCAAAAACAAGTACATCGAATAATGGCTCTATTTTCCTCGATAGAGTTATTTCTTGTTTTTAAGGGAATAACTAAAAATGATAATTAAGGAAGAGGGTGCTGTGCCGTATAGAGGGCAGGAGGTGCAAAATAGAATGTCAATGATAGATGCTCTTTCTATTGCTATACAGGCTGGAGTTCCGATTTTGACCTGGGGGCCTCCCGGTGTTGGTAAAACAGCAACTATTACTACACTGGCGGATGTATTGGGGCTTCCGCTTGAGGTTGTATTGGCTTCCATACGTGAACCTTCAGATTTTTCCGGCCTTCCGGTTATTAGGGAGGATGGGGTAAGTATGGAACCTCCTGCCTGGGCGCGTCGTCTGGTGCAAGCCGGCAAAGGAGTGCTTTTCTTAGACGAAATTTCCACCGCTCCACCTGCTGTCCAGTCGGCTTTATTAAGGGTGGTTTTGGACCGGGTAGTAGGGGATTTAGCTTTACCGCCGGGCGTATCCGTTGTCGCATCCGCAAATCCGCCGGAACAGGCCGTTGGCGGGTGGGATCTTTCTGCGCCTCTGGCTAACCGGTTCTGCCACCTGTTCTGGTCCCTGGACGCTCAGAGCTGGGTGGACGGCATGATCAGGGGATGGTCTTATTATGATTTGCCGCATCTTTCTGCAACATTTGAAACATTAATACCCCAAAAGCAGGCATTGGTTGCTTCATTTATCCGGCACAGGCCGCATTTGTTGCTGCAGGTGCCTAAATATGAAGGCCAGGCCGGTAAAGCCTGGCCTTCTCCCAGGTCCTGGTCCATGGCCGCCAGGTTGATGGCAGCCGCTGATTCTGTGCAGGCGGAAGAAGATGTTGCTGCTTTCCTCATCGCAGGCTGCGTCGGAGAAGGTGCCAGCCTGGAGTTTTTGGGCTGGTGCAGGGATTTGGACCTGCCTGATCCGGAAGAGATCCTGGCCAATCCATCGCACTTTATGTTGCCGGAACGCGGAGACCAGGCCTTTGCCATATTGACTGCGATCATCACCGCCGTTACCGGCAGGCTTACCGAGGAACGTTGGTCGGCTGCATGGTCCGTACTTGCTCAAGCCGCTGATCAGGGGAGAAAAGATATCGCCGCGGTTGCTGCTAAAAATTTAGCCGCATCCCGGAAACCAAATCTGCCGCTGCCGGTAAGAGAATTACGGGAATTTGTTCCTCTGTTACAGCAAGGAGGTTTCATGTGATCCTTCCTTTTGAGTACCGGAATCTTCCCTGGAGAGTAAATAATTCGGGTGTTGTTAAGTCAGGCCAGGTCTTGGTCAGAATGGAGTGGACTGGGCAGTCATGGCTGGACTTACATAATTGGGATGGTTCGAACCTGCCGGCTCACCTTATTTCTGTTGTTCTCAAAATCGTACTCGGTGCAGAATGGGCTGAAAAACTTGAGAAGCTGCACCTGGGCCGAAAAAGTAAGTGGAAGGTTGAAGTGTATTCAAACCCTGAAGAGGCCAAAGAATACCGGCTGTATAAGCTTGACCGGAATAAACCGGCCTGTTCGTCAGCAGTCACCATTTGCAGCGGCCTGATCGGGACATTTTCAATTCGGACCGAAGATGCTGCGCCTCTACTGAAAAAATTTATTGAAGACTACCCGCCGGAATTTATGCCGCTCCTGCGGAGTAAACGGTATAATTATTTTTTCCCTACGCACTTTCCCGGCAATGCAAAATATAAATCGTTTGCAGAGGTTCCAGAGCCCATAAAAATGAAAAGAGAGGAGACTGAAAGGATCAAGGTCGCTAAAGATAGCTTTTTAACCGGTGTCTTGCAAGCCGGTGAATCATCCGAAATTATCGAGACTATTGAAGCATTAAAGTGTTTGGAGGTACTAATGGCGTGACTCTTCCGCAAGAGCTGCAAGCCGCCCGTCTCCGCCTGGCGAAAGGTCGTCCCTATCTTGCATCTGCTGTATGGGCTCTCCTGCCGGTGGCAAAGCCCGGCATAGGTACGGCGGCAGTCGATATGTATTGGCGGCTCTACTATGACCCTGATGTATTATCCAGGTGGCCGGTGGAATCAATGGAAGGGGTTTTATATCATGAAATTTGTCATCTGCTTCGTAGTCACCCGGAAAGAATGAAGGGCCTTAATCCGCACATCAGCAATATTGCTGCCGATGCGGAAATTAATGACGACCTTATCCGTGAAAAGGTTAAATTTCCAATTGTACCAGTAACGCCGCAGCTGATCGGGCAGCCGGAAAATCTTCTGGCCGAGGAATACTATGCCGCCCTAGAGAAAAAGGAAAGAGGTTCTTCAAGCGACCAAATGCAAGATGCAGATCTCGATTCACCAGGTGAAAAAGAAAATGACGGGTTGTCTAAATTCGCGGCGGATAACGACTCTTCCAATACCCGGGATGAAGACAGCAGCGATTCTGATCCAAAGAAAGAAATCAGCGGAGAAAAAAGCGGTATTGCCAACCAGGAGGATGATAAAGCTGAATCTCCCAGGCCTGGTGCAGGCCGGTGCGGCTCCTGTGCAACCGGTCAAATGGCACCCTGGGAGGATGCACCGCCAGGCAAAGGGTCTTCATCCGGTATCAGTCAAATAGAAGCAGAGCTGATCCGCCGGGATGTTGCCAATCAGATCAAAGAACATATGAGAAGCCAGGGGCGTGTCCCCGGTCATTGGAGCCGGTGGGCGGAGGAGAAGCTGGAGCCAAAGGTGGACTGGCGCAAACAGCTTGGTGCTGCTGTCCGGTATGCTTTTGCCGACACCAATGGCGCAACCGATTATTCCTACCGCCGTCCTTCACGTCGCCAGGGACAGATGGAAAAAGGAGACGTTATCTTCCCATCCATGAGGTGTCCTGTACCCTCGGTGGCCATTATAGCAGATACCAGCGCCAGTATATCAGATAAGATGCTTGCCCAGACCCTAGCGGAAATTTCCGGGATTCTAAAGGCCATGGGAAGAAAGGAAGGAATTCATGTTTTAGCTGTAGATAATGCCGTTCAATCCATCAGTCAGGTGTTTCGCCCACAGCAAGTCCAACTCGCCGGCGGCGGTGGAACCGACATGGGGGTTGGTTTGGAGGCGGCAGCGAAGTTAAAGCCTTCACCTCGGCTGGGGATCGTTATTACTGACGGATATACATCCTGGCCTGAAACTCCGCCCCAAGGAATGAAAGTCATCATTGTCCTGACCGGAGACGGCAAAGCCCCAGATTGGGCTAATGTAATTGAAATCAGTGCTTCGAACAAAGGGCAGAAATGCCTGTGGGTTCAGGGAAACAAGTGGAGTAACAGCGGAACCGTCCCCCCGTTACCCTAGACTATAAATCTACAAAGCGAACTTTCTTTTCTGTTTTAAGATAGTCGACTAGGGGTTTATGCAATTCTGCAAGATGTTTGCCCTCTCCCGTAGTACGCTTAACCCGTCTTATAACAGCAGCCTCAGTTCCGTAAAAATATCGGATTTTCTCTTTATCTTCCACATAGAACATAAATATCCAATACTTTCTCATTCGCCTATCCTCCCCAACTGTATAAAGCCACTTTTATACCATCAAGTATGTTAAGCTGGTCTATTGATAAAGTATTGTCAAGTTTCTAATCAAATCAAGACTGGCCTATAACATTATTCATGCTCTATGGGACATAGGGCTCAAAATAGATCATCACGTTTCTCAACCTCACGGTTACTTTGTTTAGTAATCATGAAGCCACCGGAACGATGGTATTTCACTGCTTGTATTTCCGCTACTGCCGCCAGGGCTATTTCTGCCGCTAACTGACCTCCTATATCAAGCCCGATCGGTGCATGGACCTGATTTATATGCTCCTCTGTAATCCCTAATGATTCAAACTTACTAAAATAGTTGGTAACTGCATGTCTATTGCTCATAACTCCTACGTACCTGGCGGGTGAGTTAATAACTGCCAGCAGGGCTGGCTCATCATACTCATGGTGATGTGTGACTATTGCTATACTTGTGGTTTCATCGATAGCGCATTCCCGTAATAGTTGGACCACATCCCCCAGTAACAATTCACTGGCTTCTGAAAACCTCTCCCGGGAAAGCGTTTCGGCGTTATTGTCAACAACAGTTATGCAATAGCCTAACAGTAAAGCGATCTTGTATATGAACATAGCGACGCGGCCGGATCCTACTATGATTAACTTATCATTGCTTCCGTGAAGCCTTATGTCCGAAATATTGTTGGCTTCATCCAAATCCATGACCCCCTTTTCTGTTTTCCATGCTGTTCTCTTCTCTAATACAGCATACTAGACACCTATTTTGCCAGGCTTATTATAGGAGGTCGCTGCCAATCGCCTGCAGCAAATCATTCCCGTTCTAGCCAACTCCATATACCGGGTCATCTTGATCCTGATGGCAGGCTATGTCTTCAATGACGCCTTGGATCGGGTGCCAAATATCCGCAGGAAGTCCCTGAGCTGTTACCTTCCCATCCTCTATGATCACGATTTCATCGCATAACGGGATTATTCTCTCATTGTGAGTAATGACTATGGCTGTTTTGCTAGGATTGTTTTTGTAGGCGGAGATGATCAAACCCAAAAGTTTTTGAATTGTCCACAAATCAACTCCAGCTTCTGGCTCATCAAAGATGCTAATCTTGGGGTTTCGCAGCAGAACCTGAGCAATCTCTATCCGCTTTATTTCGCCGCCGCTTAGTCCAATTCCCAAATCTCTATCCAGGTAATCATCCGGGCAGAGTCCTACATCCTGCATGTACTCTCTGATCGTCTGCGGGTCTGCAGCAGGCCCTGCAATGCGCAGCATATCATGTATTGTGAGTCCCTTGAAGCGGGGTGGCTGCTGAAAGGCATAGCATATTCCTTTTCTGGCTCTTTCAGTTATGGTACAATCACTAATCAGTTCATCATCTAAATAAATATTCCCACGGCTGTGCTGATAAATGCCCATAATTACCTTAGCCAGGGATGTCTTCCCCCCGCCGTTTGGCCCGGTTACTGCATAGACCTTGCCTTTCTCAAACTCAATGTCTAAGCCCTTTAATATATCCATAATCTGCCCATTTTCATTGGTAACTTGCATCCAAACGTTTTCTAATTTAAGCATAGATATTACCTCCACATAGCTTGAAATCAGTTCTATAAATAAAGTTGATTTATCCTATAGGATAAGCAATAATCGTGCCATGCCGACCTTTGAATCAGAGATCCCAGTACAATAGCCATTTTGTCATCCCGTTACCTGTATCAGTTTGATGCTATTTTGATTTTTCTTTCCCATTATGAGATGAATTGCCGCTTTTATTTCCAAAAATAAGAACCGGCTAAGCCGGTTCATGGTTATTTTATTAATTTTTTATTCGTTTACAACCAGCCCTTAATTTCAAATATACCCATCGACTTCATACGAGGAATAAAAAAAGGATATTGATCCTGACCAGTTTCCAGCAACCGTTGAGAAAGAAATTCTGTTAGGTCTTCCTCGCTTATATTAGATGCCTGGGTTCTGACAAAACTTCGGGCTTCCTCTCGTGAACGTAGGGGCTGGCCGAATTCAAAAGAAGCTTCTTTGAGAGAATAAGAGATGCCTTTTAACCGCAAAATTTGTTCAACATCTTCGACGGTACTTTTCTGTGTCTTTTTATATTTTTCCGGATAGAATTCTGGATGCTTTCCCTTGGCAACCACGGAAATCAGTTTTTTGCATCGAGGCAGATAATTTTCCAGGTGGTGGCTGCCAAAGAAACTCAAAAAAATAATATCCCAATTTTCCTCAAGGTTAGTACAGTCCATTACTTTTGTTTTAATATTCGTTATTCTTCTCTCCTCAACATTCCTAATCAGTGTTTTGATAACCAACTCGTTAATGTCAATACAAGTAATACTGCCAATGTAATGACTTAGTTCCAAATCGATTAATCCCAATCCGCAGCCAACATCACAGAAAGTAGAATACTCCTTTAAGGCGGGCGCAATCAAACCTGCAATATTCTTAAAAAAACCTGAATACACATTTGCTTCCTGATACCACCTGATAGTATTTTCATCCCATTCAAAATTCATTAACGACATTCCTTTCCATACTGACTTATTAAAATTCCTGAATATTATGCGAATCAACTCGATACTATGTGCCGAAAACATGGCTAACATGCTAAAATGATACTAATAAATTATTTTTAGTACAATTTTATTTTTAAGGAAAGGCGGTGCCTCTGGTCTCAGGGTAGCATTATTTTATCTTTGTATGACGGGCAAAATTTTAAGATCATTTTAGTGCATAGAACCTGTGAACCAAAAAACTGATTATGAACATTATCCTTGAAAAAAATATAATGATGACCCAACTGGATGACGAGGCTGCTCTACTAAATATAAAAACCGGCAAATATTTTAGCTTAAATGCGACCGGAGTGCGCATTTGGGAACTCCTGTCCGAAAACCATGATACTGAGGAGATTTTTAATATTCTAAACGCAGAATATGGTATTGATAAAGACATTTTAAGGGCTGACTTTGAACATTTGCTTACAAAACTACAGGAAGCCGAGCTGGTGCGTCTAAGATGAAATCCCTGTCTGGTTTTCTTATGCTTTCTTCTTTCGAACGCATACGACTGATTAGACTGCTCGCGTATATTATTCGTGCAGAAGCTGTTCTAAGTTTTTTACCCTACTCAGTCACCCGCAAACTCGTTTTCATTTCTAAAACGCCACGTCGGGGATGTCCTTCTGAACCATTGGACATACTTTATTGTCATCTGCGCCTTCTTGTCAAAATAACCCGGAATACTCCCTGGTCTATAACTTGCTTGCGCCAGGCTGTTGCTTTGCGTGATGCATTGGCAGCCGATGGAGTTGAATCACAAATAAAAATCGGTTTACTGCAACACCAGGAAGCTTTTGAAGCTCACGCCTGGCTGGAGTGCTGCGGGTTAGAAATATTAAAAAACGGAGAATACAGCGAACTATCGGCTATTAAAGGAGGCTGCGGCGAAAATGTCAGATAATCCATTCAATGTCTGTTTATACAGGGCTTTTGGGCTGAATATTCAGTGCGAACTTCCTACTGCAAGAATTTTTGGAATGAGCCCCATTGATCATACTTTGCCTGATGTAGTAATGCGGTTGACCAAAGTGCCTCATCAATTAGAGAAAGCCGATTATAAGGATGCTTTCATTTCCATTGCAGAGGGCTGTCTTTTGCTAAATATAAAAGGTGTAGCTCGATACCTCATCCGTGATGGAAAAGAGATTTCTATTGACATTGATCCAGGCGCTCAAGATGGTGACGTAGCCACTTTCGCTTTTGGTTCCGCCCTGGGTGCGTTGCTTTATCAACGCGGCATTTTAGCGATACACGGAAGTGCAGTTCGCACGCCCAAAGGCGCGGTTATTTTTTCCGGAGAAAAAGGTGCGGGAAAGTCCACCCTGGCTTCTGCTCTTTCCAGCCGCGGGTGGGATTTTATGTCAGACGACGTTTGTGCTATACACATAGAAAACAACACTCCGATGTTATACCCGGGCTTATCTCGGGCCAAGTTGGCTGCTGACAGCTATTCCTATGTATACGGGCACAAACCTGAAGAACTCCCCATTTCTCCAATATTAAAAAAATACGGCGCTTCCTTTAATAACCGGCAAGAACCCTGTCCTCTCTACGCGATATGCACTCTCGAAACTTCAAAAGGCAGCCCCTGCATTGAGCCTGTAATTGGTGCCGAGCGCTTATTATCCCTTACCCGCAATATATACCGTCCAATTATTCACAACCTGGTTGAACAGCCAGTGCAAAGGTTCAGGCAGTATACACTAGCCGCATCAAGCTCAAGAACTTTCCGGGTCTTCCGCCCAGTTGAATACAGCCAAATGAGCAGTTTCCTTGAAATGCTAGAGGAAGAGCTCTTGGCCTAAAGGCATATTCCAATCATAATCGGTGTCAAATGCTGCTGAGAAAAGCCCGGCTGATAATCCCGGCAGAAGGTCGCGGACGCACTCTATCCTGATATCCAACCCAGTCTCACCCTGTTTTATTCTTTGAGTTATAAGCTTTAATCGGGGAACGTTCAACAATTCTTTTGCAATTTGAGATTTTTCTATATATGCAATGGCCTGTAGAACATGGTTTGCGTATTGGCGAATTCTGGGAATAATATCCGAGCTTTGCAATCCTCTCCGCTTATTTAAACGAATTTCATCCGGCATTATGCCTTTCATTCCCATACGCATAACTCGCCTGTTCAGCCCGTCACGAAAGTACAGTTTATCCGGCAAAGTTAGTAGATACTCCGTAAGTTGAGCATCGATTGTCGGGTCCCGCACTTCGACTCCACTCCAAAAGCTATAGTGGAACCATACATCAAAAAGGTTCATATGAACCTCTGCCCATCCAGCATGGTCATGCTGGGGATCCCATGATTCCTTCATGCTCATTTTGAACTGTTTGCTGCGAACATAATTGGGATTGACGATAGGATATTTGGTTTCCGGCCGTTGTCCCCGTTTAATAACTTCACGTTTTGTTTTGACTATATTACCCTTCCATTGGCGCTTTATTATGCCTAAATAATCTTTCCAGGGAATATTGGGATAGTGCCTTCCTTTGGGCAGCAGCTTAACCTTAGAGGGAGACCATGAAACTGTACTATTGCCCATCTGCCCGGTAAGGAGTATGCCGCAACCCAAATCTGCTGCCAGAGATAATATGCAGTCAATCCAATACTGATTAGCTCCTGATCTGTGCGGCCTACCAGTCCTGAGTATTTGCGTGCGCATTGATTCGATAGGATTAATGTTGGCCGCCTGTATATTTCTATGTTGTATATTATCTATATCAGTTATTGCTTTTGCTACTAAAGCGCTCTCATCTACCATCCAGTTCCCGCCTGCGTAAGCTTCATCAGGATACTGCGGGACTGCCGTCCACGCATGTAATGTCTTGCCGCAGGCAGCCTGCCCTCGAGCAGCCATGAAGCATACAGACGAAGAATCAAGTCCGGAGCTCAGTGTTGCACCAACCTCCCGGGATGTACGCAGACGTTGTTGCACCGCAGTATTATACAGTTCCAGGAAACGCTCAAAAGCTTCCTGCTCATCGACGTCAACCATGGGGCTGATATTTGACGGCCGCCACCATATCTTTTCTTTTGCCCCTTTTCGGCTAATTGTTATTTGAGAAGCCGGTTGCACCTGGTATACGCCCTGCCAGGCCGTGGCCTGTGGGATTACCGGTAAACCGCAAAGGATTTGGCTAACAATCTGAATACTGGGGTTTTTAGGGACTCCGGGTAATGATGTAAGCGACGCCGGGTGAGTAGCAAATGCTATAAAATTGCTACCGCGATAATAATATAATGAAGAATATCCCCAGGATCTAGCCAAAACCAATTGGTCGGAATTTTTATCGTACAACGCAGCCATCCAGTCTCCATTCAAACGTGTAAAAGAAAAGGCCCCCCATTTATGCCATGACAGCCATAAAAGTTCTAAATCATTAACCCAATCAGCACATTCCAGTAATTTAATGATTTCTTCGCGGTTATAAACTGAACCTGACCCTATCATTACATAATTATCATCAGACATAATTAATGGTTTGCCGTCGTGCTCCGCTTTTTGGGGAACAGCAGCCGCTACGGCCAACCCTTTATTTACAGCCACTTCCGTACGGCAGTTTGAAGGTAATATCATATTACTGGCCAAAGTCATAGCGGAATTAATATTCTCATCATGGCCGTCAAAATTGAGTCTTCCCAGAAAACCTGTCAACAAATCTACAATTCACCCTCTTTTAGAGGCAATTTCACTGCCGAGTTTTAGAAGCAACCCAATCCGCAGTTGGCTACTTTATAGCCGCATTCATCACATACATTGCCAAGCAAGAATGTGCTCACTTTCAGTTTACGTGCCATTCCCCGGGCTTGTTCACAGCTAATAATTTGTTTCGGATACTTTTCTCTCAATGCCGTTTTAACCATACTTCTTTTTTCCTCATAAGCCGCAAATAAGGACATCAAGTTTTCCTGGAGCTCCCGGGACAGCCTTTCCTCAATCTTTTCCACATAAATCGGGATGTGGGGCCGGATTTTTTTCACCTTTGTTATAAACTCCTCGGTCTCATTTCCTTTAGAACTGTTTATTATAAGGACATCCGCCATTTTGATCATAGTCGAGTCTTGTTTCCAGTCAACCACCGGCAGTTGAACGATTAAAATTTGCATAGCCCAGGGGAAATCATTTATATCGTTACAGCCATGAAATAATATATTGTTGAATTTCGTTTCCTGATCGAAGAAAAACATCTGTCGTACAGCTCTCTGAAGTTTATCACTCCGCCCGGTTAGTTCCAGGAATGTTCCCGTCCGATCACAGGTCTTTATAATATCTTTTTTAATTTCTTCATACCCTACCGGCTGACACAGTTCCAGTGGGCCAGTCTTTAACCCGTCAATAGGAACTAATTTAACAGCCTTGAATTCTGGAAACGTTCTAGCAAAAACAGGTCCAAAAGTTTGTCCATCTGATATGGTACCGGCATGATTAAGCGCCACGGCCAACATGTATTCTACCTCCTGCAAATCAAAAATACCGTCTTCTTATGTTCATTAAACCATATACCACATTATTGTTGAATGCTGCTGCATTGAACTTTGACCGTTTACGTCCACTATCCACAAGTAATCCTGGGAGTATACATTTACCCTTACCGGATTGATAAACAACCTTGCAGACTGACAACTTTCGGCATTTAATCGACCTCCTTTTTAATTCATTACTCATTTGTAGCAGATCAAAAATATACACCTTAGAACATCTAATAGAATCGAAGAGGATAAACCTGCATCCCAATAAGCGTCAAGGTAGCGGTCAAGAAAAACAGCATTACTGCATAATCGGCAAAACTGAGTTTCAATTGCCTGAGGTAAGTGCGCCGCGCATAAGCCCTGAACCCGCGTGCTTCCATGGCTATTGACAACTGCTGAGCCTTCAGTATGGTCCCGTATATCACCGGAAATAACAGGCGTTTAAACAGGTCTAGTTTTTTAGCCCAGGGAACCTGTTTCAGCTCAACTCCGCGCAATTGCACCGCCGTCACCACATTGACAAATTCATCTCTGAATATAGGAAGAAAGCGAATAGTTATGGAAACCATAAAAGCTATTTCATATGGAACCTTCCACTGTACCAGCCCGGATATAAAATCCCGGGAGTTGCTGGTAGTCAACAATATAGCCACAGCTACAACTATTAACAAGCGCAACACAACGCCGGTTCCCAGTATTAATCCCCGGGTTCCCAAAATGTTTACTGAGCCTACTCTCAATAACACCTCCCCCCCGGGAGTAAAAATACATTGTGCCAGGAAAAGAATTAATAGTAAAAAGAAATACGGTTTCAAGTACCCACCTACCGTTTTCAAATCAATATGGAAAAGGATTAACATTCCACACGTACCGACCAGCAATAGGAATAACCTCCCAGGGGTGTTATAAATAATAGCCAGGGTTGTGATACAAAAAACCATTATCAACTTCGTTCGGGGATCAAGTTTCATGGCTATTATCTCCCTCCGAAGAGCTGCTATCCTGTTGAATCCACCCGTTTCCCAAAACGACTGTTCTTTCTGCCACCTGGCTTACAAAAGCAGTATCATGGCTGACCATCACCATTCCTCTTCCCAGTTCGGCAACCTTATTCAGGTAGTCGGCCAACAATTTTTTTCGATAACTATCCAGACCTACCGTAGGTTCATCCAAAATAAGAAAGTCTGGTTCACCTGCCAGTACAGACGCTATTGCCAGCCGCTGTTTCTCCCCGTAGCTCAAATGCAGGGGGAAAGCTTTGCGGTAAGAGGACAGTTCGAAGTAGTCCATGTAGAAATCCACTCGTTCCGCTATTACTGACGGATCCTCACCCAGGCAGGCCATGCCAAACCCAATCTCCTCCTGCACACTGGAACAGAATAGCTGCTGGTCGGGATTCTGAAAAACGTAGCCTATACGGCGTCCAATCTGTGCTAAAGTATACTCCTGCAAGTGCCGCCCTTCCAGATATACATCTCCGTTGGTTGGCCGCAAAATGCCGGTCATTATTTTGGTAAGAGTAGTTTTGCCACACCCGTTGGGCCCGATAATGGCCGTTATCCCCTCCCGGTCAAAGTTCAAGTTAATTCCATTCAAAACCGCGGACTTTTTCCTTGGATAAGAAAAACCGATTTGCCGCAATTCCAAAAAAGCTGCTGATTCTCTTTCCATATTAATGTTCTCTGTAGACTGGCGATAGACCCCTGATTTTGTAAAACCTCTTTGTCTCGGCATTGCCCGCCTCCTCTACTTCCCGGGAGAACCGGGAAGTAAGCCATTATCAAACTTCAAAAGCTGCTGCCGTATCTGAAAGGCAAGAATCCCACCCAGCCCTCCGGATAGAGCCGCTGCACTTAAGGATAAAATCAGGGGAATTAGAGGAAGGCGAAAATATACGAAGTTCACCATGATAGTCCCCCCCATGTTGGCCAGCATCCCCGCCAGAAATGAGCAGGGGTTGCAGCATACTCTGTGCCCAATCAGCAGCAACCCTAAATCAGCCATAATTCCCGGTACGGTATAGGTCAACAGGCTCATAGCCCCGTGAGAACCGACCAAACCGGTAGCAGTCACTACCAGGGCCTGCACCAGAGCAATGAGTGTGGCCGTGCCTCGCTTACCGGTAAGAGCAAAGCCCAAAACCAGCCACATCATATAAAATCCACCGGCCACAGCTCCGCTGGGAATAAAAAGAGGTCCGGTAATTACATGAGCCAGGGGAACTACTACCGGTTTAATAGCGATCCCCAGGGCAGCCATCATAGCTATGGTAATCAGGTCAAACAGTGTAAATCTATCCAGCATTTTTTGTGTCAATCCCAATTTTCTAAAATCCTTTCTGGAAAACCATTATTCCAAACAAACGAAGTTATGATTGCAATGCTTTATTTACAATCTTCACCACATCCACGTTGTTGATAATGCCATCGCCGTTCATATCCGCGCATTGGAACTGATCAGCGATAGGCGTGCTTATTTCCAGGGCAAAGTTGACGGCCTTTACCACATCCACGTTGTTTACCACACCGTCACCGTTTATATCTCCCGGTTCCAGCGTCACTGCCGCCTGCATAACCTGGGTTACCTCCGCATCATTGTAGCCGCTGGCTTTGACTACCACTGCATAATTTCCCGCAGCAGTAAACACGCTGGCATTCATAGTGATTGCTCCGGGTGTAATGCTGTACTGGCCGGCTATGGAGGCTCCATTGACTGTTATATCGATAATCGCCCCTCTCCAAGCCGGATTCTCCGAGAAAGTGAGGGTAACATCTTGTCCGGTTCTATTGTCCTGACTGTCCGCCGTTAAACTTGGTGACGTACTCTTTATAATTGTGAGCGCATTGACACACTTGGGCATATAGCTGTCTACCTTGTATTCCAAAGCTGGCTGACCATTGTTGAACTCAGTCTCGGTTTGTCCAAATCCAAAACGGTAGGCATAAAGAGTATCAGTTACCTTGTCCTCCACTGAGCCCTCTGAGGCCGAAGCCATATAGCCCTTGATGACGAACATGGAGTCAACAGGGCTTTTTCCCGCAGCTTTGGCCGCAGCGCCTTGGCCGCTGATGATATTGGGATAATAATAGCGCGGGCTTCCATACAGCTCATTGTAACTGTAGTAGAGATTCATGCCGTCGGCGGCAGTCACCTCGATGGAACTGTTCTGGTCCAGGGCAAGTTTGGCATCGTTCAGCAAGTCGGTCATCGTCACAGCCAGGTCGGCTTTACCGATAAACGCTTCCTGTTCGCTGGCATACCCCGTGTAATACAAGTTGGAACGGGCCAGGGCCAGCATTTCCTCCCGGCTGTAGGTTTTTACAAGTTCAGGGGTGCCAGTGCTTCCCTCCTGGACGTAGACCTTAAACGGGGTATACTCAATCTCCAGGTTAACAACAACGTCAGATTCAGGCATGGTAAAGCTGTACACTCCGTAATAGCCAGAGTTGTTGCTGTCCTTAGAATAAACTTGCGTTTGGGTGTTCACTTCGTCGCCGTTTGGCGTTTGCTTGACGGAAATTCCCTTAAGCGAACTCATAAGCGCGCCCTGGGCTTTTGAGACAGTAATATTAACGGTAGCGCCTGCCTTCACCATGCTGCCGTTCATATAAGTACTGTCTGCGTTTACGTTCCAAATGTGGTCTAAGCCTTCTGGAAGGGCCAGGATGTAGTTCTGTCCACTCGTGGCACTATTTTCGAAAACCACGGCCACCGTGGCGTCTCTACTCGGCATGGTAAAGCTGAAACTCCCATCCCCTTGCGCAGTCACGACTATGATATTGCCGGCGACGTCCTTGACCGTAACGCTCTTAATTTGCCTGCCTGCTTCGATACCGGTAACGGAGAGGGTGATTTCCTCACCGGGCAGGGCATGGTCCTGGCTGAGATTAGCCGAAGCGGTATCGCTTCCAAAGGTTGAAACCGTAAGAGCATATTCCGTTTCTGGTACAGCCTGTCCAAGCTGCCACTGCAGTATGGGATAACCGTCATTGACATTCTCGTCGTCACTGCAGAAAGCGTTGCTAATAGAAAATGGGAATTCCGGACTCTTCATCTCTTCGTCGGTCTTGCCGGTAATGTATGTAGTATCCCAAAGGAGAGGGTTGTCTTTATAGATATCAGCCCAAAATTGATAACTCTCGTTAGCTTCATCGGCTATCTCAATACTGCCGTCAAGGTAGAAACAGTCTTTATAGCCCATCATATTAGCGCTGGTTGCACTGTTCCCACCTGAGATATTGCCAACTTCATAGATCCAATTGCTGCCGCAAGTCATATTGGAGGTGTTAAAGGTAATTTTGCCGGTGGTATAACAATTGGTGATTGCCGTGGTCTCATCGGAACGGCCCTCCTCACAACCTGCAATACCGCCAACAGCCCGTATGTGTCCCGGCGCCCAGTGAGCATCATAGAGATCACCAGTATTGTAACAATTATTTATCGTGCCGCTCTCACTCTTGCCGGCGATGCCGCCAAGATAAACTTTGCCGAAACTAATACCGGTAATATCCCCTGTATTATAACATTCACTGACATCCACATTGCCGAATTGACCACCAATGATGCCGGCTACATACTGGTAGCCCGTGATGTTCGCTTCGTTGGAACATTGGTTGATAATGCCCGCTGCCCCGGTGTCGATACGGCCTACGATACCGCCTATTCTGCCGGAACTTTTCGTATTAGAGTTGTTGGAAACAAGTGCTCTGTTGTGGCAGGCGATGATGTGAATACCGTTGAGGCCTTCAGCCAGTATGCCACCCACACAGTCGTTAGTGGCACTGACTACTACCTGGTTGATTACATTTTTGATAGTGCCTGCGCAAACAGAAGCGGCACCGGCCACATAATAAGCCCCGGATACTGTACCGCTGACTGCAACGTCTTGAATAATGCCACTGTTTCCAACATAGCCGAATAGCCCAATTCCACTTTTGGTTCCGGAGATGGAAAGGTTTTTGACAGTATATCCTCCGCCCGAGAATGTTCCGTTGAAAGGCAAGCTGTTGGCGATGGAGATCGTGGCTGTCGAGTCCATCACAGTTACGGACACAAACCCAACCGGCGTCCACTCCCTACTGCCCAGGTCAATATCACTGGTTAAAGAAATGTTTTTGCCCGTAAAATCATCTCGGGTGATGCCGGCTGCAGTGCCGTTGACGATGGCGGCCAGACCGGCTAGTTGGGCTGGAGTGCTGATATTGAACGCCGTGTCGGTAGTGTTGTACCAGGAAACATCAACTGAAGAACCGTCCCACACACCGACACTGTCCGCCGTTACGGTGTAGGTCGTAGCGAGAAGATTCTCAGCTCCATACACCTCCTCGGCTACCGAGGTGCCTGAAGGATCGCCAGGCGGGCTCATCGCAAGAGCGCTAGGGATATTTTCCGGCACAACTATGCTGGTTCCTTCCCCTGCCAACGCGGTGATGGGAAGCATGGTGCAAAGCATGATCAAAATTATCAGACATGCCAGACGGCTATGTTTATTCCATTTCATTCTTTCCCTTTCTCCTTCCCTGCCGACGTTTATTAAGTCGCCTTTAGCTTTACTGCTGGTTTAAAAACATGGGAGGTGTACCGGGTAAGGCGTATAGGCTGTGCCTTACCCGGTTTCCCACTAAACTAATTTAGAGCTTCATCAAGATTAAATATTGCTACATTGAACCTTGCCCGTTGTTACGTCCACGATCCACAGGCGGTTCTGGGAGTCTACATTTAGGCCTACCGGATTGGTAAATAATCCGGCACCGGTTCCCTTGCCACCAAAAGTCTTGGAGTTGGTCAGGCATTGGATCAGGCCCGTCTGCCGCTCGGCCACATATACTGCGCCGCTTTGGTCTATGGATATACCGTAGGGCATGCTGGCCGCGTACTGTTGGATATAGCTGCCGTTCTTATCCAGTTTCTGCACCCGGTTGTTCAGGGTGTCGCTTACCCAGATGTTGCCCTGGGAGTCTACAACTATATCATTGGGGGCTTTGAACTGTCCGTTCCCGCTTCCCTGTGCTCCGATGGACTGCCAGGTTCCGTCGGGATTGGAGGAATCGAATACGGTCAGGCGGTGGTTGTAGCTGTCGGCTGTATAGACCAAACCGTTTTTCACAAATACACCCATGGGCAGTTTAAACTGCAGGGCTCCGCTTCCGGCTGTTCCCCAGGCCTTCCATTCATCGGCTTCTAGACCGCCGTTGTTGTTCAGGTCGTTGAATTTTACAATCCGGTTGTTGTAGGTATCAGCCACATAAATGCTGCCTGACCCGTCAATGGCTATCCCACTGGGTTTTAAGAATTGTCCGACTCCGCTTCCCTGAGTTCCATAGGCGGCCAGGAAGTTTCCGCTGGCATCGAACTTAACTATCCGGTTATTGTAGTAGTCGCTGACATATACATTGCCATTGGAATCAACCACCGAATCGGTAGCTCCTTTGAAAGCCAGCAGGTTGCCGGTAGGAGTGTAATATGAGAAATTGAGGGTCTCGGGTCCGGGTGTCGGGTTGGTATACTGCCAGGAGAGGATGGGATAGACGCTGCCCGGCCGGTAGTATTGCCCCAAAGTGGGAGCCAAAGCCTTCAGCTCATCTGAGGTCTTGCTGACCGTGTTGTCGACGGCATAGCCAAGACCCGTAGATGCAGTTGTGTTCAGATAGTAGTTGTTGGTGACATTGCTGTTGCCCTTGGCGTAGCCTATCACGCCGGCGGTATAGGGACTGGTGGTATTTCCGCTGACGGCACCTGCGTTATAGCAGTTTTGCACGGTGCTGGCAGCGTTGTTGGTGTAGCCCACGACACCCCCGGTGTGGGCTGTGGCGGACACGCTTGTACTGGTCACGCTGCCGGTGTTGTAGTCATTGGTAACAATGCCGGAAGCATTATACAGGTAACCGACCACGCCGCCTATGCTCATAACACCGCCTGTGACTGAGCCGGTATTGCTGCACTGGTCGATTGTGGTGGCAGGATTGGCATAGCCCACGATGCCGCCCATGCTGTAGGACGAACTGGTTGAGGTACTCGTCGCGGTTACAGCGCCTGTATTGGCGCACTTGCTGATCGCACCGGTGCTGTAATCAGAACCGACTATGCCGCCCACGTTATAGGCAGCGCTGACTGCTCCGTTGTTAATACAGCCGGTTACCGCAGCGGTGCCGGTAGTATAGCCGGCGATTCCACCAGTGCAATTAGACGTAGAAGCAATCGTACCGTTGTTGGTGCAGGCGGTTATCGCAGTACTGTCCGCAGCATAACCAGTGATGCCGCCCAGGTACTGGGAAGAACTGCTGAGGGCAGCGTTGTTTATACAGTCTTGGATAACCGTGGCGCCCTGAGCATAACCCGCGATACTTCCGGTATACATAACTCCGGTGATGGTGCCTGCCACGGTCAGATTTTTCACCGCAGCGCCTTGCAGGCAGCCGAACAAACCGGTATAGCTGGAACTGGTGTTAATGGCTAAAGTAACCGTCTTGCCATTGCCATCGAAGGTGCCGGAATATGTCCTGGCACTGCTGTTGCCGATAGGAGTCCAGGTCGCGCCGGTCAGGTCTATGTCTTTCATCAATTTACCGCTGATGGCGTTATTGGTGCCGGTGTTCACCTGATTGGCAAACCATAGCATATCGTCAGCCGTGTATAGCTCGTAGACATTATCGCTGTTCTTGGCGGGAGCAGTTGAAGCCAAAACCGTAATAGCTTGATCCGCCGCCTTTGTTACTCCGGCATAGGTATAGCTGACGGTGATCTTGGTGTCAGCCGCAGTCAGTGCAACGGCAGGGCTGAAGGAATAGTCACTGGCCGCCAGTGTCGCGGTTGTACCGTTGGTATAAGTGGCTTTTACAACCATGCCGGTGGGGTTAAAAGTATCGCCCGTAGCGTAAAGAAGATTGGTGGGCTTGGTGGTGATGGCTAGGCTTGCCAGGGCATTGGCTGCCATCGTAATGTTGAAGTCGTAGCTGTATGTTATTCCGCCATAGGTGCCGCTGATGGTGATGGTTGTATCTGTCGCAACAAGTGCAGTTGTTTTGCTGATAGTGTAGCTTGTGATCTGTTCTCTGGTGCCGTCGCTGTAGTTGGCCCAAAGCACCAGGCCGCTGGGATTAAAGGTCTGCCCCGCAACATAGCTGAGCTTAGCGGGATCAGAGTCCTTGGTAACGCTGGATACTGTAGCAGTGTCACCCACCTGGCAGCGTAGGATGGGAAAGCCGTTATTGATATTGTTGGTATCAGCCACAAAAGTCCTGCCGTCGCCGTTGATCTCCGTCAGAAAAGGAGCGGCCCGCATTGCGGCTGCACTTCTGGCATTGCTGGTACTGATATAACCGCGACTAATATCATTTGTATTATAAGTTCCCACTGCTGTATCAAGGTAGTAACAATTGACAATGTCGCCAGAATTTTGAGTTACGCCGCAGATTATGCCGACGGTGGAACCCGATGTTGTATTACCGCTCATTAAGAAAGTACCGGTGTTATAACAATTAGTAAGGCGGCTAATACCGCTTGTGCCGTCGTTTCCAGCAATACCGCCGTAATTGCTGGCTAAATTGCCGTTATTACCATTGATTGCACTACGGTAGTCCCCGGTATTGTAGCAATTGGTTACAGTACTTTGCGTCGAGCTGACAATACCGCCAACCATGCACGTGCCGGAGCTGTGGCCGGATACCTGACCTGTATTGCCGCAATTGAATATAGGCACATTCGTGGAAATGATCAAGCTGGCGATTCCGCCGGAATATTGATAGCCGTCCACTATACCGAAATTAAGACAATTTTTTATTAAGCCGTAATCCGTCGCTTTATCGACGATGCCCAGTATACCTCCGGTACGACCGCCTTGATTGGTGTTCGTACAAGTAACCGGTTTAAAATTTGTACAACCAATAATTTGTCCCGGATAAGCTGCACTTCCACTCATACTACCGACGATACCGCCTACGGCACCGACTTTGCTCGGCCCGTTTTCCAATCCGGAACCGGCTTTTTCTCCGCCATCGGCATATACAATAGCATCGTTTTTGCAGTTCTGCACAGTACCGCAATTGAGGTAGGCAGCAATGCCACCCACAACAAATTTGCCGCAAACGCAGCCCGAAACCGTAAGGTTTTTAACAACGGAGCTCTGGCCAAGACAGCCGAAAAGTCCCTGCACGGTAGCGTCTATACTGGTATACAGGCCGCTGACTGTATGGCCGGCACCGTCAAAGGTGCCGCTAAAATAGTTGGTGGAACTGAAACTGCTGTTGCCCGTGGCAACACCGCTGCCGATAGGCGTCCAGATACGGGCGTCAGAATTGACCGCATACCAGGTGCCCTCCATCGCGAAGGAGGTTGTACCGAACCTGCCGTATGAGGCGGTATACTTGGTGCTGCTGTCCAACTGAATATCGCTGCTCAGAGTTATGTTCTTGCCGGCAAAATTGTCCTGTGCAACGCCCGATGCGGTGCCGTTAACAATAGCCGCCAGGCCGGCCAATTGGCCCGGGGTGCTGATATTGAACGACGTGTCGGTAGTGTTGTACCAGGAAACGTCGATCGAACCGTCCCACACGCCCGTGAGGGCTGCGATGCCCATGGTCTGGCTAGCAGAAGCATCGGCATAACCATTGGCG
>DATMYR010000091.1:0-6172 GCA_035560815.1 Syntrophomonadaceae bacterium | reverse complement strand
GAATTAAAAGAAATACAACTCTTCCATTTTTTGAATAAAGATCATTCTTGTGTATCATCTAGTGTTGCTCTAATCTATTTTATCCCCAATTTCAGGAGGGTTCACAAATGAGGAAAATCGTATTTTTATTCTTGCTATTCTTTTTCATGCTGTCTGCCCCGGTCAGCGCACAGGAGATCGGCTCTTATGAAATCCCCCTATCCATTGCCGTTTCTCCAATGAATGCCGACAATGCATGTCTGGCAGCCAAATACCTTGATGGGGTTACCGTTGCTCCGGGAGAGGAATTTTCTTTTAATACTTCAGTTGGCATGCGAACTACGGATAGAGGGTTTACATCTGGATACATCGCATCACAGTCGAGAAACGAAAAAGCGGTCGGCGGAGGAGTCTGCATGACAGCCAGCATACTACACCAGGCAGTAAAGAGTGCTGGATTGCAGGTACTGGAGAGGCATAATCACTGCATTCAAATTAGTTATCTGCCTCTTGGTGAAGATGCTGCAGTTCAATACGGGGTCGAAGACTTCCGTTTCAAGAACTCACTGGGCATGCCGCTTGTCATTCATTCAACGATCGGTGAAACCTTGCGGATCTCCATCACGGAAGAAGATAAACCAATACAAGTCTACCACGATGCTCAATTGCTAAAATTTGATACTCCTCCCTTCATACAAAATGATTGTCTCCTGGTTCCAATCAATACCATTGCCGATTCTATGGACGGTCAGGTGAGCTGGGACCCATCTCTTCAGACCGTCTCATTTAATAAGGGTGAATTCAATATACGTTTTACGATTGGCAGCACTCGCGTTTTGCTGAATGGTCAGGAAAAAGTACTCGATATTCCTACACAGACCATTAACGACCGAACCATGGTTCCTTTACGATTTGTAGCCGAGGCACTGGGTGGAATCGTCAACTGGGATCCGATAAGCCAGACTGCCTTTATAACGACCAAAATAATCCCTGCATATCATGCTGGTTTGCAAAACACAGCAGTGAGTTGGGATTCCTTACAGCGCCCTAGAGCCAGAGTAGACGGCGTGCAGAATTACTTTCCGGTTTTAGCTAACTTAATTCAAAACGGCTGGCCCATTTCGTTAGCGAATCTCGCCCTATAGAGTGCAAGGGGGACGGACCCTCTGCTTCGCAACAAGGTCATGTCCCCGGATAAGGAAAGGGGACACACCTTCCCTTTGGGTAAGGAATGTCCCGATGTACGCTGATTGAACGGGATTTTCGAGATAACGATGAGCGACGTCCACGGATGGACTAGTACAACGATACCCCTGATGGCAAAGAGCTGTGAGTCGCTTCTGTCAACGACCTAAAAAGACCTGCTGAAGCAGGTCTCTCTACTTTTTCCCAACTCGTTTCCGGGAGTTTGATATTACTCAGGCCTTCATGCCTCAATGTTTAAAGTGGCGGAAGCGTGTGAGAATCGAACTCACCCACCGCAGGATCACTACGGCGCAGACTGGATTTGAAGTCTGTCAGACAGGTATTTCAGGGTGCTTTTGCGTAAGTATGCGTCTATGAGAACAGCTTATTACCGGGCATTTCTACCTGTCCTCATGCTTTTATATAGCGTTGAGTATTTTTTAGAATTTTTAAGCAATTGGCAGTAAAACTAGCAGTAAACAGTCATTCTTCAAAGCCTGAATATCGGCAACTTGGACTTTTAATGCAATCATTTTATTCTACCAACATACCCCTCCTCATCCCGTAATTATCAATGGAAGGATTGCACAAGGAGGATTGTCGCCACTATCATGGAATATATTGGTAGGTGGTGATTGCATGGTCAAGAACCGATTAAAATACTGGCGACACCAATTGCTTATAGATACTCAGACCGAATTTGCCAAACTACTTGGCGTAAGCCATCAGCGTGTAAGCTTGTGGGAACGTCAAGAAGAACAGCCCACCTTGGAAATGCTTATTAAAATATGGTTCCGAATAAAAGAAAACGTCCCCACTATCAATCTACAGGATTTGATTGAATATGAGAACTTGGAATAAGTTCTTAATATTACTATCTCTTCCCTTCATTTCCCGCCGCTAAATTTTCATTGCGGACATGCAAAATATCGCTTCTTCCCCATACACATTTAATAGCCCAAGTATGGGAGGTGATATTATCAAACGCAAAGAAGAGAACGTCGTGACCGAAGCCCTGGCCAGCTGCCGGTACCTGCTCCGCCATCGAGGGGGATTACAGATTCCCTTACTTAACAAAACCCTTGATACTCTCCGGATCGGCAAGAAGGTCATCCACCTCGATAACCACATTCCTGCTCTCCTGCAAGACACCTTTGACAATCTGGGATATGAGCAGCGGGACGGAACCCGGCCGGTGCTGGCCGCAAAAAGGAAAACGGCTTATGGCTGGCACCTGATCTGGCAGCTGCCTCCCGGGGTAAGTTTTAACGACATCAAAGCCCACAAGCAATATTTCCAGGATGCCTGCAATTCATGGATAGAACTCGAATGGAAGCACGGTAAATGCCACATGAATGTTCAGGCTGGGGAACTACCGGAGATGGTTCCCTACCACTGGGAACCTGGCCACTACGAAAGTATGTCATTGCCTATCCCGGTTGGTTATTCCCGGGTGAACCTTTATGTTTTCGACCTGGTTGATTCACCGCACTTCTTAATAGGCGGCTCCACTGGATACGGAAAGACTAGTCTTGAAAGAGTAATCATCCATAGCCTTATAGATCGGGCAGTCATCGTAATCATCGACTTTAAACAGGTGGACTTAGAATATTTGCGAGACCGTATCATACTGGCCGTCACCGACGAAGAAGCCCTGGCCATTCTCGAGGCCCTCAATCGGGAATATGAGCGCAGGATACAATTGCTTCGCCGATATAAAGTGACCAAGATCCAGGAGTACCCGCACCCTGAAGAAATGCCCTTCATTGTGGTAATCGTTGATGAACTCGCTGAACTCGATGATCGATGCAAGGAGAGGATAGACCGCCTGGCCAGACTTGCCCGGGCAACTGGCATAAGTTTGATCGTGGCCAGCCAGAGAACTTCGACAAAAGTTGTGTCGGGCGACACCAGATTCAATTTTGTGGCCAGGATTTGTTACAAGGTTCCTTCCCCTGCTGACTTCCGGGTGATTTTAGGGGAGGATTGCGGCCTGGCCGGTGATCTTCCTAGTACAAAAGGCCGCTGTATCTTCCGGTTCGGGCTGGAAACGGTGGAGCTGCAGTCAATGCACCTTCCGATCCACGAAGCCATGAAACTACTATTACCAGATCAAAGAAGGTGGGATGCTCATGTTAAACCAGATAGACCAGACCGAGACAAATTAGAAGTTAAAAGGCTTGCACCGCGATAGAAGGATCATTGAGACAGTAGACCAATATAAGGCGCTCGATAGAAACCAAATTGAATGTTTGATCTTCCCCGTCACTCCAAGTAATCCTATAACCCAGGGGAAAAGAAAATCCCAGGAAGTTATGTTGCGTCTATTCAATAACAAAAAACTCAACCGATGCCGTGTAGGCGAATCAGACTACATTTATTATTTAGGCGATAAGCCCGGCATGATAAAGCACCTGGTTGATCTTAACTGGATCCGGATGTGGTTGCCGTTCACCCTGCCCTCTTGGGAGATCATGCACAGCTGGTCATACGAGCAGGATTATAAGATTCTCCGGGGGGATGGCTTTGCGGCCATTAAAAACGGAATGACCGGCAAGTTCCGGTTCGTTTTTATCGAGATGGACCGGGGTACTAATGCTTTTGACAAGGCCGCTAAGTACAACAAGCTCAATGAATCCAGCGGTTACTCTCGATGGTGGTGGGTGCCTCTTACAGAGCGTTTCCCGCCCATCCTGGTGGTAACAGTCTCGGAAGCACGCAAACGCCTCGCGCTGGCTGAGATAGAAGACCATAATTCTTCCGGCCTGGAGTTTGAAGTGAAAATGTTGGATGAGATTCGAGAGGAGGTCATGAAAAAGTGTTTGGTTACACGTGGACGGATAGACTAACGCTCTGGCAGGCCGGGCCCCTGGCCGATCAACCTACTAACTGGTTTGAAACGGTCCTCGCTAAACGGTAACGATTTTTTTGGAGGGGGGAATATTGATGGGAAAAAGCTCACTTATAATGGTTGGATCTCGTATCCCTGCAAGAATACTTGCAACTCAAGATATAGCCGCTTTGTTCCCGAAAGATGGTGAGGAATTAGTATCATTAACTACGAAGAGATTTACCCTTGGTCGTGGTCCTTATGAAAGCTTAGATACCGCATTGGATTTCTCCAAAGCGGTAATTCAAGATATTGCAAGAAGACCTGCTGCTCCTCCGGAAGTAAAGGGACTCGCCGTTGCTTTTTCTCGATTATCAAATGAAGCGGATATAATGAAATTTGCTTCCAGTTTTGGGCTTTTAGACTTGGACGTATTGCGTATTAGAAAGACCTCTCCTAACAGAATTGAAGGCACTATATCCGGCACGATTATAGATACTGCTGGTCACGAAATCAAATTTGAGCCTTTAGAAATGTGGGAGAGGAAATAGGATACATACGTTTCACGGCGTTAATGAAATAGAGCCAGTGTTAAGATGAGAGCCATCAGGAGATTCCGCCAAAACCAACGACCTCCGCCAGCGATTAGCATGACTCATTGCTCATTGAGAGATGGAACATGCGTTGTGATATTCTTGAACAAGTGAGACAGGCACGGAGGCGGACCGTGGCTAGCCAAATCCCAATCAGGAATCGACAGCTCTTTAGACTATTTAGACAAATAGCTTGAAAAATAGACTGATTACATATGCAACCTAACGTCAGCTAGGGACCTTGCCACCATTTCATAAACAGCCCAATGATTTTATAGCTTTTCAAATCGAGTTGCTACGGAAAATTTATAGGCTATTAAATATATAACGAAGAATATTGGGAATGAATAGTAATGCTCCCAATGTTTTGAATTATAATAGCCCATCCATACAAAGAGGGGCTGGGCTATAAACGATCCTATGACTGAATAAATAACTGCCTTTAAGTAAGGGTTGATTTTGGGCTTATATTGTAAAAAGGCCATGGTGATAACAGGCAATAGAGAGAAATCCCAAGGCACAAATGCAGGCGAAAAGGGAACGACTGGATAATAATATGACCATAAACCAAACAGAATGCCCAAAACATCGAACCACGAAGATATTAATATCGTAAAAAGGCCAGCATATAGTAGGCGGTCGCTACTATCCTTTTTCCTAAATATAAACCATAGGATCCAAGGTGCGAGCATGAGAAATACACCTATCCACCATCTCCAGCCAAACAGCACGTACTTCAACCATAGCGTAGTCATAAGTTGGTCTGCTTGATGTATCAAGCTGTAAGCTACTTCCATCTGTTGAATATAGTAAGGATCCATAACTGCCCACCCTCCATGTGTTGAATATTCAAATCTTGCTGCCAGATAAGCATTTAATGACTAACCACGTTGTTTATGACTTGACTTGATTAACTGACAGGAATATGAAATGAATACAAGATCACAGCGCCAACCCCTATTGCTAGTGGCCAAGCTAACAGTGGCCTTTTATGATGAAGTATAAGTAATGGAAACATCACACAATCAAATAAAACTGAAAACCAGAAACTCCAACCGTTATGGTAAGTCAGTTCTCCAAATAAAGATAAAATCCATTCTACAGCTGAAAATATTACCACCCATTTAAGAATATGGACTACCTGATGCCATACTCCTGAAGGCCATTTTGGTAAAAAGATGAGCATTACACTGGGGTAAATGGTCAACATAACAAATAAGCCGATATATTCATGCGGGAGAAAACCCGAATACTCCCAGAGGCGTTTGCTAACTGAAAGAGCATTATAAGCTAGGTCCGCTGCTATGAAAAATATTATGGTACTGTAGTAACTTTGCCAGTTTTTTTTGTCTCCCCACTTCAAAGCACTTGCAATTGAAACAATAGCCACAATAACGATAAGCATAATAACGGGCCTCCTCGCTATGATATATTATTCACCCTATAAACTCACCTATATGCACAGGTAAGTAAAGGTTCATCACTTCGCTGCATTTATGAGATGCTGGGAACGACTAATGTACTGATCGTTTGGAAACAAAAGGATACCAAACCCCGAAAGCCAAGAGGCGATAGAAGGTTCAGC
>DATMYR010000090.1:0-6005 GCA_035560815.1 Syntrophomonadaceae bacterium | reverse complement strand
CAGCAAATCCTTTTGAGAGAGCTTGGAAACGGATAGAATACCGGATTCAGATATTATTGATTGAGAACAAGTTTATTGAAATACCTCTAAATTTCTTTGTCGGGAAATACCGGGACACGAATGTTGAGTTAAATGGAATATTTAAGATGATCGATGAAGGCACCCTTGATGCTGCCAAGCAGATAGAATATGCCGAACGAGTCAACGCTCAATTTTCTAATTTACTTAGCAGGAAACCAGATAAAAACCTCTAAAGTTAACTGCATTTCAAGTTTTCCCATTCTCTTATCAGGAGTTTTCAGAAGAAATCACAAAGAAACCAAACAGCCCGAGGCCTCCCCCGGGCTGTTATTGAATAATTGTTCTTCTGTTTATCCAGGTTATTACGCCCCAATATTTAGCTTGCTTACCGCCCGGGTGATCAGGATTTTCACGTAGGCAGCTTCAACCGTTCCGCCGACCACGCAGTTTGACAACCAATACTCAGGGCTGCCAATAACACCGGCAGTTACCAACTTGGCTACGGCTTCTGCTAAAGTACTTTTCCCAGTCATACGCTCAATAACAAGTGCCATCCAGTCACCCCGTACCGATGTGTTGCTGGCAATTGCATCTAGCCAATAATCACCGCTGGTTATCATCTTTGCAGCCACCAGTTTTGCAATCGCAGAATTATAAGCAACGACATCTAAAAATACATTGGCGGTGAATTCATCTAAATCCACGATGATACCGCCGATTTTGCCCAAACTGGAATACTGGAATCCCACCCATGTATCCCATATGGGGTTGTTACTGGGCGCAGACTTCCCGTTGTAGTCGGCTATCCAAAGCGGATACATATTGACGTAGTTGGCCACAAGGCTGCTCTTTGCGAAATAGGTATACGTGTAGAGCAATGGCTTGTATCCGGTCAGGTATGCAATCTCATTGAGGCAGGTATGGACCAGACCAGATAGAGCCTCCGCAGAATAGCCTTTGGTTTCCTCAACATCAAGGGCGGGCAGGCAATCATAGGTCAAGCCCTGGATTGCTTTGATAAAATACTGGGCCTGCTGTTCGGCATCGACACCAGCAATAAAGTAATGATAAAATCCCACTTTTAAGCCTTGCGCCTTGGCCTGTTGGTAATGCGCTTGCAGGTAGGGATTTACATAGGTTAGATTCTGAGTGGCTTTTATATAGACTACCGTTATCCCTGCGGCTTTAACAGCCTTCATATCTAACCCAGCCTGGTACGAGGATATGTCAATACCTTGGACATTACTGGAAGTTCTATTTTGCATGGCTTCCTCCTTATCTAGCAGTCTGCATGGCAATTTCTTGTTACTGCTATACTATGAGAAATCTGACATATTGCTCCAGGAATGCCTTTATTACGCTGGTCAGAAAATATAAACAACCCCCTCGAATCTTCGAGAGGGTCGGCGTTTTCGGTAGTGCCCCAGGGTCGAACCGATATGATGTTGCCATAATGGGATTTTAAACCTGCCCATTACCTTATCAGGAATTTTCCTCTAAAGTGCGCCAGTTAAAGACCAAACAAGAGTGCTAATATGATCATCCGGTAGCCTTCACTTTCATAGACTCCAGTTTATAATATGCATTAATTAATCTATCCAGCTTTTGACTGAGCCCTATTACCTGCGGGTCCTGAAACCCCTTATCTATTACCAATTTATGTAGTTCATTTCGGAGATCTTCGATCCTCTGAACAACACTCATAAGGCCACCTTCCTCGTCAATATTTATAGACAATATTTTACATTTATTACAGCGCATGTGCAAACCATTATTTTCCAGTTAGGTAGGAGCCAAGGGCCACAATTGCTCGGAGCCTTGCAAAAGAAAACCCGCGTTGCCAATCTATTCGCCCCCCGCTGCTGCTATGTCTTATTACGAATTTCCTCAAAGATCAACGGAAATACTATAAAAAAACTCAAGAAGGATTGATATTATGGGAACTACCTTTAGTGAATTTCTCCGCCATATGAATCCCTGGATGCTGACTTTAATTCTTGCGTGGTCAGTAGCCTGGAAAGGATGGGCACTGTGGAGGGCCGCTCGTTTAAAACATGCTGGTTGGTATATTGTTTTACTGATAGTTAACTCAGTAGGTATTGCTGAAATCATTTATATCGCTGCTACAAACAGAAGGTATGCAGAGCTAAACAGCCGCTTTAGATAGTACATAAAGCCAGCTTTACTGTTGGCTTTTTGCTGTAAAAAATGCTCTCTAGGTAATGGCGAATTCGGGTCGAGGGCATGATGGCGTGAGCGGAGCGCAAGCGCAGCCGCCATCATGCCCCGGGCACCGAGCAGAAGGTGCAGGTGCAGCGCACGCGGGTGAGCGCCGATCGGGAAGCCCGGAGCCTGTGCCGGGAGCGGGAGAGGGGCAGTTCCGGCGCGCGGGCGTTGGCCCAGTACGGAGGGGCTTGCCCCGGGGTTTATGTGACTTCACCAAAAGCTTTTAGGAAGTTTGTCTTCAATTTCACAATAAACAGCAGGTATAACGAAACTCAGTTTTTACTCATTGAGCTGATGTTCATACTCAGGTAGATCCCAAACATTATAAGTATTCCCCCAACAAAAAAAGAACCGGTAATATGTTCATGAAGGATCAGCCAGCTCAAGAATGTGCCAACAACCGGTTGAAAAAAGAAGAATAGTCCAGCCTGGTGAGCCGGTACGAGAGAAAGCCCTTTATTCCACCAAAAAAAGGCCAGTGCCGTCGAAATAAAGGAAACATAGATAATTCCACCTAGAATAGGTAGGTTTAATATGTCCCTCCAATACCAATTGTTCGCTTCTATAAATACAAACGGAAGAGATAGGATAACAGCAATAAAAATGCCACAGGTAGTAATTTGTAAGGCTGAGAGTTTTTCCGATGCTTTTCTGGATAAAGCGGAATAATAACCCCAAAAAAGGGCTGCCAGGACAAGAATCAGGTTTCCCAAACTATTGTCTGTATGAAAACTGCCCCATCCCGGACTTAGAACAAATCCTACTCCCGCCATGGCCACCAGAATAGCCAATGCTTGTTTTATCGTCATTTTTTCTTTGAGCATAATCACTGCAAATAGTGAAAGGAAAAGCGGAGATAAAGCAGTAATCACTGCCCCCATATGGGCGGTGGAAAGTTTGGTTCCAATAAATTGAGCAGCTATTGACAAGAAGTACCCGAATACTCCAATTTGTAGTAATAATCCCCTCTGCTCGTTAGGGAATATATTTTCCTGTTGGCGTCGGCACAGAATGACTAATAAGCTCAAAGCCAGTATATAGCGTATAAAGAGAAAGGTAAGGGGTGGGATGACATTCAATGTGTACTTGCTAACTACATACATTCCTCCCCAAATACTGGATGCCAATGTTAAATAGATACCGCCTTGATAAATAGATTTCATGAACCTTCTTCCTTTTCTGCCTTCAACAAAACACAACCTAGCTTACTGTTTATTTTCAACCTTCATAATAATACAAGTAATCAAAGATGTCTGACAAATCCTTGTAACATTAAGGGCACCAGGTAGTTTGACACTTGCCGGGAGCGCAAATCCCTGCGCTCCCGGCAATGCACTGGCAAGTGCCCTAAGCCTCAATTAACACACAACTAAACCTAATTTCTCACGTTTGGTCCTTCATTCGATTGTGGTAAATTTTATAACGTTTACTAGGCGCATGGCGCAGGACCGCGAACATCTGCTCATGTAATCGCGCAGCGCGCATGGGTGAGCGCCGATCGGGAAGCCTGGCGCCTGGCCCTGGAGCGGGGTAGGGACAGTCCCGGCGCGCATTGTGCGGTGGGGCGTCCCGGTGCTCTATCAGCTCCAACCCACCAGGCTATCACCGGGGAGCTGATACCGAGAGCGGAACGCAGTGCAGCCGGTATGAGCGGGCGGCCACCGAGCGGAGGGCGATGTCTGGAGCGGAATGAAGCGCATCGTGGAGCTTGGTGGAGGACGAAGTCCGGAATTGAGCGAACCGCGAAGCGTAATGTAGTGGAGGACATGGCATGGAGCGGGGTTGAGGGAAGTCCCGTAGCGCGGGCGTCAGCCCAGTGTGGAGGGGCTTGCCCCGGTGGTGGCCATTTATATTAATTGTTGCACCACGTAACTAAAACCCCTTTAGAATTTGAAAGTGCTTTGACAAAATAATTTTGTTTTGGTAGAGTAAAAAACATCTTAAATACTGAAAGGACATTACTACATGCTTGATCCAATCTATCGCTAATTTTCAAATGAAACATATTAACTACGGCTACCAAGTATGCTTTAGTTTGTTATGCGTTTGAATAATGGTGAATAGTGGATAAGTTGTGTGACAATGTCTTATGCATCTACACACTATTTTAGTGTGTTTTTGTATTCATACAACTTCAAAAACCACAGTTCACATAAAATTGAGGAATTGAGGTTTTATGATGTTTGATATTAGAAAAATCCAAGAGCAGGTAATTTTCAGTGCCATAAAAGCTGCGAGCGATGATGAAACAGCAAAACAAATCGTATATGGAGATGAACTATCTTCATCAGAGGATAATGCGACATGGGTGAAATCCACTATGAACAGATTAGAAAACCATTTTGATAGGTCTGCTGTTAAGCAAATTAGAATGAACTGTCAATGCGGATATGGTCTGGATGAAAAATATGAGTTAGTGAAAGAATTGGTTGAATCATCGTCAAATTTAGAAGAATTTGCAAACCAGGACAAAGCAAAGGCAGCTGGCTTATTTTACACAAATGGAGAACTTTATCTACAATTTTCATTTTGTCCGTGTCCGATGCTTGCCGATGTAGATAAACTAGATACGGATACCTGGTGTCAATGCACTACCGGGTATAGTAAAGTTCTTTTCGAAAAAGCTTTCGCCTGTGAAGTCGTTGTAGAATTAATAAAAAGCATAAAAATGGGCGACAGCATATGTCTTCAGAAAATCATTCCTCGTGATCCTATTTGGAAATAGAAGAATAAGCAACGTTATCTGGAATGCGTTTTATCTCCCAATATGTATTGAAAAGCGGTCTAAATTAGGCCGCTTTTTCTATCATAAACAAAGCAGGACAAGTGATTATATTACTGTCGATTTCTCCGCTTCCAAAATTTCCGAAAAATATTTCCATAAACTAAAAATACCGAAGGCTTTAAACCTTCGGTATATTCTTTGTTATAAGTGGTGCCCGAGACCGGGGTCGAACCGGTACGATGTTGCCATCGCGGGATTTTAAGTCTGCTCAATAGGTGTTTTCAGGGGTTTTGGCATATTTCCAAGTATAAACAAACCCGCATATTACCGTACTTTAAGAACATATGATATTATAAAGTACTTTTGTGTTTTTTAGAGTAAACGGCAGTAAAAGTGGCAGTATATCTATCGCTTGGTAAAGGTAATATTGGGCTGGCCTACGGTTTTCTTTATTTTCGCAAATACATTTCTAGTATATGCCAGGCAATATATGCTATCGAACCAAAAGTAAAGGCAAACATTTGATAACGGCCGTATTTATTCGCTTTTTCAGAATTATAATTCATGGCAATATTAATTCCTTCTGAAGCAGCTTGGATCCTTTGCGGATGAATGCCGACTTCGGGGTGTTCGCCATCTCGAATTCTAATATAGTGTAAATTAGCATACAATGCCGAAGTATAATATAGCCGGTTGAGGCAGCCAAATAAAAAGCTTAACCCCCAAGATAACACGCTGATCCCGACTGGTACCTGCGTCCAATTAAGGGCTAGGTCTTTTGTTTGAGTAATTGCGAAACCAATCGCAGCAATTGTCGTGGCTAGTAAAAAATATGTATACTTATCTTGACTAGTTTGTAGATGGCGATATATCTCCAACGTATTTTCATTACTGGGTCTGTAAATAGTTTTGTGCTTTGCTCTTGACCCATCAATGCTACCTGAGATGAGCCTTAACCTTATCCGGGAAGAAAATTGATAACTGGAGCAGAATCTGACCCCAGTTTTGAACCCTCCCCGTCCACTTCCGAAGG
>DATMYR010000089.1:0-30462 GCA_035560815.1 Syntrophomonadaceae bacterium | reverse complement strand
TAATCGTGTGCTCGGAATCTATGAGAGCGGTTTCCTTTAACACTTCCTCAGCCAGTTCATTCAAAGCAAAAGGAGCTGTTTCCAGCCGCTGTTTCTTCTTATCGGCACTGGCCAGGAACAAAAGCTTCTCGACCAATTCCTTCATATAATCGGATTCACCTTTTATGGCATCGATAGACTCCTGCAGGACTGCCCGATCTTCCTTTCCCCAACGTTGGAGAAGGTTGGCGTAACCCTGAATAACAGATATTGGGGTCCTGAGTTCATGTGAGGCATCGGATACGAATACTTCTTGTTTCTCAAAGGATGTTTGAATACGGTCAAGCATCTCGTTAAAGGTCAGTGCCAGTTCCTTTAGTTCATCGTGAGAATCTACCACATCCAAACGGGTATTTAATTCTCCCGCAGATATGGAACGGGCTGTCCGGGTCATCGTATTGATGGGTCTCAGCATTCTTCGGCTGGTCCTGGCGCCAATAATAATCATGATTATAATGGCCAAGAAGAAGGCTATGGCAGTAGATATTACCAATCCGGTTAGATAGATTTTCTCTTCAGATAAATTCTTGGCGGCTTCAATTTTGCGGATACCATTATTCAGATTAACCGGCGTTTCGAAATATAGATATCCTAGATTGGTATCCAGTGAACTTGTGCTGGACAACCGGGTCCGGTTGGTGAAGGATCCACCTGGAATTCCCTCGGCAGTGGTGTAGACGACACTGGCATTTTCATCAGATAGGATCACAGAAAACATTTCAAGATCAGCGAATTTCTTGATCTTGTCCCTGGGAATATCGGTGCTTTCGTCTATTAAATCCGCAACCACCCGGCTGTTCTTTTCCAGAGATTTATTAGTGTTGTATATCAGGAATGAACCGAAGGCGCCGGTGAGTAAGGTGCCCAAGATGAGGAGTATTATTGTAAAAAGCAGTGAATAGGTGACGGTAGTTTTAAAGGTGATGGAGAATCGCAGTCGTTTACTTATCTCCTTAGAGATCTCCCGGAATAGGCGTGGTATAAGGGGTAAAACTAATTTCAATATTTCAAATACAATGGACGCTGCAGTCTTTACGACATATTTAAAAACTCGGGCGAATTTTCTTGCATTACTCATGTCTAATTACATAACCCACCCCTCTTACGGTGTGGATGAGCTTGATATTATATTTTTCATCGATTTTGCTACGCAAGTATCGTATATAGACATCTATGGCGTTGGTGTCGCCGTAATAATCATAACCCCAGACCTTATCCAGTATTTTTTCCCGGCTAAGAACAATATTTTCATTCTCCGCCAGGTATGTGAGTAAATCGTACTCTTTTTTTGTAAGGTCCACGACATCATGATCATAGCTTACGGCATGCCTGCCCAGGTCAATGATTAATTGGCCTATAACAATATTATTAGGAGCTACCACACGGCTTTTCCTACGTTTCAGCATTACCCGGATTCTGGCCAACAACTCTTCGATAGCAAAAGGCTTGGTCATATAATCATCAGCACCGATATCCAGCCCCATGACTTTGTCGGTCACTTCATCCCTGGCCGTAAGCATAATTACAGGCGTCTCCGTACACTGTCGAAGACGCCTTAATACTTCCATGCCATTTAAGGAAGGCAGCATAACATCAAGGATGATAAGATCAAAACTGCCGTTCGTACCCCTATCCAGTCCCTGGCGGCCATCATGCACTAATTCAACCCTATATCCTTCATGGGTAAGCTCCAGCTCCACAAAGCGTGCGATTTTCACTTCATCTTCAATGACTAATATTTTCTCACCGGCCATGCAACACACTCTCTTACGATGCTACCCCAAGTCTTTCAAAAAGGTTCTTTGCTTATAATGTTTACATAATCAGATTTAATAGACAACATTCCTTTTTCAGGAAGGCTATACGTCTATATTTTGTTGATGGCATCCACCACCTGGTCGCTTACTTTTGATGCTGCAGATGATATATCATCCAGAGTTTTATTAATCTTCAAATCGCCACCAGAGGGCCTTTTAATGCGAATCTTATGCTTGGTAAATAGTGCAGCTAGCAGGCCGATTATGGTAATTGGTGCTGCAAATACGGTTATGATAATGACTACGGTTAGAGGCAGGTCAATGATAATGTCATCCGCTTTACTGATGACGAGCCTGGTTTCATGGCATTTTTTAACCAGCCTTTTCACCGTTGCCCAGAACCCTGATTGTGAACAAGTTTCTTTCTGGGGGGCCTTTATTTTATCCTGTTTCTCCAGATAAATCAGCGCTTCGACAATATCGCCATTGCATTTATCCAGTGCTTCCCTGGCCTCCTCATAACTGATATGAGCTCTTTCTCTTAACATTTCTATCAATTCTAACGTAGCGGTCATGTTCATTCCTCCCCAATTTTTGTGACATGCCCATAGTATAGAACCGATGAATTAAAGGATTGTTAGACAAAGATTAAAATTTGATTAGAAATACGAAAAGCCCGAGATCTCGGACCTATCGATAATTCCTCTTATTAAGATATAGACCTCTAGGATATAACGATAATCCCAGACATACTTGCTTTGCCCTGATAAAAGAGTTCCTTCTTGAGGAGCACTCTAACGTATTTTCGCTCCAAAAGGTATGAGCCCCAGTTGAGCATACTTAAAATGCTGAAGGCCAAACGGTATGCCGATAATTGTTATGCAAAAAATCAACCCTGTAACCAGATGACCTATGGCAAACTCCCATCCAAAAAAGATGATCCAGATGATATTAAAAATCAAGCCCCCTACTCCAAAATGACCTAGTTCGATCTCTTTTCCAAAAGGCCACAGCACAAATCCAGCAATCTTGAAACACTGAACCCCAAATGGTATACCAATAATTGTTACACACCAAAGCAACCCTGCTATAGCCCAACAAATCGATGCGATGATGCCGCCAAATAATAGCCAAATGATATTGCCAATAAAATTCATTGTCTTCCTCCATTCTCGAAGTTCAACGAAAAAGTGCCACCTTCATAAAAATTATATCCGGCAGGTATCACAATTGTGCTGCCACCTCGGTTTATTGTCAATCATTTTGGACTTGTCGTCTATGCTCATAATGAAATCAGAAATAGTCACTATGGTTCAGGAATAAATTAAGGGGCGTTTCTCGGCTTCCATTGGCAGATTTCATTCTGGCATGTAGGATTTATTGAGGGATTGTCGAATGCCAAAGACTATAAGCTAAACTTTGATATTCATGAAGGAGATGTCAACCATGAAGAGTAAGCAGTTTGCTGTTATTGGGTTGGGTCGTTTCGGCTGCAGCCTGGTCAATGCTTTGAGCTCCATGGGGCATGAGGTATTAGCTATAGATTCCAGCGAGGACCGGGTGCAGGAGGTGGCCGACATCGCTACCCATGCTGTGGAAGCGGACTCCATGGATGAGAATATACTCAAAGCTCTCGGTATCCGCAACTTTGATATAGTTGTGGTAGCCATCGGAGAAAACATACAGGCCAGTATCTTAACTACGATTATCCTCAAAGAACTAGGGGTCAAGAAAGTCGTGGCCAGAGCCCAGACTGAACTGCACGGAAAGGTGCTGGAAAAGTTGGGTGTGGATTTGGTGATCTATCCGGAGCGAGACATGGCCATTAAATTGGCCCAAACGCTGGTTTCCAACAATATCCTGGAGCTGATTGCCCTCTCCCCTCATTACAGTCTGATAGAATTAGCAGCCCCAGTGCGCTTTGTGGGACATACCCTTGAAAAAATAGACCTCAGAAAGCATTTTCAGGTAAATATCCTGGCCATAAAGCGCAAGGAAGATATCATTGTGGCTCCTGGCCCTGGCGAAATGATTGCCTCCCACGACCTGCTGGTAATGATAGGCAAGACAGAAGATTTAAAATCCATCAGCAATTCGGATGAGGGGTAGGATGCGATCAATGGCTAAACCGAAGCTGCAGTTGACTGCGCCCCAATACCTGGCGACAAGTTTTTTACTGGTGATTTTATTGGGAACCTTGCTGCTATCCTTGCCGTGGGCCAGCAGCACCGGAAAGAGCAATTTCTTGACCGCCCTTTTTACCGCCACTTCCGCCACCTGCGTTACCGGGCTGGCGGTGGTGGATACTGCCACATACTGGTCCCTTTTTGGCAAAGTAGTCATTTTGTTATTGGTGCAAGTTGGCGGTTTGGGGATAATGTCTTTTGCTGTTTTTTATGCCTTGATCCTGGGGAAAAAGATCCAGCTTCGCCAGCGCCTGATGATGCAGCAGGCGGTTAACAAAATCGACCCCGGTGGAGTGGTGAAATTGTTTCGCAATCTACTCCTATTTACCTTTCTTTCGGAAGCTCTGGGAGCTATTATACTGGCTGTTCATTGGACAGGCTCGCTGGGTTGGAAAAAGGCTCTGTGGTTTGGTCTTTTTCATGCTATTACCGCTTTTAACAATGGCTCCTTTGATTTGTGGGGAGGCAATAAGAGCTTAACCGGTTTTGTGGGGGATCCTACAGTCAACCTGGTCATCGGGGCACTCATTATCATCGGTGGTCTGGGTTTTGTCGTTGTGAATGAAATTTCCAACCATAAGAAGGGGCAAATGCTTTCAATTCATACACGAATCGTGCTTTATACAACACTGGCCTTAATTGTCGGTGGGACTTTGATTCTTTTGTTGAGCGAGTATACCCACGCCCTGGCAGGCATGCCCTGGATGACCAAAGTTCTGGCTTCCTTTTTCCAATCCGTTACGTCCCGCACAGCCGGTTTTAACACCTTAGATCTAGGCACTCTCCTGCCTTCCAGCCAGTTAATGATTATCGTCTTAATGTTTATTGGCGGCTCTCCCGGCTCTACTGCCGGAGGCATAAAAACCACAACGATAACTCTGCTTTTAGCTGCCGTTTACAGCATGGTCAGGGGAAGAAAAGACACCGAGATCATGGAACATCGCATAGCTTTTGAGGATCTTGTTCGGGCTCTGACCGTGGTGGCTATGTACGCCTTCATCGTATTACTGGTGACTTTCCTGCTCATGTTAACGCATAATGAATCCTTCATGACGGTATTATTTGAAGTATGCTCTGCCATAGGAACAGTAGGGCTTTCGCTGGGACTAACGAGTAAGCTGACTGCTTTTGGTCAGATGTTAATAATCCTTACTATGTTCTTAGGTCGCATCGGCCCCTTGACCCTGGCTTTTGCCCTGGCTTATAAAGGAAACCGGGCTGATTACCGATATCCACCAGGCAAAGTTATGATCGGCTAAGCAGTGTCACGAGCTTTTCTCATTTCGCTGAAGCACTAGGAAAAGCTGGGAACGTCTTTTGATATGAAGCTTTTCGAAGATGTTTTGCAGATGCATTTTTACTGTATTCAGAGAAATCCCCAGCAAAGACGCAATTTCCTGGTTGGAAGCCCCGGACATAACCAAACTGGCTATATCGTGTTCCCTCCGGGTAAGCGGTTCTCCCATGCTGGTTTTCTCATTGGCTAATGTAACGCCGGTGTTTAGTTGCAATACAGATGCATCCAAAACCTTGTTCCAGCGAAGCCGGTTTTGCAAGTGTGGATATACGAGTGTAAGGTTTTCAACATCATGCTGTGAGAAGTTGCCCGTTTTTCGGCCCCTGGTAATGCACAAAGCACCCATGTTGCTTTGCCTATCTTTAATATCAAACCCGGACATATAGTGCAGATCATGAGGCTTTAATAAGTCATTATAAAAACTGCTATGCTGGGTCCATCGGGGATAATCAAAAAGATCTGTACTGCGCAGACTCACCCGCCTGGATGAACGATAGGCCATGCGTACTTCGTCGTTCTCCTGATAATTCGGATAGCCACCGGTTATCTGGTCCGGCATATCCAGGGAAACCGGCAGGCCGGTCGGCAAACCAGTGCAGGGGTCGTAAAGCCAGAAGAGCCCCCGGTCAAACCAGATCACTTCCCGCAGCATCTTCAGAGTTAATAGGCGTGCTTGCTCGATATCTGTGGTAGCCCCGATTGCCTCTACTATGTTCAGCAGTTTCCTTGCCTGCACCAGCTATCACCTCTTGGTTGGCATTCCCTTGTTCAATTATACCATCGCTCTTCCTGTTAGCCGGATCATAATACTTTCGGGCGTACTCGATCCTTCATTTTTTTGATATATTTTTATTGCTTTTACAATGAAGGAAGAACACCCAGGAAAATTTTTTCCTGCCTAAAGGCCAAAGCGATCTCTTCATCTTAAAGACTAATATTTCTCGTAAATCATAGTAACTCGAGCTTACCAGTCGTGTGGCGGGCAAAATATTAGCCCGTCAGTAAAAAAGGAGTGGAAATTTTGAAAAAGAGTTTTCCCATACTTGTGGCGGCCTTCCTATTCATTAACCTATTTGTTGGAGTCAAAATCGCTTCTGCAGCGGTTTTAGACACAAATAACAAAAACCAAAAAGACCAAATAATTCCTATAGCTCCTTCAGCTCCTACGAATCTCCGTTCTACCTGCACCGGAGCCGGCGTTGTTACGTTAACCTGGACCGACAACTCTAACAACGAAAACGGGTTCACCATTGAACGAAAGAGCGAAGGGCACAGCTACGACACAGTAGCCAGTGTTCCCGCTAACACAACAACATACGAGGAAAGCCAAAACACCACTTACCCCATCTTTCCGGGTGAAATATACTACTACCGGATCAAGGCCTTCACAGGCAATTATTTATCAAGTTATTCCAATGAATTGCGGGTGCAAGTGGTTGACAATGCAGCGCCCATTGCCCCGACCTCGTTAAAGCTGGAGCCCTTGTATACCTGCCATCTTAAGCTGACCTGGGACGACCGCTCAAACAATGAGTCCGGCTTTAAAGTTGAGAGAAAAATGGAAGGCGGCCAGTGGCAAACCGTCCACACAACGTATGAGAACATTACAGAATACGAGCAAACTGTATTTGATATGCCGGGAGGGGTTAGATACACGTTTCGCATTAAGGTGTTTAATGATACTGGATCAGCTTATTCCAACGAAGC
Organism: Syntrophomonadaceae bacterium; assembly: GCA_035560815.1. Taxonomy (GTDB): domain Bacteria; phylum Bacillota; class Syntrophomonadia; order Syntrophomonadales; family Syntrophomonadaceae; genus UBA5314. The sequence continues at coordinate 23,476 of DATMYR010000089.1, read as the reverse complement.
CAGCATTATCATGCCTACCCATGCCCCTGCCGCACCGTATTTATACGACGTCGGTTGGACGAATCCTACCACCTTCAAATTGAAATGGCTTGATAAATCAGACAATGAGGACGGATTCGTTATCTTACGCAAAAAGGGCAGAAACCCTGGCGAATTTAACTTTATGAGCGATTATGTTGGGGTGGTAAATAAAAACGTTACCGAATATACAGACTCTAATCTTGAGCTTGATGAATTATACGTATACCGCGTTGGTGCTTACAATCTCGATGATCATACTTGGTCAAGTCCCTTGGGGCCAATACGGACTGGGCCCAATCCCCCCACAGTAACTGCCACTGCCGATTCCAATCATGAGGTCAAGGTAAGCTGGTCATGTTCTTCTCCTGATGTGGGCAGATTCTCGTTGGCAAGGAAAGGAGAAGGCGGGGAATACGCCTGGCTCTTTTCCAGGTATGCAAATGAGTCCCAAGAGTATACCGACAGTAATGTTTCCCCCGGCCAAACCTATTATTATCAGGTAACTGCCATCAGGGATTCCTACATCGGCGAATCCTCTTCCCAAGCCAGTATAACCGTCCCCGATGGATCAAATCAAAGAACAAGCGGAATTCCCGGTTCCCTGCCCTCTGGAAATATGCCCGCTACTGATACAAATACAATCCCTGGAACGGCCGACTCTAGTAAGCTTAAGCAGGTGATCAGCTTGAACCTTGGTCAGACCGCCTACCGGGTGAACAGCGAAGTTCGCCAGATGGATGCCGCTCCTATTAATTATGAAGGGCGCACCCTCTTGCCGGTTCGCTATGTTACTGAACCGCTGGGGGCGAAGCTGGATTGGGACGAAACTGCCCAGAAGGTTACCGTCGTATTGGGTGATAAAACCCTGGAACTATGGATGGGCAAAAACACTGCCCGGGTAAACGGCCAGGAGATCATGATTGACACATCGAACCCGCAGGTGATGCCGATTACCATTCCTCCTGGTCGAGCTATGCTTCCGCTCCGCTTCATTGCTGAAAATCTGGGCTGCCAGGTAGATTGGAACGATGCCACCCAGGAGGCCATCTTAACTTACGCCGGTTCATAAAAACCAACCTCAAGGTAATGTTACTCAACCCTCCAGTTCTTTACTGGAGGGTTGAGCGTTTGTGCTGATCAAACATCTCCTTCACTGACCAAAGGTTGATAAAGGAATTGTATCCCCACCACATAGCAGCAAATTTCGCCCACTTCCACCCCATCACATAGAACCACACCCCACGAAACCTATCGCCCTCATGAAAACTTCATGTTTATCGATAAAGGTGGTTTTATCCCAATACATAGTCATTCCCTTGTTCTGCCGCTGTTACAAGTTAGAAATGTGTGGTATGCCAGGGAACATTTTCCTTGTGATATCCATATTATGGTACAAAGGTCTTTTGCTGCAGATGACACCAAATCCCGAAGCTACTTTAGGCTGAAATGGCAGGTTACTTTCAGAAAGGGGATATGTTATGTTTAATAAATTGCTGTGTCACATAACAGGTCATAGGTTTGTGCCATCTTTTCTCGAAAATACGCATATCGTAAACTATTGGTTTTGTAGTAAATGCGGTAAGCGTTGGGTGTATTTGAAAGAGAATGAATTAAAATAGTTAAGTCTGGGACGGCAATTCCGCCTCACTTCCAAATAACATTTTACTATGCATTACAAAGCACGTTCCCCAGACCTTTTATCCTCTGCCAATTTAAATGATGACAGCCCGCTGCTATAAGGCGGGCTGTTATCTATTGGTCCCTCCCCTCACCTTGGGGGGATGCTCCCGGTAGGACTATTTAGCAAATACATGATTTCCGATTTTCGTAATAATAGACCGAGACCATATCCATTTATTAGTGGCTGTTTTCGGGTTCCAATAATATAATGCATTGCCGGTAGGATCCCATCCACGTAAAGCAGCCCTAGCAGCTTCATAGGACGCGCTGTCGGGTGTATGGTAAAACTGCCCGTCACTTACTGCAGTAAAGGCACCCGGTTCAAAAATTACCTCACTCACTGTATTACCAAAATCTTGTGACAAAACCCGGTTCAATACGACTGCTGCGACTGCCACTTTACCGGTAAACGATTCTCCCCGGGCCTCCCCATATATCACTCGTGCCAAGTTATTTAAATCCTGGCTGGAGAAATAGAGCCCTCCCCGGGATGGAGTGCTGCCCTCATAACTTACATAACTAAAATCCTGTGGCATTTGGTTAACTGAATCGTGTTCCATACCTGTCTCAAGGATTTGATTATCCGTAGAGGCATGAACTTGGATCGGCAATAGAGCCGAGCATCCTATTAGCAAAGTAATAATTAATGCCAAAGCAGATTTTGTCTTGATCATAGGGCGTATCCTTTCTATTGTTTCCTATAATTTAACCTATTTGATCACTCGCTAGCAAAACAGGTGACCACTCAAGCTGAATTCTCTAAGGCCCTGAGATAGGCTCAGCGCTAGTCAGTCCATAAGTTTATTTCGAATTAAAGCGTTTGGCAGTTATCGTGAGGCAATACTATTAATTGGTTGCAAACCCAGGAGGACATGAATCAGGAGTCAATTAACCATTATCTCCTTCATTGAGCCCTTTTTATGTTTATCCGGCAACATGATTGGGAAAGTTTAACCATCGCTTCTTCGACTCATTAGCATACTTAAATCCTGCCCTGAATTCATCACAGCTCCTGGCTCCATACTTCTACAATCTCCTTTTCATCCAAATGATAGGATATTTCTAGATCATTTTCAGGCTGGGTGAGTATAATTAGCGTGCAATATACAATCACAAGGCACTCGACTTCCCCTTTGGGGTTGGATGTGTACTGATTAGGTATGAAGACCTAAATGAGCTGCTTCGAAAAAATAAAAACAGCCTGCCGAACAATTATATCGACAGACTGAAACTTGTACTGCTGAGTAATATTACTAATTAGCTTCGTGCTTGGCTTTTATTTGGGCCTTAAGTTCATCAACGGTGATACCCATCTCTTTAGCTTTCTGTTCCAGCTTAGCCTGGTGCTCAGCTTTCATTTTGGCCTTGAGTTGGTCAACCGTGATACCCATCTCTTTAGCCTTCTGTTCCAGCTTGGCCTGGCGCTCTGCTCTCATTTTGGCCTTGAGTTCATCAACCGTGATGCCCATCTCTTTAGCCTTCTGTTCCAGCTTAACCTGGTGAGAGTCACCAGACTTTGGGCATGTCTGTTCAGTATTTGCTCCTGATTGAGCCAAAGAATATGCACTATTCATGCCGGCAATTAAAACCAAAGATAGTAATAAACTCATTACAAGTTTTTTCAAGTATTCACCTCCCTTCTTTCTGCTCATAGTATTTGCATAAACGAAAACAAAGTAAGTGAATAGAATAAGAAAAGAGTGTAAAGCCATGAAAAACAAGGAGATAGAAGAATTGGTGCCGATGGGTATTAGATGAAGATTATCAGCAAATGTATTATTAGGAAACGTCTTTAATAATTTCCTGAATGCATTGCACTGTTTTAGTGCTATAGCCCAGCTTCTCAGCCATGTCTTGATTGTAGTCGATTTTGAATTCGGTTTTCTGCTCATAGGCACCATGGCCGATAAAAGGATCGGGGTATTCAACCAAAACAGCCCGGGCATGCTGCCCGGAACAAGCAAGATTTGATAAAATCAGCAGCTTACTTCATTGAAAACTCCGAAGATAATTATATAACCAGGCAAATGGCCATTTCCGAAAACGTTGTGGGAATGAAGATTTATGAAAAACCAATTTTTGCATTTGGTTCTCCAGATGATAAGTATTTCACATTATTTAAAGAACCTTCTATCATTGGGAAGCACTTCTTGCTTCCCACAGAATGGCTGCCTGAATCCAAAACCGTCATCTCCTTTTTCTTGCCATTTAGCAAAGCAGTCAAGAAGGGAAACCGTCAGGATAGGTCATGGCCTTCTGAAGAATGGTTGCATGGGCGTATTGAAGGTCAAGCATTCCTAAACAAGTTGTGCATGTATTTGAAAAAAGAATTAATCAATGCTGGATATAATAGTCTGGTGCCGTCTTTAGATGAAAGGTTCTGGTCTAAAACTGGGCCGAACAGTGATACACCATATCCTGATGTATCATTTACAAGCGCCTGGTCGGAAAGACATGCTGCCTTTGCGTGTGGACTCGGAACATTCGGGCTTTCTAAAGGCTTAATCACCTCCAAAGGTATGGCTGGGAGATTGGGCAGTGTCCTCACCGAATTATATTTATCCCCTGACCAAAGAAAGTATGAAAATGTCACTGAATATTGTTCAATGTGCGGTACATGTGCAAAAAAATGTCCAGTCCATGCAATATCCCTAGAACAGGGCAAAAATCACATGATATGCTCGGCATTTTTGGATAAGACTGCCGAAAAATATAAGCCTCGATATGGCTGTGGCAAATGTCAGACAGGCGTCCCTTGTGAAGGCAGAATCCCCAAGCAGCATAACATAAAATAAAAACGTATTGGTTGGGTAAAAGACAAATTTGGTGTAAGCTGGCAGTTGATCTGTCAATAAACATGACTATTATAAAAGGAGTTAAACTCTACGATTTGAAGTTCATTACTAGATCAACAACTTCGGGAGTATTGCCGATTCGTATCGGCGGCCCCCAGGTGCCGAACCCGGTGGAGACAATTACCTGCAGATCACCTTTGCGCAGATAGCCCCAATCAATTTCATACATTCTCTGCGTGATTAGATTGTTGGGAAACAATTGCCCCTGATGGGTATGGCCGGACAATTGCAGATCAACCCCGTTAACTCTTGCGTCCTCCAGATCAGTAGGACTATGTTTCAAAAGGACTATCGGTAATGCTTTATTTATCCCAACCATAATGTCAGCCAGTATGCTTTGTGAAGACCCGGGGCTTTGATGTCCCCCATAATCTTCGCCTACCAGGTAGAAGCTGTTGTCAATAAGCTGGTATTGATCACTGAGAACGGTTATGCCCGCGGCCTGAAAATACGGCAAGACCTCTTTCCCATGTCCATCATGATTCCCCAAAACCATGTAGGTTCCCAGTCTCGGTTTCAACTGACGTAAGGTTGACCCCATATTCTGTTTCACAAAAGGGCCAAGATCCCCATCGATCAGATCTCCCCCTACGAGAATTATGTCGGGATTCCGTTGATTTATCTGTGCAACGATCTCCGTTAAACGCCCGTTGTTGACGATCTCACCAAGGTGTAAATCGGAAATCATGATGACATGGAGCTGTTGGCTTCCAGTTGTATATTTGGGTATATTTATTTGATATGAAGTGAAAACCGGGTGCCGGGCATTCCAGCTGCCATAAGCAAGCAGCCCGACTAGCAGAAAAACTACCATCATTCCGATTTTGGCAGGTGATTGCTTGATAAGATCCGGTATAATTCCCAGCCAACGGTCTACTAATCTTAATATATCAATCAATATCAGAATAAAAAAGGCATAGAACAGAAATCCCAGCGAGTAGGCTCCACACCAGATCAAAATCTCATTTAGAAATTGATTGCCGAATGCAAGTCCCCTGCCCAGCAAAAAAGAGCAAGCAAACAGCAGGTATACGGCCCAGTAGACTTTTATATAAGAAGGTGGAATATACCTGGCAAAAGCCTGCTGTCCGCGTTTACCAGTATAAAATATGACTACAAATAGTATGAAAGGAGCTACAGACCAAATCCTCAAAATGACACCTTCTCAAATCTTTAAATATCCCGACGAAAGAAATCTTCGTTAGACTTCCAGATATCTGCACAATGCCATCATTATATCAGAAAAAGAGGACAATATTTGCTAGCAAGGCTATCGAAAGGCACGCGGGAACGGTTTTCATTTTACGCTTGTTGCCAAACCCTGTTGCCCTAATTTGACGTTTCGGCTTGGGTGCTCTAAGATACAATTATTACGGAGTATTGATCTATAGAGGGGATAACGTATGGAACATGATAGGAAAATTGCAGTATTAATTGATGCGGATAACGTTTCGGATAAATATATAAAATATATCTTTGATGAAATATCCAACCATGGAACACCTACATATAAGAGAATCTATGGAGATTGGACTAAGCCGCAACTGGGGTCATGGAAAACGGTATTGCTCAATTACTCTATAACCCCAATTCAGCAATATAGCTATACAACAGGAAAGAACGCGACAGATGCAGCCTTAATCATCGATGCCATGGACATACTCTATTCAAACAATGTGGATGGCTTTTGCATCATTTCAAGCGATAGTGATTTCACCAAGCTGGCTGCCCGTTTAAGAGAAGCCGGAATGTATGTTGTCGGTATGGGAGAGAAAAAAACGCCTACTCCCTTTATATCAGCCTGCGAAATTTTTAAATATCTTGAAGTTTTAGCTGCAATCCCAAATTCGGAAGAAACCAAAGCCGATGAGAGGATAGAAAAGCAAGAGGCGGCTAAAGAAGGCATGGCCAGTACAAAAGAGCTGATAGAATCTATAAAAGTAATTGTAACGGAGACTTCCGACGAGGATGGCTGGGCGTTTTTAGGCTCAGTCGGCAAAAAACTTAATAAACGATACCCGGATTTTGATACCAGGAACTATGGTTACTCCAAGCTTACCCCTTTTATATCGTCTTTAAAGCAGTTCGAAATCCAGTCGAGGAAGACCTCAAATCCGCATATAACCCATAAATATATTAAAAATAAGTAAAGGTCACAAAATCAATCTGTCAACCGCCCAGTGCGTTGGGCGCGTGAGTGACGAGGGCAACTTTGTGCCAGCATCCCCGTTCGCTGCGCTAAGTTGAGCTTGGGTGAGAAAGATACTGCTTGTAAGGTCGGCACCTCTGATGTCAGCATCTCGGAAATCAGCCCCAATGAAATCAGTCCCACTCAGGTCGGTTCCTCTAAGGTCAGCAGCAATAAGGTAGGCGCCTCTCAAGTCAGCTCCTCTAAGATCAAATCTTCTTAAATCGGCAGCAATAAGATCGGCTCTTCGACCGAATTTCTTCTGACGCCCAGAATGAGGCTTCTGTCCGCGACGGGCTTCAGCTCGCACGAGTTCACTGGTCTTTACGATCAGAGTATCAACATCTGAGCGGTGTACTGCTACGTCCAGTTCCATGAGATCGTCGGGGCTGAGGTGAGTGAGACGTTCCGTCTCGTGGAGCATGGATCTAAGCGCACCATGGATAGAACAGGCTGGCTGCAACGTCAGTGCTTCAGTCAGATACCAGAGCAGCTCATGGAGTTGCCGCATAATTAGAAACGCCCCGAACATTTGCTTCGCGGATTCTGGAACTTTCAGCCAGTCGCGTCCACCAAAACTGACCTGAGCAACCTTTTGCCCCGCGCCAAAGCAGTCAAAAGCAATGCACCCTTTAAGGCCCTGTTCCATGAGGCTTTTGTGAACGCAACAGCGAAAGTCTGGTTGCAAATTGATGCAAGGCTGACCTACATCTTTGTCGATTGGGAAACCTTCCAAAGCTGAAAAGTACAGTGCGACACAGCACAAACCGAAACAGTTTTGGCAGTCAGGTCGCAGATTACGGCGACTCTTATCAAGAAAAGATGCTGAATTTTCGTGATTCTCGGACAACATCTGGCTCCCCTTACACACTGCGAAATGCATATTATCTTTACTGCAGATATAGCAACTATTATGTACTAAATAACAGTGCACGTTTAATCCCATGACATATAATCATTGCAACCCAGTATATGGAACCATTATATCATCAATCTCGACAACCTCGTCCCTTTAACAAGATGCACTTATCAGATCATGTATCCTATTGAACAAGCTGTGGTCATAATTTTGCATAAGATACCTCCAAGACGTCGTGATCCGAGGAGTCCTGACCGGTAATAGCCACAACCGGTATTGAATCCATTTTGGCATCAGCGATGGAAGTGATTATTACTTCCCAGAATTCTTGGCAAAATAAAAACCCTTCGTCCATATAGGACGAAGGGTTATCTCCGTGGTACCACCTATATTTGCACAAAAGTACACACTCATTAACAGTACGGGCATGACGCCGATACCTTTCCCCTGTAACGGTGGGATTCCGTTGAAGCCTTCTCTCTAACGATTTCGGTTCAGCCTCCCTATATTTTCAGACAAACCATAGGATATCTTCAGATTACTTTCAGGCTTGGCAAGTATAATTAGCATACGAAAAATTAAGTATCAGAAAACCCCTGGCTTGAAGCCTTATAAGACAGCAGCATGCTCTTTATGTGAAGGTTGAAGGAGACTGGATAAAATGAACATGATAAAAGTTACAAAAGAAAAAATTGCCCTGACTGCCATCGTGATTTTATCAGCACTATTAAATTTTGTGAATTTGGGCATAGAAGGCTATTCAAACCAATATTATGCAGCCGCTGTAAAGAGTATGACCCTGAGTTTGAAAAACTTCTTTTTTGTCTCACTGGATCCTGCGGGCTTTGTTACAGTTGATAAACCGCCTTTTGGCTATTGGATGCAGGCTATATCCGCAAAAATCTTCGGTTTCAGCGGATGGAGCATTCTGCTTCCGCAGGCTTTGGCCGGCGTGCTTTCAGTTGTGCTGATCTATTACATCGTAAAACGATCTTTTGGAATTGCAGCAGGACTGATTTCCGCATTGTGCCTGGCCATAACTCCTGTTTTTGTTGCTGTCAGCAGGAATAACACAGTGGATAATCAACTGGTTTTCGTATTACTGCTGGCTTGCTGGGCGCTTTCCATTGCTGCCGAAAAAGGAAAGCTAAAATATTTAATCATAAGTATGATTTTTATCGGCCTCGGATTTACTATCAAGATGTTGCAAGCTTATATGATTTTACCCGCAGTATATACGTTGTATCTATTCTCCAGTGCGGTTTCCGTCAAAAAGAGAATTGCCCATCTGATGGTAGGGACAGCGGTACTACTGGCGGTTTCTCTATCCTGGGCGCTGGTGGTTGATGCCATACCTGCTGCCAACCGCCCCTATGTAGGGAGCAGTGGTAACAATACGGTCATGGGTCTTGTTACCGGACATAATGGAACGGAAAGGCTGGGTGGTATCTTTAATTTATTTAGTCGCAGTGGATCTCCCGGAGGTTCTCCTGGCAGAGGCCCGGGAGGTGGGGCGCCGCCAAATCGAACCGATGACAAAGCGCCTGGAAACTCAACGAGTAGTAATGCAGAAAGCAAGCTGGCTTATGCAACAGGCAGCAGCAATCAGCAGCCAGCCGACAGTACCGGATATTATAACACAGCAGCAACAAATCAAACAGGCCAGGGAATGCCCAGCCCAGGCACCCCCCCAGCTGGCAATGGTGGAGATCCCCGGCCAGGTGGGAACAATATGCAGCCACCTGCCGGGGACGGCCCTGGGGGAGGCGGACCGGGTGGGGGTTCCGGAGGCGGATTATCAGGAACCTTTGGCAATCAAACCCCTGCCGGTATTACACGCTTGTTTGCTAAAAATGTCCTTTCTGACCAGATCGTTTGGTTTATACCTCTGGCGTTGTTAGGATTCTTAGCAGCAGCATGCAGAGAAAGACTGCGATTTCGTTTAGATAATAAAAGAAAGCAAGCCCTGGTATTATGGTTTATGTGGTTCCTGCCGGAATTCATCTATTTCAGCTATAATACGGGATTATTTCATTCCTACTATTTGACCATGATGGCGCCGCCGATAGCGGCTTTGGCCGGAATCGGAATTGCCTCCATGTGGGAGATGTACAAAGAGGGTGGATGGAAATCCTGGTTCTTGCCGTTGGCCTTACTGGCAAATGGTGCAGTTCAGCTGTTGATGCTGTCGTATTTCTATAGTTCATCCAGTATCGTTAAAGTTCTAATGGTTTTGCTCATCGGGCTGTGCTTTGTGTCCACACTGGCATTGGTGACAATCAATCTGATGTCCAAGAAAAAACCAGCTATCGAGGGTGAACTCGAAAACATGCAGTCAAACAAAATGAATAAACTTAATAAAGCACTGGTCAGCTTAGCCATAGCGGGTCTCCTGGTTGCACCTGCAGCGGGTTCCTGTGCCGCGATGTTTTATGCAGTTAATTCTTCCTTTCCGGGTGCTGGTTTGGAACTCTTGCCAGCTCAGCTAACAGCAAGTCAAAAGACGGATAGTATTAAAGACAGCAACAGAAATGGCACTGGGCAAAACGGCGTTCAACATGACAGCACCGCTGATTTAATAGCCTTTTTGAATAATCATCAGGTCAACGGAAAAAGCCAGATTGTTGTGAGTTCGGCCAATACCGCCGAAAATCTCACCTTGAAGTCTGACGTCTATGTAGGGTCCCTGAGTGGGTTTATGGGCAATGAGACTGTTATGAGTTTAGATCGATTTAAACAGCTGGTTAAGAATGGAGAGGTTCGTTATGTTTTAGCTGATAGGAATGATGGCAGAGGCGGTTCCAACAGTGAGATCATGACCTGGGTTAAAAAAACCGGTCAGCTTGTTTCTTATGCAGGAACCGATGCCGCCCAAGACTCAAACAGCCAGAACTCGGAGCAAGTATATGATTTGATTGGTTATACAGAAGGAACAACCAGCGAATAATAATTTAATAGAGGCATCGTTTTTTAAACGCCTAAAGATTGCATAAAGGGTCGAGAGATGTGTCAACTACCCCGTTCTCTGGAGAACTTTAATCCCGCAGCCATAGGTTCATGGGGAATTCTTTTTCATTTTATCTAGGATAGTAAACGCACAAATAAATATTGAAAAAAGAGTTCCTATCCACATACATGCTGTTACCAAGACATTTGATTGTTCAACTGACATATTGGGAAAGGCAGAACCAATTAGCGGACAGATAACGTACAAAGATAGTACTATGATACCGAAGGTACTTAACAATGCTTTAAGGAAAATTAATAAATAAGCTGTGTCTCTTTCTTCCAAAAACAACACCCTCCTGACATGGAATAATTCACCAGCATGGCGGCATTGCAGGCAAAAGAACCGTCACCATGCCTCACTAAATACGGACCGGCTTCCCGGTCCGTATTTGGTGATTACCCCATTTAAGAATGATCAGCTCTTTGCAGTTTTGGTGGAGGCGGCTAAAGTTTTCACGTAGTCAGAAAAGCTGATTGCTTTGCTCACATTAGGGCTGGTAAATACCACACCATAATCGCTGATTTCGAAATTGATTTTTTCCAGCATCTTCATATTCATTTGCCCGGGGCTCTGGTTAGCTGCACTGGCCGGTACCTGTAGGGCCAGGTTTATATTCATATCGCCATTAACTGACTTGATTAAGTAGTTGCTCTTGTCTATGAACATGTTCATTACAACATCAGCTTGCATGTTCTTAGCCATATCGTTCATCATTTGCGGAACAAGCTGATCACTTGTAGCACTGCCCTGGGGCAATAATGACGGCATCTTGCTCAGCATTGTTTGGTATATCTGGCGGAATGCGTCGGAGTCCATGGCCGCGGATATTACCCAGTAGGATTTGCCGTCTTTGTTCTGTTCATTGTTAAATACCAGGGTAATACCATATTTCTTCATTTGGTCAATGATATACTGGGGATCTTGTAAATTACTCTGCTGCTCCAGTAAAGCCTTATAATCAATTCCCGGCATATCCATCTTAACCCACACACCATCAGGCATCTTCATGAACACGCCTTGGTCATTCATAACCATTTCCATGTTTTGCGCACCCTGAGCCTGGGCCCCTGGTAGACCAGCGGGCATATCCACCTTCATGTTCATGTCCATAACCAGGGGTTTTTGTGAAAAAGCCCCCTGGATAGTCTCGTTTACGGTAATAGCTGGTACAGTATTTGTTCCTTGAGGGGTGACAATCGACATATTGGTGGTAACCTGAGCATTGCCTGTTATTTTATACGAATTCATGGTTTTCGTAGCAGTAAAGCATTTTCCCAAGATATCCTCCGGGGTCATCCCTTCCCGTTTTTCAGAATACAGGATGTTGATGCTCTGTGTCTGAGGATCCCAGTTTATATCGATCTGTAAAGCATTGCAGACAAACCCGAGGGGAACCATTAATATCCCATTAATAAATTGAGGCGCCACCGGGGCCGTGACGACTTTACCGTTTAGATCAGCTGCGGAATCGCCAACCTTCATTTTAAGTATGGTATCATTTTTAATGATTTTGATATTTTCATCAGCATCAGCACTGGCATCCGCGCCAGATATGCGGGTAATAGTTGATAATGATACCATCCCTCTTCCATCAATAATGTTAACTGATTGATCTAATGCCTTACCGTTGCTGGTGAGATTGACATCGGCCATAGCGGGAGCACAGAACCCCGCCAATAGTAACATCACAAGTAATAATGCGAGCATTTTCCTTTTCAAAACGATTACCTCCTTAAAGTGCTCTGTTAAGAGTAAACAGGCCTTATTGGCACATCCTTATTATAGCACTATTGATAAATATTAACATTATTAACCATAAATTTCGCCAGGGTATGAGAATGGTTCTTTTGCTTCCCAAATGGGTTGTAAAAGAACTTGGCGACCATGTTTAGTGAGAAAATCTGATTCATTTATTCTCTCACAGGAGGGAGCTATAAATGGACAGATTTTTGTTCACGCCTCACATAATAAATGGTGCTGCTTAATTTGTGCACCTGCCGATCGAAATACACATCGTACTCCTAATTTAGGTTAGAGAAAATATTGCTTTATCATTCAATCACGGTTAGACTATCAAAGATAGATTTAAGCAAAGGAGATATGACAACTTTGGAAGAACAAAACAAAAAAATTAGCTGGGCAGGGTTTGTAGAAACTACTATCGTAAATTTTTTTCAAGAAAATGAACTCGAAAAACTTTCATTAGAAGACGGTAAAGGGAATAAAGCTAAATTAAGCAAACAAAAAGATAATGTAATTAAGGTAGAATTTACTTCAACAACGACATTATAAATAAAAATTAATCGAAGAGCATCTGCTGAAATTAGCAGGTGCTTTTTTTATATTGGTATTATGGAATAATCTGCATCTCCCTGGTATCCATATTTATTTATCGAAACAAAAGGCATATAATATTTTCAAGGCTTGATATTTATAATTAAATATTTTGGTGGATATTAGGGAGAAACTTGATTGCAAGCAGCTCCGAAGAACCAATATTTTTGTGAAGTGGCCAGTTGATGGCACCTTGATAAAGATGTTGGTTTTTTATTTTCTACGGTTTATCCATATCCATCAATCATTAAGGGAGGAATAGTAATGATAGTACTGATTGCCGCTTTTAAAGCGAAAACAGGAAAAGAAATGGAGCTTGAGCAGACGCTCAAAGGTATGATCCCAGAGGTGCAGAACGAGGCAGGAACCATAATGTACATTCTTAATCGGTCGGCAGCTGATAATGGTCAATTTGTTTTCTATGAAATGTATCAAGATAAAGCAGCTTTAGAATTCCATAGTACAACACCCTATTTTCAAGAATTGCTAAAAAATATTGATGGACTAGTAGTCGAAGACCCGCAAATAGACTTTTATGAGGACATTGCTTCGATACGTCGCTAATATTGATTCGTAGTATTGTAATACTAGCAATAGCATACAGCGAAATGCAAAGTTAAAGCCGGATAAATTTCATCCGGCCTTTCTTATTGTAGTACAAATATTCATCAGAACCGTCCCTTAAGCTTCAAGGAGACCGAGCTTCTTGAGTTGAAGGGCTGTGCATATACATGCTGATGGTTGGGGTCATGAACTGAAGTTGTTTGAATCGTTGCCCGGTTTATATAGCGTTATTTCGCAAAAGCCCTGGGAATGTTATGATTCTATCAGTAAAAGCTATTTAGAACGAAATATCCAAGAGAGGTGCATCAATGCAATACCGCAAGTTTGGGAAACTGGATTGGGAGGGATCAGTGCTGGGTTTTGGAGCTATGCGCCTGCCGACCCTGGATGGCAATCCTATGAGCACGAATATCGATGAAAAGGAATCCATCAATATGATTCGCTTCGCCATCGATGCCGGGGTCAATTATGTGGACACCGCTTATCCCTACCATGGCGGCAGCAGCGAAATCGTGGTGGGCAAAGCTCTGCAGGACGGATACCGGCAAAAAATAAAGCTGGCTACCAAATCCCCCCTGTGGTTCGTGAAGAGCAGTCAGGATTTTGACAAATTCTTAAACGAACAGTTGAAGAAGCTTCAAACCGAGCATATTGACTTCTACCTGTTCCATGGACTGGACAAACAAAAATGGGATCTGATCATAAAGCTCAACCTTCTGGAAAGAGCGGAGGCTGCTATCAAAGACGGTCGCATAGGGCATATAGGCTTCTCCTTCCATGATGAGTATGATACCTTTCCACAGATCATCGATGGTTATCCTGATTGGGATTTCTGCCAAATCCAATATAATTATATGGATACGGAGAATCAAGCCGGCATGATGGGCCTCTTCTATGCCGCATCCCGGGGCCTGGCAGTTATCGTTATGGAGCCCCTGTTGGGTGGGAAGCTGGCCAATCCTCGGGATCCAATTGGCGACTTATTTCGTCAGCATGGGAAGCAGCGCAGCCCCGCTGACTGGGCACTGCAATGGGTATGGAATCATCCCCAGGTGAGTATGGTACTAAGTGGCATGAGTACCATGCAACAGCTTACAGACAATCTTCACTCAGCTGATCATTCGGGAATCGATGCTTTTGATTCGGATGACCTGTATTTTATCAGCCAGGTTCGTAGGGAATTTGAATCCCGAGCTGTTATCCCCTGCGGCCAATGCGGGTATTGCATGCCCTGCCCCAATGGAGTCAACATCGCCAGGAATTTTCAGATATACAACAACGGGATTATGTATGATGACATGCAGACCGCCCGGATGTTCTATTCGCGCTTCCTGCCGGAAGGTGAGCGGGCTGGGGAGTGTCTGGAGTGCGCAGTGTGCGAATCTCTATGTCCGCAGGGCATTGCGATCGGCGACTGGCTGCTTACTGTGCATGATTCATTGGGGGATAAAATCTAGTACACTGTCTGGCTCCCACAAAAGCAGTACCGATTCCAGGGTCATGTCCCGAATAAGTGGATCTACCCCATATCGCTCTGGACGTCATCTTCGCCTAGATACCGTTTCCATAAGCAAAAATATTCTTAAAGCCCGGACAGTGGTTCCCGGGCTTTTCTTTTCTCATCCCGGTCTGTTTTACACCGCATGGGGATGGCTCTTCTGCAGAATAGATGATTTTCATATGAGCACCCTGCAGGATGAAAAACTGCAGGCAAGGATTGAGGATAAGGTAGAGAGGCTTTATACTCAGTAAAGAGGCTCGCTACCAATTCGTTACAAAAAAGGGAGGAAGGCCAGATGAAAAAACGCGCCATCTTGATTCCGGTGTTGATCATGTTGCTTCTGTCGATGGCTGCTTGCTCAAGTGCGACTACACAACCCTTAGTTGGGGGTATGTGGACGAGTGATACTACCGGAATATCACTGGAATTCAAGAAAGACGGGGTGCTGCATTACATACAAGCAGGTGACCAAATGGCAGATAACTGGCTAAAATACGAGATTCAAGGCAATAAAATTGTTATCATCTATGAGCCCGGTAATACTGAGACTCTGCCGTTTTCGCTAAACGGAGATGAGCTTACCATTACCTGGACGTCAGGCAATTCTTGTGTGCTCAAACGAATCCCCTAATGAAATAGTCATTCCTCTATCATTTTGAATGTTGGTAATTAAGGTCCTCAACAGCGGAAGGTGTATCGGGTATATAACATGCCTCATAACTTCTTATAATAGTATTCTGGCTTATTTATCCATCTAGTGCTTTTGGCGGATCTCATCACATATTCTTCTTGAGCAAAAACAATACTATGGTTAGATCGATAAGTTAACAAGGAGGACAAGGTGAGTATGAAAAGGCTGTTCGCTTTCTTTATTTGTATAAGCATAGTCTTTGGAGCATTTGGCTGCGCAGGTACCGCTAAAAAGCCACTTTCAAAGACAGCGGCAAAACCCAGACCAGAAGTGATTGGATTTTACGTAAACGGCACGGGCCAGTATGATTCTTTAAAATCTTTATCAGCGCATGCAGATGTCATTGATGAGATTCACCCTCAGTGGTACCATGTCAAGCCTGACGGCTCTATCGAAAAGACTGTGAATTCCCAGGCTATTAATGTTGCCAAGCAGAATGGCATCAAGGTAATACCCCTGGTAGATCTGGTGCCCAGTCAAGACGCGATTTTACTTGATCAAGCGGCACAAGACAAAGCCATTGCTAATTTGGTCCAGGAAGTCAAGGCAAACAATTATTCCGGGCTCGATATAGATTTTGAATTCTTTCCTATTGCTAAAAAGAAGGATTTCACCGTTGACCGAGATAAACTGACCGCATTTATTAAAAAAATGCATGCCCAGATGGGTAGTATGGGCAAAGAACTCCAAATGGCGGTTTTGCCCCATGTGGCGTCAGCACCGGAGGAAGGCGCCGTTTATGACTATGGCATGTTGGCACCATACCTGAATAAGGTAACGCTCATGTCTTATGACTTCAAAGAAGCCCATAGCCCTCCCGGCCCGGTTGCTCCCTTTGCCTGGGTGGAACAGAACATCACAACAGCTATCAAGCAGGGATTCCGCCCGGACCAAATTCAGCTGGGAGTCGCCACCTACGGGTATGACTGGCCAGCAGGCCAATCGGGTGGTTTCGCGATACCAACCACTGAAATTCTGAAGCAAGCGGAGATGAAGGGTTACCAGGTCAAATGGAATGAACAATATAAAGAGCCTTACTATTCTTATAAAGATGCGTCCGGAATATCAAGAGAAGTGTGGTTCGAAAACGAAGCAACCTTAAAAACAAAAATTGATCTGGTTAACAAGTATCAAATATCGGGAATAAGCATTTGGCGGCTGGGGTATGAAGACCCCAAATTCTGGGACGCGATCCTTCACGCCTGGGGGAAAAAGTAAGAGACTCTAAAGTTCATGTACCATGGCAGGTTAGAACGGGTATGTATGCTGGTTAACGATGAACGAAATGTCTCCCGATGGGCGCAAATGCATGGTTTGGGAACCAGTTCAACACTGAATTGATTTAACAGATAAGATCGGGACGGTCCTGTTGATACATTAACAGAACCGTCCCTTAGTTATGTTCCGGATAATCCGCTGTTATAAACCTAACTAAATACTAAAGAGTAGACAAATGCCTCTTCAAAAACTCCAGGGTCTTCTCAATGATTTCATGGGTTCTGGGAACGTCATTCAATAGTTCGAAGGCATGTACTCCGGTAGGATGATTATAGACATCTATTTGAATATTATTAGCCAGTGCAGCCCCGATAAAGTTATCAAGCGAGTTAAGAAGCATTGGAATCTGGTCCATACCGGCCCGGGCTATGAGCATCGGGGCTATTTTATCCGGTTGTTGACTCAGCAACTGAGCCGGTGAATATTCCTCAGCTTGCTCATCCAACCCGTCGGAATTAATTGCGCCTTTAAACAATTGGCATAGGGATGTGAGGTCGCAAAAACCGTAATAGGCAACTATGCACTTAATATAAGCAGGGCTGTTATGAATACCCGCATAGAGCCCGAAAGGAACCCCCATTGAAAACGACCAGATGGCAATGTGGTTCTTATCAAGACCATATTCATCCGCATGATCAATCAGAAAGTTCTTAAGATTCTCAATATCGCTGATTGCGTCTTTTATCTGAAAACCCTGCAGTAAGGTGCGGTGATTAAAAGCTGCTGCTGCCAATCCTGAAGCCGCTAGGATCCGTCCCATGGAGGTGAATGCCCCCCAGTCTTTTATGTTGGTATCCGCAGCTTCACCGTGTATGAGGATTACAAGCGGAAGCTTTTGATCTTGCAGTAGACTAGGCGGGAAATACAAATCTAAAAGCAACTCGGTTCCCTCTTCAACACGATAAACAATGTCTTTTTGAATTCTGACCTTGTCCATTCCTTCCAGTTTAAAGACAACCTCCGTATTTAAGAGCTCATTCGGGTTAGGCGGTTTTAACATCTGGAAAATGCTTTTGTCAAAAGTGTTTTTATAGGGCTTAATTTCTCCCAGGTCTTTGCCGCATGTGGAACAATGGGTGGCGTACCAGGAATAGCCGGTCTGGCAATCAGGGCATTTCCACTGCCCGGTCTGCTCTTCCAGCCACCGGCTTACTCCCTGACTCTGAATGGTTTGCCGATTGGCGGCAGCTGTATTCCAATGGGGAAGCTTTTCCGTCAGGAATTGCATAAACTCAAAGTTCTGGCAGGGGTAATCAGCACACTCAAGACAGCGTTCCACGGCTTTTTCCCGGGCGCATGCTCTAATAACGCAGTGGGCACAGTTTTGAAACACCTGCTCAGTTTTGCAGCCGTGGCATTTCAGTTCCATACCTGCTTCATCATTGAAAAAGCAGGCAAAAGAATCTTTGATACCCGACTGGTGAGCTTTCATGATGGAGCAGGCTCCACAATATAAACCGCAGTAAGTGTCATAATTAAAATCACTCATCAATACAGCCCCTTCCTATTATTTATAAATAATTACCATACTAAAATAAAATTAGCGGGATACCCCTCGGGAGCGCATTACTCAGGGCGGCTCAATACCAAAAGGCCGGAAGAACCGTCTACGCAAATAGTTCAGTCAGAACTTCCAGCAACTTCTCCGTTTGGTCCTCTGGAACAAAATGGCCGCAATCGTTTATTGAGATGTAACCGGCTTCAGGCAAGTATTTTTTTAGTTGATGCATTTCCCCGGATAACAGATTGTCTTTTTCCCCGCAAACCAGGTGAATCGGCTGATTCATTTTTATCAGCTTGGGCACTATTTCAGTCAGAATGTCCGGCTTCATAGCCGTTAAGGTTTTGATGTAGGCGTGTCTTGTATTAATGTCTTTAAATGGTGCTTGGTAGGATGATATTAATTCCGGTGTCATAACATCCAGGTTATAAACACCCCATTTCATGGTATAGGCGATGCCGGAAAGACCGCTTAGCCAATTGCGTAGACCAGGTATTCGTGCCGATAATAGAAGCAATTTCATGGATAACGAAAAATGGGGATAAACAAGAGTATTTAGTATTACTATCCTTTCAACTCGATCAACGTGGTTAACCGCCCAGAGCATACCGACCGGTCCGCCCAGGTCATGTACGACCAGAGAAATCTTATCCAGACCCAGCGCATCGATAAATCCGTTTAAGGCATCCGTAAAAAAATCAGTCGTATAGGGAGCATCCACGGGTTTATCTGACAGGCCATATCCAGGAAGATCGGGGGCTAAAACCCGTCCTTTAGCTGATAATGGACCGATTATGTTCCGCCAGAGGTATGAATAAGTCGGTATGCCATGTAATAAGACAATTGGGTTGCCTTCGCCGGCATACAAATAGTGGATATTAATCCCGTTTATTGAAGTGAAACCGCTTGATATTGCCGGTTTTTCTTGCGACATCAATAAATACCTCCTCAAGTGATAAACGGTATAAGCGTTAATCAGCCAATAAGTGCCTCCCTGGCGGTTGATCCGGTATAGTCTTCCTGGACGTCTATGATCAACAATGCTTTTAGGGGGCCTTCATGTTCGATGTTTTCCATACCTAATCCTCCCCATTTTGTATCTTTACAGAGACCTCAATTCCTTTTCCATCAAGTCCAGCAATCCTTCAACATCTTTGCTCCTATGTGATGGCTCATAATAACGGACTACCAGGGTCAGGGTGCTACGGTAGGTACTGATCCCCATTAAAAACCCGGGGGCATAAATAGTTGTTGGAACAAGATAAGCATCACAGGCAGGGATTTGTCCAAACTGCAATGGACTGATGATCCCCATATTGGTTAAGGTGGGGGCAAGCTTGCCATATTCTAAAATCCGGGGCCGGGCTGCTTGAAAAAAGCCACGTAGTTGTGAATATTCCATGGCTTCTTGGGCTTCAATCATCACGGCTTGAGACAATGCTTGAGCATGCTTTAATTCATCCACAGACCTGGACACCCTTTTTAATGCCTCTGGATAAGCTTCTTCCTCCACCCGGTGAATTCTTAGAGTTGTCGTTACCGACAGGTTGCAAATATCTTGAGATGGATCGGTTTTAAAGAACTGACGTAAATTCATGGGTATATCGATCTCCCGCCCATCTCCCGCCGGTGGGTTCAATAGTTGAAACACACTTGTAATAAACGAGGTTAAAATTATAGTATTGATGGTTACTGCATGTAATTTGCCAAAAGCTCTAATTCTATCGAAGGATTCACCAGCAAAACGGCGCATGGAAATATGCATTTCCTTTGCTTCAATACCGTAATAGGGAAAGGCCCAGGCAGCGGGCATAGGCTGGGCATGAGGATCCAGTAAGGCCAGTGGATCCTTAATACCCAAAGCCTCGAAATAATTCTTCTGGTCCAATCGGCGCTTGGTATTCGGCTCAGGTTTATAATGGGAGTCCTTTAGCAAGCTTGAATATATTTGGGCCAGCAACTGCAAATATTGTTTAAGACCTGCAGCGTCAGAACAGGCATGAGCGATTTTCACACCAAGGGTATCATTATCATTGACCCGAATTAGCCTTACACTCAGCATCTGCTCTTCACCATAAAAAGGGCTTTTCAAGAACTGTTCAATGGCTACTTGTTTATTATCATTTTGTTCAAACTCAAACCACTTGATTTTATCCGGATTTTCAAAGCGCTGCCAATACGGTTGTTTATCGTCTTCAACAAATTGACAACCTAATACGGGTTCGGCATCCAATGAAAGTCTAACCGCTTGTTTTAGAATATCTACATCGAGGTGTCGATCGAATGTAATGACCGCCTGGATTTGCATATTGTAGAATCCGTACTTGAG
Source organism: Syntrophomonadaceae bacterium (assembly GCA_035560815.1). Classification (GTDB taxonomy): domain Bacteria; phylum Bacillota; class Syntrophomonadia; order Syntrophomonadales; family Syntrophomonadaceae; genus UBA5314. Next base: position 2,665 of record DATMYR010000089.1, on the reverse strand, counting down.
TACATATAAGACCCGATCAATTCCAGTTACCGGTATTGTAACGGGAATTCCATTCTCTAATAGACTACCTTCCATTTTCTAAAAACTCCCTTCGCATTTAAAGCAATGTAAATGCCTATATGAAGTCAAGATTTTTACCAAACCGATGGTATTAAACGGTATGGTGTCTTTATGCTATAATCCCGGTAGCCGGGCAGATCCCTTAACAGCAGTTCCTCTTCGTTTTTTATTCTAATGATCGTCCATGGTATATTGAGAAGCGCGGGTATGACAGCCCAATAGGAAGCCAGAGCCAGGGGAGCAAACAACACCATCACTAGCAGTCCCGTGTACATGGGATGACGGATTATTGCGTAGGGACCGGTTGATATAACCTGCTGGTCCTCCTCAACCTTTATATTGGCCGAAGCGTAGCCATTTTCCTTAAAGACTATGATGATAAAAACGTAGCCCAGGAAAACCATAAGGTTGGCCGCAACTACCACCCAAACCGGCACCGTTGACCAGTGAAAGCGAAAATCAAAACCAGGGATTAAATAAGCCAGGGCAAACAGGTTTAAGAAAGCAGGAATTTTTTTCACCGTTTCTTGATCCTTAACCTCCGCTCGCCTGGCCAACAATTCAGGGCTTCTTTTGAAAAAATAGGAGGTAATGAAAAGGGTAAGAGCGGAAAATATCGTCCAATAGATCCAGGCTTGCCAGTACTGCAAGGAACCGGCGGTAAGAAAAAGGATCACCCACAGTACAACCAACCCAACAATAGCCCTCGTGTATGCTTTCGTTTTTGAGAGTGTAGTATTTTCCATCGATTCGACCTCCTGGTTAAACAGATAACTATAAAGACATCAATTTCTTTTCCATCAAGTCCATAAATGCTTCCACCTCCTCTGTTTTCTGAGCAGGTTGAGCATAACTCGCTGCTAAGGTTAAGGTCCTATCGTAGGTGCAAATCCCCAGCATAAAACCAGGGGCATAAACCGTGGGGGTGATCACATAGGCATCTGTGGCAACGATCGGGCCAAACTGCAAAGGTTGAATAACTCCCACATTCGATAGAAGAGGATCGCTTTTACCGGATTCTTGGGCCCATTGAATTACACCCTGCATGATGGCCAGCAATTGAGAGTAATCCATAGCCCCCCATGCTTCCAGTACAATTGCATCTCGCAGCTCCGCTCGATCCTTTTTTAAACCCTCAATAGCCCCGGACACTCTCTTTAAGGTATCTATAAATGACTCGCCCTCAATTCTGGCAATTCTGGGGTAAATGCCCACTGACAGGTTGCATAAGGCCTGATCAGGGCTGCCAACAAAAACTTTGCGCAAGTCAGTGGTCACACAAATTCCCATTTCTTCTTCAATAGGCGGTTTAACCATTTCAAAAAGACTTCTATACATCGCAGTAAGGATCAAAGCGGTGACGGTGACCTTATGGTTTTTGCCGAAAGCGATAATCCTATCAAAGGCTTCATTATGGAAACGGCGCATGGCTGCATGCATATCCTGCCTCTCAACCCCGGAGTGGGGGAAGGCCCAGTTGGGGGGCAAAAATGGGGCATTGGGGTTGAATAAGGCCAATGGTTCTTGAATACCCAGGGCATCAAAGTAATGCTTCTGGTCTCTCCGACTATGAATGTTTGGCACAGGTTCAAAATCTGAATCATCCTGCAGCTTCGAATAAATTCCGGCTAACAGGTCTAAATATTCCTTCAGAGCGGCTGCATCTGCACAGGCGTGACAGATCTTTACACAAAGGGTGTCGCTGTCTTGGCTGCGAACAAACCTGACATTGACCTGCTGCTCTGCATAAGCGAAAGGACCTTTTAAAAATTGGCCTATGGCTGCTTGCTTATCATTCGTTTGCACATACTTAAACCAGGGCATTTTGTCTATACCTTCAAAGCGCTGCCAACAGGGTTCTTTATCATCTTCAATAAACCGGCAGCCTAAAACCGGCTCGGCATCCAAGGACAATCTAACCGCCTTATTCAGGACATCTGCCTCCAAACGTTGATCAAATGTAACAACCGCTTGGATTTGGTAATTTGCTATATATTCAAAACGGTCTTGCCCATTAACAGGCAAGGTATTGGGTATACCATAATTATTGGCGTCCATAAATTTTCCCTCCCCTGTGAAAACCAAACGTTTACAACGACCTCAGTTCCTTCTCCATTAGATCCATAAATGCCTCGACCTCTTCGGTTTTATGAGCAGGCTCACAGTAACTTACCGCTAAAGTCAAAGTGTTGTCGTAGGTACTGACCCCCAGGCAAAAACCGGGTGCATAAATAGTTGGGGCAACCAGATAAGCATCATCGGCAGTGATTTGTCCAAACTGCAATGGACTAATGATCCCTATATTCGTTAAGGTTGGAGTAAACTTGCCAGTTTCTAAAACCTGAGGTCTGGCTGCTTGAAAAAGAGCAAGTAGTTGTGAATATTCTATAGCCTCTTGTGCTTCAGTTATCACGACGCCAGATAATTCTGCTTGAGTATGCTTTAATTCATCAATAGACTTGGACACCCTTTTTAATGTCCCCAGAAAAGCTTCTTCCTCCACCCGGTAGGTTCTTGGAGTTATCGATGTAGACAGGTTGCAAATATCCTGGGACGGATCGGTTTTAAAAGACCTCCGCAGATCCACAGTTACACAGATCTCCCG
>DATMYR010000088.1:0-216064 GCA_035560815.1 Syntrophomonadaceae bacterium | reverse complement strand
CTCTAAAATCGGGATTAAAAGCTATTATCAGATAAATTAAAAAAAATATTTTTAAAAAAAGTGGTAATTTATTTTTTTCAATTAATATTTTAATAATACTCAATCCTTTAATCTTTACTATGAAACCAAAATCAATCAGTTTCTTTGAGTAATAACCAGTCACCTAATTTTTTATCCCATTCATCTGGTCGAAATTCTTCAAAACCAGAACCAGGATGAAATGTTAATTCTCCTAAATAAAGTCTTCCATTTGCTTCATAAAAATCAGTTCGCAAAAATTGATGATGTTTAGATAAAACTCTCGATAATTCAATCATTGAATTAAAATTTTCAGGTTTTTTTAATTGACTCCCACTATTTTTGTATTTTCTTTCAAATGGCATTGGTTCCCAATTCATATCATAAAAGTCAACATTTAAACCATCACTGCTATATCTATTTAAACAAACAAATAGACATTTTGGTTCGCCATTAAAGCACATTAATTTGTAATCCTTAAGTTCATATCCAGATTCATCTTCCATAAATCTTTCTGCAATTATTCTTGGTTTTACGTTTTTATATGGCCATTCTCTTGCATTCCAATAATGGTTTCTTTTTAAGTAACTATTCATGTTTTTCCGCACTTTATTAATATCCAATTTACTTTTATCTTTACAAATAATAATACTGCCAGAATTATGAGTGCATTTTAGTACGAACTGTTCGGGTAGGTTTTCAAAATCAATCTCATCAAAGTTATCCCATACGCCAAGTAGCGGTATTAAATATTCTTCACCTATTGTTTCAGCTATATATTTTCTAACTTCATATTTATCTACCATCATTGTATATTCAGGTTTGCGATCGTATAATTTCAGCCATTGTAATTTTTCATTAAATGTCTGGGGGTTCTCCAGATTAAGTCTTTTTCCCATAATTATTTTATATTTAAGCTTTAAGTATGCTTTATCCGGCAGCAAATTAAATATTTTCCACGTAATAATCCATTGTGATATTAAATTCGGATTATTTATCATCTTTTTTATTTTTTCAAACAATGGTGAACCTCGCAATCATAAGCCAAATACGATACTAGTAAAAAACTGCGCTGCAGATCTAATGTCATAACCCACTTGATAAAACGCCTGCGTCATATCATTTCTTGGATATCCTTGATAATATTCACATATAATATTTGCCCAATACCGCGCCCCGGCGTTTAAAGGCAGATATTTCACCAAACCGGTAATATTGGCTTCAGGTGTAATTGTATCAGCAATTACACAGCGAAGCCCCGTTGCCTGTGCTTCAATAACTGTATTGGGCATTCCCTCATAGAAAGATGGGAATGCAAAAACATCCATAGCCATCATTAATTCAGGAATTTCCGAACGAATTCCAAGCATCTTTAAATTGTCCAAAATACCAAGACATTCAGCTTTTTCACGAATAAGCGGTTCTAATTCTCCATTCCCGATTAATATAAATATCGAATCCGGCTTGATTTTCTTGATCTCGGCGAATATTTCCAGCAGAAATTTATGATTTTTCTGCAGACTAAATCTTCCAACATGGCCAATTACAAATTTATCCTCAATATCAAGCTCTGACCGATATTTCTCTCTTATTTTTTTATTAAAGATAAATTGTGGAACATCAATGGCATTATTCAAGAAAAAAACATTCTTATTTTTTACTGCAAGCTTCCCAAAAGTATATTCAGCTGCTAATCTTGATGGCGCAATTTTCACCGTCGGAACAATTCTGGGAAGAAAACCAAAGATTTTATGCAACAAATTACTTATTTTACCACCAGATGATCCAGCATTGCTGGATCGCATAATTAGATGTTTGGCTCCGCCTAGCTTAGCCGCCAGCAGGTCAAATGCAGCAAATGAATGTTCTCCTACCCGCATAACATAATCATAATGATTATCGCGAACTATCTTTATTAATATCTTATAAGCTGCCAACAAATTTTTCGATTTTACTGGCCTTCTAAAGATTTTACCGCCACGCTCAATTATTTCTTTTTCATAATATCCTTCATGATCAGAGGCTACGCAAAAATCCAATTGATACATATTAGTATCAATTGCCCTGTATAGCTTCATTAAAAAAGTTTCCGCCCCGCCAGTGTTCATAGATGATACTATACATAGCAGCCTTTTCATGTTAATTTCATTTCCCTTGTGATCGGTACTGGTAATTTAATGTCCATTAAGCCCCCAGACTTGATAAAGTACTGTTATCATTAAATGATCAAACATCATGTGTATATCCTCGGTGATCTGCATATTCTTGATCGGTACATGAAGCGATACGTCTACCATCTGTTTTACTTTTCCGCCATCGAAACCAGTAATGCCAATGGTTCGCGTCCCGTTGTCCCTGGCATACTGCAAAGCATTCACAATGTTTTTGCTGCTGCCGCTGCCGCTTATTCCGATAACCAAATCGTCTTTGGCCAATTTGCCGCGCAGCTGGAATCTAAAGATTTCTTCAAAGCCGATATCATTGGCAACAGCCATTATGGTAGGAACGTTGTCGTTTAAACAAATGAATCTGAATTTTTTTTCAGTATATTCGGAGATGCCTTTGTTAAAGTCATTTGCATAATGGGAAGCCGTTGCTGCACTGCCCCCATTGCCGAATATGTAGATATTCCCTTCTCGTTCAAATGCGGCGACTATTTCGTTTAATGTTTCGTTAATTGCTGATATATCAAGAACCTTCAAAGTTTCTATTTCTTTTGCGATATAAGCTTCAATGTTTTTCAAATAATCCAATTTCCTCAGCCTTCCCTGTAACAAAATACACTATCTGTATCTATTAATTATGGATTTAATATTAACTCGACCGCATCAAGCAGAGAGTCTTTGAAATAGTCCGGAACAACGTCAAATTTTTTGCCGCCATCCTTTTCACCGGTACAAACCAATATGGTCCCAGTACCTGCATTCTTACCGGTCATTACATCACGATAAGTATCTCCTATGTACCACGAACTGGATAAATCAATATTGTAACATTCAGCACATCTGGTCAGCATGCCTATCTTGGGTTTTCTACAATCACAATCAATTTTATACTCTTCAACTTCTTCAGGATATCCTCTGTCAGGATGGTGGGGACAAAATACCAGATCGTCTATATATGCTCCTTCTTTTCCCAACAGGGTCTTGATCCGTTTATTGATACCCTTTAATTCCTCAATAGTGCAGATTCCACGTGCAATAACCGGCTGATTTGTCGCAATAATTGTAAGATATCCCGATTGATTCAATTTGCGAATGGCCTGGGCAACACCAGGCAATAATTCTATTTCTTCGGGTGTAACAATTAACCCGTGATAAACATTGATGGTTCCATCCCGGTCAATAAAAACACATTTTTGTTTAATTTTCAGATTTTTTGCGGCAACGATTCCCTTGAGGTATTCCTCTTCTGCAATCTGTAACCTTTCTGGTGTTCCGACATCTTTGATATATTCCGGGGAATAATATCCATAAATAGCCTCATTGTTTTCCACCATTCCTCGAAGCAATTGTTTCTCCAAATCAATCTTTTCCGGAGCATTAATGCGGGTTAAAAATTGGGGGGAGAATATAAATACTCCCGAATTTACACAATTATCATAGTCATATTCCCTAACATTTCCCTTGTAATCAAAAGCCATCACTTGCAGATCATCCGATAATATTACTAAATCACTGTCAAAAGGATGCGAATTGGGATGAACCAGTAAAGTTGCTTCAGCATCTTTACTAATGTGAAAGGCCAACATGCGGTTCAAATCAACATCTAATAAGATATCGGCATAAATAAGAGCAAAGTTGTCCTTGATAGAATCCCTTAAATAATACAGTGCCCCCGCAGTCCCCAGGGGTGATTGTTCATATATATATTTTATATTAACGCCCCATCTATCTCCCTGGCCTACGTATTGTTCTATAAGCTCCCCCAGATGTCCGACAATAATGGTGATATCAATGATATCGTTTTTGACCATACATTCGACAGCATGCTCAATAATGGGCTTGTCCGCCAGTTTTGCCATGGGTTTGGGGATTAAGTCCCTGGTTATTGAGAATAGCCGCGTACCTTTTCCTCCTGCCATAATCACGCCCTGCAAATTGCCAACACCTCTTTCACAGTACGCAACACGGCTTCATCCGACGTCATGGATGCTCTCCAACCGGTAGCGGCCACTTTGTTTAAATCATATTCAAATCTGGGTACATCGCCCTTCCAACCAATACTTTCTGTACCATATTTAATTTGAACATTTTTAAGATTCATAATATCGCACACAATATTAGCAATGTGTTTAACATTGGTCTCGGAATCAACCCCAATGTTATAATTACTTACACCTTGGGGTGTATCTGATAATTGAATAATTCCTTTTATCAAATCTGATACATGCATATACGGTTTTGATTGGGTTCCATCACCTAATACTTCAAGTTGGTTGGGATTATCACGTAATTTTTTTATGAAATCATAGATTACTCCATGTGTAAGTCTTGTGCCTACAACATTAGGGAACCTGAACACTAATACACTGAGATCATTCATATGAGCAAAAGCACTTATATAAGCTTCAGACGCCATTTTGGCTGAACCGTAGTAAGATATCGGCATGAGCAAAGTCGTATCCTCATTTAACGGAATTCCGCACTGTTGTCCGTATACAGCAGAAGTTGAGGCAAAAAACATTTTTTTAACTCCAAACTTGCGCATTGAATCGAGCAGTACCCAGGTTGTCCGCATAGTATTGTCATATTCCACTTGAGGGTCCTTGGCACTTGCCTGTATATCTGAATTTGCGGCCAGATGATAAATATACTCGGGGTTAAATTGTTCAAATACCTCAGCCATATTAATTGAACACCCGGCGTCTTTTTCCAAAAAAATAAAGTTTTTGTTATCAATGAGATGTTCAATATTGGCCATACAACCACGACTTAAATTATCTAAAGATATCACAAAGTTGCCATTTGCAATAAGTGCATCACATAAATGGCTGCCTATAAATCCAGCACCGCCAACTACCAGTGTTCTCATAGAAGTCTCTCCTATTAATTATTAATCCCAATATTTATCGCCAACAAATATTGCTGTAGACCCATAACTTTCAAATTCAAACTGTAATTCTCTAAGTCCCAGTGCTTTTCTTACTTGTGGTTGTTTATCTTCATCACAGTAAAAAAGCAAGAAACCTCCGCCACCTGCACCAAGCAACTTACCGCCTTTAGCACCATTTCTTACGGCCGTATCATACAGGTCGTTGATTTCTGTATTTGATATTCCAGAAGCTAAATCACGCTTGATCTGCCAATTCGAATCAAGAATTTCGCCGAAAGCATCCAGATCACCATTTTCAAGAGATGATTTAAGTTCCTCAGCCAGCTCACACATACGGATTAAGCCTGCCACTTTATCATTTTTCTCCATATTTCTTGCCTGTTCTGAAAGAATGGCATTGGCGTTGCGTACATCACCTGTATAAAGCATAATGAGGCGTTTTTCAAGCTGGTCCTTTACGCTCCTTTTACATAAAACAGGTTCCACAAGAGTGTCGCCGTTTTTTAAGAAACGTATATAATTAAGTCCACCAAAGGCTGCGGCGTACTGATCCTGTTTACCGATAGGCGATCCCAACCTATTAATCTCAATGTCACAAGCATTTTCAGCCAGAGATCCTTTTGATACATACTTACCTGCATAAATATGCATGGCATTTAAAAGTCCCACGGTAAATGTACTTGATGAACCAAGACCGGTTCCTGATGGAATATCGGCCGTACTTGAAATCTCAACCCCTTCAATGCCAAACTGCTGCAATACGCTTTTGAAAATTGGATGCACAATCTCATTAGTGTCATTTACTATCTCAGTTTTTGAATACTTTATTACTGTAGTGCCTGAATAAAAATAAGGGTGTATAGAAATAAACATATATTTATTTATAGTGGTACTTAAAACACACCCTTCATGTTTTTCATAAAATTCCGCTAAGTCACTTCCCCCACCACAAAAACTGATGCGAAAGGGAGTTCTGGTAATAATCATTAAACTTCCCCACCCAATAAATGCCCTATTATGACAGCATTTTTATAAAGTTTGTTATAACTGCACTCGGTAAAAACCGGTTAGCTTCTGTAATGCAAAAATATTTCATTTCAATGACTTCTTCCGGGTTGGATATCATATGTTGAATCGCAGCTATAAGGTTTTTACTATTGTCCAGACTATAAAGCAACCCGGTCTTTCCGTGTTGAACTATCTCGATGTTATATCTCCAATCAGAAACTATAGCAGGCAATCCCGCCATCATACTATCTAATAACGTGGCTGGGAACCCCTCTCCCGGATAATATGTCGGAAATAATAAACAATAATATGTGCTTAAAGTTTCAACTATTTTTCCCGTTTCTATGATTCCAGCGTATTTGATATATGGTGGAGATTTTTCAATAATTTTTTGAAACTGTTCCTTGTAATCATCTGCAACTTGACCGTAAATATCAAGTTTAGATATTACATAACCAGTATTATCATTTATTGTTTTTATTGCATTTATTGCATCTTCTATACCTTTTTCTTTAATAACTCTTGAAAATGTACAAAATCTATATGGTTCATCATATTTTGTGGGTAATTCTTGTTTTTCAATAACCTTTTGATGTTTGAATACGGGAAGATAGTATACTTGTTCCAAGCCCAATACCTTCAGTTTTTCTATCATATTGAAGGTTTCGGCGTGTATACTGTCAAGTTTTTTAGAAGATTTAAGAAGTGCGGGTCTGCTTTCTAAAAATTCTGGCAGCCAGCCCCCCACAACACAGTAGTGCACTTTGTTGCCAAATATTTTGCTTAAAATCGTGAAAAGCGGTATCAATACGCTTATTCCATTTTGAGCAGCAATAATAATAATATTTTTACATTGCAATGCCATTTTCAGGCAAGCAATAGTAATTTTTAGCTTATTTTTTCTCCAGTTTGTTGTATCGATGGTTTGTATTTCATTTTGGTCAAACTGATTTTCGAGTTCTTTTGTAACAGTTCTTGTTTTAACTACTTGCCCATCAAGGGCATCGTGCCCATATGAGAAGCAACCACAAACACCTATTTTAAACATTAAATAACTCCTAATCTATAAAATGGCTGACAGGATATACAACTAATATGAAATCTATAGGTTTTTCCAAAATATTTTCCGAACATTGAAGTCACCATAAATTTTGAATAATCTTTACTATCCGCTGTAAATCTCTATCATTCATTTTTGTATCACTGGGTAGACATATCCCATTTTCAAATATATTCTGAGCGGACCCTTCACCAATAAAATCGTACTTTGCAAAGAACGGCTGCATGTGCATAGGTTTCCATATGGGCCTGCTTTCAACATTTTCCTTTTCCAAAGCCTCCATTATTTTCAATGGCCTAAGCTCACCCTGTAATGTCATACAGCTTAGCCAATAATTCGGCTCATTCCAAGCATTAATTGGCATAAACTGAACACCCTCAAGCCCACTAAGTTCCTTTTTATAGAAATCGAAGATGTACTTCTTCTTTTTTACTCGCTGGTCAAGTACTTTAAGCTGCCCGCGGCCAATACCAGCGACTACGTTGCTCATGCGGTAGTTGTATCCGAGCTCTGAGTGCTGATAGTACCTCGCCGGATCCCTGGACTGGGTAGCCCAGAATCTAACTTTCTTGATCCGCTCCTCATTATCTGAAACCAGCATCCCGCCACCGGAGGTGGTAATAATTTTGTTTCCATTGAAGCTAAAAATACCATAATCCCCAAAGGTGCCTGTATACTTTCCTTTGCATAAAGTTCCCAAGCTTTCAGCAGCGTCCTCTATTATTGGCACTTTATGCTTCCTACATATTTTTTCGATCTTATCCATGTCAGCAGCCAAGCCATATAGATGAACAACTATAACAGCTTTCACATCGGGGTACTTCAAAAATGCCTTTTCTAGCGCTATAGGACACATATTCCATGTTTCAAAATCGCTATCAATAAATACAGGTATTGCATTCAGATAAATGATGGGATTAGCTGTCGCAGAAAAAGTTAATGAAGAGCAAAATACTATATCTCCGGCTCCCACTCCGGCTGCTTTCAACGCAAGATGAATAGCAGCCGTCCCAGATGATAGCGCTACTCCGTGACCAATACCCACATACCTTGCTAGCTCGTTTTCAAATTCATTAACATTCTTTCCAAGAGGAGCAATCCAATTAGTATCAAAGGCTTCCTGTATGTATTGCATTTCGTACCCTTCATCACTCATATGTGGTGATGAAAGAAAGATTTTTTTGTTCACCGCATTGAACCTCGTTTCCAATTATAAATATTTAATTAAATATATTTAACTTGGTTTTTCAAGTTGGTCGCCTACATTAATAGGTAAGTTTTAATTCTCCACACTCTCAGATCCAAAGAATCAATAATAGTCATAATAATGGTCAGAATTCATTTTCACCTGGTTAAGTACTACTCCAATAATACGTGCGTTGGCCCTGGTCAACTGCTCTTTGGCCTGAAGACCGAGGTCTATACTGGTGCCTGAGTTTACAACCAGTATGACTCCATCTACCTGGTTGGATAGTACTGTAGCATCGGCCACGACCATCATCGGTGAAGAATCGATTAGAACATAATCGTATTTCTCCAGCAAAATGTTCCAGAAGTCCCTGGTTCGTTGTGAATTAAGCATCTCGGCAGGGTTGGGGGGGATCAGCCCGCTGGTCAGCACTGTCAGATTATCCATAACTTTATTGGCCACATAGTCAGCCTCCAGCCGCTGCAAGATGCAGTCTATAAATCCTCTATGGTTATTCAGATTAAATATCTTATGCTGACTAGGTTTACGCAGATTACAATCAACCAGGATCACTTTGTAAGCAGCTTGAGCCATCACTACCGCCAAATTAGAGACAACTGTAGATTTACCATCCCCTTCACTGGTACTGGTTACCATGATTGACCGGAAAGGTTGCTTCATTCCGGAAAATCCCAAATTTGCACGCAAAGTTCGGTAGGCTTCGCCCATAGCCGATATGGGACATCGCAGGGTGATCAATTCCTGCTTATAATTATTATCTGACGATTCATTTGTTCCTCTGCTCATATGATGCCTCCATAGCTAGTCTGTCTGGTGTTTTTGGGAGTTTCAATAGGAATTAAGCCCAGTACCGGTAGATCTAACTTGTTCCTAATGTCTTCCGCCGTCTTCAACTTATTATCCGTATATTCCAGTAAGAAAGCCAGCAAGATAGAGAGCATCAGTCCTGAAATGAAAGCTATGCTTATATTATTCTGAACATTTGGCCCCGATGGCGCTGAAGGTACACTGGCGGGTGAAACAACTATTATGGGAGAAAACATCAATTCTTTCATGAGATTCTTATATTCGGTTGCCACGATATTGGCAACATTAGCGGCTAGTTGTGGGTCTCCGGAAGTTACTGTTACATTAATGAGATTTGAGTCTGGTATTATACTGGCATCGACATTCCAATTGAGACTGCCAATAGCCTGATTGGACAGATTAAGAGCAGTTGCGACTCTTTTCATAACGGTCGTACTTTTTAACTGTCCTAAATAAGTGTTCATAGTCAAAACCGGGACTAGCCCACTTTTCTGTCCAGCCTGCTGAGAGTTGTCCACGAGTTTATCCGATGCCACGATTACCAAAAGCAGAGTTTGAGTCCGATAAACTGGTTTCAAATAGTAGACACTAAACATACTTGAAGCTAGAGTAGTCAGCAGGGTTATAAGTATAATCAGTGTTATCCGTTTACGGAGTATTTTGATGGTCTTTCGCAAGTCTATTTCAATCTCCTCTTTAGCTGAATCTGAGTCGCGTTTGGTTTCATTCATGAGAGAGCTACTCCTTTCCATAGTGATATAGCTATTTTCAATATTACGCGAGATATTAAATACGTACAAGTGAGTATTACGTAGTTAAGAATAGCATGGTCCGATTACATATGAAAACAATTCCAAACTGTCTGCGAACGAACAGGTCTCTACATTCTTTCTATTGATTATTCAGAAAGGATTTTCAGCAACCAGACTATTATGACCGTTAACAGCCTTCCTTATTGACCGACTCATCAATTAACACAATCATTCCCTTAAAAAATGCCAAAGTAATACTATTTATAATAATATATCGATGGGATTGGAATAAAGCATTACTGTTCAAGCCAAACTGCTAAGATAGATAAATGAATCGAAGGGTTTTGCTATACATCCCACTTAAGATTATACAGGGATGATGAGCAAGGTGTGAAAAATCAAGAAGCCTTATTTAACTGGAGAAAATAGTATTTCCATCTCCGTTCAGCTCACTCGCAAAACGGCACAATAACTCAACTGCCTCCATCTCCGGCCTGCAGGCCAGGAGGTAGACAGGAACTTTATTTATTAGGGAATTAAACGTATCCACCGCCATATCCATCATTACTTCGCTAAAAGAAGGGAGGAAGCACCTGGGCAGGAGCATGGTTGCAGCTTCAGAGCAGGAAAGTCTGCGAATGGAATTTTCGCCGGCCTGCTGCAGCACGACAATGGTGGATAAAACAGCTTTTCCGTTGTAGAAATCCGGGGAAGAAGCGCTCCAGGGGGAGCCGAATACTACAGGCGTATCATTTATTATCCTGACTGCCGTGTGATCACCGTTCAATACCCTGGCATTCATAAAGCGTTTCCAAAGGTTCGCCTGGGTGCTTTTGCCGGTTCCCGAGGGCGCCGACAATAATATTCCTTGATCCTGCCAGTTCAAGCCGGCGGCATGTATGACCAGACCCTGTTGGAAAACAATTTGGGAGCGAAAAAGGATCTCCATCATGGGCCCTATAAGGCCGTAAAACCCGAATTGATAATTAGTATTGTAGGTGATTGTGCTATATTTCCAGGCTAAATCAATATCCATTCTGCACAAAACCCCGCCGTTATCCGACAGCCTTGATAAACTCATTTTGCCGGGTAATTCAAGACTCTGCGCCCAAATACCATACTCATTTTCAGTTAAGACTCCATCGGGCCTATCGATTATATCCGAACCCTTAATGTCTACAAACAAATCGGGCCCGGTATTGCGGGCGGATGAGAAATCTTTGAGTTCTTCATATACATAGTGAAAATCGGAGATAACCTCTAATCCAATTCCGGCAATGTCATATATGTGCATATAGATCTCCAGCCAAATAAAATGAGGAAAGAGACCATCGGCACGACAGCCTCTTTCGAGAAAAAAATCAACTACCTGCTTTCATATAACAGCTGCCCGAGATATCTCCTTCGACCGAACCTACCCAATAAGGACTGTAGGTACAAACAGCAGCAACCATTGCTATATTTTCCTCTATTCTGAGCTCTATATCCTCGCACAACGGTTTTTGGTATTTCTTCATTTCTCATCACCTCCCCTCCACTGAATATTATCCACAAATAAATACAGCCAATCTTAATAAATCACAGCCCAATACTGCTTTTTCTTTTGGCAAGTTCGCAAAGGTAGCTTGACTTTATGTCAAAAGAGCCTGTTTCCAACTTTAACCTGGCGGGACAGGTCATACACTTCTCACGGTAGATACACTGCACACACTCCTCACAGACGGGAGTCAGGTCGCAAAAGTTCTTTAGGCCATCCCAGGCGGTTTGGAAGCCGCTCCTTAAGGGATATATGCCCGTCTCATCAATTGATGAGCAGGGAGTCATTTCGCCTCTCCAGGTGATCCAAAAAGCCGTTTTTCCGGCCAGGCATTTATAGGCGTTCAGCTGCTCGTCCGGAGCAGCAGCATAGGGATCATTGCTGAATTCCTCAAAATCAAGGCTTTGCCGGCTGTCCTCCTGCTTTCCGGCAAAGTACTCTTCCACTCCGGTCTCATACTCTATCTGCAGATCAGGAGGAAGACGATATGTTTCTGACATCCTGCCGGTGTCTTTCCTAACTGGCATGATGTAGTTGACAACCCCCCATTTGAGCTCCCTCTCTTCGGCAATGCGGGCAATTTCATCAAAATCCCGGTAGTTGTCACGCACCACCGTGGTCCTCAGCTTTAAAGGAATTCCTTCCTTAAGCAGGCAGTCAATTCCGCTAATGGCTTTGGAAAAGGCTTCCGGGTGTCCGGTCACTTTCCCGTATGTTTCCGCGGAAGCACCATAAAGTGTAATCTCCACCTGAAAGGGTTTTATGCTGCCCAGCCAAGCCGCCGTCTCACTGTCTATCAGAGTCCCGTTAGAATAGATTTTAATAAGGAAGCCCATTCCTTTAAGGGCTTCATATAGCTCCCTGAAATCTTTACGCATAAAGACTTCGCCGCCGGTTAGAAGAAGGTTTATCATCCCGGCTTCCCGGGCTTCCTCGGCCAGGCGAATCCAGTCTGCCGCAGATAGTTCCTGGCTCGCTGGATTATAATCACTGCCAGGGTTCGCTATATAGCACATTTTGCAGGCCAGATTACAGCGGGGCGTTATTTCAAACTGGCCTGACAGAGGAATTCTCCTGGCTTTGGCTTTGGGTAAAATACTGGCCAGGTACGACGATAGGGTTAGGGTCATTATTCAAGCAGTCCCTTTTTGTCAAATAGCGCTACAATTTCCTCAACATCTGAATTGGCTGTAAGGTCATCAATATCGTATTCAGATAGAACCATGGAAACAAGTTCCTCTTTTGTTATGTTATTTTGCAGCTTTTTCCATATAAACGCGGCGGTCTCATTGAGCTTCAGCATGCTTTTAAATTCAGCTGCATTGGCCCCTATAGGCATGACCATCCAGGTGTCGGCTATTTCTCTCAGCATGAAACCGTCCCTTATCTTCAATATGGCACCCTCCGTCTATCAATTCTCATGCATCCATTGATCTTTTCTTCGTTCACTTAGCGTTCAATAAAAACCGAAATTGATGCGACGCATCTATACTGACTACTAGTTGGTGAAAGCCGCGTTACAGACTTCCAGGTTTACCGAGTCCAGAGGAGCCCCGATGGTTTTCCAGGCTACTGATATTACATCCTTACCGGTGAAGGGTACGGTTTCTTTATCAACTTGCTTTAAAGAAGAAAGCGGAATTACGTATTGGGTCCACTCCGAAGTAGTCGTGATGACGTACTGATGAAAATTACTGGAATTCTGATCTCTTACTGCCTTTGTTTCAAGCTGGACACTATAGGATTGCCCATCGCCCCGCGCCCAGAACGACAGGAATTTATAACTGCTGATATCCACCGGGAGGCTGTTAGGATTCAAGGTACGGTCCAGACCACCCCCACCGTTGGCAGCAACACTGCCCTTCATGCCGGCACTGCCTAGTAGAAATGCCTCTTTGGCAAGGGGTGGGGAATCCACCGGTTGTACTTCCGTTTGGGTGATGTTCTTACCAAACTTTAACCAATATCCGCTCCCGACATAGACGTAGTCTTTATATCCGTTGCTTTTTAAGACAATAGTTGCATCCAGGGCGTTGCCCAGGGGTAAATTGACAAGGTTGAGTCCGGGGTTAAGCACCACATCAAAGGTCTTAGGAACTGCCTTGGTCTTATCGGCAGGATACCTTATGGAGCAAACAACACTGGTTGTTTGTGTTTCAGGCAACAGGCTCTGTACTCTCATACTGCTCATGTTCACATCCCTTATTACAAAGGCAGGCTTTGCTGCATCAGTATTGACATATTTGACCTGCCAACCTTTGTAACCGGATAGTTTGGATAATACGTTGTGTAATAGAAGGTTGGTATCCTGAAAAGATCCCGACCAAATTTGGATATTGAACATGTAATTATAATCAGGTTCCTTAGGTAAAGGAATACTGTCCGGCCATAAAGCGGCATTGACTGTGAAAGTTTTGCCTGCTTCGTCAACAAAAACTACAAAGGAGTAAGCTTTTTCAATAATCCCTTCTTTGGACATAGACATAGCCCAGAACTTAGGAGCAACCTGAGAGCCGGGTACCATGTTTGAAACAGTCACCAGTTCCAGATTATCCATTGTAAAGCCATCGAACCTGTTGCAGGTCTGAAATGTGTGCTGATAGGTTTTATCTTTTGTTACTGTTGCGAATATCGTGGCTTTATTATATGAGGTGCCATTGGTTATGAAATCCTCAGTTGCCGCATCAACCGCATTGCTGTTCATTATGAGCGGTTTTGTAGGAATCGTCGCAACAGCTTTGGTGTTAGCAGGCCCCTGGACACTAATGACGTTTTTGATATTAATCAAAGGTGCGGGATGAACACCGGGATACGCCGCCGTGCTATCAGCCCATACTGAAGTGCACAGGAAAGGAAGGAGATTTCCTGCTAAAAACAACATACATGTAGAGAGAAGGATTTTTGTAAGCCTATAAAATTGCCTAGACGAGCTATCGTTGATCAAGCTGTCCCCTCCTTGTTCTTCATTGCTTTACCAGAATACAGGGAACCTCACCGGTCTCATTTGGTGGTGCAACTACCCGGTATACTCCAAAGTATTGAACGGAAATATTCAAGAGCTGACTGACTACGGCATGCAATTAAACTCCTAACATGCCAATATTTACTAATCTAAATACAATTATATGCACTTCCATAAAAAAGCGCAAAAATTAATTTTAAACTTAGGACTTAAGGCTCAGGACGCGGAACACGTGTTCGAAATGCCGTCTAACGTTTCACCAATAACATCTGCCTCATTAAACCACAAATAAACCGAGGCAACTCGGTTTATTTGGTTATTTTATTAAGTCTTTGTAGTCGACTTATCTTAACGTAGCTTTCATTTGCTAATCCAGCAATCTACTATGTATGGTCATAAATTCGCTGGTTGCAATATTAATGAATGTTTACAGTATTTGTCTTAGCATCCCAGTCAACGGCATAGCCAAATGCTTCGGCGACGTATGCAGCTGGCAAATAAGAACGATCATCGCGGATGATAGGACTTACATCCAGGTCTTTTACCTGGTTATTTATTGATATTTTCTTAGTATTTATAGTAAGCAATACTTTGGTGGATTCGTTCTGAACAGTAATTGTGTTATTGCCAGCATCCCAGGCTACCTGGGCACCTAGCGCCTCTCCCAGACATTTTACCGGCACAAACACCCTGTCTTGCTCAATAAATGGTTCTGCATCCATTTGCTTAACATTGCTGTCTACGGTATAACTCCTGTTACCTATTACAAACTTAATTTGTGATTTCTTTGGGGTATCGGTTTTGGCGGGCGCGGCATTCAGCGGGTAATCCAGATAGAACAGCCCTTTGGCCGTTGCAGCAAATATGTCTACACTGTCTGTATTTGCAGCACATTTTACGGAAGATATGGATGAAGTAATTCCCTCCCCGTTAATGCTCCATGTTTTTCCGTAATCCTTAGAGATAAGAACGTAATTATTTGATGTTCCTAGAAGGAATAATCCCCCTGGTGCACCAGTGGCGCAGGTAATCTTGCTCTTGGCAATTTTGCTGTCGGCTCCAAAGTCCACATGTCTCCAAGCACCATTAGTATAAATATCGGCATCCAACACATTAGAGGGATTATAGATGATATAAACGGTTTTATCGTTATCAGTTAATTGAACGGCTTTAATATTACTGGAAGAATACTCCTTAAGTTTTTGCCAATTACTTCCTCCATCAATTGAAGACCAGAAGCATTTGTCATATACTCTTATGATATTCCGACTCCCCGTAACCGCAACTCTATAGTCTCCACTATAAGTGATATTGTTCCAGGTTGTTCCACCATCCTTGCTTTGCAATAAAAAAGATTCACTCTTATTCGTGCTTTTCCTAAATTTACTTCCATAAAGGAATAGGATACCTTCTGGATTATCAATCATATCGTAAATGGTGATCGTTTCGTCAGAATAGGAAGAACTAAACATAAGATTCTTTTGTTCCCATGTGCTTCCCCCGTCCAGGCTCCGGTAAAATTTATTCTCCGCAATGGCATAAACACTTTTATCCCGAGAAAAAGTAGGGGATATGCTAACTAACGAAGTTTTTTTTGCTAGAATGTTATTAAATTTATTCGTTTCTTCTGCCAGGCAATTGCCTGTGGGTAAAGTAAGTATCAACAGCAAGAAAAAAGCCAGCAAGAATTTCCCTGTTTTCACGCTTCCCAACAATCCCTTCTTTTACTTTATCAATTATGTTTCAATATATTTCAATTTTACTTCATTTTATCTGTTTTTTGTCAATAATTACTATATATATAAGTCCTATGATTGGATCTATGAAGATCCGGGTCCTGGGCATCTTTCCCCGAAACCCGTAAAACACAAATAAACCGAGACAACTCGGTTTACTTGGATAGGTTTTGGATTGTGTAGTCGACTAAGCGTTAGTCCCGGGTAGTGTTTCTTAATACGGCTTTATGGGAAAGGTTGACCCGGCCCTGCCGGTCGACCTCGGTAACTTTGACCAGAAGCTGATCCCCCACATGGACTACGTCGGTGACTTTCTCAACCCGGTTCTCGGCCAGCTGGGATATGTGAACCATACCCTCTTTGCCGTTGGCTCCCAGTACACCGGGGATAATCTCCACGAAGGCTCCAAAGTCCATAATCCGCTTGACGGTTCCCATATAGGTCTTCCCTACCTCGACTTCGGCGATAATGGATTC
Source organism: Syntrophomonadaceae bacterium (assembly GCA_035560815.1). Classification (GTDB taxonomy): domain Bacteria; phylum Bacillota; class Syntrophomonadia; order Syntrophomonadales; family Syntrophomonadaceae; genus UBA5314. The sequence goes on along the minus strand of DATMYR010000088.1, from coordinate 199,443 downwards.
GATCAGTGATTTGGCTTTTTGAGCCGCTTCCCGATCAATGGCCATGATGAACAGGCTGCCGTCATCCTCGATGTCGATCTTACAGCCGGTCTCATCCACGATCTTATGAATGACCTTACCGCCTGGGCCGATGACCTCACGGATTTTGTCGGGATGGATTTGCATACGCAGCAAGCGTGGAGCATACGTAGAAAGGTCGGTGTTGGGTTTGTCGATGGCTTCCATCATTTTGCCCATAATGAACATACGGCCTTCACGGGCCTGACCCAGAGCCTTTTCGACGATTTCCCGGTTTACTCCGGTGATCTTAATATCCATCTGAACTGCGGTGACTCCCTTTTCGGTTCCCGCCAGTTTAAAATCCATATCTCCCAGGGCATCTTCAATCCCCTGAATATCGCTCAGGATGGCAAAATTATCTTCGCCCTTCACCAGTCCCATGGCAATTCCAGCTACCGCGCGCTTGATAGGAACACCGGCATGCATCAGGGAAAGTGAACTGCCGCAAACGCTGCCCATGGAACTGGACCCGTTTGATTCCAGGACCTCTGATACCACACGGATGGTATAGGGGAACTCTTCTTCACTTGGCAATACTGCTAGCAAAGCTCTTTCAGCCAGAGCGCCGTGACCGATTTCCCTTCTTCCCGGACCCCTCATGGGTTTCACCTCACCGGTACTGTAAGGAGGGAAGTTGTAATGGTGAATGTAGCGTTTCCGGCCTTCGATGCCCAGCCCATCCAACAGTTGGTCTTCGCTTAATCCTCCCAGGGTGACCACTGATAGAACCTGGGTCTGTCCCCGGGTAAACAAGCCTGAACCATGAGGACGGGGAAGGAATCCCACCTCACAGCTGATGGGTCTGATCTCTGTAAGAGCGCGGCCGTCCACCCGGTCGCCTTTTTCCAGGATCATCTTGCGCACTACTTCTTTGTGCATCTTGTCCAATAATCCCCCAATGAGCTTCATGTCATCGGGATAAATCTCGGTAAAGTGCTCTACGATCCCGGCCTTGGCCTGATCCATCTGGGTTTCACGGGCCTTTTTGTCCGGGTTGCATACCGCATCTTCCAGAAGCGGCAGACTGTACTGGCGAACTTCGTCCTCTATGGCAGCGTCCAGGGCTACTACCTGCACTTCTACCTTGGGCTGACCCAGCTCTGCATAAATGGTTTCCTGAAAATCGACCAGCTTCTTAATCTCATCATGAGCGAAAAAGATGGCTTCCAGCATGGTTTCCTCCGGTACTTCATGGGCGCTGCCCTCCACCATCATGATGGCTTCCCGGGTGCCGGCTACCACTACATGCATTTCGCTGCGATGGTATTGTTCTACGGTAGGATTAATAACCAGCTGTCCGTCGACCCTTCCCACTACGACTGCGGCTACCGGACCGGCAAAAGGTATATTGGAGACTCCCAATGCTACGGAAGCTCCAATGGTAGCTGTTACGTCCGGGGGATTGTCTTTGTCCACGGAAAGGATGGTGGCTACGACATGAAGGTCGGCTTTATAGCCTTTGGGGAATAAGGGGCGAATGGGCCTGTCTATCTGACGGGCTGACAGGGTGGCGATTTCCGTGGCCCGGCCTTCACGTTTGATAAAGCCGCCCGGAATCTTACCTGCTGCGTACTGTTTTTCTTCATAATCCACGGTTAAAGGAAAGAAATCCAATCCTTCTCTGGCTTTGGCTGCTGTAGCGGTCACCAGAACCACAGTGTCGCCGTACCTGACCAGAGCTGAACCGTTGGCCTGTTTGGCCACCTGGCCCACTTCGATAATAAGAGGTCTTCCTGCTATTTCGGTTTGATACTTGCGAACGATGTCGACTCCTCCTTTCATAAGGAATAAAAGTTAAAGAGCGGCTTTCCGCTCTTTACCTACGCAAACCAAGTCGGGTTACAATCGCCCTGTAGCGCTCAAAGTCTTTTTTCTTCAGGTAGTCCAGAAGAGACCGGCGCTGACCGACCATTTTCAGCAATCCCCGCCGGGAATGATGGTCTTTTTTATTCGCTTTCAAATGCTCGTTGAGATAATTGATCCTCTCGGTCAGAATGGCGATCTGTACTTCCGGAGATCCGGTGTCATTATCGTGAACCTGAAAGGATTTGATGATATCTCCTTTTTTCTCGTTGCTAAGTGCCAAGGTTTCACCTCCTTATCCTAATCTAATCGCCGCGAACCAAGGTTAGCGTCGGTGAAATCGCTAATCTGAGCCTGCGGTTCAGCCTCCCGGCACCCGTTTCGTGAATCACTGCAGCCCATGGTATCGTTGACTATATTTTACCAGTGATTCCGAGGTTTTATACGGAGCCCGAAGATAACCAAGGTAAATTGTAGCACAGCCCTTACTAAATGTAAACGAAGGAATCAAGGCCTTTACACGCTCTGAGCGCTTAAATAAGCGCGGGCTAAATCCCGATCGGCGCCTATCTGTTTTACCAGTGATTCGATATTGTCAAATTTTTTCTCATCCCTGATTTTATGGTAAAATATCAATCCCATATTTTTACAATACAAGTCGCCCAGAAAATCAATAATATGCGCTTCAATGGTAATTGCATCCTGGGTAAGAAAAGTAGGAACATTGCCTATGTTAACTACTGCCGGAAGGAGTTGGTCGTTTAATTTAGCTCTTGCAACATATACTCCTTTACCCGGCACAATGATATCTGAATCCACTTTGAGGTTGGCAGTGGGGAATCCCAGTGTAGCACCTCCACGGCCGTCACCTTTAACAACAGTCCCTTCTATATAAGGGTAATATCCCAGCATATCGAAGGCTCGTTCAATTGCTCCCTCTTCCAGGTAGCTGCGAACCATACTGCTGGAAGCCACCTCTCCATTTACGCTGACCGGGGAGATAATATGTACTTGAAAGCCATAGGTTTCACCAAGTTCCTTCAGGTCTTCCGGGCTTCCCGCCCCGCGGTATCCAAAGGAATAATTAAAACCTACAAAAACTTCCTGAACGTGCAGTTTCTCTACCAGGATCTGCTGGACAAATTCCTCCGGACTCCAGCGCGCCATTTCCCGGGAAAAGGTGCTGTAAATAAGCAGGTCCATTCCCAGTTCTCTTAACAGCCGGGCTTTTTGCTCGGCACTGACCAGCATCCGAGGAGCTCGATCAGGGAACAATATCTTGGAGGGATGGGGTTCAAATATAAAGGAGGCTGCTGTCCCTCCGGCAGCCCGAGCCCGGTCTATGAGTGTAGTGAGAAGTTTCTGGTGCCCCCGGTGCACGCCATCGAAATTTCCCAGGGCTAGAAATAAAGGTCCGGTGTTATTTTGGTATTGATCCACTTCCCAGATAACCTGCATCGATAATTCTCCCATCCTAGGTGATAAGGCGTAAAGGTCGGATTTCCCAAGCGGAATCAGCTTCTTCCGCATTGGCCATACCCAGCAATTGTTCATTTTGATTATAAACCCGAACATGCCCCGGGTTGATCTGGGAATCCCACTGGATCCGCTGACCATGGCGAAAGGCCTGTTCCAATGCGGCTGAAAACTCCACCCGGGGTAAATCCTGCAGGGGATAATCCAGGGGTAGGAGAAACGCTTCCAGGCGATTCTCTTCCTGGCTGATTTCCTCCAGGGTTACTGACTGCCGGAGTTGGAAGGGCCCGGAACGGGTGCGTACGAGTTCGGACATTACTGCTCCAGTTCCTAATGCTTCTCCAATATCATGACACAGGGTACGCACATAAGTGCCGCGCGAGCAGGCTACTGCCAGTCGAACCCTGGGATATGGCAGATCGGGTTCGATCTCAATAATCTCCAGGCTCTCGATCAATACCTCGCGGGGCTCTCTGTCCACGGTTATTCCCTGCCTGGCCAGTTCGTGTAAGCGCTGGCCCTGGTGATGCACCGCTGAAAACATGGGGGGCAGCTGCTGGATAACCCCGCTATACCGAGCCACGAGTTCCTTCAAATCCGTCATATCGAAACAGGTGCTGCCGGTAGCCTGAACCTTGCCCCAGATATCCTGGGTGTCAGATACCGCTCCCAACATCATTGTCGTGGCGTATTCTTTACTCTGGTCTTCTATATAATAAAGCAATTTGCTGGCCTGGCCGATAGCGATAGGCAGGACGCCGGTAGCCATAGGGTCCAGGGTGCCCATATGTCCAATCTTATGCCTGCGGGGCAGTAGTGGTTTCAGTCTGCGGATGACATCAAAGGAAGTCATCCCCTGCGGCTTATGGATGTTTAAAAAGCCGTGCAAGTATTAAATCACTTCCTTGATTTTGTTGATCACTCGTTCCCTGACTTCTTCCAGGGTCCCCTCAAGACGGGCTCCGGCTGCTGCTCGATGCCCGCCACCGCCAAATTTGGCAGCCAGGCTGGCGACATCCACCTGTCCCCGGGAGCGTAAACCGATCTTGATCAGACCCGGCTTGACCTCACGCAGCAGGACCCCCACCTCAACCCCTTGAATCATACGCGTGTAGTTGATCAGGCCTTCGGGATGCAGGTCCAGAGCTCCAATCTCGATCAGGTCCTGATAAGGCAGGAGCATCCAGGCGATGCGCCCATCATCACTGAAATCTAAATGCCGCAAGGCTCTTTGGGTAAGCAAAATCTCTTTACGGGTCTTAGACTCGAAAAGATTGATCCGGGTGCGATCCAGGCTCACGCCGTTGTCCATGAGTTCAGCTGCGAAGCGCAGAGTACGGCTGGTGGTATTGGTATTAAGAAAACTGCCGGTGTCCATGATCAGGGCCGCAAAGAGGGCTTCGGCAATGGGCGGCGTTATTGTAACATTCAAGGCTTTCAGAACTTGCAGTACAATCTCACCGGCGGCGGCGGCTGTATGATCTACATAGTTATAATCGGCAAACAAGTTGTTGCCGAGATGGTGGTCGATATTTACGGTAGGCAGTTTCTGCTCCCCGAGCCATTGGTCAACGCTATCCCCTACTCGCTGCCGGTCGGCACAATCCAGGAACAATATACCCCCGGCTCCCAGCTTAACCTGGTCAAGTGAGACCAGCATTTCCATTCCCTGAAGATAATTATAGATGTGGGGGATCGGGTCCTGCAGGAGGATCCGGACTTCTTTACCCAGGGATGCCAGTCCTCCAGCCATCCCCAACAGGGAACCGACACAATCTCCATCAGGGATGGAATGACCGATTAGAAGCCACTCCTGTTCCTTCAGCAATTGTCCGGCAATTTCCTCAATGCTATTCATGGTCATCCTTTTCTTCCTGCTGGACACCCAGTTCCTGGAGCAGGTTGGAAATATGGATGCCATGCTCGATGGATTTATCCAGTCTGAATTCCAGTTCGGGGAAGTGCCTCACTTCGAACTCCCGAGCCATCTGGCTGCGGATATGGCCTTTGGCTTTTTGCAGGACGGCCATCACCTCTTCCTGGCGAGCCGCATCTCCCAGAATACTGATATTCACCCGGGCGTGTCCCAGATCATTGGAGACATCCACCCGGGTTATAGATACCGTGCTAAAATCGATACGAGGATCCTTGATGTCTTCCTGTAAAATCTGGGATAGGCTGCGCTTGAATTCCACGGCCATTCTTTCCTGGCGGCGCTTACTCACCTGCCATCCCCCATTTCTTGCATTTTTCTTTGTTTACAGCTCCCGAGGAACTTCTTCCATGGTAAAGGCTTCCACGACATCTCCTTCTTTGATGTCATTGAAATCCTTGATGCCGATTCCGCACTCGTAATTCTCCACAACTTCTTTGGCATCATCTTTAAAGCGCTTCAGTGAAGACAGTTTCCCTTCGAAAACAATGACCCCATCTCGCAATATCCGCACACTGGCGTTTCTCTGAATCTTGCCGTCCAGAACGTAGGATCCGCCGATACTGCCAAAATTGGGAACTTTAAACACCACGCGGACCTCGGCGCGGCCCAGATATTTTTCCTTGAATTCGGGATCCAGTAGACCCACCATAGCTTTTTTCACATCTTCTATGGCTTCATAAATCACCCGGTAGAGGCGTACATCAATCTTCTCTTCCTCAGCATACAGGCGCGCCTTGGTTTCCGGGCGCACATTGAATCCGATGATGATCGCATTGGAAGCGGAAGCCAGCATGACATCGGTTTCCGTAATGGCTCCAACCGCCGAGTGGATCACATTCACCTTCACTTCATCGGTGCTCAAACGTACCAGGGATTGTATCAGGGCTTCGATGGATCCCTGCACATCTCCCTTCACGATCAGGTTAAGATCCTTGCTTTCCGTCTCTTTCATCTGACGGAAGAAATCATCCAGCGATATACGACTGCTTTGACTCTGCTCTTCAATTTTCTTATCACTGACCCGCATACTGGTTAAAGTTTTGGCTGTCTTTTCGTCACAAGCTTGCACTTTACTGCCTGCTTCTGGTACACCCGACCAACCGGTAAGTTCTATGGGCATGGAGGGAAGAGCCTTATCCACCCGCCGTCCCCGATAGTCGGTCATGGCCCGCACTTTACACCAGTTGACACCGGCTACCAGGTAGTCTCCCACCTTCAGGGTGCCCTTCTGAACCAGTACGGTGGCGATAGGCCCCCGTCCTTTATCTAATTCGCCCTCCACAACCACTCCTTCGGCAGGACGGTCGGGATTGGCTTTGATATCATGCATTTCTGCCAGTAGCAGGATCATCTCCAGTAAGTTCTCCAGACCCTCACCGGTTTTGGCCGACACCGGCACAAAGATGATGTCTCCACCCCATTCTTCAGCCAGGATGCCGTGCTCGGTCAACTGGCGCATAACCTTCTCCGCATCGGCTGCCGGTTTGTCAATCTTATTGACCGCGACCAGGAATGGAACACGCGCGGCGCGAATGTGATTGATGGCTTCAATTGTTTGGGGCATGACACCGTCATCAGCCGCTACCACCAGGACGACAATGTCCGTCAAATTAGCACCCCGGGCCCGCATGGCAGTAAATGCCTCATGGCCGGGGGTATCGATAAAGGTAATGCGGTTAGAACGCGCGGTTACCTGATAGGCTCCTATGTGCTGGGTTATGCCTCCCGCTTCGCCTGATACCACATTGGCTTTCCTTATTCTATCCAGGAGGGAAGTTTTACCGTGATCGACATGGCCCATGACGGTCACTACCGGTGGTCTGGTCTTCAGGCTCTCCTGGTCGTCAACGATCTCTTCCAATAGTTTCTGTTCAGCAGATAAAACCCGTTCCACTTTGCTTTCATACAAGCTGGCCAGTATTTCCGCTGTATCAAAATCTATCGGTTGGTTGATGGTAGCCATGATGCCCAGCTCCATCAGTTTCTTCATGATATCAGCCGGACTCCGGTTCAGCTTGTCGCCCAGTTCACGAACCGTGATGGTATCTTCTATCTGAATGAGTGACGGGGGTGTTAGAACAGTCTCTTCCCGCCGCTTTTTGTGTCTCGATTTTCTCTGGGGCCTACTATAGTCTTTCGCACCTTCAGGGCGTTTAATAGGAGGCCGATTCTGGCCAGGATGCATAGGTTTGCCGGGTCCCTTTTTTAAAGGTGGTCTACCAGGTGACTGACCCGGAGCAGGCGCTGCAGCAACACCAGGACGAGGCTGCGTCGGACGCTGGCCTCCGCCTATTGGGGGACGCTGGCCCTGACCTTGAGGCGGACGTTGGCCGCCACCCATTGGAGGACGTTGGCCCTGACCCTGGGGCGGACGCTGGCCGTTGTTCATCGGAGGCCGCTGGCCTTGACCTTGAGGTGGACGTTGGCCCTGCTGGAATGGACGCTGTTGGCCTTGCGCGGGGCCCTGTTGCCCTTGATAAGGCCGCTGGCCCTGAGGCGGACGTTGGCCCTGGCCCTGAGGCGGACGTTGGCCCTGCTGAGGCGGACGCTGTTGGCCTTGCGCGGGGCTCTGTTGGCCCTGAAAAGGACGCTGCTGACCCTGAGGCGGACGTTGTTGGTCCTGCGGTGCACGTGGCGCGCCGGGACCTCTATTATCGAAAGTCCTTCTATCATCCTGACGAGCTGGGCCGGGACCGCCCGGTCTGCTGGAATCATCGGGACGCCGGGGAGCAACTCCAGGTCTGTCGGGGGTAGAGGCATTTCTACCGGGCGCTGAGGCAGCCGGGCGATTAGCAGGCATACCCTGTTCAGCCGGTCTGCTCGGGGTGGCAGCAGGCCTGCTGGAAGGAGTATTAGACCGCTCTAAATTTGAGGACGGGCTCGAGGGACTGTTCCCGCTCGGGCCAGCAACTGGTGCTCTCCCTTCCGGGCTTTTCGAAGGTGCCGGTTTTTTTGCTTCTTGATGAGACGCTTCCCGGGATGATGCTTCATCTTTACCCGGTCCGGGTGCTTCCTGTTTCCCCAAACGCTTCTTAGCCCAGGCGGCCTGAGAATCCTCCATGGTGCTCATATGGTTTTTAATATCCAAACCTAGACCTTGCAAGATATCCACCATTTCCTTGCTCGGCACCCCTATTTCTTTTGCTAGTTCATGAACTCTTATTTTTGCCATTCATCCACCCCCATGCTTTTTGCCTCTTCCGCTTCATTCAGGACCTTTAATATCGTTTCGGCCATCCCTTTATCATTGACCGTTACTGCAACTCGATAGGCTTTTCCCACTGCGGTGCCCAACCGATATTTGTCACCCATGGTCATCCACGGGACACGAAAGCGCCGGCACAATGCACGGAGAGCTTCTCCGCTGGCCGGTGATATGTCATTACTCATAATCAAAACGTTGGCCCGACGGCTTGTTATACTGGACCTGGCCGCCATGGTCCCTGATGATATTTTCCCCGAACGGCAAGCCAATCCGAGAAAACCATAAATATCTTTCATTATTATCACGCCTTTTTTAGGGAGTGCCTGTGACTTCCTCTTTGATCCGCTGTAGAAGCTCGGCCGGTATCTCCTTTTCCAGGGCTTTTTGCAGACGCTGTCCTTTAACCGCTTGATCCAGGCAATTCTGGCTTGGACATACGTAAGCTCCCCGGCCTGCTCTCTTTCCCGTTCGGTCAACTTCAACATTGCCCTCCGGAGTTCGCACGATCCGAATTAACTCCCTTTTGTTTTTCATTTCCCGGCAGCCGACACACATGCGCTGGGGTAGCTTACGCATCTTCCCCATCTGGTTCGCACTCCTCTGATTCATATTCCTCTGGTTCATATTCCTCCAAGAGGTCAGTCACCTGGCTCTCACTCTTGATGTCAACTTTCCAACCGGTTAGCTTGGCAGCCAGACGAGCGTTCTGCCCCTCCTTGCCAATGGCCAGAGACAACTGATAATCGGGCACCACCACCCGGGCCACTTTCTCATCTTCAAGTAACCGCACGCTGACCACTTTGGATGGACTCAAGGCATTGGCGATATAACGCTCCGTTTCCCGATCATACTTGATAATGTCGATCTTTTCTCCATTCAGCTCGGAGACGATATTCTGCACCCGTAAGCCCCGCGGTCCTACACAGGCGCCCACCGGATCCACTTTTTCGTCCAGGGAATTTACCGCTATTTTGGAGCGCGCTCCCGATTCCCGGGCAATGGATCTGATCTCCAGAACACCGTCGTAGATCTCCGGCACTTCCAGCTCAAATAAGCGGCGCAAAAAGTAGGGATGGGAGCGGGACACAAATATATTGGGCCCCTTGGGAGTATTCTTAACTTCGTATATATAGGCCTTCAAGCGCTGGCCGACTTCGTAGCGTTCCATATTTATCTGGTCTTGAGGCAGCATAATTCCCTCTGTACGCCCCAGCCCCAAATAGACGGTTCTGGACTCAATGCGCTGCACCACACCGGTGACGATTTCCCCTTCCCTTTTCAGGAAGTCTTCGTAAATAAGGCTTCTCTCAGCTTCACGCAGCTTTTGGATTACCACTTGTTTCGCGGTCTGAGCTGCGATTCGCCCAAAGTTAGCCGGTGTAGCTTCTACGTAAACCAGTTCGTCCAACTTGCAGTCCGGATACAGTTCCAGGGCTTCTTCCCAGAGAATATCCATCCGCGGATCGCTGATTTCTTCCACCACCCGCTTTTGGGAATAAACCCGCACTTCACAAGTTAGCTCATCAAACTCCACGCTGACATTCTGAGCTAAACCAAAGTTCTTCTTGTAAGCGGTGTTCAAGGCTGATTTTATTGCTTCTATCAAAGCTTCCTTGGGTATGCCACGCTCTTTTTCTATCTCATTCAATGCCTGAACCATCTCATTGGACATTGTATTGATTCCTCCTCCTAAATTTCAGGGTGCAGGCGTATAACGGAAATCATGTCCCGGGGAACCCCGATGAACTGTTCATCATTCTGAACATGAATCTCCTTATCGTCAAATCCCTGCAGGCACCCAATTATAGTACGCGGTCCGGGGTAGGCTTTTATGGTCTTAAGCAGGATTCTTTCACCATTGAACCGCTGCAGATCCCTATCTTTCTTCAGAACCCGGTCCCATCCCGGGGAAGATACCTCCAGGCTGTCATAGAAGATGTCCTCTGCATCGAGGACACCCTTGACGATCCGAGTTGCCCGGCTGCAGGTTTCCAGGCTGACTCCTTCTGCCCGGTCGATAAAAATGCGCAATATTTGAGCCCCGTTTTCTTTACGGTACTCAATATCCACTAATTCGATCTGTTCAGGCTCTAGTTTTCCCTCGACCAGAGCAATTATCTGTTCGATTCCGGATCTTGTCAAGCCCACTCCTCCTGTCAATGAACCGGGTTATTCCCGGTTTGCCCGATTCACAATAGAAAAAGTGGGTTTTTTCCCACTTTGTGCTTGCGCATCGATTAGTAAGCTCATTAGAAGTATATCACAAATAGCCAGCTTTATTCAAGCTTTGCTCCGGATTATGGGGCGAACAGGTCATTATTAGCAGCCGAATAGTTGAATCTGGTTGCTCTCTGGTAAATCATGCAAACAGTCAAACTGTCTGAGTATCTCAAGACTGGTCTTATTCAGATGAGTACGGGCCTGCATGTCTTCGACAGAGATGAAGGTCTGCTCTCCCCGAGCTGCCACAATACCTTCGGCCGCGTTCTTTCCTACATTGGGCAGGGAGGAAAAAGGGAGTAAGAGCCCTTGATCCCGGATTACAAATTTAGCTGCTTCCGATTTATAAATATCAACCGGCCAGAACTGGTAACCGCGCGCGCACATTTCCATGGCTACCTCCAGGACGGGCAAGAGCTTGCGTTCCTTTTGAGATGCTTCATTCCCCATTTTCTCTATCTCCCGAATACGCCGGTGCAGTGCATCGCATCCTTTGAGCATGACTTCAACTTCGAAATCCTCGGCCCGCACGGAAAAAAAGCTGGCGTAGAAAGCCAGGGGATGATAGACCTTAAAATAGGCGATGCGAAAAGCCATCGTTACATAGGCCACAGCATGGGCCTTGGGAAACATGTACTTGATTTTCCGGCAGGAATCGATATACCAGGAGGGAACCCCGCCAGAGAGCATGCATTCCGACATCTCCCCATCAAGGCCTTTGCCTTTGCGGACATTTTCCATAATCTTAAAGGCCTGCTTTTTCTCCAGACCGTGCTGGATCAGGTAGGTCATAATGTCGTCCCTGGTGCAGATCACTTCATTGAGAGGCGCCACATCCTGGCTGATCAAAACCTGAGCATTGTTGATCCACACGTCAGTTCCGTGGGAAAGGCCGCTGATACGGACCAACTCGGCAAAGGTAGTTGGCCGGGTGGCTTCCAACATTTGGCGCACAAAACGGGTCCCGAATTCGGGTATGCCAAAAGTTCCCACTGTAGACCCGATGGCTTCAGGCTTAAGGCCCAGGGGCTCTACACTGGAGAAAATCTTCATGGTGTTTTCTTCACTGAGACTGATCCCCGCTGCCCGGATGCCGGTCAGGTCTTCCAGCTCTTTGATCACAGTGGGATCGTCATGGCCCAGAATATCGAGCTTGACCAGTTGATCCCCAATGGCATGGTATTCAAAATGGGTAGTGATTACCCCGGACTCCTTATTTTCCGCTGGATGCTGGAGGGGAGTAAAATCATGAATATCACTCTCGCGCGGTACGACGATCAGACCTCCGGGATGCTGTCCAGTGGTCCTGCGAACCCCGCTGATACCACGCACCAGGCGATTGATTTCTGAATTTTTTAACTGCAGTTGCTTGGCTTCAGCGAATTTAAGCACGAAACCATACGCAGTCCGGTCGGCTATGGTGGATATGGTTCCGGCTCGGAAGACATTCTCCTTGCCGAAGAGTTCCTCCACATATTGGTGGGCACGATTCTGATATTCCCCGGAAAAATTGAGGTCGATGTCGGGAATCTTATCCCCTTCAAATCCCAGAAACGTCTCGAAGGGAATATCAAATCCTTCTTTGCGCATCGGCTGTCCGCAAGCCGGGCAATCAGCCTCGGGCATATCTGCCCCACATTTCGCTGCATTCTCTTCCGGGAAGTGGGTCAGTGAACAAGCCGGGCAGACATAATGGGGGGTCAGCGGGTTTACTTCCGTAATTCCTGTTAAATATGCAACAAATGAAGATCCTACTGACCCCCGGGACCCGACCAGATAACCGTCCTGGTTGGACTTTTTTACCAGTTTTTGGGCTATTAAATAGAGCACACTGAAGCCGTGGCGGGTGATGGCATCCAGTTCCCGCTCAATCCTCGCTTTCACCAGCTCAGGCAGGGGTGAGCCGTACAGGACGGCAGCTTGTTCCCAGGTTAAGCTGCTGATCTCTTCTTCAGCCCGATCAATCGTTGGGGGATAGAAGCCATCCGGAACCGGTTTGATGTTGTCAACCATCTCCGCCAGGTGAGCAGGATGGTCGATGACCAGTGCCTGGCTGTCTTCCTCTCCCAAAAAAGCAAATTCAGCCAGCATTTCTTCGGTGGTTCGGAAATAGAGCGGCGCCTGGACCTGGGCATCCTCATAACCTTGTCCGGATTGAATAATACGGCGGTAAATCTCATGCTCGGGATCCAGGAAATGCACGTCCCCGGTGGCTACCACTGGCTTGCCCAGCCGTTTGCCCAGCTCGATAATGCGTCTCACCATGTTTTCCAAATCCTCTTGGGATGAAACCCGGCCTTCGCGCAGCAGGAAATCGTTGTTGCCAAGCGGCTGCACCTCAAGGTAGTCATAAAAGGAGGCAATTTCCTCCAGCTCCCGGTCCCCAACTCCACCCAGAAGAGCCTGAAACAATTCCCCCGCTTCACAAGCCGAACCCAGCAGCAGTCCGCTGCGGTGCTGGGCCAAGAGCTCCCGGGGGATTTTAGGGAAGCGATAATAGTGCTCCAAATAGGAGGCGGTCACCAGACGATATATGTTTTTTAAGCCTACCGTGTCGCGAGCCAGGAGAACGATGTGAAAAGGACGTTCCCGTTTGTCTTCTTCTACCAGGTAGGCTTCTATTCCATAGATAATCTTCATATTATATTTTTTGGCCGCTTGATAGGCTTCAGGGAAAGCCTGGGTGCAGCCATGATCGGTGATAGCCAGAGCCGAATGCCCCCACAGGGCAGCTCTTTTAACCAATTCCTTGATTTCAGTCAAACCATCCATGGAGCTCATCTTGGTATGGGCATGCAGCTCTACTCTTTTTCGGGGGCTGTCATCCTGGCGAACCGGTCTGGACACCTGCTGGTAGGCTTCAAGGAAGAGCACGATTTCACGAAGGTTGGCATCGTGGCGGACACTGCCCCGCACGCGGATGTAGTCTCCAACCTGGATCCGGTCCTGCTTAATGTCATCATAAAAAGCCTTGATAATCAAGCTGTCGCGGCTGTCGGTCAGATAGTAGGTGGATACCTGGCGTCCGTCTCTCAGGATGGAGGCTTTCTTATCCCATATCTCCCCTTCAACCAGAGCATTGCGCAGGCCATCTTCCAGTTCAGCCAGGTCCATAAGAGAGCCTTCTTCCAGGTTCGTTGAACCATTTTTCCGAAAGCCGTTCTTTTTCTTCCGGGGATCAGGCTGACTGGCGGTCAAAAGGGTAAGCTCTTTTTGGGGAATGTAAGCCGCCTGACGAGGCTCCTGGACCTGATTTTGCGAGGAACGGGCTCTAACCACCACCCGCAGGCGGTAGGCATCCCAGAACCAGCTAGCCAGGCGAGTGCACAGCTCCGACTCCAAAGCCCGGGCATAACCGTCTTCATTATTGAAAAACAGATCCAGGTGATTGTTTTCAATATGCCAGTATATCTCGCCGGCAAGGAAACCGGCCAGGAGCGTTTCTTGCTCTTGGCTGAGAATTTGATCCAGGGTTTTCTCTATATCCATTGGTTGGGGCAGCAGTTCCAGGTGTTCCAAAAAGGGTAGTGAACCCAGAAGACCCTGCACGGTCTGTTCTATAATTTCAGCCGGCACAGGCTGCTCCGGGCATAGCACATGCATCCGCCAGAGTTTCCTTGCTGGTCGTACTTCAATTTTACTCAAACGGGTTCGCTGCCAGCAATCCGGCACATTGGGCAGACCGTGGCTGGAAAGGAAGGCATAGAAATCCTTATTCAACGGTGAGTCTCCTCCCCAGTAGTCTTAAAACTTTGCTTAGAACAAGGGATTTTCGATAATAGGGTGCACCCCATTCGTGCTTTGCTGCCTTAATGGGCAGCAACATGGGGACATTCCTTACCGGATTAACAAAGGATACCTTTCATGCCTTACCGCCTGTAGGGCGGTAACAGGGGGACATTCCTCTCTCGAAGAGGAGGTGTGTCACCCAACCTTAGCGGGAAGGTGTGTCCCCAAACCTCTTAGTTCAGACGGTCGATGCTGCGCAGTCCTTTGGATTTGGACACCTCGTCAATTACATGGTCGATGGTCATTCCTGACGGCAATTCCACCAGCAGTTCGACCTCCAGGTCATCGCCGGTATCCAGGCGGGTCAGCTGAATGTCTTTGATCAGAACATTCAAATCACCCAGCATAGAGGCAACGATACCCACGGCACCGGGCCGGTCTTCCACCACCAGAACCATGCCTTTGAATTCGCGCATTCCCGAGAAGATATCTTCCAGTTTGACAAAGTAAATGAGGACAAAAAGAATCAGAGCGGTGGTGGCCACCGCTGGGATATAAAGACCGGCCCCCACTGCCAGACCGATACAAGCCACAGCCCACAAGCCGGCCGCCGTGGTCAGCCCGCGTACGGTAGCTCCTTCGCGCATGATGGTGCCTGCACCCAGGAAGCCGATTCCGCTAATAACCTGAGCGGCGATTCGACCCGGATCGGCATTGACTGTCTGGTAAAAGGAGTAGTACATGTCTAGAGACACCAGCATAGCCAGGGTGGACCCCACGCATACCAGGGTGTATGTCCTGAGGCCTGCGGGCCGGTTGAGGCTTTCCCTTTCCAGGCCAATCAAACCGCCCAGAATACAGGCCAGAATCAGCTTAAATAGGATTTCTAAGATACTCATCCTTTTAGGATCTCCTCCACCTTTTCTACAATAGTATCCCGGGGCACCAATTCATTACTGTCTTCCCATCTTTTCTTTATCTCTACCTTATTTTCCTGCAAAGCCCGGGGCCCAATGGTAATCCGTAGTGGAATGCCAATCAAGTCGGCATCTTTAAACTTCACGCCCGCCCGCTCGTCCCGGTCGTCCAACAAGACCTCAATTCCTTTGGCCGAGAGTTCATCATAAATCGCCTGGGCAGCCTTCATCTGGTCTTCTTTATTGCTGTTAACAGGAACCACGATAACCTGAAAGGGCGCAATCGGTAGGGGCCAGATAATTCCCTGATCATCATGTTTCTGCTCTACGGCTGCCGCCATGGTACGAGAGACCCCGATGCCATAACAGCCCATAATCATCGTACGGCTCTCACCGTTCTGGTCCAGAATGGCAGCACCCAGCGCTTTCGAGTATTTATCTCCCAACTTGAAGATCTGGCCCGATTCAATGCCCCGAACCATCTGCAAAGGACTCTGACACTGGGGACAAGGATCACCGGCTACTCCATTGCGTATGTCAACCCAAGCCAGGGGGGCAAAATCACGGCCCTGATTCACATTAACATAGTGAAAGTCATTCTCATTGGCGCCGCAAACCATATTCCTCATGGTTTGGACCTCCAGATCCGCATATACCGGTAAGTCTAAGCCCACCGGCCCCAAGGAGCCAAAGCTGGCTCCACAGCACTCCTTAGCGGCTTTTTCATCAGCCATAACTAATTCAAAGCAGCCCAGCGTATTCTGAAATTTAATCACATTCAGTTCCCGGTCGCCGCGTACTACTGCGACTACCGGTTTTCCATCAGCAAGATAAAGCAGGGTTTTAATAACCTGGGATTCCGGTATGTTCAAATACTTAGCCACATCCTGAACGGTTTTCATGCCGATGGTTTCCTTTTTTTGACGTTCCCCAAGTTCCACCATCAGGTCTTCAGGCCCGGCCTGGCATACAGCCTTTTCCACGTCGGCAGCATAATCACAATTCTGGCAGTATACGATCTCTGATTCGCCATTATCAGCCAATACCATGAACTCCAGGCTCTCATTCCCTCCGATAGCGCCGGAGTCTGCCTCCACAACCCGGTATTCGAGCCGCAAGCGCTGGAAAATCCGATGATAAGCATGATACATTTTCCGGTAACTGACCTCCAGGCCTTCATCGTCCAGGTCAAAGGAATAGGCATCTTTCATTATGAATTCCCGACCTCGCATCAAACCAAAACGCGGCCGGATCTCATCCCGGTATTTATTTTGTATCTGGTATAACAGCAGAGGTAACCCTCTATAGGAATGAATGTCACCGTCCACCAGGGTAGTAATGATTTCTTCATGTGTGGGGCCCAGGGCAAAGTCGCGCTTATGCCGGTCCTGGAGGCGAAACATCTCGTCTCCATATACATCCCAGCGCCCTGATTTCTCCCACAGTTCACGGGGTTGAATGATAGGGAGCATGACTTCCTGTCCGCCCGCCCGGTCCATCTCTTCCCGAACAATATTCATAATTTTTTTGATTACCCGGTAGGCCAGGGGCAGATAACTGTATACACCCCCGGAGGCTTTTCTAATAAATCCGGCTCGGAGCAGCAATTGATGGCTTACTACCTCGGCTTCGGCCGGGACCTCCCTGAGTGTGGGAAAAAACAATTCAGATGCTTTCACGTTTATAAACCTCCTTCGTCACCGGTCATATTTCTAATTTCCTGCAAAAGCTGGTCAACCAGCTGGCTCTCCTCCACCTTTTTGATAATTTCCCCATGGCGAAACAATAAGCCCTGACCTTTTCCTCCCGCTATCCCTAGATCGGCTTCTCGGGCTTCACCAGGTCCGTTGACCACACAGCCCATGACCGCAATTTTTAACGGGGTTTTCAGGGAGCGCACCTGCCTGTCCACTTCCTCAGCAGTAGAAATGAGGTCGATTTCACATCGTCCACAGGTTGGGCAGGAAATCAGCTCCACCCCCCGCTGGCGCAGCCCCAGACTTCTAAGGATCTCATAGGCAGCCCACACTTCGTCTACCGGTGGGGCGGTCAGGGAAACTCGAATGGTATCGCCAATGCCTTCATGTAACAGAAGGCCTAAGCCCAGAGCGGATTTAATCAAGGCCCGGTCTTTGGTGCCAGCCTCGGTGATCCCCAAATGCAGGGGATAATCTACCTGCCCGGCAATGAGGCGGTAGGCCTCTACAGTAAGCAATGCTGATGATGCTTTTAGGGATATCTTGATGTCGGTAAAATCCATATCTTCGAGAATTTTTATATTATCCAAGGCGCTTTCCACCATGGCTTCCGCACATACCCCGCCATATTTTTGCAAAAGCTTCTTATCCAGAGAGCCGGCATTAACCCCGACACGGATGGGTAGATGTCGATCCTGGCAGGCTTTGACAACCATGCGCACACGCTCCTGGCTGCCTATATTGCCAGGATTGATGCGTAAACCGTCGGCACCCGCTTCCACACTGGCTAAAGCCAGACGATAATCAAAATGAATGTCGGCCACCAGGGGCAATGATATCTGCTGTTTGATCATCCGGATGGCCTCTGCGGCTTCCTGATCGGGAACCGCCACCCGCACCAGCTCACATCCTGCCTGCTGCAGTCCGTCAATTTGCTCAACAGTGGCTTTGACATTCCTGGTGTCGGTGTTGGTCATAGACTGAACCACTACCGGATTGTCCCCACCCACCGCCAATGAGCCGATATGAACTACCCTGCTTTTTCTACGCATCACATCATCCCTTGAATAGCTTGACGATATCATTATAGGTGATGACCACCATGACTAACATCAGGAAGAGAAAACCCAGCCAATTAAGAAAGCCTTCCCGGTCTGGATCCATGGGCTTGCGCCGAACGGTCTCCACAACGGCAAAAACGATCTTGCTGCCGTCCAGAGCCGGGATGGGCAAGAGGTTCATGATGCCCAGATTTATGCTGAGGAAAGCGGCGAAATTCAAAAGGGATACCAAGCCTATCTGGGCAAATTCTCCCACCATGCGGGTGATCCCGACCGGACCGGCCAGGTCAGACATGGTGGCTCCTCCTTTTAATATGATTCCCAGGGAGGAAAGCAGCAAAATGGTCCATTGATAGGTCTGCTGCAGCCCGATCTTTAAAGACTCAAGAATACCAAACCGGTGGTTGACAAAAGAGTTTATGACTCCTATTCCCATTTTTCCGCTCAGGTCCAACTTATCCGGTGTAATTGAGAAAGACAGCTGTTTACCCTGCCGTTCCACCTGAAACTGCAGGGACTGCGGTTGTTCGGCTCCAGTAAAACGATCGATATCTTCCCAGGTGGTCAACTGCTCCCCATTGATGGAAATGATGCGGTCCCCGGCCTGTAATCCCGCCTGAGCAGCCGGTTTTCCAGCCATCACTTTACCGATGACCGGCTGGTTGGTGCTCTCCGGAATGCCGATAACGGCATAGCAGACGATAAAAATCAAAAAAGCCAGGAAAAAGTTCATAAAAGGACCGGCTAAAGAGACAATCGACTTTTCCAGAGGGGTGCGCTTGGCGAATCCTCCCGGATTGTCTTGATCCTCGGGTTCCTCCCCGGCCATACGGACAAATCCCCCGATGGGAACGATACGCAGGGAATACTGCACTCCGTTTTTAACCGTAGACCAGACCTTATAACCAAAACCCAGGCTAAACTCGTATACAGGAATTCCGATTTTTCTCGCTGCCATAAAATGGCCCCATTCATGGGCCAAAACTAGTACGGCAATTACAATTAAGGTGATTAAAACACTCATATTCTACCCCCCGTTACTATTAGAGATGAGCAGGTCTGTCGAGCCATAGCGTCTGCGTCCAGGATGGTCTCCAGATTTGGATGCGTAATTACCTGGTGTCGACTCATTACTTGCTCCACCAACACAGCGATCCGGGTAAAAGGAATCCGGCCCTGGAGAAAGGCCTCGACCGCTGTTTCATTTGCGGCATTAAGAACAGCCGGCATGGTGCCTCCCATTGAACCAGCCTGATAAGCCAGCCCCAGACAGGGAAACCGCTCCAGATCGGGTCGGTCAAAATGAATCGCTTGCAGTTGGGTGAAATCCAGGCATTTGGCCGGTGAAATCCAGCGTTCTGGATAAGTCAGGGCATACTGGATGGGAATGCGCATGTCGGGCACGCCCATATGAGCTAAAAAAGCCCCGTCCCGAAGTTCCACCATAGAATGAATGATGCTCTCCTTCTGGATAAGCACCTGTATCCTTTTATAGTCTACTGCAAAAAGGTGATGTGCCTCAATAACCTCCAGGCCTTTGTTCATCATAGTGGCCGAGTCAACCGTAATTTTGGGTCCCATAGCCCAGTTGGGATGTCGTAAAGCCATGTCAACCGTAACATGCTCCAGTTGCTCTCGGCTGTATTCCCGGAAGGGTCCGCCGGATGCAGTCAACCATACTTTTTCCAGGTTGTCGGTCTCACCGGCCAGGCACTGAAAAACCGCGGAATGTTCGCTATCCACTGGAATTAGTAAAACGCCCTTTTCCTTCACCATTTCCATGACTAGATCCCCAGCAGCCACCAGGGTTTCTTTATTAGCCAGGGCTACTCTTTTCCCCGCCTGCACGGCTGCCAGGGTGGGAAGAATCCCCACTGCACCGCTTACAGCCACCAGTACGGTGTCGGCCTCAGGCAGGGCCGCCAATTCGCTTAAACCGGATACACCGGCCAGGACCCGGCTTTGCCGTCCGGTGCGCTCTTTCAATTCTGAATAGCGTTCCTCATCACCCACCGCTATAGCCAGAGGTTTGTATTTCTCAGCTTGGGCAGCCAACTGGTCGACTTCCTGGGCTGCCAGGCCCACTACCTTAAAAGCCTGGGGATTCCGATCAATCACATCCAGGGCTTGTTTACCGATCGACCCGGTGGACCCAAGAATGACAACTTTCATTACCGAATTCATTAATTCTTCCTCCAATTAAACCGATCAAAAATGCCCACCCGGTAGCAGGCCATAAAAATCACCACCGATATGGGGCCCAGGATCACACCATAAAATCCGGCTAACTGTAAGCCCACATAAACGGAAACCAGTGTGGCCAGAGGATGCAGTCCGATATTATCCCCTACGATTTTCGGTTCCAAGAACTGCCTCATTACCGAGGTCGCCAAATATAACAACAAGAGGCTGATACCTGCCGTAGTATGGTTGTTCATGAATTCCCATGCAATCCAGGGTAGAAAGAGTGCCCCTGGTCCCAGGATGGGAAGGATGTCGAGCAGACCGGCCGTGATACCCAGGATCAAGGCATATTCAAATCCCAGGATGCGCAGCCCGATCATGGTTATTATACCGGTTATGGAGATCAGGATGCTGTAAGCGCGCACAAAACCGACCAGGGCTTTGAATAACTCTGCCACCACATTGCGGGTCTTGGTACGAGCTTGGACGGGCAGGTTCATAAGCACAACGGTTCGCAGCAGGGCCCGGTCTTTGACCATAAAGTAGGTGCTCACTGTGGCGATCATTAAAAAAATGGCCGCATTGGGCAAAAAGGCAAAAGCCTGGACCAGCAAATTGATGCTTCCGCTCAAGAGATTTTGCAGAAGGGCGATGCCCCTTTCCAGGTTGCCCTGAAGGGTGGATTGCAGTTCCGGAGGCAGCTGCATCTGCAGATAGATTAACTTCAAGTCGCTGATCGTCGTCACAAAACGTTTGATAACCTGATCAGAATAGGTGGCAACCAGGGGATAAAGGCCGGACAGTTCATTGATTATCTTGGAAACGACCAGAACCAGAACCAGGATCAAACCTCCCACTACCAGAAAGAGGCTGATGAACACCGCCAGGTTTCGACCCAGGCGAAGGCGTACTTCAAAGAAGTTTACCACCGGTTCAATAAGCACCGCCAGAATTAAAGCAAATATAAATGGCAGGAACAAAACTGGAACCAGGACTAAGATCCGGCCGAGAGCAGGCAGCAGATAAACAAAAAGCAGGTATAAGGCCAGTAACGCCAGAACCAGGGAGGCAAGCCTTACTAAAATTTTAAGATATCTCTGCAATTCCGGATCCATCCATCCACCTCACAATACACCGAAATCGTTCAGCCGACATAGGAAAAGAACATGTATACCAGGGGCAGGACCAGAAGAAAGCTGTCAATGCGATCCAGAACCCCACCGTGTCCGGGTATAAGCTGGCTGCTATCCTTGACTCCGGTGTAGCGCTTTATACCAGATTCAAAGAGGTCCCCGAGCTGAGCCATGATGCTTCCTCCCAGACCCAGCAATAATATATATGCGGTTGGTACCCGTCCCTTGAACACCAAGGAAAAAACCAGTGCTACCAGGGCGGACAGGAAGAGGGCCCCGATGGCTCCCTCCCAGGTCTTTTTGGGGCTCAGATTGGGGGTCATCTTGTGACGACCGAATATACTGCCAAAGGCATATCCGCCAGTATCACTACCCCAGGTGATCAGGAGACACAGAATCATGATCGGGAATGAGTCTCTCAGGTCGCCGATTCGCAGAGCAAAACCCATAAGAAAACCGATGTAGAGGGATCCAAACAGACTAAAAGCAACATCGGCCAACAAGAATCGCGGATAAGCCATTACCGCTTGGGCTATGGTAAGAATAAGAACCAGGAGGAACAGGATATTCAAATAAGGAGATAAGTGAGAGGCAAAGACCAGGATTAGGGTGGCGGCCAGAGCCGGAAGTATCAGGGGGTGAAGATCTATATGACGCAGCATGTGCAAATATTCAAAAACCGCAACCAGTGCTAACAAAGTGAAAAGTCCGGTCCAATAGAGACCACCGGCATATAGCAGACCGATTAGTATAGGGATCCCCACTACAGAGCTTAATATCCGTATCTTCAGCATTTCAACCGTCCTGTCCCTGGCTTAATCCGCCAAAGCGCCGTTCCCTTCCCTGATAAGCTACGATACCCCGTGCCAGCTCTTCCCGTGAAAAGTCGGGCCAAAGGCAGTCTGTCACCCAGAGCTCAGCATAAGCAATCTGCCATAGGAGAAAATTGCTCAGACGCATCTCCCCGGCTGTCCTGATAAGCAGATCCGGATCGGGTAAGCCTCCGGTATATAACGCTTCGGAAATGGTTTTCTCGTCTATCTGATCCGTTTCCAACTCCCCTGCCATGAGCCGGGTTGCCAATGTCCGGACCGCCCGCACGATTTCATGCCGCGAGCCATAGTTCAATGCAATATTAAAAATGAGACCGGGGTTGTCCTCAGTAAGCTTCAGGGCTTCCTGAATCACATCCCGGCAATCGGTCGGTAAAGGTTTGTAATCCCCCAGTATATGGATGCAGACCTGTTGCTCATGCAGTTCTCGAAGCTCTTTGTGCAGGAATTCCAGCAGTAAACGCATGAGAAAGTCAACTTCATCGTGGGGCCGCTTCCAGTTCTCGGTAGAAAAGGCGAAAACGGTCAACACCTTGATGCCGAACTCATCACAGGCTTTTACCACTTCCTTCAGGGCACTCATCCCGGCCCGATGCCCCATGGATCTGGGTAGGAGTTTTTTCCGTGCCCAGCGTCCGTTGCCATCCATAATGATCGCCACGTGGTTGGGGAGGTTTTCCTTTTTGATCAGACTGACCGGCTGGTCCTTTTTTGGGGCCACAGGTACACGACTCACTTTCTCTCCGGACAAGCGGACCGATCTTTCGATAGGTCCGAGAAGGCCGTCACCAAGATGCAATACTGGCCGATATATCCGGTTCTAAACTATAAAGCCCCCGGATGGGGGCTGGCATTATCATAATTATAACCATTGCTGCCGCCAATTCAAACCACAAAACTATACTTCCATAATGTCTTTCTCTTTGGCGGTGATGATGGCGTCAACATCCTTGATATAGCGATCCGTGATCTTCTGCACTTCATCCATGCCTTTTTTACCCTCATCTTCGGAGATAAGTTTTTCTTTTTCACTGGATTTCATTAGATCATTTTGCTCGCGACGGATATTACGCACTGCTACCTTGGCCTCTTCTCCCCGCTTCTTGACTGTTTTGACGATTTCCTTTCTTCTGTCTTCGGTGAGTTGAGGAATCGCCAGGCGAATCACATTGCCGTCGTTGGACGGATTAATCCCCAGATCGGATTTCATGATCGCCTTTTCAATATCGGCTATACTACTCTTATCCCAGGGTTGAATCACTAATAGGCGGGGCTCGGGTACCGCGATATTAGCCAGTTGATTCAAGGGGGTGGGCTGCCCGTAATAGTTCACCACCACCCGATCGACCATGGCTGGATTGGCACGCCCGGCGCGCAATGAGGCCAGATCCTGGGTCAGGTGCTCAATGGTCTTTTTCATGCGGTTTTCCGTATCGTTAATCATATCCTTGATCATGGTCTTACCTCCCTACATAGGTGCCGATATGTTCACCAACCACTGCTTTCATAATATTACCGTCACTGGTTAGATCAAAGACAATAATAGGAATCTGGTTGTCCATACACAGGGACGCCGCGGTGGAATCCATAACCCCCAGGCCCTGGTTAATGACGTCCATATACTTGAGTTCCGAATACTTTTTAGCTTGAGGATTAAGGCGCGGATCGGAATCATAGACTCCATCCACTTTCTTTGCCATCAAGATTACATCCGCTTCAATTTCCGCCGATCGCAGGGCCGCTGCGGTGTCTGTGGAAAAATAGGGATTCCCGGTGCCGGCTGAAAAAATCACCACACGCCCCTTTTCCAGATGGCGAATAGCCCGTCGCCTTATGTATGGCTCCGCTACTTCCTTCATCTCAATGGCTGACAGAACACGAGTCCCCATATTGAGTTTTTCCAGTGCATCCTGTAAAGCCAGGGCATTGATTTCAGTTGCCAACATTCCCATATAATCTGCGGTAGCTCGATCCATCCCCAGGGCACTGCCAGCTACACCACGCCATATATTGCCGCCACCTACAACGATGGCAACTTCCACACCAGTTTGCACAACTTCCACCACCTGCCGGGCAATGGAAGAAAGCACCTTATAATCGATGCCATATCCGTTTTCGCCAGCTAGAGCCTCTCCGCTGAGTTTTAATACGACGCGTTTGTATTTCGGGTGCTGCAAAATTGTCCCTCCTGGATATCTCCCCATGGTCGAGTTACCGGCATGGTTTCTTTATTTATTAAGCTGAGCCATAACTTCTGCGGCAAAATCAGATTTTTCTTTTTCTATGCCCTCACCGACTTCATAGCGAGAAAAACGCCGTACATTGATGTTTTCACCGATGCGGGCGATTTGTTCCTGAATCAGTTCCAGGACGGTTTTGTCCGGGTCCTTGATAAAAGCCTGTTCCATAAGACAGCTCTCTTTAAAGAACTTGTCAATGCGGCCTTCCACCATCTTGTCTACAACCTTTTCCGGTTTGCCTTCTTCCAGAGCCTGGGCTCTGATTACGGCCTTTTCACGTTCTATAGCTTCTTCAGATACCTGTTCACGGTTAATAAATTCAGGATTGGAAGCGGCAATCTGCATGGCAATATCGTAGGCCAGGGCCTTAAACTCACTGGTCTTGGCCACAAAGTCAGTTTCGCAGTTCACTTCGACCAGGACTCCGATCCGTCCCCCACCATGTATGTAGGAAATGACGATTCCTTCACTGGCAACCCGCCCCGCTTTTTTAGCGGCCTTGGCCAACCCTTTGGTCCGCAGCTCATCGATGGCTTTTTCCATATCTCCATCGGTAGCCTGCAGTGCCTTTTTGCAGTCCATCATACCTGCTGATGTTCTTTCCCGTAACTCTTTTACCATACCTGCTGTAATTTCCACTGTAGCATCCTCCCTGTTCATTGGCCTTTTCGTAAAAAAGGGGTGCTGAGGAAAGTCCCCATCACCCCTCACTATGACTTAAGCAGTCATTTGTTCTCCCTGTTTGCCCTCCAGGACCGCGTCTGCTATTCGGGAAGAGATGAGTTTTACTGCCCGAATGGCATCATCATTGCCGGGGATTACATAGTCTATTTCGTCAGGATCGCAGTTGGTATCCACAATGGCCACCACCGGAATATTCAATTTACGGGCTTCCGCCACAGCGATCTTTTCTTTTCTGGGATCAACGACGAAGACCACTCCCGGGAGTTTATCCATGTCTTTGATGCCCCCCAGGAACCTTTCCAGTCTTTCGCGCTCGTTGCGCAGGTGAGCCACTTCCTTCTTGCTTAAGACCTGGAAAGCACCTTCTTCTTCCATGCGCTCCAGTTCTTTAAGTCGAAATACCCGCTTGCGAATGGTCTTATAATTGGTTAACATTCCTCCCAACCAACGCTGGTTGACAAAGAACATACCACAACGACCGGCTTCCTCACGGATGGTCTCCTGTGCCTGTTTTTTGGTCCCCACGAAGAGCACTCCTTTGCCTTCCGCGGCAACGCTCTTCACGAAGGCATAGGCCTCATCGAATTTCTTAACGGTTTGCTGCAGGTCAATAATGTAGATGCCATTTCTTTCCATATATATATATGTTGACATCTTGGGATTCCACCTGCGAGTCTGGTGTCCGAAATGCACCCCTGCTTCCAGGAGTTGCTTCATTGTAATTACTGACACCTGTCATACCTCCTTTTAGTTATTTTCCTCCGCTGCCTCATCCCGGGCGTCAACTGTTTCCAGCACCTTCGTCCAGTCCGCCAGCGTGCGTAATCACCATCAGATAATATATCACAAATCTATCCAAATTGGCAAGAAAGTATACCCAGGGAAAAATTTTCGGGAAATTCAAGAGTTGCGTGGAAGGGGACGGTCCTTCTCCACGCTTCCGGAGGACGTGGAGAAGGACCGTCCCCTTCCACGCGTGTGTCGATAAGAAGAAAGGGCCGATTAATCGGCCCTTTCACATTGGCTGAGATGATTCTAGCGTTGGATTCAATGACTAAACATTAACTTAATCTCAGAACAGCTCAAAGAAGCTGGGTGTAGCCCAGAATATAGGGAAGCTCTCGCCGCCTGGGTCTGTCGGTGTCCAGCTAGCATACAGGGTGATATCGTGGGTTACCGGGGTCGAGAAGACATAGGCGTTGGTCAGGCTAATGTCATACCAACCGGCAAATTTGTAATTCGATCTGGCTGGTACCGGATCTGGCACTGTGGCAAGACCACCGGATATCACTGTCTGTTGAGGGGGTACAGGCGAACCACCATTGGTTACAAAGGTCACGGTGTAGTAGACCGGAACGGGCGTCCATTGCGCGTAGAGCGTAACATTCGCCGTGCCCATAAGGAAGGTATTATTTGCTTGATAAACTGTCCCGGTTCCATTCTGGGCTTCAGTCCACCCTGCAAAGGTAAAGCCTGTTCTGCTCATCGTACCAGGATCCTTTACATGGACGGTTGCTCCCGTTACATAAGTACTGCTGTCGGTGGGAACGATTCCTACGTTACTGCCGTTCCCGTTATAGAATACCTGGTAGGTCGGGATGGGTGCTGTCCATTGTGCTGAGGCTGTGTAAGGGGTGCCGGCAGTAAAGCTGGTTGTGTAGGTGACACTCAGGCGGTACAGAAGGCCGGCTGGGTTGCTGGTAGTGTCGCCGTTGCTTTGCCCAGAGTCCAGAGGACCCATGTACTCATTCATAGCTTTCACTTCAAGTGTGTTGCTACCTGTTTTAAGATAAGCTTTAATATCCTTTGTGGTAGAAGAAGGGGCTATACCCCAGCCACCACTGGAAACTACATCTTCTGTGAAGTAAGGGTTATTGATTGTATTGGCTGTCAGGTGCGCAAAGGAGTAATTCATATTGTCGATTACGGAACTGCCCGGAGTAATATTTAGTTTGTTTTCCATGTAATTGTGAGAGCTGAAATCGTCGGAAGTAGCATATTTATTATTTATTTGGCCAATAAATGCATTGTCGCATACCACCTCTAACGTTCCTGCGGTAATTGCAGCATAGTCCGGAATTTCAAAGTCTCTGGAATAATCATAAACTTCTCCGGTTACAGGAGCACTCACCGTAGCGGTTTTCCATATCCAATCGGCACCTGCATTTGTTAATGCAGCAATAAGGTTCTTTGTATTGGTATCAGCATGACCGGTAGAGCCTGAACTCCAGGCGGTCGGTATAGGGTTAACCAATTTGCCGTTGGTTCCGTCATTCGTTCCGCTGACCAAGGTCAGCGGGTGGCTAACCGGAGTGGGACCTTTTACATTAACCACCACAGCATCGGCGGTAAAGGATTTCAGGTTGGAGACCGCGAGATTAAAGAAATAACTGGTTTTTAGATCTGCTGAGCTGGCTGCATCTGATGTTTTAAAGGATTGCTGATAAGGCTTTTCGACCAGACCATCCATGGCCTTAAATGTGATTTGCTTTAGAACCAAACCGTCCTTGTTAGTCGATGTCCAGGCCTTGGTGGCAGCAATGGTATAGGTTACCTTGATCGTTGAACTATCAACAGCAGTTACTTGAACCTGTCCGACAGTTGTACCTCCAGACATCAGATTAACAGTTACGGGAAGCGAACTGTTTGCAGCAAATGCCGATGCTGGAAACACTACAAGCAATAATGCCAGGGACATCAAAAGTGAAAAAGCTTTCCGGTATGATTTACCCATAAAAATCCCTCCAAGTAAAACGTGGTTTTCCTGCGTTTTTCTGAAGTCAGGCTCTCCTTTTTCAGCCTCGTTTTTAACGGGAAACGTGGTTAACCGGCCTGTTTTTCTGGAGACAGGTTCTCTATTTTCAGCTTGTGGCAGTAATAACACAAAGGCTTGTCTTCCTATAACTCACCTCCTGGCCCTCAGATAAATCATGTTTCTAAATTAAAGGAACCTATTATATTTATAACTACCGGGATCTTGGTCCTATATTTTTTCGCAATTTCCAACATTTTACATCAACCTCTTTTATTTTAGATATAATGATAATAATTTGCAATCAATTTATTCCCTTAAATTTCTTCAATAATCATTAAATGTCTATACATTGTTTACCAGCCGTGGATTGAGATGCCAGTGTGGAAGGGGACGGTCCTTCTCCACGTTCCTTTCACAATTCCAGGGAACGTGGAGAAGGACCGTCCCCTTCCACACTGGCATCTCGTTTACTATTCCTATCCTATTTTTTTCCGGGATAGGTTGAGAATCAAATTTACTTCTCCTTGACCTCGATCAAGGATGCGGGCGATCTCTTTGGCCTGATAACCTTGCTCACTGAGGGTGCGCACCGCAATATAAGGATGAGCATTTTTAATTTCTTCCAGGGAAAAGTTACTCCCCTGGTTGGCTATTGAATATTTTAGCGGTAAAGCCTCCTGGTCTTGATTGGTCATCATCTGAATCCCATCTTCTACCACTTGCAGGGAATTATCATCATTCAGACCCGCCGGTTGCTGACCGAAGAAGTGTTCCCGCAAACGCCGAATTTGCTCCTCATCTAATATCTTCATATGATGCCGGACCGGGAATCCTAACTGTATGCATGTCAAAAGAAGCTCTTTACTGCTTACTCCAATTTCATCGGCCAGCTCATGCACTCGCATCTTTCCTTCGACAAAATCTTCGCTGCGTCTCGCGGACAATGAAGACTGTTGCAGACCTACCAGCATCTGGGTCTTCTGATGGGGCAACCCGCTGTCCGTATTTTCTTTCGCAACGATTTTAGGGTGCAGTTTTCTTTCCAGGTCATCGGCAATTTGCTGACTTAAAACCAAGGTATTATGCATGATCTCTTCTAGATCGCATTTGACTTCCTGCGCTTGTAACAGACTGTCCTGCAGTTCTCGTGAGCAGGCATCCATATACATTTTTTGGTGGCTAATACTATAAAAAGCTGCCACAATTAAAAGACCAGCTGTAATACAGACAACGGTAATGATGTTCCCACCGCCTTAAACAGTGATATCCAGTCTATGTCCTGACTGGCTCATATTTTGGCTCTTATTGTCGGTATTCGCTGTGTCTTCCTTTTTTCCTTTTTTTTCTTGTCCTTTTTCTTCTTTTTTTTGCTTTTCTTGGCGCTCATGGACATAGGCTTCCTCACTGCGCAGCGACTGGTTCACTTCCTTGGAATTATGGTCAGTCTGCTGAACAATGGCCTGGTTGAATTCCTGCTGACGATTGTTCTCTTCAACCTGATGTGTTTGTTGAATGCGAGAAATGTCGCCAACTTTTTGAACCAGGACCTGCATATCTACACTCCTGATACTCATGGCGCCGCCCCTCCGTTCTATCGAAGCGAAGTCGCTTTTATTTCACCTTTATCGAGGATAAAAGCTGAATATTTAATGGGATCATTGACTACATGGACGCATTGACCGATAGAAAGGCGAACCCCGGGGTATACGGTCTCCCAAACCGAAATGCGGGCATTGTTTGTTTTTTCATACTCCTGTTCCAGGAACACCATACGTTCTTCCATCTCCTGGACTTCCTGGCGCACCTTTTTGTAATCATCCAGGATGCGCAATAGCAGCTGACGCTTTCTCTCATCCATTTGGTCAACAGCTGCTCCGGATTTTTGGATGATGGTTACATTATGGCTAAGATTATCCAGTGCCTTCTTTTTCTCTCCGTACAGCTTCGTAAGCCGATGAAATTCTTCACGGTAATAAGGATTTACCCCGACTTCCACAATGGTCTGGGTAGCCAGCTGGGATCCCAGCACTTTGGATTCCACTTCCTGGCCCGCCTGGATCACTCCACCGACAATAATGGCCCTCTTATCCATCACTTTAACGTTGCCACCAGCTCTTACCTGGGATTGCATGATGGCTTCGCGAATAAATATATCTTTCCCTGCCTCTATGCGAGAGTTTTCTACAAAGCGAGCCTGGAGATTTTCTCCAGCCTTGACCAGGCACTTGATGCCACCGGTGATACCTCCATGAACTTGAATGCTTCCTTCAGCGGTCACCTCGGCATTCTCAATAAATCCTCTTATTTCTATATCCCCGGCAGCTTGCACCTTGAATCCTGATGTTATGGCACCATTGATAACAACATTGCCAATAAAGTTAATGTCCCCGGAAGAGAAATCCACGTCACCCTCTAATTGAAATACCGGGTTGACCAGGACCTTGCCTCCTACCAGGCTTACATGTCCGTCGACAGCAGCAAAGAGCTGGGTATTCTCTTGATTGGCTACGGTATTTTTACCCCGGGGGAAAACCAGATCCTTTCCTGGCCTGGCCGGTATAGGCTCTCCCAGAACATTATAGCCGGGCACTCCAGGTTCAGCTGGAGTCTTCAAGACCAGGAGTTCTCCCCGGCTGATATTATTAATCAATCCCACATTATGATAATCGGCATTTCCTTTATCATCAATCCGGGGTGCCAGTCTTTGGCCGGGCAAAGGAAACCGATATTCCAAACGAGCCGGCTGTCCATCCACTGGTGCTTGCCCCTGGGCAACGACTACCCGGCCATCCCAATTTTGAGGCAATAGAGCATCACGCACCTGCTCTTCCTTGATTCCATAGACCACCTGCTGATCCTTCAAAGCAGCAAAAGCCTGTTCCAGTGTGCAAGCCTTGCCGTTTCCGGTGGGCGACGCAACCTCCAGAGAAGCTGTCATTTTGCTGTGATCCAGGTGCACCTTGGCAGAACCATCCTTGTTCTGAATCTCATCCAAGTTGGTGCCCCCCTTTATCGAAATATATTCTTCTTTTTACTTAGACTGCCTCTCAGCCTGAGGATTGCCTTGGTATGTAGTTGAGAGATGCGTGATTCGGATAGGGTTAATACAGCGCCGATTTCTTTCAAAGTCAATCCTTCATAATAATATAGATAGACAACAGTCTTTTCTTTATCCGGCAAGCGTGCAATGGCCCGGGCCATGGTTTCCTTAACTTCCATAAACTCAGCCATTTCCAGGGCATCCACCGCATCGTCATCTTGAAGGATATCGACGATGCGTTTTTTACTATCATCCCCTTCTTCCCCAGGGAGAAAGTCATCTAATGATATTATCGTTGTTGCAGCAACTTCCCTTAATAGGGTGGACAAATCATCCAGGCTGATGCCCAATTCCTGAGCAACCTCAGTATCACTGGCCGATCTGCCCAGGCGGGCCTCCAGGCCGGCATAGCTTCTCTCCAATTCCTTGCTCTTTTGACGTAGAGAAACAGGAACCCAGTCCATAGCCCGTAATCCATCAATCATTGACCCTCGAATGCGTGTGATGGCATAGGTTTCAAACTTGATATTTCTTTTGTGATCAAATTTCTCCATAGCATCAATGAGCCCTTCGATGCCATAGGAGATAAGCTCGTCAATCTCCACGACCGAGGAAAGGTTAATAGCCAGACGATTGGCTACATACTTGACTAAAGGCGCATATTGAATAATTAATTCGTCCCTGGCTTCCAGGCTGTCTTCTTCTTTGAATTGAAGCCAGAGCAGGTTCGGCTCATTTTTCAAATAATTCTCTCCCCATGTCCTATAGTCCTTATCAGCAACTCACCGTTTAGCGGATCAAAGGTTATGGTACGCCCGTAATTGCCGCCGGTATCATTGGCTACCAGGCGAATTCGGTGTTTGGCTAAATGTTCTTCCACGGCTACTGCATTTCGGGCTCCAATTTTCATGATGTCGCTTTCGCCGGAGAACTGGAACATCTGTGCTCCACCGGCAATTTTGGCCAAATAACGGGATCGTAACCCACCGCTTTTTTCCATCTGTTCCAGAACCAATTCAATGGCCGAATCAGCAAACTTGGCTCGGTTTTGGGCACTTTTCGTCTGAGTACTGGAAGGCAGCATAATATGAGCCAGACCCGCCAACTTGAGCGTCTGATCATAAATGCAAATGCCGATGCAAGAGCCCAACCCCGCCGTCATTAAGCGATCGGGAGCCCGGGCAATCTTCATATCCGCCATGCCAACCTGGATTATGGTACTCATCAAAAACTCACCCCAAGTGCAGTTAATATCGTATCCAGTGAGCCCGGTTCTGGAAGTAAGAAGAAATGGCCCACAACATCATGGTCCTCCTTATTAAACTGGGTGTCCAGAAGCAGGACATGATCTCCAATCTCTCCGAACTGAGCCAGGATGGCTCCCAGAATTGCTCCGGCCATATCAATCCCCAGTGCTGGGACCGAGGGGGTAAAGCTCATTTGGGTAAAGATAGACAGTGCATTCAGGTAGGTAGCGGCAATGATATTGCCTACTTCCTTCATGGCCGAGTAATCAAGTTCACTGAGATTGTTCGGATCAGTAGTTCCCAGGCTTCGCCCCATCAACATATCCAAGAGGTAGCAGGCCTTATCGACGGTTAGAAGAAACAGGATACTGGTCGGTGCTCGACCGGTCACATTCAGATAGATGCCTACGGCGTGGACATCAGGTCCACCAATCAGTTCCGGCACATCGGAAAAGGGCAAAACGGCAATTTGGGGTACAGTCATGTCTATTTTCGAATTAATCATTTGCGCCAGTGCGGTGGCTGCGTTGCCGGCTCCGATATTGCCGATTTCCTTGAGGGCATCGATCTGCAGGCTGGAAAGTTCGCTGAAATCCTCCACTACAGGTGCCTCCCTTTCTTACTCAAAGGTCTTTTTTAAATCCAACAAGATAAGAAGTCGTTCATCGACTTTAGCCACTCCTTTTATATGTTCGGCATGGGCCGAGTCATACACTTTGGTGGTTTCTTCGATATCTCCTGCTTTTATATGCAAGACCTCAGATACTTCGTCGACAATGACCCCCACTTTAAGCTCATCGAAATGGAATACGATAATACGCCTATCCTCCGGGTCCCCATCAGGCAAAAGGCCAAAGCGGGTGTGGAGGTTGATAACCGGTACGATGTTGCCCCGTAGGTTGACAACCCCTTTGATATATTTTTCTGTGCGCGGCACCCTGGTGATGTTCAACAAGCGATTGATTTCCTGAACATGCAGAATGTTTACCGCATACTCTTCCTTTCCCAGTCGGAAAGCAACTACCTGCAAATCTTCCGGGGCGTCGACAAGCATCTGAGTTTCCGGCTCATTAGTATTGTCCATCCAATCCACCTCCACTTAGAAAAGTGTTGCTACATCCAGGATTAAGCGTACATTTCCATCTCCTGCGACGATTGCCCCGGCGATACCGGGTATTCCCAGGAATAAACGTCCCAACGACTTAATAACGATTTCCTGTTGTCCAATAAGGGTGTCGACCACCAGGCCAATCTGCCGCTCTCCCTTGCGGACAATCACCACATAAATATCGTCTATATCCGACTCCTGGGCAGCAGGTATATCCAGCTGGCTGGCCAGACGATAAAGAGGCAGGACCGTCCCCCGGAGCATGATCACTTCCTGGTTCTGTATCAGCTTAATATCCTGGCTGCTGATCATCGTGGTTTCATCTACGGAACTTAATGGAATCGCATATATTTCGTCTTGCACGGAAATGATTAAGGCTTGAATAATGGCCAGGGTTAATGGCAGTTTAATTCGGAAGCGAGTGCCCTGTTCCGGGCGAGAATCCACGAATATCTCCCCGCTAAGAGATTCGATCTTATTCTTAACCACATCCAGCCCCACACCTCGTCCTGATATTTCGGTGATGGCATATGCGGTACTGAACCCGGAATGAAAGAGCAGGGCAGCAGTTTCTTCCCAGGTAAGGTTTTCGGCCTCTTTGGCATCAATCAGGCCTTTTTCAATGGCTTTCTGTAAGACCTGTTCGGTGTGGATGCCACCTCCGTCATCCTCTACCTCGATATAGACGTTGTTGCCTTCGTGTCGGGCTCTAAGCTTTACCGTACCTTTGACCGGCTTGCCCCGTACTACCCTCTCCTGGGATGACTCGATCCCGTGGTCGATGGCATTGCGCAGAAGGTGAATAAGTGGATCGCCGATTTCATCGATAACCGTTCGGTCCAGCTCCGTTTCCTTACCTTCAATGATAAAATCCACTTCTTTATTAAGCTCTTTGGCCAAATCCCGGACCATCCGGGGAAAGCGATTGAACACCTGCTCCACCGGAACCATGCGCACCTTCATTACCACAGCTTGCAGGTCGGTGCTGATGCGATCAATCTGCTCAATGGTCTCATCCAATTCAACAATTTTCCGATTGACCCCGATCTGTTCCAGGCGTCCCTTGTGCATGACCAGTTCTCCTACCAGATTCATAAGGTTGTCCAGTCTTTCAATATCAACGCGAACTGTTTGCTTGGATTTTACACCCTTTTTTTGGTCATGGGCTTCGGGTTCACCGCTCAAGC
Organism: Syntrophomonadaceae bacterium; assembly: GCA_035560815.1. Taxonomy (GTDB): domain Bacteria; phylum Bacillota; class Syntrophomonadia; order Syntrophomonadales; family Syntrophomonadaceae; genus UBA5314. The sequence goes on along the minus strand of DATMYR010000088.1, from coordinate 164,928 downwards.
CCTCGCTTTCCTTGAGCACGGGGATAGGAGCACAAACCGATAGGCTGTCCGGGTGGAGTTCTTCACATTCCGAAACTTGTATTTCGGAAATATTATTGAGGTTCCTGCAAACTTCTCCAGGATCGCTCCCGGTAATCAGAAGCACGCGGAAACTGCTGTCAAATTTTCCTTCATCGATCTCCTGGGCTGAAGGTATCGTCTTAACCACTTCGCCTTCTTCCTCCAGAGATCTAAATACCATATAGGCACGCACGGTCTTCATCAGACATTCCCGATCGATTTCCACTTTTATCGAGACTACCCGCATGTGGGCATTTATCGCCTCGTTGAGCACCGCCATATCATATTCATTGAGTCCCAGATCTCCGATGTCCTGGCTATGCTGCAGCACATGGTTCTCCGGTTCTGGCAGCACTGCTTCCACAACTGCTGCCGCTTCCATATGCCCCTGTTTTATTCCATTTAATATCCCGATCAGATCTCGATTGTCACTGTCACCGCCAATGCCTCTTTCAATATTTTCAATCATACTCTGGATGCGATCAAAGGAGCGGAAGAGAGCATCGACCACCGGGGGACTGGCCGCCAGCATTCCTTCTTTCAAGTCGGATAGAATGTCTTCCATATGGTGAGTCAGATCAGCTAGATCCTCAAAGCCCATCGTTGAGGACATTCCTTTCAGAGTATGAGCAGAGCGAAATATCTCATTCAGGGCTGATACATCTGTAGGATGCTTCTCCAACTCCAGAAGTTTCTGGTTCAGATTTTCTAGGTGCTCTTTGCTTTCCTCCAGAAACACGTCCAGATACTGTGACATGTCCATCTTCATCCGCTACTCCCCCTAAGAATGCTTATACTGGCACTATTGAAGCATTGTGGTAATCTCAGCTCCGATTTTATTCAAGACTACCACCCGATCCACCCTTCCGGTCTCTACCGCTGCTTTGGGCATACCATAGACGATGCTTGTGCTCTGGTCCTCTGCGATGGTTCTTCCGCCTCGCTCTTTTATCAATGTAAGCCCGCCAGCTCCATCATTACCCATGCCAGTCATAATTACACAAACCATCTGGCCCCAAAAATGCTGAGCCACTGATTCCAGCATGACATTAACCGAAGGACGATGTCCGCCCCGGGGCGGCAGTTGGTTCAAAGCGATTAACAGTTGTTTTTCCCCGTGATTGATCTGTGGTGCTACGGTTAGATGATAGTCCCCTGGTGCAATGTAGGCACAACCGGGCACGATTATTTCTCCCTGCTCTGCTTCTTTAACCTTCACCTGGGACATGCCATCCAGTCTTTCCGCCAGGGATTTGGTAAACCCGGGGGGCATATGTTGAACGATTAATATGCCTGCTCCCAATGTTCGCGGCAAACTGGGGATAACCTGGTGCAATGCTTTCGGCCCACCGGTCGATGTGCCGATTAATACTATTTTTTTAAGAACAGCTGCCGGGTCCAACGGCCATTTGTCTATTGGTGTCGAATTTCTTCCGGGAGTTATATCAGTTCCTCTATACAAATTCTGCAATTTTTTCCTTGTACCTGCTGCAATTTGAATTTTTCTAATAATTTCTTCACTTATTTGTGTGATATCGAGAGAAATTTGTCCGGAAGGTTTGGGAATAAAGTCGACGGCACCCAACTGTAAAGCTTTCACAGTCTGTTCAGTGCCATCCTTGGTCAGACTGCTCAGCATAACAACCGGCAGGGGATGTTCTTTCATGATCCGGTCCAGTGCCTCCAGTCCATCCATGACCGGCATCTCAATATCGAGTGTAATCACATCAGGATTCAATGAATGGATCTGGGCCAGGGCATTAAGGCCATCACGGGCGCGGCCCACCACTTCCATGTCGGGTGAACTGTTGATAATGTCCGTAATAACCTTGCGCATGAAAGCCGAATCATCCACCACCAGAACCTTGATTTTCGGCATTGGCCTTCCTCCCCAACAAAATACTTACTTTATAATAAACCTTTCTGCAGCCATTCTCTCTGTTTGGAAAACACGAAACGGAAAATCTTATCTTTCTGACCATTGGCCAAATTGATGAACTCAACCCCGGCCCCGAAGTTTTTACCCCACAGGCTGTCTTTCATGCTTCTGATTACCCGGCCCGGGCAATCGATAAACTCACCTTCCTCCAGGTCAAAACGCAAATGGATCATTTGACCGGGATTTAAAGGAACCCGGGTTATGAGAAGAATACCCCCGGCGCTGATATCACAGGTGGTCCCCTCCTGATAGTTCAGCTCATCACCTGCTCCGGACAGCGCTGGCAGGGCAAATTGCACCGGTAAATTTATCTCCAGACGCACATAGTCCCTTCTCTGCCCCATACTCACGAATTCACTCGGTCTGGCCACCACCAGGGTGGGTATAGGCTCCCGGTGCCGGGCCAGTATCCTGGTCTGTGCGCTGAACAAACCAAATTTACTATTCACCACGATGGTTATCTCCTGCCCCACTTGCAAGGGAATCAAACTGCCCTGTTTCATGGGCATGGAGATCACGAAATAATTGCCATAGACTTCTTCCACCCGGCTGGGCAGTCTCATATAAGAATGGTCCTTGTTTTCGAATTCTACATGAATCAATTGGTTAATTTTTATGTCTTCAACTCTCATGTACATCCCCTGCTACTAGCTATTTCCCGTTACCGGCAATGCGTCGGAAGAAATTCCGGATGCCGCCCGCCGGCTTGGGTTCTTGACTGGGGGTGGTTACCGGGTCGCCGCCCAGCAGACGATCAGCGATGCTTTGAATATTGGCCGCCGCCGCCGTTTTCGGAAAAAGAGTAATGAAAGGCTGCTGCCGTCGGATTCCCTCCCCTACCAGCGGCTCATCAACGACATGCCCCAGGGGAGTAATGCTCAATTCTAAAAACCTCTGGCAAACCAGTTTAAACTTTTCGGCTACCATTATCCCTTCGCTGTTGTTCGCTACTCGGTTCACAACCAGATACAGCCTGCGCTCATCCGATTTTCCAGAGATGCTCTTGACGATACCATAGGCATCTGTAATGGCGGTAGGCTCCGGAGTTGTGATAACGATCACTTCGTCAGCGGCCAGCACAAAGGTAATTACATTCTTGGCGATTCCGGCCCCGGTATCAATGATCATATAATCATACTCACCGTCTAATTTCCCCAGTTCGACGATGATGCGCTTCAGTTCGTCGGCATTCAGGTTGGCCAGTTCGTTGATTCCCGATCCCCCAGGAATAATGCGCAGGCCGCCGGTGGCCAGGATGGTTATATCTTTCAAGCTTTTCTTCCCCAGAATGAGATGGTGGAGATTATACTGGGGCACCAGACCCAGCATGATATCGATATTGGCCAGCCCTAAGTCGGCATCCATAAGTATGACCCGTTTATTTCGGGCACACAGTGTTAACGCCAGATTCAGAGCCAATGTGCTTTTGCCCACGCCGCCCTTTCCGCTGGTGATAACGATCACCCGGGTCTGTCTCATTTCCCGGTGCAATTCCTCTTCAATCTGTTGTTTTATGCCAAGGGCTATTTCCCGTAGTTTTTCTGCCTGGTCTCTCATAATGCTTCATCCTTTCTCAGAAGCATCTGGGCTAAATCCCAGGTGTCCGGGACGGCAATATCATCGGGAACATTTTGACCGTTGGTAATGTAAGCGATGGGTTTTTGCACTTCATGCGCCGCATTGAGCAGCTGTCCAAAGGTGCTGGTTTCGTCCAGTTTGGTGAAGATCAGCTTATCGATGCCAATGGTGTTAAACTTATGGTAAATCCTGCTCAGCTCACTGCTGGGAGTCGTAGCGCTTAAAACCAGGATCACCTCCTGGGGCCGAGCTGTAGCAACGAACTGGCGGAGCTCTTCGAGATGTTCGTAATTGTAAGGGCTGCGTCCGGCAGTATCAACAAATATGTAATCATTATAAGCAAATTGATGGAGGGCCTCACTTAGCTCTGAAGGGGAATACACTACACTGATCGCAATATCCATGATCTCAGCGAAGGTCTTCAACTGCTCCACCGCTGCCACCCGATAGGTATCAAGGGTAACCAGGGCGACATTCTTTTGTTCGGCAAAGGTCATATTGGCGGCCAGCTTGGCAATGGTCGTGGTCTTCCCCACACCGGTGGGGCCCACCAGGAAAACCAGGTTGCCCTTGCGTTCACTGGTAACCGAGATCGGCTGCACTGGCGGGAAACAATCCTGGATGGTATGCAGACATACTTCCAAAGCCCATTCGGGATCAACGATCTCGTCCCGGGGAAGGCGGGCTTCCACCTGGGTCACGATTTTCAGGGCGATTTCTTTGTCCACATTGTTGCTCACAAGTGTATGGAAGAATTCTTGCACGGGTTCACGCATTCCCTTAAGGATTTCAACCTCGCACATTTTCGATTTAATCTCACTGATGATCAATTTCATCTTCTGCATTTCTTCCAAGAGGAGCGATTCCTCGATTCCACTGGATGCTATAGAGACTGCTTTCCCGTTCGCTTCCGCCTGCTGCTGTAGGAGCAGCGGCAGCATATCCCGCAGACGGTCCATGTTGACCCGCAGTGTATCATCAATGGCCATGGTTACCTCCACCTGCGGATGGGTAAAAAGGCCCCGTAAGCCGGGCTTTTTTACCTGCCTGGTGTGCAGAATGATGGCATCATTTCCCATATCCTGTTTGGCCTGGCGTATGGCATCCTGATAATCACGACCTACAAAGCTCTTTATTTTCATGCTGTCACCATCCCAATCACTTCAACATTGGCACTGGAATCGATTTCATTATAGGAAAGCACCACCAAATTAGATATGAACCTGTCCACCAGGCGTTTAAAATAGAGCCGTAATACCGGTGCGCAAATGACAATGGGGGTAACGCCTTTGCGGGTCAAATCCTCGTAATGGAACATCAGTTTATCGATCATATGCTGCGCCACTTCTGGATCCAGAGCCAGGAAGGACCCATAATCGCTCTGCTGAACGGAATCACGCAGCCGCTCTTCCAGGCTGGGATCCAGGGTAAGTACCGTAATCTTGCCGTCATCACCTAAATACTGCCTGGTGATCTGACGGCGCAGACCCTGGCGTACATATTCGGTCAGCACATCTGTGTCCTTGGTCAATCGGGCATAGTCAGCCAGTGTCTCTAAAATTGTGAGCATATCCCGTATGGATATCTGTTCGCGCAGAAGATTGGACAAAACCCGCTGGGTATCACCCAGGCTCAGCAAGTCGGGTATCAGTTCCTCAATGACCGCCGGGTTCTGTTCTTTCATAAAGCTCACGATACTTTGAACTTCCTGACGGCCCAGCAGTTCGTAGGCATGGGCTTTGATTACGGAAGTTAAATGGGTGGCCAGAACCGAGGGCGGATCCACAATGGTATAGGACTTGGCTTCGGCCGCATCTTTCAATTTGGTGCTGATCCAGCGAGCCGGCAGATTGAAGGCCGGTTCCAGGGTGTCCACTCCAGTAATTTCCGTGTCATTTTCTATATCCGGTCCGATTGCCAGGTAGTTGTCCAGAATTAATTCGCCGGTGGCAATTTCAATGCCCTTTATTTTAATCACATAGCTGCTGGGCTTTAACTGCATATTATCGCGAATCCTAACCGGGGGAACAATAAATCCCATTTCGACCGCACATTGACGGCGGATCATGACGATGCGTTCCAGTAAATCTCCTCCCTGATCGCTGTCGACCAGGGGAATAAGCCCATAGCCCAATTCCATCTCCATTTTTTCCACCTGCAGCAGTTCCACGACGTTCTCCGGCTTCTTAATATGCTCCGCTTCCTGGACTTCCTCTCCTTCGAATTCTTCCTTAATCTGATCCGTGGAAGTACGGAATGTGAAAGCAAGCAAACCGAACAGGGCGGCAAGGGAATACATGGGGATCTGAGGGAGGCCGATGGTTCCCAGAATAACCAGAATAACCGCCGCCATTCCCAGTGCCCGGGGGTAATGGAATAGCTGGCTGCCCAGTTCATCACCCAGACTGGCACGCGAGGCGCTGCGGGTAACCATTATACCGGTGGCTGTGGATATAAGCAAAGCAGGAATTTGGGTTACCAGTCCATCACCCACCGTAAGGATCGTGTACACTTGACTGGCTGTGGCCAGATCCAGGCCTCTCTGAGCCATGCCAATTATGAACCCGCCTACAATATTGATAATAATTATGATGATCCCGGCAATGGCATCTCCTTTAACAAACTTGCTGGCCCCATCCATGGCCCCATAAAAATCAGCCTCCCGCTGGATCTTATCCCGACGGGAGCGGGCCCCTTCTTCATTAATCAAACCGGCATTGAGATCGGCATCGATGGCCATTTGTTTTCCGGGCATAGCATCCAGGGTAAAACGTGCCGCCACTTCGGAAACCCTTTCTGCACCTTTGGTGATAACGATAAACTGGATGACCACTAGAATTAGAAAGATAACCAGACCGACTACAGTGTTGCCTCCCACCACGAAGGACCCGAAAGTGGCAATAACCTGTCCGGCCGCACCATTGAGCAGGATCAAGCGGGTAGAAGCCACATTCAGGGAAAGGCGAAACAAGGTCATAATTAATAACAGGGAAGGAAAAACCGAAAAATCCAGAGGATCGGTATTGAACATGGACACCATGATGATTACCAGGGCAAAGCTGATATTAAAGGTAAGTAAAACATCAAGGATGCTGGGATTCAAGGGAATAATCATCATCATGACCACGGTGATTACCAGTACGGCAATGATGACATCGCTGTACTGAGCCACTCGATCCAGTAAGCGGGTTTTTTGTTGCATCTTAGCTCCTCCTGCTTACAAAGCCACTTTTTTCTGACGGTAAACAAAGGCCAGGATTTCTGCGATGGCCTGATAGAGGTCCTCGGGAACCACATCGCCGATTTTGGTTGAATTGAACAGGGTCCTGGCCAGAACCGGATTTTCCACGGTCGCAATGCGATGCTCGGCGGCTATTTCCTTAATCCGCAAAGCTACATAATCCTGCCCTTTGGCCACCACAATAGGAGCCTGCATTTTTTCCGCTTCATACTTCAAGGCAATGGCAAAATGAGTGGGATTGGTTATTACCACATCAGCCCGAGGAACCTCAGACATCATCCTGCGCATGGCCATATCCCTTTGGATCTGGCGCTGGCGGGATTTGATCGCCGGATCGCCCTCAGTCTGTTTGTATTCTTGTTTAATTTCAAACTTGCTCATTTTTAATGAATTGTCGTATTCATACCACTGGTAGAGATAATCAATCACTCCAATGATTACGAACACAATGCCAACCTTCATGGCAATTTCAAAAACGAGGTCCCTTAGTGTCATCAATGTGGCGCCCAATTCCATATCTACAAAGTGCGGAAATACAGCATAGTTGTTTCTAAGAACGGTATAGACTACATAGCCAGTGACAGCAACTTTGATCAAGGATTTGGTTAATTCCATCAAAGCTCTCTTGGAAAAAATCCGTTTAAACCCTTCTATGGGGTTGATGCGCTCTAGTTTGGGGGCCATGGCTTCTCCGCTGAAAACCACTCCCACCTGAAGAAAACTGACCAGGAGAGCACTGACAAAGGTTGCCAGGAGCACCGGGAAACAAACCCGGGCCAGAAGCAGCATTACTTCCATGAACATATAGTACGCATAGGATCCGTCAAAATTAGCTGCACCTCGGTGTAGAAGATACAGAGCGGTGAAGGCCTTTATCTGACCGGCCATATAGGGAAAAGTAAAAAACAAAGTGGCTGAACCGGTCAGAAGGATGACTGCGGAGTTCAGGTCGGTGCTCTTAAATACCTGTCCTTTCTTCCGCGCTTCTTCACGCCGCCGTGGTGTGGCCTGCTCAGTTTTCTCCCCCGTATCCCCATCAGCAAAGAGCTGCAGGTCCAGAGGATACCATGTCAATTTTTCATCCATGGTCACATCCCCATCAAACGCATTGTATTGTCCAGGGAACTAAACAGTCCTTCAAACAGTACCTGGAAGACCCAGAGATAAATCGGGAGCATTATCAGTAGGGAAACGAGCCCGAGCAGAATCTTCACCGGCATACCAACAACGAAGACATTCATCTGAGGCACAGTTCTGGCTATGAATCCCATAGAAATATCGGCTGTCAGTACAGAGGTCACGATGGGAGCTGAAACCTTAATGGCAATGATAAACATGTTGGCAGTGAGGCGCACCAGCTCGCTCATAAAACTCCCATTCATATTAAATCCCAGGACCGGCACCAAACGATAGCTGTCCACCAGGCCTTGGAGCAAAAAGTAATGTCCATTTATGCCCAGGTAGCAGAGCAGAGCCAGTGCCTGAGTAAAGCTTCCCATTAAGGGTATCTGGGTTCCTGACTGGGGATCGACGACATTGACGATCCCAAAGCCCAACTGCATATCCATCAACTGCCCGGCTGTTTGCAGTCCGGCCAGGATCAGATTGGCTACGAATCCGATCGTATATCCGACCAGTATTTCTAAAACCATAGCCCAAACGAACATCATGGGAGTTCCGACTTCCATAGGAAGGCGGGCCGGTACAAAAAAGGCCAGGCTGCCTGCTAGAACCACCAGTACAAAAATTTTAATCCTAACCGGAATCTGCTTGCTGCTAAATATGGGGGCGCTGATAAACAGGCCGGATAAGCGAGCAAATATTAACAAGAATGGTTCCAGGGCAAACGGCATGCTCTCTTCCTTTCTAGCTGTTATCCGAGACTTAACAATCGTGGTATGGAAACAATAAGGTTGTAGGTAAAGGAGGTTAATATATTCAGCATCCAGGGACCACACAGAATAATCACCAAGAATACCACCACGATTTTGGGCACAAAAGCCAGGGTCGATTCCTGCAACTGGGTGGTGGCCTGTAGGATGCTGATCAAAAGTCCGGTGAACAGGGCCGCTCCCAGCACCGGAGCCGACACGAGCAATATAGTCAGGATAGCCTGGTTGCTAATACTGAGTATGGCATCTTGGAACATTGCTCTTCTCCTTCCCTATCTGAAACTGAACATTAAAGACTGTATAACCAGATTCCAACCATCAACCAGAATAAAAAGCAGAATTTTAAAAGGCAGGGAAATCATCATGGGAGGCAGCATCATCATCCCCATAGACATCAAAGCACTGGCCACCACCATGTCGATGACCAGAAAGGGTATGAAGAGAATGAAGCCGATCTGGAAAGCAGTTTTCAATTCACTAATGATAAAGGACGGAATCAAAACATAATTCGGTATATCATCAAAGTTACGAGGTCGATCTATTTTGGCCATTTTCACAAAAAGAGCCAGGTCTTTCTCCCGGGTCTGTTTAAACATGAACGTGCGCATGGGCTTCATTCCCTCGGTAACTGCGGTATCAGTATTGATCTCCCCCTTCAGATAAGGCTGAAGAGCCTGGGCATTTACCTGTTGGAAGGTAGGAGCCATGACAAAAAAGGTTAAAAATAAAGCCAGGCCTATCAATACTTGATTGGGCGGCATCTGCTGGGTGGCCAGAGAACTGCGCAGAAAACTCAACACCACAACAATGCGCGTAAAGGAGGTCATGGTAATAACCAGGGCCGGAGCCAGAGTCAATAGTGTAAGCGTGATAACTAATTGTAGAACACCGGTTCCACCCGGGGCGGATTGACTGCCAATCTGCAGGTTAACATTGGGCAATGTCAGGGTGTCCGCTGAAACCGGAGACGTCAGGACTGCTATCAGCAGCAGGGTCAATAGCAGCACTGGTATGTATAAGTTAATTTTACTATTTCGGCTCTCGATCTGCATTGCTCCTCCCCTTTGAACCGGTTTGTCCTGATCCGAGCAAAGAAATACTCTTAATTCTGCCAACCTGTTCCTCCATCAAGCGATGAAACTCATCTTGATTTCTTTGAGACCCCGAAGGTCCCTTGGTCCATTGATTAAGGAATGTTTTCAGGGGATGGGCTTCAGCCCCATCTTCCCCGGCAGTGAGAGGCATCTGACTTATTTCTTTTAAGATCTGAGGGTTGTCTATTTCAAAAAGGAAGGTGATATTATGATCTGTCACCCCCAACGCATAGAGTCTCTGCGCCACTTCGCAAAGGACAATACCGCGGTTCTGACCCAGCATAACCTCATCCACAACATGCAGCCAGTTACCCTGCAGGCGCCTTCGAGCTTGTTTACTAAAAATCCGGATAATAAACCAGGCAGCTGCAATGATTACCCCCAGGATGAACACCAGTTTCACCGTCTCCCATAACAGGTTGGGGCCGGCGGTGGTCGTGTTCTGGCTTTGATCATTAATCTGATTTACAGCGTTGATATCGTCAACCGCTTGCACACTACAGGCCATAACAAGTAGGATCAAAAAGGCTAACAGGATGATGGCGGAATATTTCTTTGCTCGTCCCCGCATCTGGTACGACATCCTCATTTTTACGCCAGAGCCTTGCTGACCGCTTCCAGTACCCGTTCCGGTTGAAAAGGTTTTACGATAAAGTCCTTGGCACCAGCTTGTATAGCATCAATAACCATAGCCTGCTGCCCCATGGCGCTGCACATAATAATCCGCGCACTGGCGTCAATTGCTTTGATTTCACGGACCGCGGTGATGCCGTCCATCTCCGGCATAGTGATATCCATGGTAACCAGGTCCGGGTGTAAGTCCCGAAAGCGCTCCACCGCGACTGCACCGTTCTCTGCTTCCCCTACGACATCATACCCGTTCTTGCTGAGGATATCTTTGATCATCATCCTCATAAATGCCGCATCGTCAACTACCAGCACCGATTTACCCATGATGTACCTCCTAACACATTATTGCAATCTGTTTACCCTGTCGATAGGGCTGATTATTGTGGTGATCCTGATGCCATAATTTTCATCGATAACAACGACTTCCCCTTTGGCGATAAGGCGTCCGTTGACCAGCATATCAACCGGCTCTCCGGCCAGTTTATCCAACTGGATAATAGATCCCTGCTGTAGTTCCAGGATTTCTCTAATCGTCTTGCGGGTCTTACCTAATTCCACCGAAATATCTAGCGGCACATCCATGATAAGCCCGATATTTTGGGGCGTACTGGGAACAACATGTTCGTGCATAGGGGCGAATTGAACTGGTTGTACGGCGAAAGGCTGCTGCATCGGCGGTGGGGCAGAAGCCATCGGAGCACTGTACATCTCCTGGGGAGCCTGATACACCGGCTGAGGCGGTGGTGCAGCTGCCGCCATTGGCGGAGCACTGGGATAGGGTATTTCTGCCACTATCGGAGGGATAGGATAGGGAGACTCCACTGCCGGGGCAGGCTCCGCTTCCAGAATACTGGCCAGATCGACTTCCGGCTCATCCCCTCCCATGGCCATGCGAATCATATCTTTTACAGATTCTATCGGGATGATCTGCATCATTTCACTGTCCAAGAGGTCCTGGATTTCCATTTTAAACCTGATGCGTACAATATCATCAAACTGACTGGGAATGCTTAGTATCTGCTGACCCAGCTCTGCCATGGTTACCAGGGGGGGTTCAATATCGATCCGCGTGTTAAACATGGAAGAAAGACTGGTAGTGGACGACCCAACCATCTGGTTCATAGCCTCACCGATGGCGCTGAGCATAATTTCATTGGCCGTGAATTCACCCTGTCCATCACCGCCCATCATGAGATCAGCGATTACACCTGCATCATGCTCTTTGATTACCAGGACATTGGAACCGGCCAGACCATCCCGGTATTTGACCTCAACGACCGCGTAGGGCATGGCATAGGCGTCACCGAATGTTTTCCGATCAACCAATTCCACGGTGGGCGTAGTAATAGACACCTTTTTCCGCAATAGCGTTGAAAGAGTGGTGGCAGCCGTACCCATGGATATATTCCCAATCTCCCCCAGAGTATCCTTTTCAAAAGGGCTTAATAGTTCTGCTTCGGCACTTCCCGTCCCGGGGTCATCCCCTTTTAAAAGGGCATCGATTTCTTCCTGTGAGAGAATTCCATCATTCATTTTCTTCTCCCCCCTCAATTACACTTGATACCTGAATAGCTATCCTGGTATCACTGGTTCCGGGTTTGCCTAAAAATTTAGGTGTATTGCCAATTACAACCTGCAGGTCATCCTTAATTTTTTTATCCAAAAGCACAACATCACCCACATTCAATTCCAGCAAGTCTCCCACGCTTAAGGTGGTTCCCCCCAGGAGCACCCGGATTGGCACTACGGCGTTCTCCAGGCGGTTCTGGATGATATTCATGTTCTCAACCGTTGGTTTTTTGTGGCTGGCAGAATAATAATAATGGACGCTTAACTTGTCCAAAATGGGCTCCAGGACCAGAAAAGGTATGCACATATTGATCATTCCCATAATGTCGCCCATCCTGGTTTCCATAGAAACGATCATCATGATCTCAGTAGGAGAAACCAACTGGGTAAATTGCGGATTGGTTTCCACTCGCTCCAGATTGGGCTCCAATTCGATGATGCTCCCCCAGGGTTCTTGAAGGTAGTGAAGCATCCGCTGGCTCAGCTTTTCCATTACTGTTAATTCAATTTCAGTCAGTGCCCGAATCTTGGATAGCGTATAACCCGGCCCCCCCAGGAGCCGATCAAGGAAGGCAAACCCCAACTTGGGATTGATCTCCATGATTCCGTTTCCTTCCAGAGGAAATAAGGCAAAAATATTCAGAATCGTGGGATTCGATATGGAACGAATAAATTCCTCATAGGTCAACTGTTCCACCGACAATATCTCCACTTGTACGGCAGCCCGTAACTGAGCGGATAGAAAAGTCGCCAGAGATCGCGCATAGGTCTCGTATATTACCTGCAGTGTATGCAGTTGATCTTTGGAGAATTTGTTGGGACGGCGAAAATCATATACTTTGACTTTCTTCTTTTTTTCCTCTTCTTTTAGTTCGTTGGCATCCACCGACCCACTATTGAGCGCTTGCAACAAAGCGTCAATTTCGCCCTGCGATAAAACGTCCGCCATTCGGCTCCTCCCTTTACGGGCTTATTGAATGATTATATCTTCGAAATAAACATTGGTGATCATATTGGATCCCAGTTTGGAATTCAAGGCCTTTAGGATTTCTTGTTTGACGTTTTCCCGGTTGCGGGGATCAAAATCAGCCACTGTCTTGGAAGAGATCAAACCCAATATGCCGTCTCGGATAATGGGCTTATACGTGGCGCACTCCTCTGCGGCCTTTTTGTCATCTGGATTCAGTTCCAGAGAAACCTTCAATTTCATATAACGAGAGCCAGTGCTGTCTTCAATGTTGGTCGTGAATTCGCCCACATCAAAAAGTGCTCCGTGGTTGGTCGATTTCGCATCCCCCTTGGTGGCCTCTTTGGGCATTAGAGGAGAAAATACACTGCGCAGCACAAAGTAAGAAGCCCCCAGAGCAATGAGGAAGATTACAACCCCTATGATGATGATTTTAAAATCGAATTTGGACTCCTTTACTGCCCCGTTTTCTTCGTCCGCCATGTTACTCCTCCTCTAGAGTTTTACTGTTTCAATGTGCACCAACATTTCTTCCTAAATCTTATTATATCGGCAAATATCCTTTTCGTGGATTCTTTTACAACAAATTTCTTCCCACTTGTCAGGGTAATGATGGTATCCGGTGTCTCTTCAATGGATTCGATCAAATCGATGTTAAGGGCCAGGCGCTCTCCATTAAGCCGTGTAACGTAGATCAAGTTATCACCTCAGATGATCCCCGTGGGAGACCGCCCCCCACGGGGATTCATTACTATTTACCCAGATTGACCAATTCTTGAAGCATTTGGTCCGAGACGGTAATGATTCGAGAGTTGGCCGAAAAACCGCGCTGGGCGACGATCATATTGGTGAGCTCTTCGGAGAGATCCACATTGGACGACTCCAGGTTGCTGGGCATGATGGTCCCTGCTCCACTGTTGCCGGGTGCGCTGATCTTTGCATCCCCGGAGTTGGTAGAAACCCTGAAAAGGTTGCTGCCCACCTGCTCCAAACCGCTGGGGTTTCTAAAATTAGCCAGGGCAACCCGGGCCAGGCTCATTTTCTGCCCATTGTCGTAAATTCCGGTAATGATCCCGTCGGTTCCCACACTTTTGCTGCTCAGGGTTCCGGAGGAATAGCCGTCCTGGGTCTCTACATCAGCTGTGGATTCAGAATCATACTGGGTTAAACTGGTTAGATCAACAGTCATTGTAATCGGATCGGCTCCGGTTGGAGTCATCTTAAGGGTAAAATTCTGGGGACCAGTGGGGTCTAACTTGCCTTCTGTGGTAAACTTGATTCCCTCGAACCGGAGGGTACCTCCAACGGTGGAACCCCCGGCAGCATAAGGAGCCGGTACCGCCGTAATGGCTCCTGTGAAATCGGGATTAGTGGAGACATCACAGTTCCAGGTAGTCACAGGAGGGGTTGCTGCGGTTGACGATGTAAAAAAACGAAAATATAGCTGCCGTTCAACGCCCAGGGAGTCGTAATACTCTTTGGAAAAGCTGGCTTTGGACGAATCCGAGGAGGGTGCACTGCTGGCCAGATCCCAGGCAGGTACACCCGACCCTATGGTATTGGTGGCCGATGTAGCATCCAGGTTTCCGCTCATATTCATCTCGGTAGTGGCTTTGGGCGCTATCATGTTGTAAGAGGCCAGGTTTATGCTGGTCATCTTGGAGACACTGGTGTCGATGGCGCCGCTATTGTCGGCCAGCCAACCTTGAACCAGGCTGCCATTGGCATCGACCAGCCTCTGGCTGGCATCATATTTAAAAGCTCCAGCCCGGGTGTAAAGTGTGGTTCCATCCGATCCCTTTACCGCGAAATACCCATCCCCATCAACCGCCAGATCCGTAGGGCTGTTGGTGGTGGTATTGGAGGAACCGGTGGTGATCTGGTCTACACTGGCCAGGCCGGTGCCCATGCCAATCGCGGCGGGGTTGGTGCCGCCCCGCGTATCGCCGGGGGCCGAGCCCCCGCTCATTGCCTGGTATAAAGCGTCTTGAAATACCACCCGGCTTTTTTTGAAACCGGGAGTGTTTACATTGGCCATATTATTGCCTATTACATCCATTTCCGTCTGCATGGTCTTAAGCCCGCTTACAGCTGAAGACAGGGAACGCATCATATTCCATCAACCTCCTTACGTTCAAAGTGAGATGCATCTGTCATTTTGCATCTCAGGGCTCCCTACAAGAGGTCCAGCCCTAAATAATAACCGCACTGTCGATATTGGTAAAGACATTATCCCGCAAGCTATTACCATCTACCGCAGTAATAACCGTATTGTTCTTAACGCTTACCACCAGTGCCAGGTCCTTCATAAGAATCAGCGAATCCCGCGCCCCTTTATCCCTGGCCTGGGAAACGGCCTGATTCAGCTTATCCATGTCCTCGGCATCCAGATTAATGTTTCGTGATTGTAATCGTTCCTGGGCATGACGCGAGAACTGGACCGTATTGTTTAGTTTTTGTTCAAGCAGACTCTGAAAGGTGCTCACTCCGGTCTTATCTCCGGAATTCCCCGCCGCCGGTTTGGAAGAACCCAGTGGCTGAACAGTCTGCTGGGTAAATCTGATCCTGCTGTCCACCAGATTAACCTTCTTCCTGGGTTTGAGTATCGTTTAGCTCTTTGAGCTGATCCAAAATATCCTCTAGCATTCCTATTTGATCCTGATCTTTCTTACCAATGGCAACCACCTCATCTTGACTGATGGTTTTGCCGCCAACTTTATAGTAAGGCACTCCGTCTTTTATCATGACCGATTCAATCGTTCCTGTGAGGTATTGATCATTTGTTCCCTTGGCATCCGGGTTTACGTAAGTAATTTCCTGCCCAACCGCATTTCCCGCTTGCTGAAGGGTAAGATTGGCCAATACATCTGTAATACTTTTCGATAGACTTGTAAAACCAGTGTTAAGATTCTCCATCTGCTCCAGAGAGCTAAAGGAAGACATTTGGGAAATATATTCGGTGTCGGACATAGGGTTTAGAGGATCCTGGTTCTGCAACTGGGTACACATCAACTTCAAAAATGCATTCTTGTCAAGCGACGAAGAGGACGATGTTGAAGAACTCGTGGTTGCTGAAGTGGTATTGCTCGCACTGCTGGTACTGGTTACACTCATTCAATACACCTCCTAAATTCGATAATCGACGGAATCCCCGCCTGAGCCATACAGGCTTTCAACCTGATTGTAAACGGGAGTCTCGCTAATTGAAGCGGTAGTGACCGCCTCACCGGTTCGACCGGTGCCCTTGCCGGAATATTGCGCTCCCTGTTGCTGCTGCCAGAGCTCTTGCTGTCTACCGCCGAACCCCCCAAACATTCCGCCGCTGTCCATCTGGATGTTGACCTCGGTCTTGTCTACTTTCATCCCCTGGGCTTCTAGATTCTGGCGTAGGGCCTGGATATTCTGGTCGAGGATATTTTTGACCTGCTGGTTTTCGGTCTGGAAGCGGGCAGTTACTACACCATCTTGCATGGACACGGTAATGGTCATCTTCCCCAGGAATTCGGGCTTCAACTGGATGTTCATCTCAGAACCGCCTTGCTTGATCATCAGCTCGGCCTTCTTAACCACCTGGGACATAAGATCTTGAGCGTCAAGGGTTTGCTGTCTGAACAAAGGTTGATTATCCAGAGTTTGCTTGAAGCCAGTTTTCGTCAATTCCAACTCGGGATGATGGGTAAAGGCTGCCAAGCTGCTGCTGTCATCGGATTCTGTTTGCGTCTGGGCCTCACTGTCCTTTTGTCCCCTGGTGTTTAAAGGATTCAAGGTTAAGCGCTGGCTTTCCATTTCCATGATCCGTTTTACTTCGCTTCCTTGTTTCTGCGTGGTCTGGTCCTTTCCGGTAGTACGCTCGCTCTGCACGGAGAGTTGACTCACCGGAAGATCTACATCCTGGCTGTCGGTGCTCCGGTTATCAGCGGTCTTGAGACTCTGCCCCTCAACTGCCGGTTGGGTGGTTTGGCCAGTTTGTAAAGGCACTGCTTGGGTTTCAGCAGCTGACACGTCTACACGGAGTTCGGTTGGGGCTGCCGGCACTGTTGTGCTAAAGGCTGCAGGATCCGCAGGAACTGGAATTTGTGCAAGGACAGGAGCATCTGCCATAGTTGCTTCCGAAACCGGCGCAGCGGGCAATGAACTGGATGAAGTTTTCTGGACATCCACAGCCACCGGAGTTTCCAACGATACTAGATAGAGCAGGTTTTGTTGACTATCACTTATAGATCCACCGTTGACCAGACTAACAGTCGGATCGCCCACTGTGGCGTCGACCTCCTGCTGGTCATTCGGCTCCCCACCCGAAGCTGGCTGTGTGCTCTGCGCTTGGGCTGTTGAAAGACCCGGATCAACCGTGTTCTGGGATTGAGACGTTTGATCTGAAACTGTGTCCTGCTTTTCCTTGACTGATGGTTTGTCCGCTTTTGCTTGACGGGCCTCTTGCAAATGCTTTCGAAAGCTGCCCTTGTCTTTGGAAACGTCCACCTCCAGTCCATTCTTCCCCCGGACGGCTGGTGAGAATGATTCTTCAGTCGGGCTGCTGCCTGGAATCACTAATTGAACGCTGTTCATTTTTTCACCTCCTTTCTCTGGTCTTTATACGATGAATTACCCTCCCGCGGGAGCAGTAATCAACATCTTCTTGCTAATGGCTGCAGCTTTGTCATGATCCATATTCTGCAGGATTGCTGCAGCAGTATCGGCTGGCATCTGGCCAAGTATACCGATAACATCTTCATCGTTTAAACGCGAAAGGATATCCGCGGCCTCAGTGCTTTTCATTTCGGTAAAATACTTGGCTATATCCTGATAGGTGCTTTTTTGAGCAGCCTGCTTGCTTTGCTGATCCGCCTGCTGGTTGTTGGATTTATCAGTCTGCCCTGCTCCCCCACTCCCCGCTGCTTGTTTGCTCAGGTCGGCAAGTTGCTTTTGCACCGACTGTAGTTCTTGATCTTTTTGGGCCACGCCCTTTTTTAAATTATCGTTTTCCTGCTTCAGGTTCTGCAGTTCTGTCCCCGCATCAGTTTGGGTCTTTACCGGGAACAAGTTTTTTAATCCCGGCACTTTCTGCCGCAAGGCCGGGTCCTTGACCAGGTTGTACCCGATGATGCCCAACCCGATCACCAGTAAAACGATGAGCAGTAAGGCAGACTTTGATTTTTTCAACAGCTATCCCCTCACCTTGCTTGGAGCTTATCCCGGATTCCTCCCGGCTGTTCGGAATGATCGGCATCTATGCCAGGATCATCCTCACCCCGGCTCTTACGATAGTGAGCATTCGTGGCAACTTCATCGATAATCTTTTGTTCTTCCAGACCCAGTTCATGCAGGTAGTCCTGCCACTCCTTTTCGCGGAGACGCTCAAGCGATTGGGTCTCCCTTCTTCTCCCCAAAAGCAGCGCCCTGGCTTCTTCAACCTTTTCTTCTGCCTGTACTATACTGCCCTGTAGATTCCGGATCTGGTTGTGGAGCAAGGGCAGATATTCCCGATAGATTAGCACATCAGGCGCCAAGGAATTGCATATACCAAGTTCCCGGATGTAATCCTCCATCCGTCCAAGCTTTTCCTGTATCTGCTCCAATTCCTTTTCCAGCCTTTCTTTTTCCGCCAGACAGGCTTGCAGCCCTTCCCGGGCCAGTTGCTCCCAACGAAGGCTTACATTAAGGCTGGTTTGCAGACGGAATACAAAAGCTTTCATCTTTCACCCCTATTTTCTCAGGGATTTCCCCAGTGCTTCCAATGTCTCCTCGAAATGGACTTCTTCGTAGATGTCCTGGCGGAGAAACTCGTGACACTGGTCAATAAGCGTCAGTGCCTCGTCAATTCGAGAGTTGGATCCTTGCTTGTAAGCGCCTATATCTATTAAATCCCGGGCTTCCTCATAAGTAGCCAGAATATGGCGGAAACGCTTGGCATGTTCCATCTGTTCCCGGGATGCGATGTCGATCATTACCCGGCTGATGCTCTGTCCAATATCGATGGCTGGATACATATTGCGGGCCGCCAGGTTTCGGTTTAACACAATGTGCCCATCCACGATGCCCCGAACTGCGTCGGTAATCGGTTCATTCATATCGTCACCTTCGACTAGAACCGTGTATAAACCAGTAATGCTGCCTTTCTCAGAAGTTCCTGCCCGCTCCAACAATTTGGGCAGAAGAGCAAAAACAGAAGGTGTAAATCCACGGGTCGCCGGCGGCTCGCCAATGGCCAGACCCACTTCCCGCTGGGCCAGGGCAAAACGAGTGAGAGAATCCATTAAAAAAAGAACATCAAGGCCTTGATCTCGGAAATATTCAGCAATGCTGGTGGCCACGAAAGCTCCCTTTAGACGCACCAGGGCCGGTTGATCGGAGGTAGCTACCACAACAACAGAACGTTGTAGGCCGGCTTCGCCTAAATCGCGTTCCAAGAATTCTCTGACTTCACGGCCTCTCTCCCCGATAAGAGCAATGACGTTGATATCAGCGGCTGTATTGCGAGCGATCATACCGATAAGGGTGCTTTTCCCTACACCACTCCCGGCAAAAAAGCCCATACGCTGGCCGCGCCCTACGGTGGTCAGCCCGTCAATGGCTCTCACCCCCACCGGCAAAGGATCGGTGATACGCTTCCGGGTTAGGGGATTGGGCGGGTTGTTCATAACCGGATAAGTCATACCTGAGAAGACCCGGCCTTTACCGTCTAGTGGCTGTCCCAAGCCATCAAGAATTCGCCCTCTCAGTTCCATCCCCACATTTACTTTGAGGGTGGTACCAGTTGCCAGCAATTCGCTGCCTGGTCCTATCCCCTCCAGATCGCCCAGGGGCATGAGCAATATGCGATTATTCTTAAAACCTACAACTTCAGAAGGCACCAACTGTCGATCAGCGGAATTGGTCTGAATATAGCAAAGCTCGCCCAGGCTTAAACGCGGACCGGTTGCCTCCATAGTCAACCCGATCACTTGTGATATGCGCCCTTTCAACTGGCAAGTCTGCACCCTTTCGATTAGTTGAACAAACCTGCCCAGATCAAGGACCCCAGTTTGATTCATCAGCAATCACTTCCTGAATAGCATTTTCTACTTTGCTCACTCGGGTCTCTAACCTGGCATCGACTGTTCCTATATCGCTTTCAATTAGGCAGCCTCCGGGTTCGATGCGGGGATCGGCTACCAGTTCGTTAGAAAACTCACGGCTCCCCACTTGGGCCAGGGTGTCTTCCGAAATATCGGATAAAACCTGCTCCATCTCCTGTGGATTTACATAAACATATATTTTTCCCGGTTGATCCAGGAACCCTATTGCTTCTCGAATAACATTGGTTATAATTTTGGGGTTGCTTCTTATTTCAGCAGCTACAATTTTTTTTGCCACCGCCATGGCCAACCGCACTATATCCGCAGTACTGGATTCCATAATCTTAATCTTTGACCGCCTGGCTTCCTGGAGCATTTCCTGGCACTGCTCCATCGCCATCTGGCGGTCGGCTTCGCTCTCCTCCTGGGCTGTTCTCAATCCCAGTTCATATCCGCTGCGCCGGGCCTCTTCACGAATCGTTTCAGCTTCCTGGCGGGCCTGGAGCACAAGTACTTCAGCTTCCTCCTGGCCATTCAGTAAAATGCTGCGCGCTTCCAGTCGGGCCTGATCTAAAATATCCCGAACCATGCTTTCAGCCTCGGCCAATACGCTTTCAACATCACCTTTAAACTGAGTCATTTCTTCATGATCCTGGTCGGACAGCAGCGATGAACGGCTCTCCTGGTCACTTAAGTTATTGACAATCATTGGCGCGCAGATGGTCATATCAAAACCTTTAATCACCTTAGACAATGATTTCATCTCCTCCGCCCCGCGCCACAACAATCTCTCCAGTCTCCTCCAAACGACGAATGATATTCACGATACGCTGTTGGGCCTCTTCCACATCACGCAAACGAACCGGTCCCATAAATTGAATATCATCCCGTAACATCTCGGCAGCCCGACTGGACATGTTGGAATAGATTTTTTGCGTTACTTCATTGCTGGCTCCCTTTAAGGCCAGGGCCAGATCATGAGTGTCAACTTCTCGCAGCACCCGTTGAACGGAGCGGTCATCGATCATGACGATATCTTCGAAGACAAACATGAGCTTCTTAATATCTTCAGCCAACTCCGGATCCTGAACTTCCAGAGCTTCCATAATGGTTTTCTCTGTACCCCGATCCACCCGGTTAAGAATCTCCACCACCGATTTCACGCCCCCAGCATTGGTCAATTCCTGGGGAGCCAGGGAAGATAATTTCCGTTCCAAGACCCTTTCCACTTCTTTGATTACATCTGGAGAAGTCGTATCCATGATGGCAATGCGTTTGGCTACATCCGATTGCCTGTCAGGTGGAAGAGCCGACAAAATTAAGGAAGCTTTGTCCGCCTCCAGGTAGGCAAGTATCAGGGCAATGGTCTGCGGGTGCTCGGATTGGATAAAATTCAACAACTGGGCCGGCTCAGTCTTACGCATAAAGTCAAAGGGCCGCACTTGGAGTGAGGCGGAGATTCGCGATAGAATCTCGACCGTCTTATCCGCTCCATAAGCTTTCTCCAGGATTTCCTTGGCATAATTGATCCCTCCCTGGCCGATGTATTGACTGGCCAGACAGATTTCAAAGAATTCCCTTTGAAGTGCGTCCATTGTTTCATTGGGAACCTGACGCACATTGGCAATTTCCAAAGTAATCTGCTCTACTTCTTCATCACTCATATACTTGAACAATCGGGCTGATTTCTCCGGTCCCAAAGAGATGAGGAAATTGGCAGCTTTCTGCCTTCCGGTAACTGTTTTTTTCGTTGCCATTGCCATCACCTCGAATCCTCTACCAACCAGGTTTTTAGAACCTGGGCAGCGCTTTCCGGATCTGTCTCAACCAATTTTTCAATTTCTTCTTTAATCTTTTGCCTTTCCTTCTCTTCAGGCGTTAAATTGCGTTCAAAGAGATCCTCAATGTTGATTTCCTCATCAACTTCAATATCGAAACCTCCTGTATCCACCGCCACCTCTGGCATGTTGGCCTTCCTTTTAGACATGGCCACCACAGCGATGATCGTGAGGGCGATCAGGACCATCAGGCCTGGAGTTAGAGGGGAAGCCAGGATTTTGTCCAAAAGACTTGCTTTGGTTTGGGTATCCGGCTCCGCCTGGGGAGCAAAATCCATAAAAGCTACCGAGATGTTATTATTCAAATTGACATTCTCATTCTGTCGGTTTTCCCGGAGGCCTGTAGCTGTGGCCACCATATTGCGGATTGCGGCCGCCTTTTCAGCATCAGTAGCACCCAGGTTTACATCTTTGATGGCTTTGTTGTTGACGATGACCGAAACGGTCAGATAATCATATTTCACATCCCCGGGAGCCATTTTGGTATCAGTTTCAGTCTTGCTGATTTCATAATTGGTCTGTTTACTGCTCTTATCATCCGAGGAAGTCCCGCCGGAAGAGGTCGATTGGCTATATTGGGGAACGTTGCTGGCTGTTCCCGGAGTTCCGGTAGCGCCAGGGTCCGTGTTGGTTGACGATTCCTTAACGACGCTCTCACTGCGTACATGAGCTCCATCTTTATCGTTCACATATTGTTCTGACTTTTGCTCAGTGTTGTCGAAATTAATTTCAGCATTTACCCGCACTACTGCATTGTCTGCACCAAGGGTCTTGTCCAACATACTCTGAATAGCCAGCTGTTTTTCTTTTTCAAATTCCCGTTTCAGGGCCATCTGCATCTGAACCTGACCACCGGAAGCAGCGCCCTCTGAAGGCAGACTATCGGACAGCAAGTTGCCATTCTGGTCAACGATAACAACGTTTTCTTTTCCCAGCCCATTGACGCTGTTCGCCACCAGATTGACGATCGCCTGTACTTCCTGGGTCTTCAGTGTTTTTCCGTCCTTGGTGTTGATGACCACCGATGCTTTTGATGGCTGTTCTTTTTCGGAAAATAAAGTCGGTTCAGGAATAGCAAGGTTAATCTTGGCAGCTTTCACTTCATCCAAAGCCTGAATCGTGCGGGCTAGTTCTCCCTGCAAAGCCATCTGGTATTTAACTTTCTTATCGGATTCAGTTTCACCAAAGTTTGTGGTCTGGAACAGCTCCAAACCCGATTGACTGGAAGGGAGGTCATCACCGGCCAGGCGAATTCTGGTTTTGTCCTTTTGTTCGATCGGAACCTGTATCGTGGTACCGTTGCCGCCGGCGTCCTGGAGTTTGTATGGAACCTTATATTCATCCAACTTGGCCACTACGGCAGCCACATCTTTATCATTCTGGATTGTGTAGAGAGTATCGTAGGAAACGCCATTACCAGCGGACAAAACGACTACAGCCAGCCCTATTAGCAGGGCCGCTCCAGCAAAAAGGACTCTTTGGTTCAGGCTCAACTTGTTCCAGGCGTCCCGCAATGTACTGCCCCATTGCTTGAGCCTGTTCACGAATATTTCCATCCTAAAACCTCGCTGTGTGTCTACATTTGAATGCGCATGAGCTCCTGAAATGCTTCAACGATTTTGTCCCGAACTTGAATGGTGAGTTGTAAAGCTAGATTTGCCTTTTCGTATGCCAGTACGGTGTTATGTACATAATCTCCTTGGCCTTGTGCCATAGTGGTGCCGCTAGCATTAGCCTGGTCCTGCAGGTTTTGCACATCTTGTAACGCTTTGCTCAGGTAATTGGCAAAGGATTCTCCCTGGCCCGGGACGCCTCCGGTGCTAGCCCCCCCGTTGGTGGTTGAAGGAGCCTGTATGCCTGAATACAACGCTGCTGCTTTCATCTAACGCCCCCCCTATTTCCCTATTTCCAAAGCTTTTAATGTCATGGCTTTAATGCCGTCAATAACCTGAGCGTTGGCTTGATAGGAACGGGTGGAAGAGACTAGATCGATCATTTCCTCGACCGCGTTCACATTGGGATAATTCACATAACCTTGAGCATCTGCGTCCGGGTGTCCCGGTTCGTACACACGACGGAAAGGGGCTTCCTTTTCATCCATTTGGTGGATTTCTTTGACCCGCACCCCGCCCAGGGATGCCATCTGCTGCCCGAGAATATCAGAAAAAGATGGGGATTGCTCGGAGTTTTTAGCTTCAAAAACCACCACCTGCCGGCGGTAAGGTCCTGTACCGTTTGCCACCCTGGTACTTTCTGCATTGGCCAGATTACTGGCGATCGTGTCCATGCGCAAACGCTGGGCAGTCAATCCGGACGCGCTGATATCCATACCATCTAAAAACCCCATCTTACTACCCCTTTCCGGTTATAGCCAGGCGTAAAAGTTGAATTTCTTTACTCATGCATTGAGCCAGGGAATCGTAATACAGCTCGTTTTTTGTCCTCTTGGCCATCTCTACATCAATGTCGACATTATTACCGTCATTTCTATAGCTTTCACCGGTTACATGAACAAGATCGGGCTGCAAATCCGCTCCGTCATACTGCCCCCCAACCTGAAAATGCCGTGGGTCGGTCAATTTCAGCCTCACATTGTTGGACTCATCATTCAGAACTTTTTTTAGCTTTTCCTCGAAAATAACCTCAGTGCGTTTGAAACCCGGCGTGTCTACATTCGCGATGTTGTCAGCAATAACGGAGTCCCGCAGTGTCGCGGCATCCATAGATTTGTTTAATATTGGTAATGTACCCGAGGAAAAAATCTTTTCCAGCACGGAAAGCACCTCCAGGTAGGTATTTACCTTGATTTCATACTTCTACTTCAATTTCCAATATTCCTTCTAAAATAACTTAAAAATCCAAGATTTTTTCGGATATTTTGGGGAAAAACAACGACCAACCAAAAATGGTTGGTCATAACAAAAGCCCGTTCAATCAATGTGCTCTATACGGGGACGTGACCTTACCTGAAAGGAATGTCCGTCCCCATACCTTAAACGCCTCAATTACGGGCTTTTCTCATAAATTAATCTTCACTTTCGTCATCTGACCTGGCAGCTGGCCTAGAACGTTTTCCCAGATATTACTTACGCATTATTTGCGCAATTCATCAAGCAGGAATTCGTTCAACACTTTTATATAGGTTCCTTTCATTCCCAAAGAGCGGGATTCAATAACTCCGGCGCTCTCGAATTTCCGTAAAGCGCTGACGATTACTGATCTGGTGATACCCACTTTGTCCGCGATGCGGCTGGCTACGAGAAGTCCTTCACTGCCATTTAATTCGTTAATGATGTGCTCGATAGCTTCCCGTTCCGAATAAGAAAGGGTCGCCAGAGCGATTTGAACAGCAGCCTTTTTCTGTGCTTCTTCTTCAATTCTTTCAGCTCGCATGCGCATAATCTCATTGGCAACAACGATGGCTCCGTATTCGGTGAGAACCATATCATCCTGCGTGAATGGATCATTATCGCGCATGAGAATTAAGGTTCCTATTCGCCGGGCCCCGCCAAAGATAGGCGTGATCGACCAGATGAGATGAGTGCAGTTGACAGTGCAGGCCCCCATATTGAAAATACAGCGACGTCCATCGTCCATATGTACGTTGGATCTGCTTTCATATATGTTCAACAGTTCTCGGTTGAAGCTTTCCGGGAATCGCTCTGCATGGCTTACCAGGTCCTTAATCTCCTGGCACTGAACCGCAGGAGTGAAAGCGTAGCCGCTGATGCCCCCTCTTCTTCCAACAATGAATACCCCACTGTCCAGATTGTCGGCCAGGACCTGTGCCATTTCGAAAAAGTCTACCGGGTTGCCTCCGATTTTCTGCAGAATCCGATTGATAGACCTGGATTTTTCCAACAATGTTTTTTGCATATGAAATACCCCCACTTTTAAAGAATGTATCTGCTTAGATCTTCATCCTCTACGATTTTTTTCAAATGATCGGAGACATATTGCTGATCAACCTGAAACTCCTGCCCTTTCATATACGGAGCATCAAAAAGGAGGTCTTCTAAAACCTTTTCCATAATGGTATGGAGACGGCGCGCCCCAATATTTTCTGTACGTGCGTTCACTTCGTAGGCGGTGTCCGAAACATAATCTATTGCTTCTTCGCTAAAACTTATGCTTACGTTCTCTGTTTCAAGTAAAGCAGTATACTGCTTGATGAGAGAATTATGCGGCTCTGTCAGAATCCTACGCAGGTCAGCCCGAGTAAGACTCTCCAGTTCTACCCGGATGGGAAAACGACCCTGCAGCTCAGGTATCAGATCAGAAGGTTTGCTGACGTGAAAAGCACCGGCTGCGATAAATAAAATATGATCAGTTGAAACCGGACCATATTTAGTGACAACCGTAGATCCCTCCACAATGGGGAGGATGTCTCGCTGAACTCCACCGCGGGACACGTCCGGCCCGTAATCGCTC
Organism: Syntrophomonadaceae bacterium; assembly: GCA_035560815.1. Lineage (GTDB taxonomy): Bacteria > Bacillota > Syntrophomonadia > Syntrophomonadales > Syntrophomonadaceae > UBA5314. Next base: position 138,634 of record DATMYR010000088.1, on the reverse strand, counting down.
TCCCGCCCGGCAATCTTATCAATTTCATCCAGAAATACGATCCCGTCTTCTTCCACCCGGCGGATGGCTTCCCGGTTCACTTCATCCACCTCAATTAAACGCTGGGCTTCTTCGAATGTCAGCATCTTTCTTGCTTCTTCTACCGTTACCTTGCGTATCTTTTTCTTCTTTGGAACTAAATTACCAAACATGTCCTGAAGGTTGATTCCCATTTCTTCAACCCCTGCACCGGAAAAGACCTCCATGAAGGAAGTGTTTCGTTCTTCAACTTCAACTTCAATGAGTTCATCTTCCAGTTCCTGGCGGGACAACTTTTGCCTCATAATTGCTCTCTGTTCTTCCACTTCCTTGATCTTGCGTTCGAATTCCTCATCTACTTCCGGCTGCTCCGAACCCTGTCCCAGGAGAAATTCCAGAGGATTGCGGTTGCTGCGGGTTCCTTTTTTAGGATAGGGCAGCATATAATCCAGGATCCGTTCTTGCGCTAGCTCCCGGGCCTTTTCTTCTACCTCTTCATATTTTTCCTGTTTTACAGTTCGAATGGCGGTTTCCACCAGGTCACGAATCATGGAATCAACGTCCCGGCCTACATAACCGACCTCTGTGAACTTGCTGGCCTCCACCTTAACAAAGGGTGCTTTGACCAGACGAGCCAGGCGGCGGGCAATCTCCGTCTTGCCCACACCGGTAGACCCTATCATAATAATGTTCTTTGGATAGATTTCTTCTCGCAACTCGGGAGGCAGGAGTTTTCTACGATAGCGGTTGCGCAGGGCTATGGCGACCGCCTTTTTGGCCATATTTTGTCCGATGATATGCTTATCCAATTCTTCCACGATTTCTTTAGGAGTAAGACCGGGCAAAGCAAAACCTCCTCTGCTCACTGGTTTTTGGGCAAATCAGTTATATTACTTCCATGGAAATTTGGTCATTCGTGTATATGCATATTTCCGATGCAATTTTGAGTGCTTCACAAGCCACTTCCGGTGCTTCCATCCCGGTATGCCTGCATAAAGCCCGGGCAGCAGCCAGGGCATAGGGTCCGCCGGAACCTATGGCGGTAATTCCGTCTTCAGCCTCAATGAGTTCACCATTTCCAGAAATGATGAACATCTTTTCCCGGTCGGCCACGATAAGCAATGCTTCCAACCGTCTCAGCACACGATCCGAACGCCATTCTTTGGCCAGATCGACAGCTGCCCGGGTTAAATTGCCACCCGATTGTTTAAGTTTTTCTTCGAATTTGCTAAAAAGGGTGAATGCGTCGGCTACCGAACCGGCAAAACCGGCCGCTACCTGGCCTTCATAGAGCTTGCGAACCTTGCGGGCATTATGCTTCATAACCGTGCTCTGTCCGAAGGTGACCTGCCCGTCTCCTGCAACAGCAGTCTGGCCGTTCCTTCGAACCGCTATAATGGTAGTCGCTTCAAACATATTTACCTCCGTGGATGGCTGTCCGTATAGATATTCTTTATTTCTTCCCGACTCAGGTGGGTGTACACCTGGGTAGTCGACAATTTTACATGGCCCAGCAGTTCTTGCACTGAGCGCAAGTCCGCCCCCGCTCCCAGCAGATGAGTGGCAAACGAGTGCCGGAGGCTGTGGGGACTAACTTTCCGCTGTAAAGCCACCAGCTCCACATACTTATTCATGATATTACGTACACTCCGGGCACTGAGCCGTTGTCCGGCTTTGTTTAAAAATAATGCCGAAACTGCTTCCTGGTTTTTGCGCATGAACCGTGAACGGCCGCTATCCAGGTAATCAACGAGAGCTTCCCGGGCCTTGCCCCCCAGGGGTACGATTCTCTCTTTATTGCCCTTCCCCGTGACTCGAACATATTGCTCATTGAAGTCTATATCATACTGATCCAAACCCACAAGTTCACTAACGCGCAAACCCGAGGAATATAGAGTCTCCAGGATGGCTCGGTCCCTCTTTCCTGCCGGAGTTGTGTGGTCGGGAGCTTCCATGAGTACTTGGACTTCGGTTGGATATAAAAATTTAGGGAGTCGTTTATCTTGTTTGGGGGTGGATACAGCAGCAATTGGATTGCTGGTCAGGATGTTTTCCCGGCAAAGATAGCGCACAAATGAACGTAACGCGGCCAGTTTTCTGGCCATGGTGGCTCGACTCCAGCCCTTTTGCTGCATACTGGCAAGATATTGCCTCACAATAACGTGATTCAGATATTCGGTTCCGATTGCTTCGCGGGATATTTGATGGGTATTGGCCAAAAAAGCAAAAAACTGAATTAAATCAGTTTCATAACTAAGCAATGTTAAGCTAGCCGCACTCTTTTCCACGCGTAGATAGGTCAAAAACCCTTGCAAGTGTTGAAACAGCATAAGGCAGGCCTTCTTCCAGAAATTCTACAGAAATGCTAACATATTGTATCTTAAATTACAACCATTTTTACAGCAATTCTGAAAACTCTCCCATGTCCAACCGTGAACGGTCTACATATGCCTGGTAACGCTTCTGCTTGTCCCGGATTTTGCCTTGCAAGGGGGGGAGCAGTCCAAAATTGGCGTTGACTGGTTGAAAATGATGATCCCGCGCACTGGTAATGAAATGAACCAGGGCGCCTATCATCGTGGTGGCAGGTAAGGTAAGTGCGTCCATCCCTTTATACAGGCGGGCTGCGTTGATACCTGCCAGGATGCCGGTCGCTGCTGATTCCATATAGCCCTCCACACCGGTCAGTTGACCGGCAAAGATGACGCGGTTGTCCTTGTTCCACTGCAAGGTAGGATGCAGGAGGGCGGGACTATTCATGAAGGTATTGCGATGCATGGAGCCATAACGTACAAACTCGGCTTTTTCAAGACCCGGTATAAGCCTGAAGACACGATCTTGTTCCCCCCAGCGTAGGCGGGTCTGGAATCCAACCAGACCAAATATGCGGCCCTCGAGATCTTCCTGGCGCAGTTGAACCACTGCGTAAGGACGGTCTTCTCCCTCCCCGGCTTCCAGCCCTACCGGCCGCATTGGGCCAAATCGCATAGTATCCACACCTCGTTGGGCCATTACCTCCACGGGCATACAGGCATTGAAGAAAGGTCCCTGGTCGATGGCATGTCCTTCCCTAATGTCGGCCTCCACCAGTTCTTTATAAAACAATTCGTACTCTTCTTTGGAAAATGGACTATTTAGATAATCAGCACTGCCCTTGCCATAACGGGAAGCCTTGAATATCCTGGAATAATCGAGGCTTTCGGCTGTAACACTGGGGGCAATTGCATCATAAAAGTGCAGGTTTTCTTCCCCGTTTAACTTCTGTAAACAGGCGCTGAAGGTGCTTGAGGTCAGGGGTCCTGTGGCAATGATGCACAATCCCGATGCTGGCAGTTCCAATATTTCTTCTCTGACCACCTGGATGAAAGGATTGCTTTCAATGAATTGGGATACTATGCGGGAAAATCTACGGCGGTCTACAGCCAGAGCAGACCCGGCCGGAACACGGCTTTCCTGGGCGCAGTCGATAAGCAAGGAACCCAGTGTGCGCATCTCCATTTTTAATAAGCCCTGCGCTGTATTCTCGGCTTCCGATTTCAGGGAATTACTGCACACCAGCTCCGCAAGATCGCCCGTCTGGTGGGCGGGAGTGCTTTGGCCGGGGCGCATTTCCCAGAGTTTTACCGGTATGCTCTGGGCAGCTATTTGATAAGCCGCTTCGCAGCCTGCCAGACCTCCACCGATGACATGGATGGCATCCAAAATTAGGCCCTCACTTTTTCGCGGCTGGGACAATTAGGATTGGGGCATATATTCTCAATTTCCTGTGAACGGTTTGGCTTTTCCACAAGGGCTTCTCCACAGTGAGAACAAAGCTCACCAGTGGGTTTGTTCCAGGAGCGAAATTCGCAGGTGGGAAAATTACTGCAGCCATAAAAACGGCGCCCTTTTTTGCTCTTTAACGCAACGATGGCTCCTTGGCAGCGGGGACAAGGAATGCCAATTTCCTGATTCACCGATTCCGTATGCCGGCACTCGGGAAAGCCTGAACAGGCAAGAAATTTGCCAAATCGTCCGTGTTTGATGAGCAGCGGTTTGTCACACTTGGGACAGGGTTTCCCGGCTTCTTCATCTTTGATCTCCACTCGTACAACGTCGATTTTAGCTTTTTCTAACTCGGCATTAAACGGTTCATAGAATTCACTGACTACCTGGGTCCACTCCAACTCCCCTTCTTCAATGCGGTCCAGATCTTCTTCCATCTTGGCAGTGAACTCAACATCCATAATGCGGGGGAAGTTGTCTTTCAAAAGCTCTACAACAATGATCCCCAGTTCCGTAGGGACAAATTGTTTGGTGCGGCGCTCTACATAGTTGCGCTTTAAAATGGTATCGATAATGGGCGCATAGGTGCTGGGCCGGCCGATGTTCTTTTCCTCCAGGTGCTTGACGAGGCTGGCCTCGGTAAAACGAGGCGGGGGTTGGGTAAAGTGCTGTTCCGGTTTCAATTCCTGCAGGAAGAGCTCCTGCCCTTTGGCTATATCGGGAATAGGATTTTTCACCTCTTCGTCATCTCCATCATTATACACCCGCTTACATCCTGCAAAGCGGAGTTGAGAAGAGTTGGCTCTGAGCCCATATTCCCCGGCCTTGATATCCAGACGAACCGTATCATAAAGCGCAGGCGCCATTTGGCTGGAAACAAAGCGATCCCAAATCAGCTTATAGAGCCGATATTGGTCGCGGGATAGAAAAGCTTTAACACTCTCTGGGGTGCGGGAAACTGCTGTAGGACGTATAGCCTCATGAGCATCCTGTGCTCCCTTGCGGCTTTTATATTCATTGGGCTTTTCCGGCACATATTCATTGCCATATTGTTTAGAGATGAAGTCACGGGCCTCTTCTTGAGCAACAGTCGCCACCCGGGTAGAGTCAGTTCTTAAGTAGGAAATCAAACCTACCGTGCCCTGTTTACCCATATCCAGTCCTTCATAAAGTTCCTGGGCAACTTTCATGGTCCGTTTGGAGAAGAAGTTCAAGCGCCGAGATGCTTCCTGCTGCATGGTGCTGGTTGTAAACGGGGGCTTGGCTGTCTTCGGTTTCTCCTTTTTCTCCAGCCGCAGGGCTTTTAACGGTGTCTTCTCCAGGATCTGGCAGATCCCGGTCATTTGCTCCTGACTTGTGATTTCCAGCTTGTCATCTTGAAAGGAAAAAATGCGAGCCATAAAGGCATGGCCGGCTTTATCAGTCAGAACGGTCTCAAGGGTCCAGTATTCTTCAGGCACAAAGCGATTAATCTCGTCTTCCCTCTCGGCGATAAGCCGCACCGCTACTGACTGCACCCGCCCGGCACTCAGCCCTTTGCGCACCTTGCTCCACAGCAGCGGGCTGAGATTATATCCTACCAATCGATCCAAAACCCGCCTGGCTTGTTGGGCCTGGACCCGTTGACGGTCAACAGGGCGGGAATGTTTGATGGCGTTTTTGACCGCATCCCGAGTAATTTCATGAAATTCGATGCGACAGGCGCTGTCTTCCGGTATACGCATGGCATTTTGCAGATGCCAGGCAATGGCCTCTCCTTCTCTATCAGGGTCAGTGGCCAAGAGGACTCTGTCAACCTTCAAAGACTCTTCCTTTATCTCTTTGAGCAGTTCACCTTTGCCCCGGATGGTAATATATTGCGGTTGAAAATTGTTTTCTATGTCTATACCCAGCTTGCTTTTGGGCAGGTCTTTCACATGGCCAACAGATGCCTTGACTTTGTATCCCCGGCCTAAAAATTTGCTCAGCGTTTTGGCTTTGGCTGCCGACTCCACAATTACCAGTGTACCCCCCGCCAAATCATATCACCTCTTCTTATTGCTAATTCTTAACATAATATTTTCCCGGCAGACTGCAAACCAATCCACCCAATTCCAGTTTCAGCAAAAGGGTGCTGAGGGCGCCGATTCCCATATTAGCCATTGCAAGTAGATCATCCATATGGACCGGCTCATAACCTATACATTGTAATACCTCTTCCTCGTTTCTGTCCAGCATTAGCAGTTGAGGCTGTCGAAGTCCCGGTTCTGCAACGTTTTTAACCTGCAGATATTCTTCCAAAACATCCTCACTTCCCGTGATAAGTTTGGCCCCCTGCTGGATCAAACGGTTGGTCCCCACGCTGTTTTCACTTCCAATGGGCCCGGGTACAGCAAAAACATCCCGTCCCTGTTCCAGCGCAAAATCGGCAGTAATAAGTGCACCACTGCGGCTGCGTGCTTCAACCACTACCACGCCTCGGGATAGCCCGGATATAATCCGATTGCGGCGCGGAAAATTCCGGGCGTCAGGAGGTGTCCCCGGGGGGAATTCGCTTACAACCAACCCCTCCTCGCATACCTCATCGAATAGACGTCGATTTTCGCGCGGATACATCACGTCAATCCCGCTGCCCAGGACCGCAGCGGTAAAGCCCTTTCCCTCTATTGCGCCTTTATGTGCCTCTGTATCGATTCCTCGGGCCAGACCACTGACCACTGTCACCTGCCGGCTGGCCATATCCTGCCCCAGGCAGTGGGCAGTCCGGCGGCCATAAGCTGTAGGGCGTCTGGATCCCACCACAGCCACGCATAGAACCTGCAAGCAGTCCAACCGTCCGCGGTAATAGAGTAAATACGGTTTCTGAGCTATATGTTTGAGAGCCTCGGGATATTCAGGATCATCCCAGGTAACCAGGCTCATAGGCTGCTTGCTTAATTCTTCCCCATAGTGGTTGAGATTAACACTCTTTCTCGCTTGAAGAATCGCCTCAACCTGCCTGGGATCGGGGAGCAGTTTTAGGAGATCCTGGCTATCGGCTTCCCATGCTTTATGAAAACTGCCATAAGCGGCTTTCATAAGCGACATGCTCCTGGATCCTATCCTGGGCAGTGAATGGAGTTGCACCATGCTGGCCTTTTCAAGGATATCCGTGTTAATCCCTTCCTTCTCTAGTACACTGTTAACTTTAGTTTTGTGTGATCCTATTCATACTAAAGCCATAAATATCATAAAAATTGCCTTCAAGCAAGGCCTATTTGTATTTAAATGTAAATGGTGGCAAATAGATGCCATCCTGGCGGCTGTCAGCAGAGCTACTCAAAATAGTTCCAGTTGCCACAAATTACTGAGCTAAGGATTGTACCAGCGGGAGAAAATAAAAATAGTCTTGACCAGAAAACGAGGGAAGGAGTGAAGAAAATGTTTTCATCAGGTTTCATGGACGCAAAAGATTCGGCGGGTAGAAAGCTGTTCCATCAGGACCGTATTGATCCGGGCACCTTCAGTTTTATGGAAGGCGGATGGTGGGCCCTCCATGCGGCAGCGATCAGTGGCATGTTGATTTTGGGTCATTCTCTTGCTAAGAATGGCCGACATCGTATGTAATAGAAGGTGATAAATATGCGGCTATTTAGTTTTGAACCGATTCAAGCTATTAAGAACAAACTGCGCACTCCTATAGCTCATGTGGATATGGAAGAAATCGCCGAGGAAGAGCAGACCTATTTCACTGGTGATGATCGCGAAGGAAGCAACGATTGTCCAGACCCTCAACAAAGGTAGCAAATTTCACGGCTCCCGCGCCTGGCAGCGGGAGCCATTTTTTATAATTGAATCCTGCTATAATATTCCCGGCCCCACAGATCATACGCCTTAACCGCTGCTTGTACACCTGTAGGAACCGATAAAGTCATTTCCAGAGGCAGTGGGCTTTGATAATTGCTGGTAGAGCGCATAACCTGCAGATCGGATGAGAAGATATCAAGACCTTCCAGGTCTACCGCCCAGAAAGCAAGAGACAAAGCAGGCACTTCGTCCTTGGCCGTTTGGGGAGAAAGAATTCGGCATTTCTCCAGGCTTAGCGCGACATTCCTCAATTCATGCTTATGGTCATAAACATTAACTGCTATTCCTGGCAGTGCGGCCAGACCGCCATCTGCAATTTCATCGGTTCTTTCCAGGGTAAAGGGGTGTCCCTCCCCTTTGATCATTCTTTGCATGGTGGTATGTATGGCAATGGAGCTGTCATCACAAGCAATCCATCTGCGTTCCATCTGCTCGCAGACCTGAGCCAAGGTGCCTGAACCACTATAGAAATCAGCCACCAAGCTGCCTGGCAGGGAGGCTGATGCTATAATCCGCTGCAACAAGGCCAGTGGTTTCTGGGTGGGAAACTTTAAATTTTCATAGGCCGTGGGGCTGAGTATTTTATTGATATCAGTCCACCAGTCTTGCATAATGGCGCCTTCTTGATGCAGCTGATATTTGTCTCCTTTCACACGGGTTAAACCCCTTTGCCGGGTGCCGGGACTGTAGGGTCGATACTGGGGATTGAAAATGTAATCCTGGCTTTTGGCATACCAAAGGATTGCATCATGTTTGCGATGAAAATGGCGCCGGGCTCCACTCCCTCCTCCGTAGCACCAAACAATTTCGTTGATGAAAAGATCAGGTGCAAATACTGCGTCCAGGAGTAGCTTTACATAATGGCTGACATGCCAATCGAGATGCACAAAAATACTGCCTCCCGGGGACAACAGTTCGTGCATCAATTGTAGGCGGCAAAACATGTGTTCCAGGTAAGCAGACATGCTGTTCCCCCAACTATCATCAAAAACCTGCCGGGCAATGAAATGACGGTCCGCCTTTTCTCCCACTTCCACGCGTGAAGCATACCGTCCCTGACTCAAGTAGGGTGGATCTATATATATTAAATCGATTTTACCAGCATAACCTTCTTCAATCAGCCGCTTTAAAAAGTGTAAATTATTCGCCTGTACAAGACGATTGAAAAGAGGGGGTTGTTCTGATTGTCTCTTGTTCTCCGGGGTAAACAAACCACTGCCATCATACACCGGGCAGGGGTAGATTCTCTCTGCAACATGCCAGTGGCGTGGCGGCTCTTCCTGCTGGTCGGTTTTATCCCAGGTTAACCTGGCACCATTGTTTGTCATGGCCCCTCCCCCTTTTTCTTCATTGTTTATTGTACCACAAGCTTACCAAACCGCTGAGCAGGCTTCCTTCGCGCTTGGGCAGCTGTGGGAACGGGTGCCTGTAGCCATAAAAAAACAGGGTCCCTCAGACCCTGTTATTCTCTCCATAATCCCAATCACTTACCGAAAAACTAGATTCATTCGCACCAAATTGTCGGGAGTAAACGCCTGCTGAGAGTTCAGATACATATTGGACATCGGCATAATCAAACCAAGAATCATGGCCACCAGCAGGATGATGAAAAGGTTTCGCAAGTGAATCATCTCCTCATCTCTACATATACCTTCGCAGTTGTTTCAAGGCTGCTTTCTCCAAGCGTGACACCTGGGCCTGGGAGATTCCGATTTCGTCCGCTACCTCCATTTGGGTTTTCCCCTGGAAAAACCTTAGTGAGACAATATGCTTCTCTCTTTCATTCAATTTTTTTAACGCCTCTTTTATGGCTATACCCTCTAACCAGAGCTCATCGGTATTCTTATCGTCACTGATCTGATCCATAACCAGAATGGGGTCACCGCCGTCATTGTAGATCGGCTCAAATAAGGAAACGGGTTCCTGGATGGCATCCAGGGCAAACACGACTTCCTCTCTGGGCACCTCCAGTTCTTGAGCTATCTGGGCCAGGGAAGGTTCTGAAGAATGATCACTGGTCAGTTTCTCTCTGACCTGGAGAGCTTTATAAGCGATATCACGTAAAGACCGGGATACGCGGACGGCATTATTATCCCTCAAGTAGCGTCGAATTTCACCGATGATCATAGGGACGGCATAGGTGCTAAAGCGCACATTCTGGCTTAAATCAAAGTTGTCGATGGCCTTGATGAGACCGATACAGCCAACCTGAAAAAGATCATCAACAAATTCTCCCCGGTTGCTAAAACGCTGGATTACGCTCAAAACCAGGCGCAGGTTGCCATAGATTAATTTCTCCCGAGATTCTCCATCACCAGCCTGCATCAATGCAAAAAGCCGACGCATTTCTTCATTCTTTAAAACCGGGAGCTTACTAGTATTGACTCCACAGATTTCGACCTTATTGATCAATGTGTCACCGCCCCATCGTGCCTTTCTTTCTATTAAGATTATTCACCTGGCTTTGTAATATTATTCTGCAGCCCATTTCCTGGCCGGTAAATAAATATAGGGCCTGGCACTCACAAGGCTTCTTTTTGTCTATTCTATTTTTCTTATTTCTCGCTGTAGACGTTTTAGGATCCGTTTTTCCAAACGGGAGATATATGACTGGGATATCCCCAAAATGTCGGCAACTTCTTTTTGGGTCTTCTCATTACCGTCCAGAAGCCCAAAACGAAGCTGAATAATTACTTTTTCCCGGTTGTTGAGTTTATACATAGCTTGGCGCAGCAGGCTCTTCTCAACCTCGCCCTCTACTTTCTTGTAGATCATGTCTCCATCCGTCCCCAATACATCGGAAAGAAGAAGCTCATTGCCATCCCAATCTACGTTCAAGGGCTCATCCAGAGAAATTTCTACCCGGTTTTTCTGGTTTCTCCGTAAATACATGAGAATCTCATTTTCAATACAACGGGATGCATAGGTCGCCAATTTAATGTTTTTCTTGGGCTCGAAGGTGTTCACCGCCTTGATGAGTCCGATGGTACCAATGGATACCAGATCTTCAATATTGATGCCTGTATTCTCGAATTTCTTTGCAATGTATACTACCAGGCGCAAGTTGTGCTCAATTAAGGTGGCCTTAACCACATGATTGTCTTTATCCAACTGGGAAATCAAATCATGTTCCTCCTGTTCACGCAGGGGCGGTGGCAAGACCTCCGTTGAGCCGATGTAGTATATCAGGTTGGGCATCTTCTTACGCAGATATAGGCGCAGTAAAAACAGCTTCCATTTTTTTATTTGGGCCAGCATATGCATTCCCCTCTCTAAGATTCGATTACCAGCGCGGATGGTATTAGCATCCGATAGCTTTCATCACTGCTGAGTCGATCGTGGTAAATCCCTATGACTAGATCGCGGTAGATCACATCTTGCTCATTGATCCTTACCACAACTTCATCAGCCCGCAAACCAACCATCATACCGTGCCTTTGGCCTACTGAGCGAAAGGGAATCAGGCGCAAACGGCTAGCCCAGGCGCTGTAGGTAACAGCGTCAATCATATCGGCTCCATTGCTGTGTTCATCGAGAGCCTCTTGCAGGTCCCGAGGAAGGCATCCTCTGATGATTCCGTATTCAGCTACGATTACCGGACGATGGGTAAGGGGATCGCAAAGGCCGTTGCCAGTGTCCATAAAGGCTTGGGCGCTGCAGATCTGATCATCAAATTTGATCAATACTGTATATCGCAGCAAACCTGGGACCAAGCGCCGGACAAGAAACTGATTACCCCGGTATCCGATCAACAACAGACAAAACATACCCGCTCCCAGCCACAACCAGGAGGCGTGAATCCAGCTCGGATTAACAGTAATCATATAAGAAAGGGCTTGAGCTGCCCCGGCCGCCGCAAAACTCAACAAGTAGAAATACACGAGTCCCTTCCTTAATTGAGTCCAGGGAGCGGGGTGCAAGGCCATCCAAACTAAAAGCAGAGAAATGATGAGTTTCAGGGGCAGGCAGTACAGCAGTTGCAGGCTGGGGAACAAGCATCCAGTCCCATATAGAGCCGCCACCAAAGATACCGCAAGTAACCGCAAATAGCGCAGGCTGATTCCCACCAGCCTGATCGTAACCCAGAGCAGGACTAGGTCCATGAAAAAATTGACCAGGAAGGTCAAATCGGCATAGACGACAGTATTTTTCACCTCATCACCCTGTTGCTTTCAAAGGCTGGTTGCTATAACAATGGATATGTTCTGTATTTATAAGTAATGTGTCCCAAATTATACCATGAGCATGAACAGGAATTTGTAGGATGGGAGGACCCATTGCAAGCGAAGATCGGACAGAAATGTAAATAAACCGGGAGCATCCCCCCGGTTCAGACTGTTGACAAAAGCAAACTTCATCGACATAAAAAACCGGGAGGAATCCTCCCGGTTTTTGTTTACAAATAAGAAGGTGTTTTGGAGTCAGTGTTCGTTCTGAAGACTAGTTGCCGCGGCGGATGAATGGTGGGATGTCCAGATCCTTGCGGTCCAGATTGATAGGCACCTTATCCATGGGAGTACGGCTGCGGGTCGTTTCCGGTGTGGGCTGCACGCGTCCACCGCCTGAAAAACCGGTGGCAATGACCGTAACCCGTACTTCATCCTGCAGTTCCTCATCAATATTCGCTCCGAAGATTATGTTGGCATCTTCGTCCACCGCCTGGTGGATAATATCTGCTGCTTCATTGATCTCAAATAGGGTCAGATCCGCACCTCCACTGATATTAAACAACACGCCTTTAGCGCCTTCAATGGAGGTCTCCAGTAAGGGACTGGAGATGGCTAGCCGAGCTGCTTCAGCAGCGCGGTTCTCGCCTTTGGCCTTGCCTATACCCATTAAAGCAGAGCCAGTGTTTTTCATAATGGTTTGTACATCGGCAAAATCGCAATTGATGACTCCCGGAACAGCGATCAGATCGGAAATGCCCTGCACACCCTGGCGAAGGATGTCATCGGTAATCTTGAAGGCATCATTAAAACCGGTATGTTTATCTACAACCTGCAAAAGCCTGTCATTGGGGATTTTGATCAAACTATCCACTTCCTGGGCTAAAGCCTGAATACCACGATCTGCCTGGGTGTTGCGTTTACGACCTTCAAAGTTAAATGGTTTCGTGACCACTCCTACGGTCAGAGCACCTGATTCCTTGGCAATCCGGGCAATAACCGGGGCCCCACCGGTTCCGGTCCCCCCGCCCATCCCGGCGGTAACAAAGACCATATCCGCGCCCATCAGAGATTTTTTAATTTCTTCGGCGCTCTCTTCAGCCGCCTTCATGCCGATCTCCGGATCTGCACCGGCTCCCAGCCCTTTGGTGAGCTTCTCACCAATCTGGATCTTCTTTTCCGCCCGCGACAGATAAAGGGCCTGGGCGTCTGTGTTTACGGCAATGAATTCAATACCTTTGAGGCCCGCTTCGATCATCCGGTTGATGGCGTTGTTTCCTCCTCCACCAACGCCGATCACCTTGATGTCAGCAAACTGCTGCATTTCTACATCAAAATCCAGCGGCATATTAATCCTCCTTCTCCCCTTATCTGAAAATATCCTTGAACCAATCAATAAATCTATCAAAAAACCCGGAAAATACTGATGCTTCTTTGGGTTGTACACCGGGTATTCTGGTACTATACAGAATGCCTCCCAGCACATTCCCGTTCTGGGAGCGATTAAATTCCCGGGCCATTCCCCGCATGTTTTCGGGTAAACCCACCCGTACCGGCATATCTAGATACTGCTCGAACAGCTCCGAGATCCCGGGCAGTTCTGCCCCGCCACCGGTCAACACCAGACCGGAAGGCATTCGATTCAGGCAATCATATTGTTTCAGTTCTTCATAAATCAACTCAACGATTTCCAAAAGCCGGGCGGAGATGATCTCCGCGATGACTTCCTGGGGCACTTGTTTGATGTCCTTTCCCTGGATGTTCCGTACATTAATGATCAAATCTTCCTGGGCCATCTTAGGATTAGCTACCGCGCTCTTTTCAAGTATGCGATTGGCCTCCTCCATAGAGGTCTTAAGGACAATGGCCAGATCCTTGGCCAGGTATTCGTCACCCATGGGAAGAACCGATGTATTGCTGAGGCTGCCGTTTTCGTAAAAGGCAATCTCAGTGGTTCCTCCTCCTAGATCTACCAGTACAACGCCCATCTCTTTTTCAGCCGGAATAAGAACCGCCTCGGCCGCCAATAGGGGACTGTAGACCAGTTGATTGATATGTAAATTAATCCGGTTGGCGCAACGATACAGATTCTGAATCGCGGCAGTGGCAGCAATGACAACAGTCACTTCCGCTTCCAGGCGGCTTCCCACCATTCCTACCGGGTCGTTTACACCTTCATAGCCATCTACTATATACTGTCTTTCGATGGTTTGCACAATGGTCTTGTCCGGAGGCAAGGCAACATTACGAGACGATTGCAGGACCCGATCTCTATCATCCCGGGTGATCTCGTAAGTGGGATTGCCTACCGCTACAACAGCCTGGTTGTTTATCGCAGTAATGCTCCCACCAGAAAAACCAAATAGAGCACTGTTTATCTCCACACCGGTTAGGCGCTCTAATTCATTAAGGCACTCCTCGATAGATTTAGCGGTGCTCTCAATGTCTATGATATTGCCTTTACGCAGGCCTCGAGCCGGTACTTTGCTCACACCTAAAAGATTAATATCCTGACCAAAATTCAACTCGGCCATAGCGGCTTTTATGTAACTGGTGCCTACGTCCACGGCAACAAACGTGTTCCTTCTCTTAATGGCAAGCACCCCTTAAAGCAATTCTATAGTCTTAATACCACAGAACGCCGCTTATTCCCTTTTTATTCAGGGGAAATTATTCAGTATTTTTTCAATAGATATCGACGAATTATGGCCAAATTCTGGAATATACGAACACCGAAGACCACAACCGCCGCTAAATAGAGCTCTATCCGCAAAAGATCGCCCAGATAAGCCAGTCCGGCGGCTAGCAGTGTATTAGCAACGAATCCGCTGAGGAATATCAGGTTGTCAAAGTGATCTTCCTGATAGGCGCGAATGCCGCCAAAAACAGAATCCAATGCCGCAAGAACCGCAATGGACATATACTTGGTGAACACATACGACATGATAGGCAGATGCAGGCCCAGCAGCACACCACCGACTAAAAATAGTACAGTCATAATCCACATGAGAGGCATAATTTTTCTCCTACTTTCCCGGTTGACTATATTTCATGTTCACCACGCCGTTGAAAGCCGGAATCATGATATTATCCGCTTTCTCCAGGGTGGCCTGTTTGTCCCAAATTGCGATGCCGGCCAGGGTCCCACCCTGGATTTTCATCCCACTTTCAATTAAATCAGGATTGCCGATTGCTTTTATCACAAAGGGAGGGCCGATTCGGTTCTGATTCACGATGATCGTGGTCCCGGCGCAGCGTATTTCCGTCATGGCCACCACGCGCTGCTCGTTGATTGAAATAGCCTCAGCTCCAGATGCTTTTAATTCGTTCACGACCGCCAGTATCTCGTAGTCATGGATCAGCAGGGTATTCGGGTCTTCACCCGGCTGTAGTCTATGGGAACTGTCATTTAGGGTGACGACCACCCCCTGCCCTCTCACCGGGATAAGTCCAGCTGATAAATTGGAACTCTGTAATTCTTTTTGCAGGTCAGCCAGAGCTTTATCATTATTTCTCAGGTTTTGCAGCTGTTCATTTAAAGATGCCACCTTTTGTATCAGAGCATCCCGGTCCTTGGTAACCGTGTCCAATTGGCCGGCTAAATCCTGAGCCCGTTCCGGAACCAGGCTGGCTTTATAAAATCGGGTAGTGTTAAACTGCACTGCCAGCATAATGCCCAGTATCAAACATACCAGGGCAATGGAAATCTGTGCACCCTTGCTTCGCATTTTGATCACCTTTTCCTATTTATCCCGCGTCTTTACCACCGGTTGTCCTTCAAACCTGATGTCCACATATTGAAGAACCTCATGTCCATCTTGCTTAACTTGCTCTTCCATAGCGAGGGCAGTTTTTACATTGGCAACTTTTTCCTGCATACGGTCCAAATTACCAAAGAGTATCTGGGTCCCCTGGTTGGTATACAGAATGATTTCATTACTGCTGTTGCGAAAGTGAAATTCAGAAATTTTCTTTTGGTCATCACCGATAGCATCCCAGACCTTTTTAATCTGCTGAACAGCCGCCTGGTTAACCGCCTGTCCCAGGTTTACCCGGTCAGGTAACTGATCCATCGTGACCACCGGGTAATCCAGGAGAGAAAAGGTATTAAGCCGGTCAAGGCAAATTCCTTCTTCATCAATGCACAACAAAACCGGCGGGTCAGGAACCAGTGCCCAGATCTGCCGTTCGCTTACATTTATCTCCAGTTGATGCGGCAGGTGGCGAATGACTGCTGCGCTTTTAATCATGGGATGAACCCTTACGGACTTGGCAGCGAGATCCGTATCTACCATAAAAATGTTCTGACCGGGACTAATCCCCGCCAGGGCCAGAATCTCATCCTGTGAGACTTTACTGGCCCCGGTGGCATAAATCTTTTCCACTTTAAAGATCGAGCTGTGAAGGAATAGATATACGCACACCAGTAGAACAAAAATAAAAACGGAGATACTGAAAAGCCTCCGAAATCTGGCCTGGCTCATACAAATCTCCTATCCCCAGATTACTGTGAAAGATTATAGCAGATTTCCAACGTAAAATCATTACCATCTTTCGTCGCAGTTCAACTAGGTTAATGATCCTGGGTCCAGTACAACGTTCCGTATATTGTGTATATAAGCTGGAGCAGATTTTTTCGAAGTACAAGGCGGAGGAATGAGTAATACTGGACGTATTTCGCTTGACGACAACGCAATAATTCGGAAAAAGGTGCCCAAATTGTGTGCATGAATGTACGGAACGTTGTACTAAATCTTCCTTTCGATTCTTGCTCCCAGGCTCTGGAGTTTTCGATGAATGTTCTCATATCCCCGGTCAATATGTTCGATGCGTCTCACCTGGGTGGTTCCTTCAGCGAATAGAGCGGCCAGGATCAAGGCGGCTCCAGCCCGAAGATCGGTGGCTTCCACAGCCGCTCCCTCCAAATGCTTCTTGCCTGCTAAGATAGCTACACGTCCCTCGATCTTGATTTCCGCTCCCATCCTCCGTAATTCCTGAACATGCATGAAGCGGTTCTCAAAGATGGTCTCGACAATCATACTGGTCCCTGGAATCGTGGCCAGAAGAGCCATCATTTGGGGCTGCATATCGGTGGGAAACCCCGGATAGGGCATGGTCTTAATATCGCTGGGTTGGAAGTTCCCTTTACCCACCACCCTGATTCCGGAATGACAGGGCAGTATTTCAATACCGATTTCACGAAGTTTTGCTATTACAGGCTGGAGATGTTCGGTAACAACATTCTCGATGAGAACATCTCCCCTGCTAATGCCGGCTGCAGCCATAAAGGTCCCGGCTTCTATGCGATCCGGTATCACCCTATGTTCTACATTACGCAGATGGCTTACACCTTCAATACGTATGCTGTCCAGCCCTGCTCCCCTTATTTTAGCCCCCATACGATTTAGAAAGTTCTGCAGGTCGACAATTTCCGGCTCCCGAGCAGCATTCCGAATGATCGTTGTCCCCGGAATCAGAACTGCGGCCATGATAAGGTTTTCTGTGGCCCCTACGCTGGGGAAATCGAGCAGAATTTCCTTTCCACCCCGCGGTGTACCTCGCCCCTCCATAAACCCATATTCTTCTGTGATGTAGTAGCCCAGGTCGCGAAAACCCTTGAGGTGAAGATCCACAGGCCGACTCCCGATGGCACATCCTCCCGGATAGGCAACCCGCGCCTGTTGGAAACGTCCCAATAAGGATCCCATGACTAGGTTGGAGGCCCGCATTTTTCGCGATACAATTTCAGGCAGTTCCATGGAACTAACCGTGCTGGCATTAATAACCAGCACATCCGCTTCTCGTGTGATTTTGGCACCCAAAAGGCTCAATACGTCAGCCATGACCTGAATGTCTTCCAGATCGGGCACCCCTGACAACACTACCTCTCCAGGGCACAACAGACTGGCTGCCATGATGGGCAGGGTGGCGTTTTTGGAACCGCTTACCCGCACCTGACCTTTCAAGGGAAAGGATCCTTGTATGTGAAAGCTTTCCATTTTTGCACCCCCAGTCCTAACCCTGTTCCGTCGGCTCTGGTAGTCTATCAAGGAGGGTGGTTCCCAATCTCCAGATATCTCCTGCGCCCATGGTGATGAGCAGGTCATGCGCCTGGCTGTTTTCCAACAGGTATGTTGCTATTTCCTCCATGCCAGGTAAAAATATGCAATTACCACCGGCTCTAAGTGCCGCCTCCGCGACAATACTACCGTTAATTTCGGGAATAGGGACTTCACCGGCCGCATATATTTCAGTAACGATACACAGATCAGCAGTTGCCAGGGCTTCACCTAACTGTTTACCCAGGCTTTTGGTTCGGGTAAAACGATGAGGCTGGAATACCACCACCAGACGCTCTGGTTGAAACCCGCGGGCAGCTTCCAGGGTCGCCTTTATCTCAGTGGGGTGATGCGCATAATCGTCAACAATCGTTATCTGATTTTTGGTTCCGATCAGATGAAAACGGCGTTTGGCGCCTTTAAAATTCAGAATCGCACGCGCTGCTTCTGCAAAGCCAATGCCCAGTTCCATGGCTGTGGCAATAGCCGCCACCGCATTGGAAGCATTATGTTTTCCGGGTACGGCTAAATTCACCGTCCCCAGACACTGGCCATGATAATACATATCGAAACGGGAGCCAATTCCTTCGGCTTTCCAGCCCTGGAAATAGTAATCGCAGTCCGAATTCTCTCCATACATGATCGTTTGCGCCGGGCAGTGTTCACAAATACTCGTCATGCAAAGGTCTTCTCCGTTCAAGATAGCAAGACCCTCTTTCTGCACACCGGTCAAGAATTGCGCGAAAGCCTGCTCAATGTTCCGCCGGGTCTTATAATAATCCAGGTGGTCGTCTTCCACATTGGTCACTACTGCTATGAAGGGACGTAGATCAAGAAAAGATGCATCGCTTTCATCCGCTTCCACAACTGATAAGTCGCTGCTCCCTAACTTGGCGTTCAGCCCGCTGCTCTTCAATTCTCCTCCTACAATAAAGGTGGGATCCAGTTCATTTTCCTCCAGAATGATGAAAATCATAGAAGTTGTAGTGGTTTTTCCGTGGGCGCCGGCTACTGCTATTCCACGGCCATTGTTGACCAATTCGGCCAACATCTGACCTCTCTTAATGATAGGAATATTCATCTGTTGGGCAGTAACCAGTTCCTCGTTGTCCGCAGGGATTGCCGACGATACTACCAGGAGGTCGATACCCTCACAAATGTTTGATGAGGAATGACCGAGAACAACCTTAACCCCTATTTCTTCTAGTCTTTGGGTGGTAAGGTTTTTCTGCAGATCTGAACCACTCACCCGGAAGCCCCGCTGGACTAGAACCCGAGCGATCCCGCTCATCCCTGCTCCAGCGATGCCCACCATGTGAATCCATTGACCTGGCGTGCCGGGCATTTCCTCATCTCCTTCTCCAACGTTATTTATGACTCTAGCTAACTCTATCCTATGCATATTTAATAAAAGTGGTTACATTTGCAATACTAAAGGCCATCCAGGCGGATGAAGAGCTAGATTCCGAAGCAGTGATTGAGAGCACTATTTCTGGAGGATGGTATCCAGGATGTCTTCAAGAGCCTGAGGTCGCGCCTGTTGTTTTATATTGTGCTTCATTTCATCCAAGCGTATTGGGTTATTACGCAATTCCTCAACTTTTTTATATAGAGTATCCCCATCCAGGAACTCATCAATAACCATATCCGCAGCCTTTTTGGCCAAAAGCGCTCGGGCATTATGCTCCTGGTGGTTGTCCGCAGCATAGGGGTAAGGCACCAGGATAGCCGGCATTCCCAGCAAGCCTAATTCACTCAAGGTGCCCGCTCCCGCCCGGCAAACTACCAGGTCGGCCGCCAAAAGCGCTTCCTCAATATTATACATGTAGGGCATCAGGTGCAAGCGAAGTGTCATTTTTCCCGCGTCGAGTTTGGACCGCAACCCTTCCTCCACCTGGCTAAAGTTCTTCTCGCCTGTGATCCAAATGATTTGCATATTTTGGTCTTGGTAGCGTTCCACCACTTCCAACATGGCCTGGTTGATGCTCATGGCTCCCCGGCTGCCGCCAAAGGCTAAGAGGGTGAAGTCATCGCTGGCATAGGCAGATGGAGAGTGGCGCTTTCCCTGGTATATATCCATAATCTCTTGACGAACCGGCATACCGGTTATTTTTATGGAACGCGCCTTAAAATATTTGCTGGCTTCTTCAAAGTTGAGCATCACGCAATCGACCCGGGATGCCAATCGACGATTGGCCAGGCCCGGCATGGCATTCTGCTCGTGTATGAGGGTTCGACAATCGGGGAAAAAGGTGGCAGCCAGCAATACCGGGAAAGACACATACCCCCCCGTCCCTATCACCAGCTCAGGTTGAAATTCCTTCACAACGTTCCAGCCCTGGTAGATGCTAAGGGGAAATTTGGCCAGGTTTTGCGAGGCCTTGAGCAGAGAAGAGCGATCGATCCCTTTAATATCCACGCTGGCAAATTTTAAACCAGCCCGCGGAACAATTGTACTCTCCATTCCTTCAGCGGTTCCCACGTAAAGAATATCCAGATCAGTTAGTCTTTTCCGCAATCCCTGGGCAATAGCCAGGGCAGGATATATGTGTCCACCGGTTCCGCCGCCGCTCAGAATAATTTTCATCGTCTTTGTTGCCTCCTTGCCTCGATACAAGGCGCGGAATCTTTCGCCGTCTTTGTGTGCTGATGCAGGGCTTGTCGCGGGATAGTGGGCCGGGTACCGATAGGAATATCTTATTTATCGGCTCATCCCTTAACGCCCCGTACTGTACCGGGAAATATTGAGCAATATCCCCACCCCCACCAAGGTAAACAGCAGTGAGGAGCCGCCATAACTAATGAACGGGAGAGTGATGCCGGTGACCGGCAGGCATCCGGCGACCACGCCAATATTGACAGCCGCCTGGAAGATAATGGACGTGGTAATACCCGCTGCAACCAGGTGACCGAAAGCATCGGGAGCATTCAATGCAATTTTATAGCCCCGCCAGGCGAAGAGCAGGAAAAGAGAGAGCACCAATAAAACCCCTAGGAACCCCAGCTCTTCCCCCAAAATAGCAAAGATAAAATCGGTATGTTTTTCAGGTAAATAGAAATACTTCTGCCGGCTTCGTCCCAATCCCATACCGAAAAGACCTCCAGATCCCAGGGCATACAGAGACTGTATGGTTTGAAATCCGATGCCTTGTGGATACTTCCAGGGATCAAGAAAAGCGATAAAGCGTTGAAAACGGTAGGGCTCTATTTTTATCGCAGCAGCTACGGCTACCAAACCTGCACCAGAGATTAAACCCAGGTGCAGCCATTGCGCTCCTCCCACCAGCAACATGAAGAACACGGTACCGGCGATAACGAAAGAAGTTCCCAGGTCGGGTTGAGCCATAACAAGGCCACACACCACCAGCAGAAAGAGAAGAACCGGAAGAACGCCCTGCTTAAATAATTTAAGCTGATCCAGTTTCATCTCCATGAATTTGGCCAGAAATAAAACCATGGCTAATTTGGCCAACTCAGAAGGAGAAAACCTGGCCATGCCCACGCCCAGTGAGCGGGTGGAACCTTTGGCTTCGAACCCTAACGGTGTGATGACCAGGATAAGGCAGAGCACCGAAAATATTATCAAGGGCAACGCCAGGGATTTCAACTTGAGGTAGTTGACTTTCATAATTACAAACATGGCCACCAGGCCGATAAACGCCCATATAAGCTGGCGTTTAAAAAAATGATAAGCATCATGATAGTCAATATTGGCGGTCACTGCACTGGAACTAAATACCATGACCAGTCCAATACCCAGAAGGCCCAGTGTGGTTAGAAAGAGTATAAAATCGGGCGGTCCCTTCTTCAACCTCATTGCGCTTCCTCCTAGATCAGGTTCTGGGGTTATGCGGGTTGGATTGAGCTGCGGACTAAGCGGCAGAATAGATCTCCCCGTTGTTCATAGTTATCAAACATATCCCAACTTGCGCAAGCCGGTGACAACAATACCACATCGCCGGGATCAGCTAAACTGGCGGCTAACTGGACCGCCTGGTCAAAATCCTCTACCTCATGTATATTCGTAAACCCGGTCTTGATTACCGCTGCCCGGATTTGCTCATGGGCCTCACCCAGCAGTATCAATCCTTTTACATGCGCCCTGATGACCTGGGCCAGGACATCAAACTGCGACCCCTTGTTTCGCCCCCCAGCGATAAGGATGATGCTCTGATCAAAGGATTGCAAGGCCTTCATTGCCGAATCAGGATTGGTGGCTTTGGAATCGTTAATATACAGTACGCCTCGAATGGTGGCGACTTCCTCCATTCGGTGCCTTACCCCCTGAAAGGTAGACAGGGCCTGCCCGATCACAGCCGTCTGAACTCCAGCCAGAAAAGCCATCATAGCAGCACATAGCAGGTTCTCCTGGTTATGCTGTCCCCGGAGATTAATATCCTTGAGATCGGCTACCGGATGGATTTGTCCTTGCCAGGCTATCTTCATTGAACCCTGTTCTAAATAAGCTCCCTCTTCCAGGAATTGCTGGTTGGAGAAAAACACGACTCGGGCTTTGCAGCCTTCTGCCAGGTCCCTGACCAACGGATCTTCCAGGTTTAATACACAAAAATCCTCTGGACCCTGGTTCAGGAAGATTCGAGCTTTGGCTTCAATATAGCCGTCCATATTTTTGTGGCGATCCAGGTGATCAGGCGTAATATTTAATATACCGCATATGTGGGGGTGAAACTCCCGGATGGATTCCAGTTGGAAGCTGGACATTTCCAGGGCAATGATCCCCTCCTCCATATGCTCAACCAATGAAGTAAGTGGCACACCGATATTTCCGGCAGCAGCGGTTGGCCTCCCGGCAGCAGCCAGGATGTGTTCAAGAAGGGCCGTGGTAGTGGTCTTCCCATTGGTGCCAGTCACTGCACATATTTCCAGGTGGGGAGGCTTTAACAGACAGGCCAGCTCTATTTCTCCTATAACCGGAATTCCCTGGGCAAAAGCCTGCTGGAAAGGTGGGATTTCCAGGGGGATCCCCGGGCTGGCAATTAGCAGGTCGTAATTTTCCGGGGTTACTGAGGGATACGTACCGGTATGAATGACCGCGCCCAGTTTCTGCATTTCCTCCACCAGGGGGCCCAGTTCTTCAACCGTCTTACGGTCACAGATACTGAGATGGGCGCCTGTGCCGGCCAGGACTCTTATTGCCGCTGCTCCGCTTCTGGCCATTCCTACAACCAGTATCCTCTTTGCCGAAAAATCCAAATTATACACTTCCTATCGAATAAGGTTTAAGGTTTGGGGACACACCCGGCTAAGGTTCCTGTGGTACTCCCGTTGGTCGCGGGTCCCCATGGACTATCGTTGGGCAAGTGGTAGGGCCTCTATCCGATCCCGCGAAAGCCCCAGACTCCTAAAATCGCAAAAATAAAGGCCATAAGCCAGAAAAATCGCACCACCTTGGTCTCCGGCCAACCCTTGAGCTCATAATGATGGTGCAAGGGCGCCATGAGGAAGGGTCTTTTACCCGTAGTTTGAAACGATATAACCTGAAGAATAACACTAAAAGTCTCGATAACATAAACTCCCCCCAGGATAACCAGGGCCAGTTCCGCCTGGCACATAGCGGCTACCGCCGCCACCCCTCCTCCCAGGGCCATGGATCCTGTGTCTCCCATAAACACCCGCGCTGGATGACGATTAAATAATAAAAATCCCAGGCAAGCCCCTGCCATAGCTCCACAAAAGATAGCCAGGTTGTAATGAGGGTGCTGGTTGTTCATCAGGCTTACCAAACCCAAAGCCACGGCTACAAAGAAGGTAACCCCGGCAGCTAGTCCATCCAGACCGTCAGTCAGATTGACCCCGTTGGTGGAACTCATGAGTACAATGACCAGAAAAGGAATGTACAGGAGCTGCCCCAGATCATAAACCTGACCAGAAAAGGGTACGGCTACCTGGGTGCCCCGGTGGAAGTAGAACAATAAAAGGCAGGCGAAAACAACGCCGATAAATAACTGCAGGCCTAGTTTGTCCCGAGCCCGCAAGCCCAAAGAGCGTTTTAAAACCACCTTGATATAGTCGTCCCAAAATCCTATAGCACCACATGCCAGAGCAACTAGAACCGCTGTAAGCACTTCAGCGCTGGCTCCAGCAGTAATAAAGCTGGCCACCATGATGGCAGTGATAATCATAACTCCACCCATGGTGGGCGTCCCTGCTTTCGCATAATGACCCCGGGGGCCTTCCTCCCTGATGCTCTGACCCACCTTCAACCTGGTGAGAAAAGGGATCATAAAAGGTCCCATGGCCATAGTTACCAGGATAGCAATCCCAGCGGCCATAAGCGTATTCGTTACGTAAACATGCAAAGGAGCTTCAACCTCCCTGCTTATTCTATGCTTATTTGGTCTTCTCGATCAACAGTCTTATCCCAAACGTCCAGATCACAGATTAATGTCTCCAGTTCCATACCCCGGGAAGCTTTGAATAAGATTTTATCATCAGCATTGAGCAAATCCTTCAGGCAGGAAATGGCTTGAGATTTACTCGAGAAATAATGGATGCATTGTTCCGGCAATCCTGCCTCCCGTGCTCCCTGAGCTATAAACTGAGCCCTTACGCCTACAGCCACCAAATGGTCCACCCGGCTTATGGCAGCCAGACGCCCCACTTCCATATGACCGGTGCGCTCATCTTCTCCCAGTTCAAACATATCCCCCAGCACCGCTATCCATTTTCCGCACGAGGGCAAATCCCGTCCACACTCGAGGGCCGCTGCCATTGAAATGGGATTGGCATTGTAGGTATCATCTATGATTATACCACCCCCATGCTGACGAATGATGTTTAGACGACGGCGCTCGCTCCGATAGTTAAGCAGCTGGTTGCGGCTGATTTCGGGTTCTACTCCCAGGAGATAAGCTATGGCTACTGCCGCCAGTACATTACTGGCCAGACGGCTAGCTGGTATGGGGAAGAAAAATTCTTCTTCCCGATCAATCAAGCGCGCCTGAATGCTTATGCCTTCTTCCTGCACTCGGGTCTTTTGGATCTGGAAGTGACAGTCTGAATGGTGGCCAAATAAATACCTTGTAATAGGGTAGATTTGACTTTCTTTCACCAACTCAGGACAGTCGCCATTGATCAGAGCGAAGCCATCCTGATTCATCTCCGCCAATAACTCGCACTTTGCCCGGGCGATGTTTTCCAGCGTTAAAAGGGTTTCCAGGTGCACCCTTTCCACGTTGGTGATTACAGCACAGGTCGGACGGCTAATGCGAGCCAGGCGCTCAATTTCACCCCGGTCGCGCATGGCCATTTCCAATACTGCAGCCTGATGCCGGGCTTCCAGTTCCAGGAGACTCAGGGGTAATCCAATATCGTTATTATGATTCCCACTACTCTTGAGGGTGTTAAAACGACCCTGCAAGCACAAGGCAATCAGGTCTTTGGTGGTAGTCTTGCCAACACTACCGGTTACTCCCACCAGGGGAATATCAAAACCCTGCCGGTAAGTACGAGCCAGGTCCTGTAAAGCCTGTAAGGTGTCGGAGACCATGATCAGTCCCTGGTCGGCCTCATGCGAAGTCAATTGAATGGGTTTGGATACGCAGGCAGCTGCTGCACCTTTTTGCAGAGCCTGATACACGTAGGCATGCCCGTCAAAATTATCCCCGGGCAGAGCAAAAAAAAGCGCGCCGGACTTCAAAGTCCGAGAATCGACCGAAATGGATTCAACCTTGGAGCTGGGATCTCCCTGAAGGAGCTGCCCACCGGTTGCGGTTCTTATGTAATCCATACTCAGGTTCATCTAATCTGTTCCTTTCAAGAACTCGGCAGCTACTTTCCGGTCATCAAAGTCCAGAACCTGCCCTTGGACCAGTTGATAGGTTTCATGTCCCTTACCGGCAATCACCACCAAATCCCCTTCTCGAGCCAGAAAAATTGCATGTCTGATTGCCTCACGCCGGTCCACTATAATAGCATAACGCGAGTTTTCTACCTTTTCCAGTCCCGGAATGATCTCATTAATAATAGCCTGAGGGTCCTCGCTGCGTGGGTTGTCGGAAGTGACAATGGAAAAGTCGCTATAATGGGCCGCTATCCCACCCATCAAAGGCCGCTTTTTTCGGTCGCGATCCCCTCCACAACCAAACACCGTAATCAGCCGCTTGTCCGTCAACTCCCGCGCGGTTTTTAAAATATTCTCCAAGCCATCGGGAGTATGGGCGTAATCCACGACCACAGTAAAATTCTGCCCGCACTGCACCTGTTCGAATCTTCCCGGCACCCCGTCCACTTTTTGTAAAGCCGAAATAATAATATTCACCGGAATTTCCTCTCGCAACGCCAGTGCTATGGCAGCCAGAGCATTGTAAACGCTAAAAAGACCGATCAACTGCATTTGAACCACAAAGGAACCGCCCTCCCAGACAACTGTAAAGCGGCTGCCTTGCTGACTCACCTGTAAATCCCGAGCTGTTATGGCAGCTGGCTGCTTAATCCCGAAAGTACTTGTATCTGGGCCTGCGGCTCGAACCATATCTGCTGCATAGGTATCATCAGCATTAATAATACTATAATTTCCAGCCTGGTGCTCAAGTCCCTCAAACAGCTTCAACTTGGCATCTCGATAATCAATCATGTCCCGGTGGAAGTCCAAATGATCTTGAGTAAGATTGGTAAAAACCGCCACATTGAAGTTAAGCTCTGCAACCCGGTTCAGGCTCAGGGCGTGAGAAGACACCTCCATGACTACATAATCCGCCCGATTTTCTCGGCACAGGTGCATGAAGGCTTCTATATCGGGTGCTTCCGGCGTGGTATGGCCTAGTTCCATGGAGGTCTCTCCTATTTTTGCATACAACGTGCCCATAATACCTGTCTTGTTACCCGCTTCCTCCAATATAGCCTGCACCAGATGCGTAGTTGTGGTCTTTCCATTGGTCCCAGTAACTCCGATTAAGCGAAAACTCCTGGTCGGATGACCATACAAGTTTGCTGCCACCTGAGCCAGAGCCTGGCGGGTGTCAGGGCAAAGGATAAGGGTCGCACCGGATGGCAGACCACCCGGATCCTTTTCAGCCAGGATGACCACCGCACCCTTCTCTATGGCTTGACCGGCATAAAGGTGCCCATCGGTTTTAAAACCGCTTATACACACAAAGAGAAAACCCGGTTCGACTTTCCTCGAATCATAGGCCAGGCCTGTTATATCATGATTCAGTGTTTCCGCCTGGTTGAAGTAATTGACTCCTTCCAGAACCTGTGTGAGTTTCAAAGGTACCTCCTCCTTTAACACAGTGGTGTTATATAAACCTGCCCAACGAATGGCAGGCGAATTATTCCCCTATCTCCTGGAATTTCACCGTGACCGTAGATCCACCGCTGATCACTTTACCAGCGGCAGGCACCTGCTCATAAGCCAGTCCAGATCCTTCCGGGACCAAATGCAAGTCTATATTAGCCAGGATACTGGCCACTTCTTTCATTGATTTTCCGGTAAGGTCAGGAACCGTGATCTGACCCCCGCTGCTGCTGTTTTTGCTGTTGGGAGACATATTAATGATGATCTGAGATCCCCGGTTCAGCTTAGTTCCTGCTCTAGGAGTCTGCTGCCAGACCACATCTCCATTCCCATTCAGCTTGCTGTTCAACCCCCGTTCCCGAATGAGCTGTACGGCCTCATTCAGGGGGAGATTGATAACATCGGGAACCACCACTTTTTCTACTTGTACTAGACTTTTCTCATCAGAGGAGGATTTATTCAGGGGTACTTTTAAATAGCGCAGGCTATCCCCCATGATATTCTTGAAAGCGGGGGCTGCCACCCATCCCCCAAAGTAGAGCGATCCCTGCGGCGCATCCACTACTACTAGGCAGACCAACCGCGGATTGTCAACCGGGGCAAAGCCAATAAAGGAAGCGTAATATTCACTGGCCATATACCCGCCCCCCGGAGCAATTTTCTGCGCAGTTCCGGTTTTGCCCCCGGTGGTATAACCATCAACCTGGGCGTTGCCACCGGTTCCTTCAACAACCTCGCCCTCCAGAATTGTGCACAACTTTTTCGCAATGGCCGGTGATATAACCTGACGAACCATTTCCGGTTGATAGTCTTTTACAATTTTCCCATTGGCATCCAGTGCTTGTTTTAGAAGGTGGGGTTTCATGAGTTTCCCTTGGTTGGCTACGGCAGAAACCGCCGTGATCAACTGAATGGGGGTCACGGCATTAGCCTGCCCAAAGGCCATGGTGGCCAGGTCGATCTGTTTGGCGCGATCCCTGGGTACCAGAATGCCCTTGGCTTCTCCAGGAAGATCAATCCCCGTCAATTGTCCAAAACCAAATGCATCTACATACTTGTAATACCTATCCAGACCCAAATCCAACCCTACCTGAACAAAGCCCACATTACATGAGTTTTCAACAATTTCAGCGAAGGTCTGACTGCCATGGGCTTTGCCGCTGGCACAGGTTATGAGCTCTTTACCTACCTTGATCGATCCCGGGCAATAGAAGCGGCTGTTGTCATTCACTACGCCTTCTTCCATGGCCATCGCTGAAGTCACGATCTTCATGGTCGAACCGGGTTCATAAGCGTCATTGATGGCAAAATTACGCCGGTTGGAGGCGGGAAAATCCCCAAACTTATTGGGATCAAAGTTGGGGCGGGTGGCCATGGCAAGAATTTCGCCGGTGGTCGGGTCCATAACAATGGCAACCGCTCTTTTGGCTTTGCGTTCCTGGAATACCTTTTCCAGCTCTCGTTCGGTGATGAATTGAATCGTCTCATCGATAGAGAGAACCAGGCTGGAGCCTTCTACCGGAGCGATGTATTTATGAGTGGCCTCGGGAATTTCCAAATTTTTTCCATCTTTTTCTACGATGATCCGGCCCTTTGTACCGCCTACCAGGCTGTTGTAATAGAAATCAACACCTTCCAGCCCGGTGTTGTCTATACCTGCAATGCCCAGGATATGGGCAGCCAGGCTGCCCTTGGGATATTCGCGGCGGCTTTCTTCCGTTAAATCAATTCCCTTAAGATTGAGGTCGCGGATCATTTTCGCTTTATCAGGTGCGATCTGCCGTTTGATCCATACAAAAGAGGTAGTCTGAGTTATTTTAGCCAACATATCGGCTTCGTTCATACCCAGAATCTGAGCTAATTGATGGGCTGTCTCCTGGGCTTTGCCGGAGGCCTTAACTTCCGACGGATATGCGCACACCGAATCGGCGCTTACGGATATAGCCAGTTCCCGGCCGTTGCGATCATAAATCACACCGCGCTTCGATTCTACTGGAATGTCCCGCATTCGATTCGCTTCCGCCTTCGCCGAGAGTTCAGCCCCATCAACAAATTGAACCCAGAAGAGCCGTGCACCCAGCAGTAAAAAGGTTACTGTAAACAATAAAGAAAGCGTTGCGATACGCTTTCTTAACGGCAAACTCATGGTTTGCATCCTTTCCCCACCTCATGCTCGTTAAATCGTTTTATCAGCCATCGTCAACAATGCGCTATATATTTTTTCCAGGGTGCCCTGGCTGGATGCTTGCTGGGCCTGGGCCTGAACCGGGGATTTAATCGGCTCACTGCTGGCAGCTGGAGCCACCATGGATAACGCCAGATCGGGTTTATGCATCCCGAGGTCCGTCTCAGCCAACTTCTCTATCTGATCAAGAGATGTTCCCTGAGCAATTTCATATTCGAGGCGGGCGTTGGATGACTGCAGGTTCTCAATGTCCTTTTCCATGCTAATCACCTGATAATTCAAACCCGCTCCGGCAGTGCAGAGAAAAACCAGCAGCAATCCGTAGCAGAAGAAAAACAATCCGGTTTTTACTACCATCCGTCCCCGGATATTCTTCTTGCGATGAACTTTTCTTACCTGCCGCCTTATTATCTCCGGCTCTTCTAAAGGCATAGCCAGGGAAGTATTTCTGTAACTGTAAGCCGCCTGTACCATCCTATTCGCTCACCTCCCTCATTAGAACTATAAACGACAGGCTACTCGGAGCCTGGCGCTCCGGGCCCGGGGATTCACCTCGCACTCCTCATCAGTGGGGATCACCGGTCTCTTGGTAATAACCTGCATTTGGGCTTGATGCTTACAAACACAGACCGGTAAACCCGGAGGGCAGACACAAGTCCTGGCCTGGTCCTGAAAAAATCGTTTTACGATTCTGTCTTCCAGAGAATGAAACGATATAACACAGAGCCGCCCGCCCTTCTTGAGACATTGCAGGCCCTGGGGCAGAACCTCCCGCAGGGCTTCCAACTCCTGGTTTACAGCTATCCGTAAAGCCTGGAAAGTTTTACGTCCGGGATGCTTGGCCCGGCAGTAACGGGCTGGTACTGCTTGTCTTATAATTTCAACTAGCTTCAAAGTGCTGTCTATGGGGTCTTGCTGCCGAGCCCGCACAATGGCTCGGGCTATGGAAGAAGCGAAACGTTCCTCCCCATAATCACGCAGGATGGTCTTCAGTTCACTTTCCTGCCAATTGTTTACGATCTCCCAGGCATTAAGTTCCTGGTTCTGATTCATGCGCATATCCAAATAGGCATCTTCGTGGAAACTGAACCCCCGCTGGGGATCATCCAATTGAAAAGAAGAAACTCCCAAATCAAGAAGAATGCCGTCCACTTGCTCTATTCCCGCTTCTTTCAAGGTAGAGGCCAGATCACGGAAATCAGCCTGTACAAAGTGCACATTGTCGTAAGGAAAATTCTGTCGCGTCGTTTCCATAACCTTCAAGTCTTTATCCAGAGCAATGATGCGGGCATCAGTTGCCAATTTGGGCAGTAATGCTCCCAGGTGTCCTCCACCCCCGACCGTACAGTCGACGTACGTTCCGTGTGGATCGTTAAGCAAGTAATCTATAGTCTGGTGAAGTAAAACAGGTTGATGCACTATCAGACCCCTTTTTAAATGCCGATATCTACAAGGCTTTCGGCAATCTCTTCAAAATTGGAACCCGCCATTTCATTGTAGCGTGTCCATTTATCGTGAGCCCAAATCTCAATTCGGGAACCTACACCGATTATCACTACATCCTTGTCCATACCTGCATACTCGCGGAGGTGAAGAGGCAGCACCGTCCGGCCTTGCTTATCAAGCTCTAATTCAGCAGCACCGGCCAGAAAAAAGCGTACAAAAGAGCGGGCTTTTCCCTGCGTTAAAGGCAGGTTGCGCAGCTTCGCTCCAATGCTCGCCCATTCCTCCAGAGGATAGATAAAAATGCAGTCATCCAACCCCTTGGTGGCAACAAAGCGTTCCCCCAGCTCCTCGCGATGTCGGGAAGGAATAATAATTCTGCTTTTGGGATCCAGACTGTGCTGGTACTCGCCCAGGAACACAAGCTTGCCCCTCTCTGCTTCACGATGTGGGATTTCACTCCACTCCGCTCCACTTCCACCCACGATACTCTACCCCCATATTCTCTCTGCCATTTATCTTTCCCTTCATTGTGAAAATAGTAGCAATGTGATATTTTGTCGCGGCGCTGGGTGGACCGGCCTATTCAAACCCCAAATTTCCCGCTATTTAGAGTTATTTCTGGTCAGCCGATGGCCATTTTGTCCAGAAAAAATCCCTTCTATAGTCCTCTATATTTGCAGGACCTTTGGGCCTTCTTTTTTGAGGGGCATTCAAATAAGCAGGTGGGTGATTAACAGGAAGGGGTTTGTTTATAATTGTTCAGCGTATAGCAGCTCCCCTCCTAGCGTCATCGCCAACAGATAACCTGCGCAATTACACGCAGGATACCTTCGTCCGTTGGCTTTAATCGGCGAGGAGATCAGAATTATGGCTGGCAATAAAGAAGCCGGGAAGGGGGCGGATGTTGGTGCGTCTCGGTTATTTATGAAGGAGGTGCAGGTTTTGAGAGAAAAGGGCTTTTAGGACTGACCGGCCCTCCTGAATGGAGAGCCTTGCTCTAGCGGAACCCTTTGTAGTTGAATCTAAATGCGCTCCGGGTGTACCTCCTCCAGAATTTTCAGCGGCTCTTGAACTTCTCCCAGGCGGGCGAAGTTGATCAAACTCATTTTCAGCACCTCGGTCATAGCCACGGATCTGGGTATAAGAACAGTGCCCTGGAGATTGCGTATATCATCGGCCAGGATCATTCCCGGCATCATTTCCTCCAATCTCATCCAGCGGACCGTATACCCTTCCTCGGCACCGATGAGTTCTGCCTCCAGGGCGGCCAACAGGGCTGGATCAAAAGCCTCCCGGTGACTACGCATGGTTTCCAGTGCTTTAGCCATGGGAATCCCCTGGCTGATTAGTTTATCGAATTCACTGACTACTCTCAGCACACGCCCAATAACAGGAATGTCTTTGCCCTTTTTTAATCCGGGCGGAAATCCGCCGCCTCCATAGTTTTTGGATTGGTAATAGATACCTTCGGCAATTTCTTCCAAACGAGGAATTTTTTGTAGAAGACGGCAGGCAGTCTGGGGATGGGAAAGGAATATTTCTCTTTCATCCTCATTCAAGCTATCTCCATGAAAGTACTTGTTCTGAATTGATGCTGGTATGGTTACAAAACCGATCTGTGACAGCAACGATGCCAGTTCAATCTCCCAAAGATGGTCCACCTGGAGTCTTTGCCCCAGACGCCGGGCCAGATGACGGATACGTTCCGATCGGCTGAAGGCCCGTGGGGCCACAAAACCCAGGATATCCACCATGATTTTTATACTGCCTTTTAGGGTGCGATCCAACAGCTCTTTCTCCGCGTTTACCAGGCGATATTGCTCAATCGCCAGATTGAGATGGTTGCGCATCTGTTCCACAGCTAATGGTTTGGTCAAAAAGCGAAAAATGTGACCCTCATTTATGGCATCGATAGCCGCCTGCATATCTGCCTGACCTGTTAGAACCATGCGTATGGTATCGGGATAATCCCGGCGAACCTGAGTTAGGAATTGAATTCCATCCATACCCGGCATACGGAAATCAGAAACAACGACACAGGGCTTTCCTGTCCCAAGATCTCCAGGCCTTCAAGGCCGCTGGTGGCCGTGAGCACCTCATAGTCACTATGCAAGTTTCTTCGATACGCAGAGATAACCAGAGGATCGTCATCCACCAATAGTATGCGCTTGTTGATTCGTTTTTCCTGCTCCAACTTTTACCCCCTCCCCCCAGCATCGATTGCTATTTCCCATAAGATGCCCAGTACATCTCGCCAACTGAGGAAAACCATGTTCATAAAAAAATAACGCCTGCTTTAGAGCAGGCGTTATTGTACTACAATTTGTAGAGTTGGTTTTCCTCCAAGAATTTGATGCCTTTTCTCTTGAAAGCCTCCTGGACGCGGCTGATATCTTCAACCTTAAAGATAACCAGCGCATCATCGGCAGCTGTGCCCAGGAAAGCGTACATGTATTCGATGTTGAGGTTCTCTTCGGACATCTGCTCCAGAACATTGGCCAGACTGCCCGGAGTATCTGCAACCTGTACGGCGATCACCTCGGTCTCACTGACAGTAAAACCGGCCTCCTTCAGTATACGATAGGCTTTATCGGGATCATTTACGATAATGCGTAATATGCCGAAATCTGAAGTATCGGCAATAGACAGAGCACGAATGTTGATGTTCGCTTCTCCTAAGGTGCGGGTTACGTGTGATAAACGCCCGGCTTTGTTCTCTAAAAATATGGATATCTGTTTAGCCATATTTTCTTCCCTCCTATATCGTTCTATTGTCAATAATTCTTTTCGCTTTGCCTTCGCTTCGTTCGATGGATTGAGGTTCAACCAGCCGCACTTTGACTGCTATCCCCAAACCGCTATTCAGTTCCCGGCTGATCCTGGCTTCCAGTTCTTCCAACTTCCTGACTTCATCACTAAAAACATTTTCCGAAACTTCAACATGTACTTCCAGTCGATCCAGGTTATTCTTGCGATCCACGGTAAGCTGGTATTGCGGCTCAATCCCAGGTATCTGTAATAATATACTTTCTACCATAGAAGGAAATACATTGACCCCACGTATAATCAGCATATCGTCCGAGCGTCCCAGAATCTTTTGAATACGAGCATGAGTCCTTCCGCAATCGCATGTTTCACGGTTTATTGAGGTTAAATCCCGGGTGCGGTAACGAATGACCGGAAATGCCTCTTTGGTTAAAGAAGTTATTACCAGTTCTCCATGACTACCTTCGGGGAGCACTTCGCCGGTATCCGGATTGATAATCTCAGCGATAAAATGGTCTTCGGCCATATGCAGTCCCTGCTTATAAGCACAATCTATTGCCACACCGGGACCCACCAACTCGGTCATACCATAGACATCATAAGCATCAATTTCCCATTTATTCTCGATCTCTTTGCGCATATTTTCCGACCAGGGCTCGGCTCCAAATAATCCTGATTTGAGTTTGAATTCGGAACGATCTAATCCCAGCTTCATTAATTCTTCATAAATGACCAGGGCATAGGAAGGTGTACAACCGAGCATAGTAACGCCATAATCATGCATTAACATTACCTGACGCTTGGTGTTTCCGCCTGATGCCGGAAGAACTGAGGCGCCAATTTTTTCTGCCCCGTAGTGACCTCCCAAACCTCCGGTAAAAAGCCCGTACCCCCAGGTAATTTGAATCACCGAATCACGGGTGGCCCCTGCGTTGGTCAAACCTCGAGCCATCATTTCAGCCCAGTTATCAATGTCATTCTTGGTATAACAGGCTACGGTTGGTTTGCCGGTAGTACCGGAAGAAGACTGGATCCTTACCACATCACTCATAGGGACGGCCAGCAGACCGAAGGGATAATTATCGCGAAAATCCTTTTTTGTAAGAAAGGGCAGATATTTGAGATCCGCCAGACAATTTATATCCTGGGGCTTAACCCCGGCTTCATCCATTTTTGCCTTATAGGCTGGAACAAAGGAATACACCCGGTATACAGTCTCTTTGAGTCTCCTTAACTGCAGCTTTTCCAACTCTTCACGGGGCATACATTCCTTTTCTTTATTCCAGTAATTCATTATTCTGCCTCCTATTTCGTTTATCCTGCCCGCCAGGTAAATTTATCCATGACGCTGCAAACGGACGTCTTTTTCCCAGGATCCAAATTCATTTCCAAATAAGACTGAATCCAACTAAACATAAGTAAGATTAATACTATATTACAGCATCAGGCATCCTGACTCATTTCTAAGTACTGATGATATTCCAAAACGGGAATGAAGTATCCAGAATTTTCTTTGGAGGGTTTCAGGAAGGATGAAAATCTATGCCTACCCGGAGCGAGCAGCCAGGTTGTCACCGAAAAATAAAAACAGAAACCCCACCGAGCCGTGATGCCGATGTTAAAACCTGAAAACTCAGGTGGGTGCCCTCCCATATGCTTATTGTGTCCCAATTAATGGGCTTGCAGGCTGCATATGGAGACAGGCTCCCTTATCATAGGTGTTGGAAATAACTTGTCGGCAATTCACGCACACAGCAGGGATTTATCTCAAAAATCCTCATTAACTCGATAAAATAATACCATAAATTTCGGTTTGTTTCAAGTCGATCGGTCCTGGTTTAATCCCCCAGCCTCGGTAGATTACTGCTTTTCCCGCATCTTTATAGACAGTTCGCGCAGTTGCTTGGGACTCACCTGGGACGGCGCTCCGGTCATGGGGCACGATGCACTCTGGGTCTTGGGGAAGGCAATGACATCTCGTATACTATGGCGACCAGCCATAATCATAAGCAAGCGGTCTATGCCGAAAGCAATTCCGCCATGGGGCGGAGTTCCATACTCAAAGGCTTCCAACATAAAGCCGAATTTCTCACGGCTTTCTTCCTCGCTCATCCCGATCACGGAAAACATTTTCTCCTGAATCTCTCTCTGGTATATACGAATGCTGCCTCCACCTATCTCGGTGCCATTTAAAATCAGGTCGTAGGCCCGGGCTCTAACCTGTCCAGGTTCGTGATCAATAAGGTGCAGATCCTCCAGGCAGGGGGAAGTAAACATGTGATGCATAGCTACATAACGCTTTTCTTCTTCATCATATTCCAAAAGCGGGAAATCAACCACCCAACAGAAACTCAGCTCTTCCTCATTGATTAAATTCAGGCGTCTGGCCAGCTCCAACCTCAAGAATCCCAGGACACGAGCTACAATCCGGGCTTGGTCGGCACCAAATAACAGTAGATCCCCGGGTTGGGCATCCAAGGCCTCCAGAATGGAGTCCATTTGAGCCTGGGTTAAGAATTTGGTAATAGGCGAACGCAGTTCATTTTCCCCTACGATAATCCAGGCCATGCCTTTGGCTCCGTTGTCTACTGCCATTTGACCAAGGCCATCAATTTCCTTGCGAGAAAAGGAAGCGCAGCCTTTGGCATTGATAGCCCTTACCACCCCTCCGCTGCTGATAGCAGAGGCAAAGACTTTAAATTCGACTCCCTCAAGGAGGCTGGTCAGGTCAACAATAGGCAGATCAAAGCGCAGGTCCGGTTTGTCGCTGCCATATTTGCTCATGGCTTCGGCATAAGTTAGGCGGGGAATGGGTATTGATATCTGATCTCCCCGGGTAATCTGAAAGACTTCCTGCATCATTTTCTCCACCAGGGTAAAGATGTCTTCCTCATCGATAAACGACATTTCCATGTCCAGCTGCGTGAATTCAGGCTGGCGGTCAGCCCTCAGGTCTTCATCCCGAAAACAGCGAGCGATCTGATAATACTTTTCCATCCCCGCCACCATCAAAATCTGCTTGAAGGTCTGAGGAGATTGGGGTAGCGCAAAGAATTGGCCCGGATGGACACGGCTGGGGACCAGATAATCCCTGGCCCCTTCCGGTGTACTGTTCATAAGAATCGGTGTCTCGATATCAATAAAACCCTGGTCATCGAGAAAGGTCCTGATCTTCTGCACCACACGGTGGCGCAGCATCAGGTTATTTTTCATTTCCTTGCGTCGTAGATCCAGGTACCGGTATTTTAAACGCAGTGTCTCATCTACATCGATGTTGTCTTCAATATAGAAAGGAGGTGTTTTGGCCTTACTGAATACTGTAAGTCGAGAGGCATATACTTCAACATCGCCGGTTTTCAAATTCGGATTCCGGGTTCCTTCAGGGCGGGCACGTACCTGACCGGCTACTGCTATCACATACTCACTGCGAATTTGCTCAGCCAGATGAAATGCTTGCTCATCGACCTCAGGGCTAAAGACCACCTGGATAATACCGGACCTATCACGTAAGTCAACAAAGATCAGTCCTCCGTGGTCGCGGCGGGTATCCACCCAGCCGTTGAGGGTCACTTCCTGTCCTTTCAGATCAAGGTTAATAGCTGCCGCACTGTGTGTTCTTTTCATCTAGCCTTCTTCCTCCTCCTTGGACGTGAGATATGAATGGAGGGTTTTCAGCAGGAGGGGTCGAGGCACCTGGACCTGCTGGCTGTCCGCCATATTCTTCAGGCTTACCATGCCTGTTTTTACTTCCTCTTCTCCCAGAAAGAGCACCACACGGGCTCTCATTCGGTCAGCATGCTTCATCTGCGCTTTGGGGCTGCGCTGGTTGTAGTCTTTATCAGCTTTATAACCGGCCTGACGCAGTTCCTGCAGCAGGTGAAATGCGGTTTCTGACCATTCCTCTCCCATGCTTATCACAAAAATGTCACAGGGGGTCGTTGATGATGATTGAAGATTCTGCTGTTCCAGAGCCAGTAGAATACGTTCCATACCCAGGGCAAAGCCGATGCCTGGTATATCCGGTCCACCGCAGGCTTGAACCAGACCGTTGTAGCGTCCTCCACCACCGATGGCGCTCTGAGCACCAATTCCCGGCAAATGTACTTCAAAGGCCGTATTTGTATAGTAGTCAAGGCCCCGGACTAGTTGATGATCCTGGATATAAGCCACTCCATTGCTGGATAGGTATTCCTGTACAATACGGTAGTGCTCCTGGCAATCCGGGCATAGGCTGTCTACAATGTGGGGGAAACCAGCAATAACCTGCTGGCACTCCACCTCTTTGCAGTCCAGCACCCGCAGCGGGTTCTGCTGATAACGCTGCTGGCAATCTCTGCACAAGTGGTCTTTATGGGGACTGATGTGTTCGATAAGTCGTTCCCGATAACTCTGCCGGCATACTGGACAACCCACAGAGTTGATATGTAACTCAGAACCATCCAGCCCCAAACGTACCAGGATCTCCAGCATAAGGATGATGATTTCCGCATCCAATTCTGGAGATGTGCTGCCAAAAGCTTCTACACCAAACTGGTGAAACTGTCGGTATCTCCCTGCCTGGGGACGATCATAGCGAAACATGGGACCGGAGTAAAACCACTTGACGGGTAAGACGCCGCTGTATATACGGTGTTCGATAAGACAACGGACTGCCGAGGCGGTGCCTTCGGGCCTTAGTGTCAGGCTGCGCTTAGATTTATCAGCGAAGGTGTACATTTCTTTACTGACAATATCAGTGCTTTCTCCCACTCCCCGTTGAAAAAGCTCAGTATTCTCAAAGATAGGGGTGCGGACCTCCTGATAGCCAAAACGGGCAGCGGTCTGCCTCATTATCATTTCCATATGCTGCCATTTGAGGGCTTCCGCCGGCAGGATGTCATAGGTGCCCCGAGGGGCTTTAATGTCCATGAATCCGCCTCCCAACCAAGTTATTCCTTGGATAATTCTAATGTAAGCCCCGGAGCTTGTCAACTTTGCCGCTTATAAGGCGATCCAGGTTTGCACAGTAACTGACCGGGTTTTTGGGATTATAAAAAGATGTCAGGCTTGCATCGGCCCGGTTTAGGAATTTGCTTCCTGCTCCCCCGCCCAAACCGATCAGGGTCTGGCGCTCTTCCATCACCTGAATATTATACAGGCTAAAACTCCCGGGTACCGCATACCCGATGTTCTCCAGGCTGGCCTGCATATATTTCTGCCGGTATAGATAGTAGGGTTGATAACCGGCCTGGCGCAGGAAGGAAGCGAAGAAATCAACGCTGGATTGCACCTCCTTTTCTTTCTCACCCAGTCGTGATAATCCCTCCTGAATGGCCAGGCTGGATCCTCGTTTCACGGCCAGGGTGTGGACCGTGATATTATCAGGTTTGAGTTTGAGGATTTGTTCTGCTGTGTGCATGTTTTCTTGCAGACCTTCACCGGGAAGGCCTACGATCAGATCCATATTCAAATGTTCTATACCGGCGGCCCGGGCCCATTCGCTGGCTTCCACCACTCCCTTCAAAGTATGATTTCTTCCAATCCGGATCAGGGTAGATTCATGCATGGTTTGAGGATTGATGCAGACCCGGTTTATTCCCATTTCCTGCAGCAGCCGGAGTTTGCCTGGAGTGAGAGTGTCGGGCCGGCCCGCCTCTACGGTGATTTCTTTTGTGGCCGGGGAAATGTAGTACTGGTGCAAACAGGCCAGTAAATTAGCTAAATCCCCCTCAGAAAGCACGGTAGGGGTGCCTCCACCTAGATATATGGATTCAACCGTCAAGCCCAGTTCCCCCAGGCTGGCAGCTATTTCTTTCATCTCCCGGTGTAACGCCACCAGGAATGGTTTGATTTCCTGTTCATAGTTTTTCAGGACCGCTCCCGGGAAAGAGCAATAATAGCAGCGGCTGGGAC
Source organism: Syntrophomonadaceae bacterium (assembly GCA_035560815.1). Classification (GTDB taxonomy): domain Bacteria; phylum Bacillota; class Syntrophomonadia; order Syntrophomonadales; family Syntrophomonadaceae; genus UBA5314. The sequence goes on along the minus strand of DATMYR010000088.1, from coordinate 99,253 downwards.
AAAATGGAATGCCCACATATAAGGATACCGCTCTCGGGTTGGCATCAGCAGCTTCCAGGAAAGGACGGTTATGACCTGCTACTTCCACTAACAATCGGGCTTTGTCTTCCCCCAATCGAAAATCCTGCTCTAATTTTTCCTGGATAGCTGCCAGTTTAAATCCTTGATCCAAGAAGATGTGCACTAGTTTCACTGGGCGCATTCCGGTGAGGGTTCCATAGCTATTAATCTCCCGACCCAGCACGTCAACCAGAAGGTCGTACACAAAGCGGCGGGCGGCACGGCTTAACTGGCGGCGGTCATTACCCGGCCCGTCATCCCAGGTAAAAACATCCTGGTTGCTGCCCTGAAAACCGTCTCCCTCAACCCGGCCGGAAAAGTCAGCCTTCCCAGGGCAGGTTTGACGTTCCAGGTGTATATCGACATCACCGCTCCCGGCCTCCTCCCTTATGATCTGACAGCCGGGAAAAGCCATGCGGATTAACTCATGCACGTGATCATAAAGCTCTTCAGGGTGTAATATCAAATTGACTCGCAAACTTAGGTCTCCCTTCATCGTGGGACTTGACCAGGGTAATTAGCCATCGCAGGTTATAGCTTTGTAAGACCCTAGATATTTCAAACTATCGCAATAACTCTTCAATTCTCTCAACATCTCTTCTCGATCAGCCCGGCCTTCCATCATTGTCAGCTCAACATAAAACCAGAAACTGGCCGGGTGTCGACGGTTAGGCCGGGATTCAATCTTGGCCATGTTGATATTTCGACGGGCAAAAACCCCCAGAGTTTCATAAAGAGCTCCGGGCCGATCAGCCAGAGAAAAAATCAGACTGCATTTTTCACCCTGGTCCTTTTCAGTCTCCTGGGTTATATGAATAAAGCGGGTGACATTGCCGGCTCCAGCAATGTCGGGGCAGATGATCTGCAACCCATAAAGCTGGGCTGCTTGCCGGTTGGCAATGGCAGCAGCCGGACGCTTTTCAAGCATCGCCAGTTGAGCAGCCCGGGTTGTACTGTCAGCAATCTCTGTTCTCACTCCGGGCATATTCTCCCGTATAAACTCTTCGCATTGCTGTAAGGCGGCCGGCTGAGATATCAAAAGCTCTATCTCTTCAAGCTGGTATTTCCTGCAAGCCATGAGGTGCTGCTGTATGGGTATGCTGATCTCCCCGCTGATGGCAATATGATTGCTGGCCAGACAGTCCATGGTCGGCTCGATTGACCCTGCCATGGTATTGTCTATAGGAACCAGGCCCCCTGCCACCTGCCCGGATTCCACCAGGGCAAAAAGTTCGGGAATGTTTGAAACTGTACACAGGTGAGCCGTATCTCCCCAGTAGATCTGAGCGGCTTCCTCGCTGAAAGTTCCCCTGGGCCCCAGTACTGCATAAGCCATTAGTGCATCCTCCTTCCTACCGCCCGGGCCAGCCCATCCATCTGCCGCATGGTCAGGCTGAATTCGGCCGGAGTCAGGGACTGTTCTCCATCGGAAAGAGCCTTTTCCGGGTAGGGATGCACTTCGATCATCAATCCGTCCGCACCGGCTGCAATCGCAGCCCTGGCCATGGGCGCAACCAGACATCTTACGCCGGTGGCATGACTGGGATCCACGATAACCGGAAGGTGAGAAAGAGTTTTCACCAGGGCTACCGCTGAGAGGTCAAGGGTGTTTCTGGTCCAGGGCTCACTGGAACGGATGCCCCTCTCACATAAAATAACATCCCGGTTGCCGCCATTCAAAATGTATTCGGCAGCCAGCAGCCACTCCTCTATGGTTGCAGCCATACCACGTTTTAAAATAACCGGTTTATTGATCCGACCCAACTTGCGCAGAAGGGAGAAGTTCTGCATATTCCTGGCTCCTACCTGGATCACGTCCACATGCTCAACCATGGCATCCATATCATCACTGTCTAACAACTCGCTAACCACTGGCATATTCATATCTTCACCCACCCTGGCCAGCAGCTGCAATCCTTTCAGGCCCAGACCCTGGAAGCTATAAGGGGAAGTACGTGGTTTAAATGCCCCACCTCTGAGCATGGAGGCCCCGGCTGCTCTTACCTTGAAAGCCGTCTCTCGGAGTATTTCCTCGTTTTCAACCGCGCAAGGCCCGGCTATGACCCCAATTTGTTCTCCACCCAGGCTGCAGGCTCCAACCTGCACACATGTATCTTCAGCCTGGGCTTTCCTGCTTACCAGCATCTCTTTATCCTGTAGAGCTTGTAAAGTCTTCATAAAACTACCTCCTTAAAATAAAAACCTCTCGTCCCTAGTAGGGACGAGAGGTATAAACCTGCCCGCGGTACCACCCTGTTTGCACAAAGCCAGCTCATTGCAGGATACAGGATCTCCACCTTTTTCTTGAAATAAAAAAGCCTCTCATTCCTATGGGACGAGAAGCTTGCATTGCTCCCGCGGTACCACCCATTTTGCCGAAAGGCCCGCTTAATCAAAGATACAGGTTGACTCCGATATCCCCTCCCCTGTAACGGTGGGAGTTCCGCCACGACCTACTTGCTATGTTTCAGCCGGGTGCTCCGAAGTGAACTTCACTGCGCTTCCTTATAGAGATGCTTACAGCCGGTGGCATCCCCTCTCTGTACAATTCCCTGCAGCTACTTTACTTCATCATTGCCTGTGATGATATGGACTTGAAGAAATTATAGCACAGGGCTGCACCCCTGTAAAGTCTTCTTTTGGATGACAAGCATGCAACAAGCGAATCAAAAAGAACCGTCTCGATGCGCGCCCTCTTGAATATCAGCCCTGTAGAAAAGGGTTATTCTTACGCTCAAAGCCAATCGTGGTAGCCGGGCCGTGGCCGGGATAGCATACTGTTTCATCATCATAGCAGAAGAGCTTGGTTTTAATATTCTCTATGAGTTGTTTGTAGGATCCTCCCGGGAAATCAGTGCGCCCGATAGATCCGTAAAACAGTGTATCCCCTACAAATATTATGTCCCCGGTTTTCAGACAAATGCCCCCCAGGCTATGTCCCGGGGTATGAATGACATTTAGCTCCACGGTGTTGCCGATTTTTATTGAATCGCCATCCTTGAGGAACTGATCAGCCGGCGGACTGGTTACCTTGCTGCCGGTCAAGAAGGAAAAGTTAGAAACTGAATTCACCAGCATTTGGGCGTCAGCCTCATGGATTAGGATCTGTGCTCCGGTGGCGTCCTTAATAGCCCGGTTGGCCCCAATATGATCGATATGCCCATGGGTATTGATAATATATATGGGCTTTACTTTCTCATCCTCAACCATTTTCAGAATGGCCCGCGAGTTTCCCCCGGGATCAATAATGGCCACCTCTCTGGTTTCTTCACATCCTACCATATAGCAGTTGACCGCCATGGTGCTGATTTCCAGGCCCTTCAGAATCACTCCGCTAACCCCCTCATTCATAGTTGTTTACGTCAACTTATTTCCAACTGCCGGGGATTTATCCGGGCAGCTAAAAAAGCTTCTCACTATCGAGTAAAATCGTGCAAGGCCCGTCATTCTCAATGCGAACTTGCATATCTGCTCCGAACACTCCGGTCTGCACTGTAATCCCCAGTCCTGCTATGTATTGTACGCAATAATCAAACATTGGTTGTGCACTTTCTGGCCATTCTGCATCAGAAAAGCTGGGACGCCGGCCTTTCCGGGCATCGCCATACAGGGTAAACTGACTTACCAGCAAAATCTCTCCGCCCACATCCAGGAGAGAGCGGTTCATCTTGCCCTGATCGTCCGAGAATATTCGCAGGTTAATCGCTTTATCCATAAGATATTCGGCGTCCCGCCTGTGGTCGCCTTTCTTGACACCTACAAGGATGGTCAACCCCGACCCGATCTGAGCTCTGGTCTGGCCGTCCACCACTACCTGTCCCCAGGAACTTCGTTGCACCACCGCCCGCACCTATTCACCCCTCGTTTCTCCTGGTAGTACTCTGCGCACTTCGATCACATCTTTTACCTTCTGTATCCGGTGAATTACAGCTTGCAGGCGGCCTAAATCATTGATTTCTAATTTGAAATTCATTAAGGCCAGGTTGTTTTTGGTGACCCGGGAATAGACAGAGTTGACCTGAACCCGGGCCTCAGCGATCTCATTAAGGACATCGGTCGTCAACCGGGGTCGGTCAAAGGCACTGACCTCCAGTTCCACATTATAAACGCCGCTGGTGTCGGCCCATTCCACCTCAAGGATGCGGTCCTTCTCTGAACGCAGGTAATGCTGCATATTGGGACAGTCGCGGCGGTGCACGGAGACACCGCGTCCCCTGGTTATATAACCCAGAACATCGTCACCCGGGAGTGGGTTGCAGCAATGCGCCAGCCGGATCGCCACATCATCTACACCCTTGACCCGCAAAGAGCTGGTTTCCTTGGTGGGCAAATTGTTCCGCGGGGTTACCGGTAATTTGAGAATATCCTCCACCTGAGCCTGTTGAAAAAAGAGCTCCTTTTGCTTGTTAATCACCTGGGTGGCTGTGACGCTGCCATCGCCAACAGCAGTAATAAGATCATCCACCGAGTTATAGCTGAAGCGTTTGGCAACTTCTTGCAAGCGCTCTTCTTTAAGAAATTCCTTGATACTCAGGTTCTTCTTTTTCAGTTCCCGCTCCAATAGATCGTGTCCTTTAACCAGGTTCATTTGCTTTTTCTCCCGGTTAAACCACTGGCGGATTTTACTTTTGGCCGACGATGTTTTAACAAAATCCATCCATCGGAACGTCGGCCCGGGTGAGTTTTTGGAAGTCATGATTTCAACGATGTCGCCATTCTCCAGGGCATGGTCCAGGGGGACGATGCGGCCATTGACTTTGGCACCCGTACATTTATGCCCCACCTCAGTGTGGACCCGGTAGGCAAAATCCACCGGGCAGGCACCCTTGGGCAGTTCTACAACCGCGCCCTTGGGTGTAAAAACAAACACCGTGTCGTCAAAAAGGTCAATACGAAGGGACTCCATAAACTCCCGGGTATCCTTGATGTCCTGCTGCCACTCTAAAATCTGCCGCAGCCAGGATAGTTTCGCTTCATACTTTTTATCCTTGGTGCTGCTTCCTTCCTTATAGGCCCAGTGAGCGGCGATGCCAGTCTCTGCCACCCGGTGCATTTCGGAAGTTCGGATCTGCACCTCGAAAGGCTCTCCGCCTTTACCGATCAAAGTCGTGTGCAGAGATTGATACATGTTGGGTTTGGGAGTGGCGATATAATCTTTAAAACGACCAGGCAGTGGCTTCCACATAGTATGAATAATGCCTAAGACCCCATAACACTCGCGCACATCACTTACCAGGACCCTTATGGCGATCTTGTCATAAATCTCGTCAATATCCTTGCTCTGTTTGATCATTTTTTTATAGATGCTATAAATATTTTTTGGCCGACCTTCAATATCGGCCTCAATTCCGATCTGCTGCAAGCCGTTTTTAATCTGTTCAATTAAATCATTGACATAGTCCTCCCGCTCGCGGCGTTTCTGCTTCAGGCGGCGGGCGATCTCATAATACATTTCCGGGTCTAAATAGGCGAAGGCCAGGTCTTCCAATTCCCATTTGAACTTAAAAACCCCCAGGCGATGCGCCAGAGGTGCGAATATTTCCATCGTCTCGCGGGCAATTTCTTTTTGTTTGCGTTCCGGATGAAAGCTCAGGGTGCGCATGTTATGTAAACGATCGGCCAGCTTTATGAGGATGACCCGGATATCTTTGGCCATAGCCAGAAACATCTTACGTAGATTCTCAGCCTGGGCCTCTTCCCGTGATTTAAAATCAATGCGGCTCAGTTTGGTGACCCCATCCACGAGAATAGCAATTTCCGATCCAAATTCATTCTGAATACTGTTAAAGCTAGCCTCAGTGTCCTCCACTACATCATGCAGCAAGGCGGCGCAGATGGACGGAGTATCCATCTCTATCTCGGTGAGGATCAAGGCCACTTCCACCGGATGAATAATATAGGGATCACCAGAAATCCGCAACTGTCCGGCATGAGCATTCCGGGCAAAATTGTAGGCCCTGGTAATCAGGTCGGTATCCGCATGGGGATCATATGCAATTACTTTTTCTATTACAGCTTCAAGGCCCACATACATCACCAATCCAGGGAAGATTTGATCGCATCATCGAAGGTGGCCAGGGCTGCTTTCTCAGCCATACCTTCCAGATAAAAAGCAGAATCAGACAGGTCAATTTGCAGATGATCACGCTTCACGAGGTTTATTGCCATAATACTACCCTTTTTCTCCAACTGGCACAAGTCCAGGTCCTCAAGTATTTGCAGGCTGGATAGCAACTCCAGGCTTTTGATAGAACCTTTAATCCGGATGGAAAGCTGATGGGCTAGATGGTCTGGCCTTCCTTCGATGATCGGCAGACCCATGCTTCTGAGTCCGGCCCAGACATCCCGAATTGTAGTAAGATCCGGATAGAGTCTCTGTAGATAGATGTGATTGGCCTCTAATGCGTCAGGCGTAAAAAGAACACCAGCCCGGGCCTGATTGTTTGACCCCAGGTTAGCCAGTAGTAATTCAGCTTCTGTTAGGCTGAAAGGCGCATCGGCAAACAAGACTCGATCAACCGACCAGTTAGAATGCAACCCTCCTATGCAGCCTCCGTCGGAAAGCAGCAACCCGGTCGTTTGCTCATGAAACCGGTGATAGGCTGCATGTCTCTGACGGCTGTCAGCCAGGCCGGACTCTACAATGATGTTGGGCCATTCCGACCGGACCCGCTCCACAGTAGCTTTACGGTTGGCATAGATTAGACTGCGCTGCCCGTCCGGGAAATTCCAATCCGCCATTTCCCAACAAATCCGGTTTGGTCCTGTGGGTATGGTGAAACCCGGCCATTGGCCGTTCAGACCCTCGGTGTCCAGTCCTAAGCCCGGTGTCTGCGCATCATAGCGTTCAATATTTTCCGGCAAACCGGATAGAAAATGGTCCGCAAAAGCCCGGGTAGTCAAAAATATACCACCTCGGGCCTGGGTTAATTGCTGCGCAGAGCCAGCTCTGACCGCAGGGGGGCACCCCCCATGCAGCTCAAATACAATTGAGGCGCGAAAAAATCCCTCTAGCCAGGTTTTTTCTCGCTGCAAAACCCTTAGTGTAGGAAAAACCAGCAGTACAGTACGTTTCTCCTGCAGTTGATCCATGATCGCTGTAAGAATGGCCCTTCTCCGGGTAGGGTTCTGGCCTCCGCTCCGGTCGGGTAAAAGGCTGGCTTTCATATCCATAACCTTAAACTGCAGCTTACAGCGGCCTCGAAATTCATTTTCATCCAGGTGGCCCAACATGTCGCACAGGGATTGCTGGTGGGGGAAATCAAGGTAGTCGGGGTGATTAAAGGCAATACAATCAATTTCCGGCCCGGCCAGGCAAGCCTTAAAATGCTGGCTATCCTTGCCCACCAGCGAGCACTTATGTAATTCAATACCCCGCAGGGCAAAAACCGGACCCGGGTTGCCCTCTCCCAAAGGTTTGAGCAATTCCAATTCCCGGACTAAATCCACCTTCATATCCCCTGGATCAAGCATGGCATCAATCACCCAGCGCTTGTTCCTCAATTCCGGATTGGCGGTATGAATCTCAGCCGCCCACGCACATATGGAGTTCTTAAAATTCTGAAATTGGCCTCGGTCCAGGCTAAGCCCGGCGGCCATACTGTGGCCGCCAAAACGCTGTAGGAAACTGCGGCTGGATTCCAGCCCAGCAAAGATATTGTAGCCTTCCAGACTGCGGGCCGAACCCCGGGCGGTCTCTTCCTCCCAGGACAGCATGATGACCGGTTTCCGGTAGCGATCACAGAGCCGAGAGGCAGCAATCCCTAAAACACCATGATGCCAGCCAACTCCCCCTAGTACAATGGCATCTTGTTCTTCTTCGCTCTTTACGAAAGCCATCGCCTCCTGCACAATAGCTTGTTCGATAATCTTTCTTTCATCGTTTAACCGGCATAATTGCCGGGCTAATTGTCCCGCTCGTTGTTCTTCCTGGGTCAGTAAAAGTTCAATGCTCAAGCGCGCGTCCTGTAAGCGCCCGGCTGAGTTAAGACGTGGTGCCAGGACAAAGCCCAGATGCCAGGAGTTTAACACCTGGCCATCCAGTCCGCATTCCTTCAGGAGCGCTTTCAACCCCGGATTCATGGTAGACTCCAAGGAATGTAGTCCTTCCTTGACCAGGATACGATTATCACCCAGCAATGACACAACATCAGCCACCGTGGCTAAAGCAACCAGGGCTAACCACTCTTGATACAGGGCGGGAGTAAAACGTTTCTCCCCAAGCGCTCTTGTCAGGTAATAGGCTACTCCCACACCGGCCAGGTCCCTGCTGTCCGGACAACTTCCCAGTTTGGGATTGATGATAGCCAGGGCTTGGGGCAGCCGGGGCCCGGGATTATGATGATCGCTGATAATCACATCCATTCCCAGTTGGTTGGCCAGGGCTACTTCCTCCAGTGAGTTAATACCGCAGTCCACGGTGATCAAAAGCCGGCATCCCTGTTCAGCTAGTTCCGTGACTGCCGCACTATTCAAGCCATATCCTTCCCGGAAGCGATCGGGCACGTAGTAGACAGCCGGGCAGCCCATCTCCCGCAAACACTGAAGAAGCACGACGACTGAGCATACTCCATCAGCATCATAATCACCATAGACAGCAATCAACTCTTGATTCGAACAAGCCCCTTCGATCCGCTGTACGGCATCGGTCATTCCCCCTAGAGTCCAGGGGGAGTCGAGATCCTGCAATCCTCCCCATAGGAATTTCCGAGCCGAGGCAGGTGAATCGATACCCCGCTGGATGAGAATACGAGCGAGCAGCACAGAAATGCCCAACTCGTCCGACAAATATTGAGCTTCTTTCCCGCTATCACTTCTCATCTCCCATATGCTCTGCTGGTTCATGATTCCTCCCCGAATGCTTTCCATGGTTACAACTACTCCTCTCCAGGATTACTAAGAGGATAGCAGAAAATCAAGCTAATGGAGTATACTTTTTCTTGAGTAAGTACACTATTAACCCTAATTCTGTGTGTTACTCGTCGAGGAAAATTTTTGTAGGATAAGGCGGAGGATTGAGTAATCATCGTCAATAACATTAGCTAAATGCACATAGCGCTCTAGCTGAGAAAGATATTCTTACATTAGCAATATTACATGACAGCCTGGACGTATTGCGATTGACGACAACGTAGTCATACGGAAATTTAACCGACGATAGCATATAGAATTGGGGTAAACAGTGTACTCGTAAACGAAATGGAGTGATAGTGGTTATGGAAAAACGCATCCAGCGCATCAATGACCTTGCCAAAAAGAAAAAAGGGGAAGGTTTGAGTGAGGAAGAGCTCCAGGAACAGCAGGAATTGTATGCATGGTACTTGGAAAAGGTCAAGAATAACGTAAAATGTCAGCTCGACGCAATAAGGGTGGGGGACACACCTTCCCGCTAATGATTGGGGACACACCTCCCCGTTAAGGATTGGGGACACACCTCCTCTTCGAGAGAGGAATGTCCCCATGTTACCGCCCTATGGGCGGTGGACGTAAGAAGGTTATTCGGACGAAAGTAAAGAGTTTAGAGATACCTCCCTTGCGGTAAGGAATGTCCCCCTGGTGCGCCCGCCGGATCGAGATGAGCTGAGGCGAATTCCGAGATAGCAAGTGCCCTTGGGGTGCCGCTTTAAGGCGGCAGGATTTTAGATATAAATTGGACTAAATAGGATATTTCTTCCACTATTATCCTGCCTATTTACCCCCCCTTCTTAATATACATGTAGCTGGAGATGAAATAATTTTAAGAGGTGAGGAATCATGGGCAAAGTTCGGCACCTGTATCCTGGCGGTAACACCAGTCAGGGATTTTATTCCTTTTATGATTTCATGATCGGTCCGGAGGTGAAGCGTAAACTTGTGTTGAAGGGGGGGCCCGGAGTAGGAAAATCCACCTTTATGAAAAGGATTGGACAGAGCTTCGTGGACCTGGGGAAGGATGTTGAATATCACTGGTGCTCCTCAGACAACGATTCACTGGATGGTGTTGTGATAGGTAAGCAGGAGATCTGCATCGTGGATGGGACTGCTCCTCATGTAGTCGATCCTCGTTTTCCCGGGGCGGTAGATGAAATCATCAACCTGGGGCAATATTGGAACCGCCATCAGATCCAGGAGAATCGAGCCGAAGTTTTGACATTAACTGCCCAAGTCTCTCGTTGTTTCGAGCGGGTTTACCTTCGTTTACGAGAAGCTGCAATAGCTTATGCCGAATGGAGTTCTTTCCTGCTGGAAGCCCGTGATCAGGTGGCCGTTAAGAGAAATATTCTGGCCCTGGCCGAAGATTTTGTCCAGGGTGCCAACTTTTCCCCTCAGGGCTCTCGCCATCTATTCGCTGCCGCCATCACTCCTGAGGGTGTGACAACGACCGTTGATAGCCTGGTTGATGACAGCTTTGCCTTGTTCGGAGTAAAGGGGAGCCCTGGCAGTGGAGTCAAGGATTTGTTTCAGCATACCAGTCGTTTGCTGGATTTGCGCAATGCTCATGCGGAAATCTTTCATAATCCTCTGCACCCTAATGATATCGACCTGATTGTCCTACCCGAGCATAAGGTTGTCATGCTGGACCTGTCAACAAGCATTGTTGATTATGCTGCTAAAATTCATGCCTCCAAGTTTAAACGCTGGTTGGATTTCGATCAGTTTGCCAGTGAAACAGTGCTCCAGGGACAGCAGGATCTTATAGAATCTTGCCAGGAACGCCTGGCTCAGAATATTGAAAAGGCTGTTGCCTATATCCAGCAGGCTAAAGGGTTCCATGACCAGTTAGAGACCTCCTATGTTCCAGCTATGGATTTTGAAGCGATTGATGGCCTGAGAAGCAACCTCTTTGAGGAACTGTTCAGCGAAATAAGCTAAGGCACCAACATCCCGAAAAATATGGAGGGGGGCGGTCCTTTTGACATTCAAGTATGACAAGAGGATCGCCCCTTTCCTACCTCTAGAATAAAATGGCTGTGACGGTCTGCCCCTGCAGGACCCCTTGCTGTTCATAGCCAATATGGATAAAGGCATCTGCCCTGGAAAGAATGGACATGAGCCCCGACTTGCCCAGGAGCGGTTGCGCCGTCCAGGCGTCTCCCCTGTTGGTGAGTTGCACCGGGATAAAATCATCCCGTCCCGGCTGGGAAGCAATATTTTCCGAACACAGTGCTTCTTGAAACCCCGTGCCGGCAAATCCCAGAACCGGCCGGCATATGATCAGGAAAATCATCAAAGCGGAAACCGGATGACCAGGCAGCCCAACGACCAACTTTCTTCCCACGCGAACAGCCAATGTAGGTTTACCGGGTTTAACGGCTATGCCATGAAATAATAGTTCGGAATCGGGAAGATCCTGGAGCACATCCAGGGTCACATCCTTAATTCCCACCGAACTGCCCCCTGACATCAAGACCAGATCATTTTCCCGCAAAGCCATCTCCAGCGTTGCTTTTAATAGGCCAAAATCATCTCTGACAATTGGATATGTACATGGCAGGTTGCCGGTGGTCTGCACGGCTGCTGTCAGCGAAGCGGAATTCACATCCCTCACCTGACCAATTGCAGGATGGCTCTCAACCTCAACGATCTCGTCTCCGGTAGAAATAATGCCCACCCGGTAAGGCCGGTAGACCTCAAGGCTGGTAAAGCCCAGAGAAGCTAACAGGCCGATATCCTGTGCCCGCAGCCGGAATCCCGCTTCATAGAGAAACTGCCCGGTTTGAATATCTTCTCCCCGCTGCATGACATTCTCCCAGAGTGATACGGGCCGGTAGACCAGTATGGTATCTTCGCCTAATTTCTCGGTATATTCCACCATCACAGCCGCGTTTGAGCCCGGGGGCAGCATGCCACCAGTCGGGATCCAGGCGCATTGTCCAGGCAGTAGATCAAAACCGGGGACTTCACCCATAGGTACTTCCCCGACCAGGGTAAAAAATGCTGGTATTGACTCACTACTGCCGAAGCTGTCCTGGGCCTGGATCGCATACCCATCTACTGTAGAGCGGTGAAAAGCGGGCAGCGGTTCCGGGCTTTGCACTGGTACGGCCAAAACCCGGTTGCAGGCCTGCTCCAGTGCAACAACTTCCGACATTCGTGAGGGGAAATGCTGTCTGACTTGCTCTCTGGCCTCTTGATAATTTACTACTTTGAAAAACTCACGCATTTCCATACTCCTTTTCCTGTTCACAGTTGACAGGATTTATTCTAGCGAAAAGTTTGGAAGGCTGTTGGTCTGCTGCTTCCTATTATACTTGAAGGCTGGCCCGGATCAAAAATGTGCAATCTGTGATCGCCTCCTTTGCAGTAGGGTTCTTTCCTGGGATACAATGAAAGGAACATGTAGAAACTTTCCTATAAGGAGAAAATGACAGATGAAGCGTAAGATTTATATCGAAAATCACCCTATGGATGAAGCCCGAGAGAATTTTTTTCACCGTGTACAAGAAACCGGTTTTTCCTCTGCCGCAGTAGAGAAAGTGCGGGTACTGGAAGCATACGGACGCATCAGTAGCGGTCCAGTCTTTGCTCGGCGCTCTTCTCCCCACTACAGCGCTTCGGCCATGGACGGTATTGCCGTAAAAGCCCGAGAAACTGAATTGGCCAATGATTTGAGCCCCATAACCCTGGGGCCTGATCAGTTCCTGGAAGTTGACACCGGCGACTATGTCCCCCGCCAGTTTGATGCTGTAATTATGATCGAAGATGTTAATTTTATCGATAATTGCGTCCGCATTATTAAACCAGCGGTGCCCTGGCAGCACGTTCGGTCCGTGGGTGAAGACCTGGTTGCCCATGATATGATCATCCCTGGGGCCTATCCTCTGGGGCCGTATGAAGTGGCTTCATTTATCACCGCTGGTTTAGAAACGGTATCGGTAATAAAACGGCCAGTGGTGGCCATCATTCCCACAGGCAGTGAACTAGTCGAAAAGGCTGAAGAAAACATGCAGCCCGGGCAAATTGTAGAATCCAACAGTCACATGCTGGCTGGATTGTGCCAACAATGGGGAGCTGAAGTAATTCGCCATCCAATTGTGCCCGATGACCGGGAGCTGTTGAAAACCGCTCTGGCGGAGATGATCCCTGGAGCTGACTTGATTGTAATGTGTTCCGGTTCTTCAGCGGGAAGCGAAGATTATACTGCCGGACTGCTGGAAGAAATGGGAGAACTATTGGTTCATGGATTGGCCATTCGACCGGGAAAACCGGCGATCCTGGGGATCATCGCCGACAAACCTTTTATTGGAGTCCCCGGTTATCCGATCTCCGCTCAGCTGGTTTTTACCCTTTTTGCTAAACCCCTTCTCTATCAAAAACAAGGCCTGCCGGTACCCCAGCCCCGTGAGGTTGAAGCCTGCATATCCCGCAAAACCGCATCTCATATGGGGGTCGACGAATTTGTATATGTGAATCTGGCCCGGATCAAAGACCGCTGCATAGCTTATCCGCTCAATCGTGGGGCCGGGATTACTACCAGTCTGGTGAAAGCCGATGGTGTTGTGCTGCTTCCCAGGGGCCAAGAAGGCCTGATGGCCGGTGAAACCTGCCAGGTAACCATGCTCCATGAGGATCTCTTGCAGGACACGCTGGTAGCCATCGGCAGCCACGATCCCTCCATTGACTTTCTGGCAGACCAGCTCAGGCGTACTCGCAGGATCAGATTAGTCTCCACCAACGTAGGAAGTATGGGCGGTTTAGTCGCTCTGGCCCGCCAGGAAGCTCACCTGGCCGGCATCCACCTTCTGGACCCGGAAAGCGGTGAGTACAACTTGAGCTACCTCAATCGTTATCTCTCCCAGCAGCCCTGGCTGCTGGTCAACCTGGCTTATCGCGAGCAGGGACTTATGGTTAAGAAAGGAAATCCCCTGGGCATCAGGGGGTTGGATGACCTGTTCCGAGAAGAGGTGCGCTTCATTAACCGCCAGAAGGGGTCGGGAACCCGCATCCTCTTTGATTGTTTGTTATCTCAACAAAATCGCTCATCCTCAGACATCAACGGCTATACCCGGGAAGAATACACCCACCTGGCGGTGGCCGCATCCGTAAAGAACGATGCCTGTGATGCTGGTCTGGGCATCTATGCCAGTGCCCGGGCTATGGATCTGGATTATATTCCTATCGCCGAGGAAACCTACGATATCTGCCTGCTCCCGGATCTCATGGATGAGAAACAGCTGGATGCACTGATAGAAACAATAAAAAGCCCGGAGTTTCGTAATAACCTATGCCGGGCGGGCGGCTACCGTCTGGATGAATCCGGACAGATACGGGCTTCCCATGCTTAAAACTCTCGGGCTTTATCGCTGTGATGCTTAACCGTCGGCCAGGCGGATCGCTCGAAGCTGCACCTGGCGCAGTACCTCAGCTTCGTCAAAGGTTTTGATCTGGCGGTTCTCCATAATAATCCGGCCGTCTATGATGACCGTATCCACATCCCCAGCCTGGGAAGAATAAACCAGATTGGCGACCAGATCGTAACGCGGCAACATATGAGGGACATCCAGCTTAAGCAGAATCATATCCGCTTTCATCCCCGGGGCCAGACACCCGATCTCTTTCTCCAGCCCCAGCGCCCGGCTTCCATGAACGGTGGCCATCTCAAGCGCCTGGTAGGCCGGTACGACTGTAGGATCCATGGTATTGACTTTATGCAGCAACGAAGCACTGCGCATCTCCTGAATCAGATCGAGATCATTGTTGCTGGAAGCACCGTCAGTACCCAGTGAGACAGCGATACCCGCTGCCAGCATTTCAGGTACGGGAGCAATGCCACTGGCTAGCTTCATATTGCTCTGCGGGTTATGGGCCACCCCCACCTTATGTTTTTCTAAAATGTTTATATCTTCGGGGGTAAGATGGACGCAATGAGCGGCTAGTACCGGGCGATCCATGACCCCACAGGCTTGCAGGTGGGCAGTGGGACTCAATCCATAATCCCGCATTATATCATCAAATTCTCCCCTGGTTTCGGCCAGATGAATATGTATCCCCACTCCCAGTTGGTCGGCCAGGAGAGTAACCCGTTTCAGGTACTCGGGAGGGCAAGTGTAGGGGGCATGGGGACCCAGCATGAAAGAAATTCTCTCTCCCGCCTGGCGATGCCATTTCTCCACCAGGGTACGGCTTTCCGAGAAAGCCAACTCACTTTCCGGTCCCACCCCGATCATACCGCGGCTCAGAACCGCCCTCATCCCCGACTCTTCTACAGCCTGGGCTACCCGATCCATAAAGAAATACATATCGGCAAAACAAGTGGTTCCGGATCTCAGCATCTCAGCTATAGCGAGAAGGCTGCCCCAGTAGATGTCTTCGCCGGTGAGTTTAGCTTCCAGAGGCCATACTTTGGTTTGCAGCCATTCCATGAGAGGCAGGTCGTCAGCATAGCCGCGCAGTAAGGTCATGGCTGCATGGGTGTGGGTGTTGACCAATCCAGGCATGAGCACCCGGTTGTGCCCATCAATCACCCGATCATAGGCTGCCTGGGGAGCTTCCCCTTCTCCCAATTGCAGGATGCGTCCGTTTTCCGCTATCAGGAACCCGTTTTCTATCCAGGGATGTGCCCCGCCCATAGGCAGAATTACACAATTCTTGATCAGGAGCTTCATGCTCAACCCTCCTTTAATCCTTCTTCATTTGTTTGTAGCTTTGAAACTTGCGATGGAGAATCTTTACATCATCTTCTCCCAGACAGGGCACCTGACCAAGCGTCTTGGCAAGTAAGGCAACCATCGCAGTCTTCTCAGCCACATAGCACACCTTAAGGGCTTCTTTGAGGTCGGGACCCAGGGTAAGTAATCCGTGCATAGACAACAAGACCGCTCGACCGTTCTCGCCCAGGGTAGATGCAGCGCTACTAGCTAACTGATGCGTGCCGCACCGGGCATAGGGCGCCACCATGATCGGATGGCCGATGGCCTGGGCGGTTTCCTCCAAAATGACCGGGATGGGTTGACCTGCTACTGCAAAGGCAGCTGCATAGGGGCTGTGCACATGAACAACAGCTCCGGCATCGGGACGCTTTTTATAGATTTCCGTGTGCATCGGCGTCTCAGTGGAAGGTCGATAAGGGCCCTCGATCAGCTCCTGTTGAAAATCGACCAGAGCCATATCTTCAGGGGTCAAGGTTTCATAATCCATCCCGCTGGGGGTAATAACCATCAATTCTTCCCCTGGGATGCGCATACTCACATTGCCCCAGGTTCCGATGACCAGGCGAGCGGACAAAATTTCTTGGGCTGTCTTAAGTACCTGCTGACGGGCTTGAAGATACTGCATTTACTCATCCTCCTTCAGCAATGAGATGAACTGTCCTGCATAAGGGGGCTTCACGATACCCTTTTCGGTTATAATGCCAGTAATCAACTGGTGGGGGGTGACATCAAAAGCTGGATTATAAACCTTGGCCTCAGGAACGCTTAAACAATGTCCCTGAATATATTTCACTTCATCATCATGCCTCTCCTCGATGGGTATTCCTTCGCCGCCGGCAATCTCAAGGTCTATGGTGGAGCGGGGTGCGGCCACATAAAAAGGCAGGTTGTGATAGCGGGCCAGTATTGCCAGGGAGTAGGTGCCGATTTTATTTGCTGTGTCTCCATTGGCCGACACCCGATCAGCTCCGACGATCACTGCGTCCACCTTGCCCAAACTCATGATATGGGCAGCCATATTGTCTGTGATTAGCGTTACTGGAATCTGGTCCTGCATCAACTCCCAGACTGTTAGGCGGGACCCTTGCAGTACCGGCCGGGTCTCACAAGCCCACACCATTTCTATTTTTCCCTGCTGGGCAGCGGAACGGATCACGCCCAGGGCGGTTCCGTATCCGCAGGTGGCCAGTGCCCCGGCATTGCATATGGTCATAACCCGGCTGGCAGGCGACAGAAGGCTTTGCCCTTGTTCACCAATAGCCCGGTTGGTTTCAATATCTTCACGATACATGCGATTGGCTTCATCCACCAGTATTCGGGCCAGGTCGCGGCTCCCCTGTTTCTGATTTTGAATTACAACTCTCTCCATGCGCTGTAACGCCCAGAAAAGATTTACAGCCGTCGGGCGCGTGGCAGCCAGCAAGTTCTTAACTTGATAGAAATAGTCCAGAAGGCCGGCTGACGGTCCGCTGTACTGCTTCATCGCCAGAGCCACACCATAGGCTGCACAGACTCCGATGAGGGGCGCGCCCCGCACCTTCAGCCGGCAGATAGCTTCCGCCACCGATTCTGCCGTAGGACATCGTTCATATACCACCTGTCCGGGCAAAAGGCTTTGGTCTAATATAACCAGCTCCGGATCCTCAAAAGCAATGGGCCGTATCATTTCGTAATGTCCATATCAGGAACCGCCCGAGCGCAATCGCAGGGCCGCTCAGCAGCAATGTAAGGCAGGGCGCCCATCAGCACCGCACGAACCTGATGTAAACTCTCGGCCATGACCTCCAATACTTCACTGTGCGTGAGCATACCGGTTACCAGCCCAGCCGCAAAATTGGTGACAAGCGAAACATTGGCGTAGCACATGCCAAGTTCTCTGGCCAGGACCACCTCCGGTACACTGGTCATTCCTACAATATGACCGCCCATCAGTTTGAACATTTGGATTTCGGCTGCGGTTTCGAAGCGAGGTCCTTCGGTGCAGACATAGACTCCACCATTGTGAACCGTGACTCCCAGATCAGAACCAGCCTGGGAAAGCGCCTGGCGCAGATCCGAGCAGTAGGGAATAGTCATATCGCAGTGAACTACCCCCTGGGAGCCACCCTCATAATAGGTATTAGTCCGGCTTTTGGTGAAGTCCAGAAATTGATCAGCCAGCACAAAATGCCCGGGTTTGAAATCGTAATGGATGGATCCCACCGCGGCTGTCGCCAGAATTCTCTCCACACCCATTTGTTTGAGAGCCATTATATTGGCCCGGTAGTTGATCAGATGAGGGGGAAGGCTGTGCCGGGCACCGTGGCGCGGAATAAATGCCGCCTCAATGCCCTGGTAACTTCCCGTTGCCACACTCACATCACCATAGGGGGTTTTTTGCACCGTAGTCTGTAGATTCTCGAGTAGTCGGGGATCGTAAATCCCTGTTCCTCCAATAATGCCAATTTTAATCAAATTCATCTTCCTTCCAGGCCATATTCTTTGGTCTTAGCAATGCTAATCAACAAATTCACCTACACTTCAAACAAGGCCTGGGCAAAAACCTGGGGAGAAAAATCACGCAGATCTTCCAGGCTTTCCCCGATGCCTACTAGTTTCACAGGAATATCCAATTCCCTGGCTACGGCCAATACCATGCCACCTTTGGCCGTACCGTCCAATTTGCTCAGAATAATACCGGAAACACCCGTTACTTCCTCAAATATACGAGCCTGGCTGATGGCATTCTGTCCGGTAGTGGCATCCATGACCAGAAGAACTTCATGAGGAGCAGAAGGTATTTCCCTTTCAATCACTTTCCTGACTTTGCTGATTTCTTTCATCAAGTTAGTCTTATTCTGGAGACGTCCAGCAGTATCGATGATCAATACATCGGCTCGCCGGGCTTGCGCAGCGTTGAGCGAATCATATACCACAGCGCCCGGATCGGCGCCTTCCTGGTGTTTGATCAATTCCACGCCTACCCGGTCAGCCCATATCTGCAGCTGATCGATGGCGGCTGCCCTGAAGGTGTCGGCAGCAGCCAGGACAACCCTTTTTCCTTCGTTTTTATAACGATAGGCTAACTTGGCTATGGAAGTGGTTTTTCCCGCTCCATTAACCCCTACCACCAGAATAACAGCGGTGCCTTCAGTGGGTAGATTAAGCAGAGTTGGTTCCTGACCCAGAATCCTGACTACTTCTGCCTGAAGCAGTTCCATAACCAGCGCCGGGTCATCCATCTTCTCTTTCCGGGCGGTTTTGCGCATCTGGTCAACCATATCGGAAGCCACCTTGACCCCGCAATCGGCTTGAATCAAAATTTCTTCTAATTCTTCCCAGAAATCGTCATCTAAATGTTTGCTGCTCTTGATCAGGGTCTGGATTTTTTCTGTAATGTTCTTTCGCGTTTTGCTCAACCCGGTCTTGAGCTTTTCAAAAAAGCCTGGTTTTCCTTTGCCCTTTCCACTTTCACTACCAGATTCCCGGTCAGGCATAGGGGATGGGTCAGTGATCTCCAGTAAGCTCTCCCCGGCCTTCTTTTCATCAGGCAACATCCCGGTATGCAAGGCAGGTTCGCTAAGCGGTTGGTCATTCCGAGTTTCTCCGTTATTTTCTCCGTTATTTTCTCCGTTATTTTCTCCGTTATTTTCTTTGTTTTTTCCTTTGAACTTGTCAAAAAGACCCATGGGGCAATTCCACCTCACATCTCATTATATTACCCGATATTAGCCGGCCAGATCGCTTGCCTCCCTCAGATCCAGGGTGAGAACCGATGAGACACCATTTTCCGGCATAGTAATGCCATAAATCATTTCCCCCGATTCAATGGTGGACTGTCGATGGGTAATGACGATAAACTGAACATCATCAGCCATTGTCTTAATAAAGGCGGTAAACCTGTGCAGGTTGCTGTCATCCAGGGAAGCGTCGATTTCGTCCAGTATGCAGAACGGCACTGGTTTGAGCCGCAATAGTGAGAAGACGAAGGCCATACAGGTCAAAGCTCGTTCACCACCGGAAAGGAGGTTGAGACCCTGGGCCTTTTTGCCCGGCAGTTTCACCTCGATGTTAACTCCGGCTTCCAGACGATCAGGGCTGCTCTCTAAGCGCAAAGAAGCTTCCCCTCCACGAAAGATTTCCGTGAATGTTTGGTGAAAACTCTCACTGGCCAGGAGAAAGAAATGGGCAAAATCTTTCTCCATCAACTTTTCCGTTTCTTTGAGGAGGATGTACAGGGAGTCACGAGCTTCGCAAAGATCCTGGTATTGCCCATGCAGGAAGTCGTAGCGCTGATTCAATTCAGCAAATTCCCGAATAGACTCCAGATCCACCGGCCCCAGAAGTTCGATCTCTTCGTTGATAGCAGCAATATCCTGCTCCAGTTCCGATATTTCGGAGGAGGTGGCCAGGGTCTCTGCGGGGCTGGGGGGGGGGCTGTGATATTTCTCCCGCCACTTGCGGCTGGCGCCATCCAGTTCTGTTTCTGCTCTGGCTATGGACATTTCCAGTTCCCGAAGCCGGATTTCCCGGGTGGAAATATCCTGTTTAACAGGGCCCATCTCTCTACGCATGCGAGCAACTCGACTGCGCCTGGTTTTGTCCTGTTCTTCCAATTCCTGCAGTTCAAGGGCTAAAACCTGTAGGCCAGCTCCAGCAATCTCCACATCGTTTTCCATTGCCTCTATACGGTCCTGTTCTCGAATAATCTCTTCATCCAGCTTGTTCCGCAAGCTAGCTGCCTGCTGGCAGGATTGCTGATAGGAATTCCTCACCTGAGTGAATTGTTGTATATTCCCTCGAGCAGTTTCCAACTCTTTCTCCTTCATTCCCAATTGCTCTCTGAAGGAGTGCAGCCTTTCCTTTTTCACCTCATGATCACGCTGCAGTGTTTCCATCTGCTCCCGCATTTCTTCCAGGTTCTTGCTCATACTCTGGCTTTCATCTTGGACCGTTTGGGCTCTTTCTTGGAGCTCCGCCAATTCGCCTTCCAGGGAGGTAATTTCATGGTCCAGCTCATCCAGAGACTGCAGGGTTCTGAATCGCTCCTCCTCGAACAGCCGCCTTTCTTTTTCCAGGTCAAGCAATTGCTTGCCCAGCATCTCATTCCTTAGACGGCTCTCCACGAATTGATCCTTGACAATCTGCAGATCATGCAGAAGCTCCTCCAGCTGGCTGGCTAGTCGAGATCGGACCTGGCGGTTCTTATCCCTGAGCTTTTGTTTTTGCTCATACTGGGATAACAGCCTCTTTTCTTCACCTTTCCGTTGCAGAGGACTGTTTTCCTGCGAGGCCCTGGTTCCTCCACTGATAGCCCCGGCCAGGTTAATCGCCTCTCCTTCCAAAGAAACGATCCGCAGAGAATAATGGAGCCCCTTAAATAAGCGTATCGCTTGCTGGGCATCTTCGACCACCAGTACTCTGCCCAAAAGGTACTCCACAGCCTTCTCAAAGCGGCTGTCAAAAGTCACCAGCTGGGATCCCAGCCCCAGTACGCCCTTCTGCCCCTGGCACTGCTCTAGAACCGATGGCGGCACTTTCTGAACCTTTAATGAATCCAGGGGCAAAAAGGTAATACGGCCGGCACGCCTCTGTTTAAGCCACTCGATGGCTGTACGTGCCTGTTCCATCTTCTCCATCACGACATTTTCCAACCCTTTGCCCACTGCTACTTCCATAGCCAACTCCAACCCGGGCGGCACTGTGATGATCTCGCCCATTAAGCCAAGCATACCTGGAAATCTGCCTTCCTTTTCCGCTCGCATCAGCTGTTTGACGGCCTGTGAATACCCGGTCAGATCTCTTTCCATGGTTCGAATCACAGCCAGCCGGCTCTCGATCAGGGAAGCTTCTTCCCCTTCTTTTCTGTATGCATCATCCAGTCCTTTTAGTTCTGCTTCCAATTCCTGACGGCGGTATTCCAGGTTGTTTACTTGAGCCTCCAGGGTTTGGTATTGAGCATCCCGCCTGGCTTTTTCCTCCAGACCGTGCCGACCTTCCTGGGTATTTACACGCAGTCGTTCACTTAGCTCTCCAGCTGTATGATTGAGTCTTTCTTTGCGGTCACCGGACCTGCGTAGACTCTCCTCCGATTTTTTCACCTGGTTGTGCAGGTTGGTTTCAGCCTGCACTTTACTAAAAATCGCAGCTTTAGCTTCTTCCATGCCCTGCCGGGCGGCCTGCAGGTGCTCTTTTTCATCTGCAATCACCTGCTCCAAGCCGCGCATTTCTTCAACCTTATCCAGGTAATTAGCCTGCTGGCTTTGGAAGTCTGCCTGGCGCTCCTCCAGTTCCCGACTGAAGTTATCCAGCATACTGCGGTATTTCTCTTCATCTCTCTCCGCCGTCTGACAGCGTTCACCACAGTTTTTAATTCTTTCCTGGGCCAGCCTGATTTCCGTTTCCAGTGCTGCCAACTGAGCTTCGGCTTGGTGTTTGGCTTCACGAAGCTCTTTGTAGGAAAGCATCGTATCCTGCAGTTGCTCCTCTTCCTGGCGAAGGGATTCTTCCCGCTCCTGAAGGCTCTGAAGCAAAACCTGCAACTGCTCCTGTTCGCTGGAAGAGGCTTGTCGTTGAGGATCGAGACGTGCTTTTATATGGCTGATTTCTTCTAAAAGCAGCTTCCTTTCCTGCTCCTCCAGTCTGGTACTAAGCACCTGGTAAGCTGATGCTTTTTCTGCTTTTCTCCCCAGTTCATTTTTTCTTTGTCCCAACTCTGCCAATATATCATTGAGACGCAAGAGGTCATTCGCAGAAGCTTGTATGCGCTGCTTCACCTCATCCCGCTGCTGCCGGTAGCGGATAATTCCCGAAGCTTCTTCCAGCATCAGCCGCCGGTCCATTGCCTGGCCGTTGAGAACCTGCTCCAGCTCCCCCTGACTGATGATGGAATAGCCTTTCCGCCCCACGCCTGTTCCGGTAAAAAGGGCGGCAATATCTTTCATCCGCACCCGGGATTTGTTCAAGAAAAATTCGCTTTCTCCACTGCGGAACACCTTGCGTCCCAGGGTTATTTCGTTGAAGTCGAGGGGCAAGAGTTTCTGGCTGTTGTCCAGGGTAAGCTCAACAGAAGCCATTCCCTGGCTCCTTTTGCGGTCACTACCGTGAAATATTACGTCTTCCCCTTTTTGGCCACGGAGGTGGCGAACATTTATCTCACCAAGCACCCAGCGGACAGCATCAACGATATTGCTCTTGCCGCATCCATTCGGTCCCACGATAATGTTAATACCTGGGTTGAGGACAATTTCAGTGTCTTCGGCAAAGGACTTGAATCCCTTAATGTCCAGCCTCTTAAGAAACACTCACGTTCCTCCTCATATAAGTTTCCGGCCCTCTGCCAGGTTGTACCTGTAAGCTAATCCCAATAATATCATATCCCTCTTTTTTCCGAGCTTCAATATACATTAAACGCGCAAAGCACTGATTGGCTGCTACCTGGCCCATTCATCCGCTCTTATAAACCCGGGCTTTCGGACCTGGAATATGATCCCAAATCCCATCCTATCGGGCAGCCGTATTAAACCAGCGGACTTGATGAATAGGTTGAAATATTTAATTTTCTGTTATTTCCAAGTACAACAACCCGCTGCAAAAGCTCTTTGCGTGTCATCACAGCTTGTAGGCCTGCCTCTTCCTCATATTTAAGCCAAACTTCACCCTGGGGTATTTCGGGGTTGCCCACCACTTCTAGGAATTCCAGTTCGAAAAGATTTTTTATCCCAGTAATATTGCATCTTCGCCAACCGATCATTTTGGATATCTCCCGATCGTTGACCAGAAGCATGGGAAACCGATTGTGGCCATGTCTCCTGAACTTCTCGGTCAAAAGCAGAACAGCTTGTTCTTTAAAAACCGCTTGTTCTACCAACTCTCCAAAAGCCGGATGAAAAGGCCCGGCGACGACGTGGCCGGGCTGGCGCAATTCTTCGCCCGGATGCAGGCCCATGCGAATCACTGGAATTTCCATCACCTGAAAAGCCAAGTACATCTCCCTGGTGATGGTCACCGCCTCTTCCAGGGTCAGGGCTCGGTAAAGGCTTTTCCTATATAAGCTCTCCAACTCGGTCCCCGCGATTACCAGGGTGGGATAAAGCCGCACCATGTCAGGCCGCATTTCAATTGCCGTCCAGGTGCTGTTCAAGTCGCGCTGCAGGCTGTCGCCGGGAAGACCAATCATCAATTGCACTCCCAGGTTAAACCCCCGGGATTTGATGAGACGACAGGCCTCTAGTGCTTGCCTTGCATCATAACCGCGCAGTGATTGCTGTAGGACGTGGTCGTCAAAGGATTGCACCCCCAACTCAATGGTCCTAACACCTCGTTCAGCCAGGAGGTCCAATATCTCGATATCGATGCAATCTGGCCGAGTGGAGATGCGAATGCTTTGCACGCGGCCTGCTTGTAGAAACACTTGAACAGCATCCAGATAGTCCTTCTGCATGCCGGCGGGTAAGGCTGTAAAACTTCCTCCGAAGAAGGCAACTTCTACCCGGGTCTGATCCGATCTTATGGTGGATAGGTAGGGTTCGATCATAGCAGCAATCTGGGAAGGTGCTGGGGGCGGGCCGTCATGACTGATATAGCGCTGCTGGCAGAAGATGCATTGGAAGGGGCAGCCCATCTGGGGTATAAAAATCGGAATGTTTATATGTTTCATGGCCCTTTGCCTTTACTTAGCCCCTCCAGGAAAAATGGGTTGGCCAAGGCGCTCTGAGCCGCATTCTGCTCGGCTTCCTTTTTGCTCTTGCCGCTGCCGGTAGCCAGAAGCGAACCTTTATAATAGACCCCGATGACAAAGGTCTTGGCATGCGCAGGCCCATGCTCTTCTACAATAGCGTAGCTTACATTATCCTTATCCCGAGCCTGGACCATCTCCTGCAATCGCGACTTATAGTCATAATAGTCACCTCGGGCAGTATCTTCAATGATTTCTTGGAGATATTGGAGGGTAAAATCGCGGGCTGTTTCATAGCCTTTATCCAGGTAAATAGCACCGATCACCGCTTCCGTAGCATCTGCCAGGATAGAATTCCGGCGCCGGCCTCCAGACATTTCTTCTCCCCGGCCCAGGAGGAGATAAAGACCCAGATCCAACATACCAGCCACGGTTACCAGTGCTTTTTCACAGACTACCCGAGCTCTGATCTTGGTCAGCTCTCCTTCAGCCTTATTCGTGAAGTGCTTATAAAGGTATTCAGCTACCACCAAGTTGAGAACTGCATCACCAAGGAATTCAAGGCGCTGGTTGTTGGCTGCTGTGTTTCTCTCCTGGGAATAGGATGGATGCGTCAAAGCCATCAAGATTAGTTCTTCCTGATCGAATTCCAGGGCTTTATCGATTAGAAATTGCCGTGGTGTTTTTTTTCCAAAAGGCATACTTCACCTCCGCAGCCCGTTTCTGGGGCTTATAAACGCCCCACATTTAGTCTAACATCTCCTGCTCCCCAACCAAACATGGCTCCTCCCGGAGCGGGTGGCAGCGAGACATTCCAAAACAGACGATTCGCACCCCAGGCTGCTTCCGTTAACTGTTTAGTCTATCTCCAGGGATCCATTAACCGAATCTACATATTTGGGCAAGGCTCAGGAGCCTATACCCGGCTTTTGTCCAACTCCAAGCGCTGCATTTTGACCATATCGGCTTGTATGCATGTTTGAGCACTGAACATGCCAGCATAGACGGCGTCACGTTTAGAGCTGCCATGGCAGACAATGCTGATACCGTTGACCCCCAGCAGAGGCGCCCCTCCGATTTTAGTATAGTCTAACTGGTTAAAAAACTCAGGCAATGAGCCGTAAGCGGCTTTCACTCCCCCTGCTACGAACATGGCGGTTCCTTCCAGGGTTTTCAGTACAATATTACCTACAAAGCCATCGCAAACGATTACATCGCTCTTGCCGAATAGAAGGTCCCGTCCTTCAATATTTCCTACAAAATTGAGATGAGACTGCTTTTTGAGTAATTCATAGGTTTCTATACTAACACTGTTGCCCTTGCTTTCTTCCTCCCCGATATTAAGCAAAGCAATGCGCGGCTCCTTAATTCCCAGTCGTAAACTGGCATAGGTTTTTCCCAGGACCGCAAACTGGAGCAGCTGTTTGGGTCGGCAATCCACATTGGCTCCCACATCAGCCAGAAGCGAAAAATGACCGTGAACATTGGGAAGCTGGGCAATGATCGGTGAGCGTTCTACTCCCTCCATCCGGCCCAGGATAAATATGGCAGCCGCCATCTGCGCTCCTGTACTACCAGCTGAAATCAGCGCATCAGCACGGCCCTCTCGAACCAATTGAGAAGCTACGACAATGGACGCATCAGGCTTTTTACGCAAAGCCAGAGCCGGAGATTCATGCATATCAATTACCTGAAGCGCTGGAATGACTTCGACCAGTTCCTGATTATAATCCTGCTGTTTCAGTTGTGCAGCAATAATTTCGCCATCACCTACCAGAGAGACCGTTTCGCCGGTTTCACGACACCAGCGTAAAGCACCGGCAATAAGCTCCTCAGGTCCGTGGTCGCTGCCCATCACATCAACTGCTATCCTCATCACAAGCCTCCTTATGGAAAAACAAAAAGTAAGCTAGTGGTCTCAGGTAAAGACTACATACCTTACTTCTTGATCCTGTACAATGACACCCGGTTTACATGACGTTTTTGCCTTTATAATAACCGCAGCCCAAACAGGCGCGATGCGGCATTTTTAACTCGTGGCATTGAGGACACTCAACCAATCCGGGTTTTTCGATTCTGGTCCATTCCGACCGCCTTTTGTTCTTGCGGGCGTGGGACTGCCGCCTTTTGGGAACACCCATTCCTAGAACCTCCTTCTTACCTTAACTTGTTCAGTTTCTCCCACCGGGGATCGATGCTATGGTCTTTACAATTACACCGATGAGTGTTTTTATTGCTGCCACAAAGGGGGCACAATCCCCGGCATTCTGCCTGGCATAACGGTGTAAGGGGTAATTCCGTGACAATTAATTCATTGACCAAAGGCTCCAGGTCCACCTGTCCATCACCGTAAGGAAGAATGTCTCCCTCCTGAAGGGCATGATCCTCGGCTTCCGATGCTACAGTAAATTGGAACTCGGTGGATATTGGATAAATCAGGTTTTCCAAACAACGCGCGCAGTTAAGTTCAACCCGAGTCTCCAATCGACCCTGACCCTTGAAACAATGACCGGCATTCTGCACCATTATGACCAGTTGTACGGAGGCCAGAAAACGGCCTGGCAGATCCTTCAACAACGCTTCGTCACCCCGGGACTCCAGGGTAAATTCCTCCCTGCTCCCCGGATGCAGTTCTAAATTTCTCAGGTCAATGATCATAGTCTACACCCCGAAAAACACCAGATTAATTATAGTCTTCCCATTCTATTATTGTCAATCAATAGGACAGTTTAACCCTGTCTTCAAGCACCAGGGAAAGAATGAAGGGGCGGGTGTTTAAAACCACCCGCCCCTTGCCGGTTTAAGCTATTTAGCCAGACTATACGTATCCCGTGCAATAACCAGTTCTTCATTGGTCGGAATAATGAAGATGCGGACTTTGGAATCCTCGGTGGCTACATCCACCTGTTTGCCCCGCACATTATTCTTGGCAGCATCCATCTTGATGCCCAGGTAATCCAGGTCTTTACAAATGTTTTCACGGATATCAATGGCGTTCTCGCCAACACCGGCGGTAAACACCAGGCAGTCGCAGCCATTTAACTTGGCAATATAGTTGCCAATATAGCCCTTGACTTTGTTGTAATAAACATCCAGAGACATCTGAGCTCTTTCATTACCGGAAGCGGCAGCTTCCAGGATGTCTCTCAGGTCATTGGAAACTCCGGATAATCCAAGCATACCGGATTTCTTATTGAAATAGTTGTTGGCTTCGGCCGGACTCATGTTTAATTTCTCCATCAGGAAGAATACGATAGCCGGGTCAACGTCACCGGAGCGGGTTCCCATGACTAAACCTTCAAGAGGGGTGAAGCCCATAGATGTGTCAACAACCTTGCCGCCTTTGATAGCGGCCATGCTGGCACCATTGCCCATATGCAAGGTAACGATTTTACACTCTTCATAGGGCTTGCCCAGCATCTCAGCGGCCTGGTGAGCCACATAGAAATGGGAGGTGCCGTGGAAGCCATACCGGCGCACCCGGTACTTCTCATACACTTCGTAGGGCAGCGCATACATGTAATTTGAGGGGCCCATGGTCTGATGGAAAGCAGTATCAAATACGGCTACATGTTTTACATTGGGCATCAGTTCCTGACAGGCTTCAATTCCCATCATATTGGGGGGGTTATGCAAAGGGGCGATGTCAAAGCAATCGCGAATAACCTTCTTGACTTCGTCGGTAATAACTACTGATTCAGCGAAAGATTCGCCGCCGTGCACCACACGGTGGCCGGCAGCGCCGATCTCGTCCATACTCTTGATAACTCCGTATTCGGCATTTACCAGTACTTCCAGGACCAGCTTCATGCCTGCTGTATGATCCGGGAGGTCCTTCTTGATAACTACTTTGTCTTTACCCTGTGGTTTATGCTCCAGGGTGCTGCCCGGTATCCCCACGCGGTCTACCAGACCTACAGCCAACACTGATTCATCAGTCATATCCATGACCTGATATTTGATTGATGAACTACCGCAATTTACGACCAGAACCTTCATCCAATACAACCTCCTCAAAGAAAAGTGAATATCTCAAGATACAAGAATTCTCAAGCTCTTCTGTACCTTCAGCTACGCCCGTACTACCACGTTGGCAACAACATTGACGATGTCTTCTACACTGCAGCCTCTGGACAGGTCGTTGACCGGTTTGGCTAAGCCCTGGAGTATGGGTCCAATAGCTTCTGCCTTGGCCAGTCTCTGCACCAGCTTGTACCCGATGTTTCCGGCATTAATATCTGGGAAGATCAGAACGTTGCAGGAACCGGCGACCAGGCTGCCTGGAGCCTTGGAGGCGCCGACGCTGGGTACGATGGCTGCATCGAACTGTAATTCTCCGTCAATTTTAAGGTGGGGATATTTTTCCTTGGCAATCTTGGTAGCCTCAACCATCTTATCGACCGAGGGATCGCTGGCGCTGCCCTTGGTGGAGAAGGAAAGCATACCCACTTTGGGATCTTTCATGCCGCATAATACTGTGGCTGTTTCCACGGAAGCAGCAGCGAAAGCTGCCAGTTCTTCGGCCTTGGGATAAATAGATACGGCGCAGTCGGCAAATACGAAAGTTCCAGCATCGCCAAAATCACTATTGGGAACGATCATTACAAAGGAGCCGGAAACAGCCGGGATGCCAGGAGCAGTTTTTATAATCTGCAAAGCAGGTCGCAGGACGTTTCCGGTGGTGTTTTCGGCGCCGGCCACTTCACCGTCTGCCTTGCCCATCTTGACCATCATAGATGCAAAGAAGAGGGGATCCAGCATGCTCTTCTTGGCTTTATCCAGTTCCATACCTTTGGCTTTGCGCATTTCGTAGAATGCCTGGACAAAATCATCGAAATAAGGGGCATTGATTGGATCAATGATCTCAGCTCCAGTAAGATCAGCTCCGACTTTGCTGGCTAGATCCTTGATTGCAGCTACATTACCCAGCAGAATAGGAAAGGCGAGCTTATTATCCACAATTCCCTTGATGGATTTAAGAGTTCTCTCCTCGGTTCCCTCAGGAAGCACTATAATTTTGGGATTCAGTGCTGCCTTTGCTCTAATTTCCTCTAACAGACTCATTTTTTTACCTCCTCGTTTTTAAGCATAATGAATTAATAGAACGCTCAGATTCCTTTGTTAATTTTAGCACAAAGGAATAAAATAGTGGTAATATTTATCCTACTCGATCACCCCGTTTTAAGGAGGATTGCCCTTGGCCGTCCTGGGTATTATTGCTGAATTTAACCCTTTTCATAACGGTCACAAGTACCTGATTGAACAAGCGATGATGCAGGTGCCGACAGCCGGTGTCGTGTGTGTGATGAGCGGCCCTTTTACGCAACGGGGAGAACCCGCGTTATGCAACAAATGGGCTCGGGCGGAAATGGCCCTGCACGGAGGGGCTGATTTGATCATTGAACTGCCCTTCTGTTTTGCCACCCGCAGTGCTTACTTTTTTGCCCGGGGCGCTCTACAAACCCTATCGAAAACCGGGGTTGTGACCCATGTGGCCTTTGGCAGTGAGCACGGGGCAATCGGCCCTTTGGATGCAGTGGCAGAGGTCTTGGCAACAGAACCACAGGCTTTTAAGACCTCGCTTAAGGAATTCTTATCCCTGGGATTAAGTTTCCCCCAGGCCCGAGCCCGAGCCTTGCAGTCCATCCTCCACCATCGGGTTGAGAATCTGGAAGAACTCCTTCAAGGTCCAAACAACATTCTGGCAATTGAATACCTGCGCATTATCCGAGAGGAGCGTCTATCCTTAATCCCCTTAACCATTCCTCGATATCAATCCCATTATCATGGTATAGGACTGCACCCCTACGCCAGTGCCGGTGCTATCCGTCAAGCTATGAATGGCACCCTGCCCCTCGAAGCATCAGCAGCGATGCCCACCACCAGTTCCAGCATTCTGGAAAGAGAGATAGCCATGGGCCGAGCTCCGGTAAAGCATACATACATGGAGCAGGCCCTACTCCTGAAGCTGCGCTGCATGCCGGTAAAAGAACTGGCTCAACTCTACGAGATCAACGAAGGGCTTGAGCACCGCATAAAAACAGTCGCCCGAGCCGCTACCGACCTGGAAACCCTGCGCCAGAATATCAAATCCAAGCGTTACAGCCTGACACGCATCAACCGCATCCTATTATACTCGCTTTTTTCGTTGTCCAAGAACCAGGTATGCCTGTATGACGGCATGGGCCCCCTATATTTGCATATCTTAGGTTTTTCGGCACGAGGACAGAAAATCCTTCAAGAACTTAGAAATAAATGCTCGCTTCCCCAGCTAAATCGCGGTAGTGATGTCAGGGCTTCTTTGTTCCCGGAAGACAACCCCATAGCCCGGATGCTGCTCCTGGATGTTCTGGCCAGCGATATTTATGCTTTGTTTTATCCCAATCCAAAGGCCCGAGGTGGTGGGGCGGATTTTGTTTATCCACCAGTAAGGTTAGGGGACACACCTTCCCCTTGAGCTTGGGCTAGTTTTGATGGCGTTTACTCTGTTTACATTTTTTCTGTATGCGAAGTTCTGTCTAGTAGCGGTAAGGAATGTCCCCCTGATCGACCTTCGGTCGATGGATGTAAGTGATATTTGACTACGTCGCTCCACAGCTTCCTTCCGGGTTTAGGCTAGTCTAGATAGCTTTGACTATGTCTTGCTTTCGTTTCTATATACGTGGTTGCACCTAGCAGCGGTGAGAATGTCCCCTTGAGCGCCAGTAAGATCGAGGAACGCGCAAAGTGGGCGACTGAAATGGCAAGTGCCTGTGGTGCGACCTACGGTCGCTGGATGTAAGTGATTTTAGACTACGTCACTATGCTTCCATAGGTTCCGAATCCGGGAAGATTATCTGGCGCAGTTCATCCAGCTTGGCTTCCGTAGCACTTCGGCCCAGGTCCACCAGAAGTCGGGACTTGTTAAAATCCCGGGAAGAAAAATGGCCTACCTCGGGTTTAATAAGAATATCGGCTTGCTTTGATATCAGGTCAAACTGCGGTTTTTGCATAATATCCAGCGATGTCAAAATCACATCCATAGCGTTATTGATGACAACCTCCCGAGCATGCGTATAATTGACCTCAACGGCAATGATAATATCTGCTCCCCGAGAGCGGGCCACTTCTACAGGAAGACGGTCAGTTACCGCACCATCCACCAGAACCATTCCGTCACGCAAAACTGGTCTAAAGACCCCGGGAATTGAGATGCTGGCCCGGATGGCCTCTGAAACCGACCCTTCTTCAATCAAGACCCGCTGTCCAGATATCAAGTCCGTGGCCACCGCAATAAGAGGTATCTGCAGGTCGGCAAAAGCCTTATTTTTTGTCATCAGGTCTAAAAAATATTGTAGTCTTTTCCCTTCCATAAAACCCATCCGGGGCAAACGGAAATCAAACAAAAGGCTGGTATCCATGCATTCAATCATTTTATCCAGGAGAGTGATATCCGCTCCGGCGGCATAAATCCCTCCCACCATAGCCCCTATGCTGCAGCCCACGATGAAGTCGAAGGGAATGTGGTTCTCCTCTAATACCTGGATTACACCAATATGGGCCAGTCCCCTGGCGCTTCCGGCGCCCAATACCAGCCCTACCCGGGGTCTTGTTGCCTCCATTTATACCCCCCCAGTCTTCACCATCTCAGCACCTTCACAATTCAGGCTATTTCCCGCTTGAGAGAATAATTTCCGCTTGTGCTTCTAAGCTATGGCTTTCACTACATATATATTTCCAAAAGCTGTTTGGAGACGAATATGCGCATACCTTTCATCTCTCGCCTTTCTTTTCTGGTCTTAATACTAATTTTAACCTTCTTTATGCTTTTAAATCCACGGGAAACAGTGGCGGCCGCCGCCAGCGGAGCACACTTATGGTATTCAGTACTACTGCCCGCACTTCTGCCCTTCTTTATTGCCGCCGATCTGCTGGTAAGCACCGGTTTGGTTGCATTTCTGGGGGTCCTGCTAGAACCAGTCATGCGGCCGCTTTTTCGTCTACCCGGCTGTAGTTCCCTGGTAATCGCAATGGGTTTCACCAGCGGGTTTCCTATCGGAGCCATCCTGACCAGACGGCTGTATGACGAAAAGATGTTAAGCGCTTCCGAAGCTGAACGGCTGGTCTCCTTTACTAACAACTCCAGTCCCTTGTTTATTTTGGGGGCTGTAGGTGTTGGCATGCTCACCTCTCCGTTACTGGGCTATGTCCTGGCTTTTTCCCACTATCTTGCCAACATCCTGGTGGGTATATTTTGGGGGTTGCGGGTACCAACCCCCGTCTCCCGCCCTAAATCACAAAAGATCTGGGCCGAAGCCTGGAACAGCCTGAAAGAATATAAGAGTGCAACCCCCGGCCAGCTCCTGGGTGACGCCATAAAAAATAGCCTGAATAATATTCTGGCTATTGCTGGTTTCGTTATATTTTTTTCTTTATTAACCCGGATGCTGGCGGTAACTGGTTTGATGCAATGCCTAGCCAACTTTTTGAGTTGGGTTATGGCTCCCCTGGGGCTTAATTACACCCTGGCTTATGCCCTATGTACCGGTTTTTTTGAAATCACTCTGGGAACACGGGCGGCAGCGGCCGGTTTGGATGGCTCCGTGCTGGGTGTAATGCTTGTTATAAGCATGATCCTGGCCTTCAGTGGGTGTAGTATTATCGCTCAGGTAATGAGCATTCTATCTGGTATGCCGGTGCGTCTTTCCTTTTATCTCCTGTCCCGCGGCCTGCAAATGATCCTCTCTTTACTTTTGACCCTGTTACTCTATACCTTGATGGCTCCTACCCGAGCCGGATATGCTTTTGCCCCCCTAAATCAAAACCTGCTCTATTCCTTTAATGCCTGGACGATTTCTCTGACCTGCCTCTTGGGCGGTCTCATTGTTTTGCTGCTCCTCGCCGTCCTGTCAATGACATTCAATTTTAATAATCACCGGTCCTAAGCGCCATTTTAATATCGTCCCGGCCTTGGGATACGGCTTCCAGACCGCGTTTTAATACGATCTCCATATGGGCTAGAACTCCTTCAGCATATTCGTTGGCATCCCGCCGAATCTCTACGGCTACTTCTTCCGCTTTGGCTACGATTTCTTCCGCCACTTTCATAGCCTGTTGAGTAATTTCACTCTCATCCACCATGCGGGCCACTTTATCCTTGGACAGTTCCACATACTGCTCGGCTTCATCGCAAGCCTCGCGAACGATTCTGTCCTTTTCGGTTAGCACCAACTTGGCAGTCTCAAGCTCTTCCGGCAGAATCGCCCTAATCCGGTCCAGTCGGTCCAGAAATGTGTGGGTTTCGATGATAATTTTGCCATTGGAAAAAGGAATCTTTCTGCTTTCCTTCATGATCAGTTCCAGTTCATCAAGAACTCGGTAAATCTCCATCATTGCCCTTTTCCTCCTTGTCCACACGATAATAGTGCAAAACCGACTCTCCATAGGCACTCATCCGCCAACGGGAAAGCCTGTCGTATCTATCCGCCATTAATTTCTTGCGCCTGCTTCGCAAAATCAACAATCCGTCTTCCGCCAGCAGTGTTCCCGCCCCCAAAAGGCTCATTATTTCATTAAAAAAAATATCCCGGTCAAAGGGAGGGTCGATATAAATAAAGTCAAAGGTCAAACTGCGCTTCTCCAACATGGCCACCGCCCGGAAAACATCCTGGCGAAAAACCTGGGTCTTATCATGAAAACCGCAATTCGTTAAGTTTTCATCGATTACTGCCACTGCCTGGGGGCTGTTGTCAATAAATATCACCTGGCTGGCTCCCCTGCTTATGGCTTCGATCCCCACACTGCCGCTTCCGGCAAAGAGGTCCAGGAAAACAGCACCGGTTAATCCGGTTCCCAGCACGTTAAAAAGCGCTTCCTTAATCATGTCGGTGATAGGACGCGTGTTCTTACCTCCAGGTGCTTTGAGCTTCTTTCCTTTGGCCAGGCCGGCGATAACTCTCAACCAGTCCGTCTCCTTTGTTTTTAAGTTCGCCGTTCACTACAACTTGCCCTTTTTGGCATGTAGAAAATTTTATTAATTTTAACATAAAATTTTTCAATCTTCTGTATAGAATCTTTCATAAGGGGTAATGATACTATCACCAGATAAAATCTGGTAACAAACCCTCCCCAACAACTTTACAAAATTCTCCTCTCCCCAAAAATGGCGGCCCTATGGCCGCCATTTTACTGTTAAGGGTATAAGGGTAGGGGACACACCTTCCCTTGGGACTTAGCTAGCTTAAATAGCTTATATTATGTCTTGAATTCATCAATATAGGCAATATCTTAGCTAGTTGCGGTAAGGAATGTCCCCTTGTTACCGCCCTACAGGACGGTAAGGCATGAAAGGTATTCTATTTTTTACTCGGTAAGACATGTCCCCATGTACTGCCCTAAAGGGCGGTGGCATGAATAGGTATTCTTTAATACCAACGCAGCCAACTTTGTATATTTTTATATAACTAATAAATACTAGGATCAGGAGGTGGTTACCATTCAAGAACTAATCAAGGAATTCAACCTCAATTTGGACCTGGCAGTGGAAGCCAGGGATTTGGTACGGGGCGCATCGGACCGCGAAATTTCCGGAGTCGAGGAACAGGTAGAAAATCTGGAGAACATTAAAGTAACAACCATTAAAATTGTAACTGAGCAAGGTGCCCAGCAAATGGGGAAGCCCATCGGCACATATATTACCATTGAATCTCCCCCTTTAAAGATCAATGACCCTTATATTAAGGATCAAATTGTCGGAGCAATGCAGAAAGGACTCCAACTTCTGTTCGGCGACAAACTGCAACCCAACGATACCGTGCTGCTAGTCGGCCTGGGCAACTGGCGGGCAACAGCCGATTCATTGGGTCCTAAATTTATTCAATACAGTCCCATTACGCGCCATTATCATCAATATGCGCCCGATGCCCTGGTCGAAGGTATGCGCTCTACCTGTGGGATTGCGCCTGGAGTTCTGGGCATAACTGGGCTGGAAACTTTTGAGGTTATAAAGGGGATTGTAGAAAAAGTTCAGCCAGCTCTGCTGGTGGTAGTGGATGCTCTGGCTGCTCAAAATGTTGACCGTATTGGAAGCTCTATTCAAATGGCAAATACCGGGATCCAACCGGGAGCCGGAGTAGGAAATGTTCGTCATGCTCTAATGCAGGAAGAACTGGGCATTCCGGTTATTGCTATTGGCTGCCCCACGATTGTTAATGCTGCTGTCATTGCCAGCCAGGCGGTTCGTAAATTCTGTCAAAACAGCGGGGCATCTTACAATGACGGTCAATCCAACGATGCAATCCGTGATACTCTTTCCTATTTTGGCGGAAGTCTGGCAGTAACCCCCAAAGAAATCGATGATATCATCGAAAACACTTCTCGGATTATATCGATGGGTGTAGCTACGGCCCTGTTTCCCAATATATCTCAGGAGCAGCTGCAGCTCTATGCCACGTAAATATAAATTAATGAAAACAAGCGGATGTAGTAAATCCGCTTGCTTGTTTTAGTGTCTTATTTTATTTTGCCGAGATTATTTCATGGTGGCTTTGCCTTGCTGGTAGGCATAGATCATCTTCTTGACCATCTGTCCACCGATGCTGCCAGCCTGCTGAGAAGTGAGGTCGCCATTGTAGCCCTGCTTCAGGCTAACTCCAACTTCGGAAGCAGCTTCAGTCTTGAACTGGTCCATTGCAGCACGAGCTTGGGGAACCAACAGTTTATTACTTCTTGCCATTTAAACTCACCTCCTTTTATTAGTGTAGTCATATTGTCTCCCCTGCCAGAATGAATATGCTAGAAGTATTTTCATGAGTTTTTAATTTCTTTCTTATTTTCTTGGCTTTCTTTCTTTTTGCTGATCCCCATTTCCTGGGATACTTCGAATTTAACCCGCTCCAAAGCATCCCTTTGATCCTTTTTATCCGACATGTTTCTCACCACCCACATAAAAAAATGCTGCCAGTCAACTGACCAGCAACATTATCTTTCATATTAAAAGCTTTCATTATGTAAGATGTAAGAGTTTTAAAATTGAATTTTTATCGAACCGAGCAGCGACGTAGTCTCACTTTGCTTTCATCCAGTGACCACAGGGAGCACCATCGGCACTTGCTACTGCGCGTGGAAGGGGACGGTCCTTCTCCACGTTCCTTCCATACTTCTCAGGGGAACGTGGAGAAGGACCGTCCCCTTCCACGTTTGTGTCCCCAAACCTTAGCCCCCTAATTTGAAGCAATTTCGGGCGACCATTGAAATTTTTTTATAAAATATTCATGCAGACAAGGATAGAAATTGTTGCCTTCTCTGACCAGTTGACAACTCAACTCCGCAAGGCGGGAATCCCGGGTGAGGCTGGCAACTTTGAGTTGATTCAGGCCATGCTGCTTCAGCCCCCAAAATTCGCCGGGACCGCGAATTGCAAGGTCTTCCTGGGCTAGTTCAAAGCCGTCCCCGCATCTTTCCATAGCCCGCAAACGCTGCCATGCCTCACGGGTATGGGGATCAGCCAGCAGAAAGCAATATGACTGCTGAAGGCCCCGGCCTACTCGCCCTCGTAGCTGATGGAGCTGAGACAAACCAAAACGGTCAGCATGCTCCACGACCATGATGGTTGCCTGAGGGACATCCACACCCACCTCAATTACAGTGGTAGATACCAGGGCCTTTATCCCACCTGTTTTAAAGTGCCCCATGACCCGCTCCTTATCAACGGCCTTGAGGCGTCCATGCAACAGTCCCACTTCGATTCCGGCCAGGGCATGTTCTCGCAGTTCGGCATACAAAGTCTCGGCTGCCATAAGATCCTGGGCTTCCGACTCCTCCACCAGGGGGCAGACAATATAAACCTGGCTATTCTGGCTGGCCAACAAAACCTTGCGAATATAATCATAGACTTCGGCCCGCCGGGAATCTTTTATCAAATGTGTCTTCACCGGTTTACGACCGGGTGGCATTTGATCGATAACCGTCAAGTCAAGATCTCCATACAGCGTCAAGGCCAGAGTGCGGGGAATGGGAGTTGCGGTCATTACCAAGAGATCCGGATTTTTACCCTTACTACTCAGGCGTGCCCTTTGTTTCACCCCAAAGCGATGCTGTTCATCAATGACCACCAGCCCCAGGTTTGAAAAAACCATATTTTCCTGTAAGAGGGCCTGGGTGCCCACCAAAATATCAAGGCTGCCATCTGCCGCTGCTTGCAGAATGACGCGCCGTTCTGCCGCAGGGGTCCCCCCCGTCAGGCAGGCACAGCTTATCCCCGATAAATTTAAATAGGCTTGCAGGGCAGCTAAATGCTGGCGAGCCAGGATCTCAGTAGGGGCCATCATTACTGCTTGATGCCCTCCAGCTGCGGCTTTACTCATAGCCAAAATCGCTACCACGGTTTTACCGGAACCCACGTCACCTTGTAAAAGACGATTCATGGGGTATTCGGCCTCCATATCAAGCGAAATATCGCGGAATACCCGTTCCTGAGCCGGAGTCAGCGCAAAAGGGAGTCTCGATTTTATTTTGGTAATCAATAACCCGTTGTCCCGGTGGCTTATCCCTGACACCCGCCACCGTTGACGTTCCTCCCACAGGCGATGCTGGAAGAGATAGAGTTCCTCCAAAGCTAGTCTGGATCGCGCTAGTTTGTAAGCCTGGGCATTGGCGGGAAAATGAATATTATATAAAGCATAAGCAATATCGCAAAGTTGGAAACGAGAACGGACCGAGGGGTCCAGAATCTCAGGATAATCCTGAAGATACTCCTGCAAAACCATCAACATCAGCGTGCGTAGAGCTTTTTGACTGATTCCCTCAGTGAGAGGATATACAGGCAGGATGCGCCCGGTTGGGTTCTCTTCATCCATCAATTCATGCTCACTGACATAGAACTCCTGGCGGCCTCCATAGTTGTTCAAACGCCCGCTGACAAATATTTGCATGCCCGGTTGAATTACTTTAGAAAGAAAACCCTGGTTAAACCAGACGGCTGGGATAACAGCACTGCTGTCCTGAATGAGTGCTTTAAAAAAGGAGCGCCCTCTGCGCGTTGCGCGCTTTTCTACCGCCATTACCTGACCTTGTAGACTGGCTTTTTCCCCTTCTACCAGATCGACAATTCTCTTAACCTGTCCCTGATCAAAATATGCCCGGGGTACGTGCCAAAGCAGATCGAAAATAGTGTTTATCCCCAGACGGGCCAAATGCTGGCTTCTCCGGGGACCAACCCCTTTTAAATACTGTATTCCTTTGAAAAGTCTCTCCATACTTTTCCCACCCGGCATAGATTAGAAAAAGAGCCCCAATAATACAGGGCTCTTCCTCGCCACCAACTGTGTATATCCCTGTTAGTCTTCGACAGAAATAAGATACGTATAATAGGGCTGGCCACCGTAGTGCAGTTCCACTTCACATTGCGGATATTGGTTCTTGATCAATTCCGCCACCTTTCCAGCCATCTCAGGTGCGGTGTCCTGCCCGTAGAAAATGGTGATCAGTTCGCTGTTCTCCTGAACCATCTGTTTTAATATCTCTTCGACAATGATTTCCGCTCCGCTTCCGGTGGTCGTTATCACGCCGCCCACCAGACCAATGGCATCCCCGGAATGAATATCCAGTCCATTCATGTTCGAATCTCTGACCGCATGGGTCACTTCACCGTATTTCACATTCTGCAGAATCTCTCCCATGACAGCCATGACCTGGTCCAGTTCCCCCTGCGGTTCAAAAGCAACCATGGCGCTTATACCCTGCACTACAGAGTGGGTTGGAAGCACTGTCGCCCGCTGGCCGGACAGCTGCCCAACTTGCTGCGCTGCCATAATCACATTGCTATTGTTGGGTAGGATAATAACATTCTCGGCATCTACTCCCTGGCAGGCTTGAAGCAAATCCTCGGTACTGGGATTCATGGTCTGACCACCGGGAACTATATGATCGACCCCCAGGCTTTCAAGAATCCGCGCGATACCATCTCCCGTTGCTACAGCCACCACTCCGATCTTTTTAGGCCGGGTCGGAGAGGAGGACACCTGCCCTCCGTTGGCCATATTGAGCCGGTGTTCGTGGGCTTCCTCCAACATGTTGTTTATTTTTATGTCGCTGAGCGCTCCCCACTGCAAGCAGGTTTCCAAGACTTTGCCCGGGTGGTTGCTGTGAATATGTATCTTCACCAGACTGTCCTCGCCAACTACTAGCATGGAATCACCCAGCGGCGCTAAATGGTCCTTGATATCACTGCTGTCCAGGTTATCACCTTTCAAAAGCAGTTCTGTACAATACTGGTATTCCAAGTGTAAATCGTCAGTCAGTTGCTCTCTGTCCCCTATCGCCGGATGCTCGTGGCGGAAATCCAGCGCCAGGTCTTTTTCCTGAACCAGTCCCTCAATCATTCCTTCCAGGAACAACATAAGCCCCTGGCCGCCAGCATCGATAACTCCTGCCTCACGAAGGATAGGCAGCATGGTCGGCGTCTTCTCCAGGGTAGAATTACCGCAGCGCACCCCTTCCAGCAGCATAGAAATAATATCTTCCGTCTGTTTGGCTTGCGCCTCACAGGCCCGAGACACTTCGCGAATCACGGTTAAAATAGTCCCCTCTACCGGCTTCATTACCGCTTCATACGCAGTATCGGAACCAGCTTTTAAAGCCTGGGCCAGATCACTGGCCTGGGCCTGGTCCTTGCCTTCCAGGGTGCGTGCCAAACCACGAAAAATTTGTGAAAGGATAACGCCGGAATTGCCCCGAGCGCCCATGAGTGAACCCATGGATATGGATTTTATGAGCCTCCCCAGAGGTTGCTCGGCGTTTTTTTCTCCCTCTTTCACCGCAGAGAGCAAGGTTAAATACATGTTGGTACCAGTGTCGCCATCGGGCACCGGGAACACGTTAAGAAGGTCAACCCGGTCTCGGTTGTGCTCCAGTTTAATGCAGCCTGCCTTGATGCTTCTAAGCAGATCTTTTCCTGCGATTGTAACCAGGTCCAACTTGAATTTCCTCCCCAATAATTATCCTAAAACCTTTACCCCGCGCACATTGACATTCACAGCCGCGACCGGCAGTCCCGCTTTTTCTTCCAACATATAGGCCACTTTTTGCATGACACTGTGCGCTACCTCCATGATTTTTATACCGTAACCCACCATGACAAAAACGTCTATGATCAGCCCCGTATCCGAGGATTTTACTGTTACACCTTTGCGTACGGATTCAATACCCAGAATGCTTACAATTCCCGATTGTAAATCCTGAGCCACCATACCTACCAGTCCATAACAGTCAATGGCTGCCATGCCCACCAGGGTTTCCACTACTTCACGAGATACGCCGATATCGCCTATATCCGTGCTCTTAATTGTAAACATAGAACCCCTCCTAACCAATATATATGATAGTTCTACAATCCTAACCTTATTCCTTCTTCTTGCCCTCTATACGACCCTCTGCTATAATATTAGGGTGTCAAAAAGAGAGGGGGCCAACAGGTGGCAAAGTGTGAAGTCTGTAATAAGAGCGTCACATTTGGCAAGAAGTATAGTCATTCTCACATCCGAACCAACCGGGAATGGAAGCCAAATGTTCAGCGGGTCAAGGCATTAATCAACGGAACTCCTCAAAAGATCTATGTCTGTACACGCTGTCTGCGTTCAGGTAAAGTCCAGCGAGCTTTATAAACCCGTAGCCTTAGAGCCATCTCTAAGGCTTTTCGCTTTTCTGAGGCAAAAGTTCCTCCCCTTTAAAAGAGTACATCTGGTTGCAGAAATTGCAGCATACTTCAATTTCCCCACGGTCGTCGCACAGGTCCGTTATATCTTGATCCAACAGACCGGATAGAATCCCTTTCAGGCGCTCATGACTGCAGTTGCATTCAAAAGCCAATGGCATCTTCCCCACGACCTCATAGGGTATGTCTTTCATAACTTCTTTCAAGACGCTTTCAAGAGAATCCTTCTCTTCTAATATCTTACTGATCGCTCCCATTGATAATACATTGTTCTCTACCATTTGCAGAACCTGGTCTGAAGACCCGGGTAGAGCCTGAACAAAAAGCCCTCCCGCCGCCTTAATGCTCAGGTCGGGAGCTACCAGAACCCCCAGAGAAACCAGGGATGGTATCTGTTCCGACATAAGAAAATAATGGGCCAGGTCCTCAGCTATTTCTCCACTGACCAAGCGGGTGCGGCCCACAAAGGGCTGTTTTAAGCCCAGGTCTTTGATCACCTCCAGATAACCGTCGTTGCCCACCAGGGCTCCAACCGCAAGTTTACCCGGGTAGAGAGAAGGTACATCTGCCTGGGGATAAGAGATAAGGCCGCGCACCCGTCCCTGATTATCGGCTGTGGCTACAATCGCCCCCCCCGGTCCCTGGCCTTTCAGCCTTAGTGTGATAATGTTGTCTTGATCCTTGAGATCGCTGCCCATCATCAAGGTAGCAGTCAGAACTCGCCCCAAAGCAGCTGAAGCGGTGGCTGATGTATGATGGCGGACCTGGGCCTCCTGAACCACCCCGGTAGTGGAGGCCAGCATAATCCGAATTTGCTTGGAATGATCCACTGCCCTGAGAAGATAATCGTCTTGAATCATCAATCACAGTCCCTTTCCGATCACTTTACTGTAATTATACCCAAGCCGATCGGATTTCCAAAACAATAAGGTCTGGGGACACACCTCCAGCTAAGGGTAGGGTACACACCTTCCCTTGGGACTTAGCTAGCTTAAATAGCTTAGATTATTCCTTGAATTCATCAACAATGGTAATATCTCAACAAGTTGCGGTAAGGAATGTCCCCATAAGCGCCGGTAAGATCGAGGAGCCTGCGAAGCAGGCGACCGATATTACAAGTGCCTGTGGTGCGCCGGTAAGATCGAGGTGCGCGCGAAGCAGGCGCCCGCAGGAAGTGCCTGTGGTGCTCCCTTACGGTCGCTGGACGTAAGCCATTGTGGATTATAATACTTATCCGGTTCTGGAACACACCTTCCCCTGGACGTAGACTATTTCAATATTGTATCCTATGTCTTGAGTTCTCATATACGCAAATTGTTAGATGATTGCAGTAAAGAGCACAAAGTAAAACGCAGCCCCAAATTCAATGGCTACGTAGTCAAAAATTACTTTCATCCAGCGACCAGAGGTCGCACCACAGGCACTTCCTGCGGGCGCCCGCTTTGCGCGCTCCTCGATCTTACTGGCGCTCATGGGGACAGTCCTCACCTCTAATAGGTAAAATTCAACCTATTTCGGTGAAATTAAGACATAATTGAGATTGTTCAACTAACTTGAGCCCAAGGGGAGGTGTGTCCCGCCTGCAGTAATGGTTATTTACTAATTGCCTATGATCACATGGGCACAGGGGGACATTCCTTACCGCTGCTAGCTAACATTACGCTTACATGAATCAAGGCAAGACACAGTAAATACCATCTAGACTGGCCTAAACCCGTGGGGAAGGTGTGTCCCCCTACACTAGAGGAGGTTTACCAATGGCTCTATATGAATTCGAAGGCAAGCATCCCTTGATTCCTGAAAACAGCTTCGTTCATCCTCAGGCGTCTGTAATCGGGGAAGTAGAACTAGGGGAGGGTTGTTTTATCGGTCCCGGAGCAGTAATCAGAGGTGATTATGGACGCATTGTAGTAGGTCGGGGCTCAAACGTGCAGGACAACTCCGTGATTCATGCAGATCCAGATTCGATCGCCATCATTGAAGACAACGTCATCATCGGCCACGGTGCCATCCTGCATGGTCCCTGTTTAGTCAAACAGGGTGCCATGGTAGGTATGGGTGCCATTGTCTCCAATGGTTGCGAATTGGGACTGGGAAGCGTACTGGCGGCAGGCAGTCTACTCACGCCCGGACAAATCATACCTGATCACAAAGTAGCTTTAGGCAACCCAGCTCTTATCATAAAAGACCTCAGCGACAACACCAGTACCTACTTGGACATGGGAGCGCGATTATACCAGGAGTTGTCAGTTCGATGTGTGAAGGGATTAAAATTGATACCTGAATAACAGGTTGCTTATAGCGTGAGAAGGGTGCTATAGAAATGAAGCCAGTTTATCAAGGAGAGGGTTGCCACCGGTGTTCCTCTCTTCGCCGGGTAAGTTGGAAAGCTGATAGGCTGATGATATGCGTGAAGATGAAAATTTTCAACACTCGTCCCTATGATATGCCCATGATTGAGCCATATAAAATATAGGGACAGACCGTCTGCTTCACAGTAGGTCACGTCCCCCATATAGAGTAGTTGATTGGTTTTTGAAATAATACTAAGAATCGAAATGTCTGGGGATTATCGTAAGCCTTCCCCATATTTATTTAATTCTGTCTGGCGGCCTTGCAACATTTCCCAAA
Organism: Syntrophomonadaceae bacterium; assembly: GCA_035560815.1. Lineage (GTDB taxonomy): Bacteria > Bacillota > Syntrophomonadia > Syntrophomonadales > Syntrophomonadaceae > UBA5314. The sequence goes on along the minus strand of DATMYR010000088.1, from coordinate 55,587 downwards.
CCGGCTCGGGGACCAGGCTTTTCACATCGCCACCCAGCAAAGCTGCTTCTTTGACAATACTGGAACTAATAAAGATATAGTTGCTATCTGACATGACGAAGATCGTATCCACTTCTGGGATCAGTTTTTTGTTGATCATGGCCATATGCATTTCATATTCGAAATCGGCTACCGTTCTTAAACCGCGAATGATAGCGCAGGCGCCCTTCAGGCGGACATAATCGGCTAAAAGGCCGGTAAAACTCTCAACTTCGACATTCTTTAAATGGCGGGCGCTTTCCCTAATTAGACACTCGCGCTCCTCCAAAGAAAATAATGCCTTCTTACTCACATTATGAATGACAGCTACCGTAATCCGGTCAAACAACCTGCTGGACTTTTCTAGTATATCAATATGTCCGTTGGTAACCGGGTCAAAGCTTCCTGGATATACCGCCAGCTTCACCATCCACTACCTCTTTCCCGTTGTCACTTTGTATTGCAAAAAAATACAGAAGAGAAAAGCTCTTCTGTATTTTAACATGGATACACCTTTAATTTAAAACTCTTTTGTAGTAATTTTAGTAGTCGTAATTCGATATTTCCCCACGCTTCAGGCAGCTGGTAATTGTTATCCGTTGAATTTCATTGGTGCCTTCGTAGATCTGGGTGATCTTCGCATCTCGCATCATTCTTTCCACTGGATACTCTCGAGTGTACCCGTATCCTCCAAGAACCTGGACCGCTTCAGTAGACACCTGCATAGCCGTGTCTCCGGCATAGCATTTGGCAAAAGCGCCCTGCAACTGGTAGGAAAGACCGGCATCTTCTCTCCAGGCCACCTCATAAACTAGGTTGCGGGCTGCTTGAATCTTCATCGCCATATCTGCAAGTTTGAAGGATACTGCCTGGTTAACAAAAATTGGTTTCCCAAACTGTTGGCGCTCGAGGGCAAAAGTCAGCGCATTGCGGTATGCACCCTCGGCAATTCCCAGAGCCTGGGCGGCAATCCCTACCCGCCCCCCATTAAGGACGTGCATGGTCTGCTTAAACCCATCTCCTTCTTTTCCGATAAGGTTGGCCACCGGCACCCGGCAATCCTCGAATACCAGTTCATAAGTCGCTGAAGACCGAATACCCATTTTCTTTTCCTTTTTGCCAAAAGTGAATCCCGGTGTTCCCTTTTCCACAACGAAATAGCTGCTGTTTCCGTGCTTCTTATCCTTGCTTCCGGTGCGCACTAGAACCACGTAGACATCAGCATAATAAGCATTGGTGATAAATATTTTGGTTCCATTTAATATGTAGGTATCGCCATCCTGAATGGCCGTCGTGGCAGTTGCACCCACATCGGACCCAGCTTCAGGCTCGGTCAGGGCTAATGCGCCCAGGTATTCTCCACTGGCGAGTTTGGGCAGCCATCTTTGCTTCTGCTCCTCATTAGCAAGATGTAGAATCGGCCAGACACACAGGGAGGTATGGGCTGACAGGGTTACTCCCATCGAAGCACAATTGCGGGAGATTTCTTCCACTGCCATGGCATAAACCAGAGCTCCAGCGTTGGTTCCTCCGTATTCTTCCGGAACAATGATACCTCCAAGACCGAGGTCCGCCATCTTCTTCCAACAATCCGAATCAAACTCCTCTTTCTCATCTCTCTCGGCCGCTCCCGGAGCCACAACTTCATCGGAGAAATCCGCAAAGGTGCGTTTGAACATTCTTTGTTCATCATTCAACCCGAATTCCATCTAATTACTCCCCCCCTCGCAAACCTAAAAACACTTCAACGCTATTCTCTTTCTTGCATGATGAAGCTCTGTTGAAATCCTACATAGGCGATAGACAAATCTGCCTCTAGACGGAGGTGGCTTGCTGATCCCCTCTTACAAATGGATTGCGGCATGAAAGGTCGGCCGTACGCCAAATAACGGCACTAAAGCATGGCGCTTTCTACCATTTTGTTATTCCAACCCGGCGCAGAATATTCCATATTGTTATATCTAGTTGCGTTCAACCTGGTTTGAGATGCTAATGTTGCTGTAGGTTTTTCGAAAAAGGTGTGAAGTAAGATGTGAGTAAATGCTTCAAATATCACTGCAGATATTATTAAAGAAGAAGGTGAGAAGGAGCCCCGGAGGGCTCCTTCTTGACCTCGATTATTATTCTACGGCTTTCCAGAGAACCTCGGCCACATCGAAGACCTTGGTCTGCTCTTCCTTCTCCGCACCTTTCACGCCATCACTAATCATAGTCAGGCAGAAGGGGCAGTTGGTGACGATCATCTCCGGATCGGGTACCAGGAGTTGATCGGTTCTGGTATCATTAATACGTTTGTACTGAACTCCATCTCTTTCCGCAGCATGTTCTTCCATCCACATGCGTCCACCGCCAGCACCACAGCAGAATCCAAATTCTTTTCCCTTTTCAATTTCAATCAGGGAAGTGCCGCAGGCTTTAAGGACCGACCTGGGATCCTGATAAATGGTATTGTGGCGACCCAGGAAGCAGGAATCATGATAAGTGATCTTGGAACCCAGAGCTTTGCTGGCTTTGAGCTTGCCTTCAGCAACCAGTTTGGCCAGGATCTCAGTGTAATGGTACACTTCAAAGTTGCCGCCCATTTGCGGGTATTCATTCTTCAATGCATTGTAACCGTGCGGGCAAACAACGATGATCTTTTTCACGCCATAGTTGTTAAAGGACTCTAAGTTCTGGTTAACCAGGGTCTGGTACAGGTACTCGTTGCCCAATCTGCGCGCCGAGTCACCACAGCAGTATTCTTCCACACCCAGGTAGCCGAAGCTGACCCCAGCTTTGTTCAGCAACCTAACCAGGGATTCGCCAACCTTCTTGTAACGATCATCAAAGGATACTGCGCAACCGGCATAAAGCAGATATTCAAATTCCTTGCCATCTTCCGGAAGCAGGTTGACGATATCTCTGACGCCTCTTTCATCCAACCATTTGGCTCGATTGGCATAGCCAACTCCCCAGGGATTGTAGTTGCGCTCCATGTTGGTAAAAGCCATCTGCGCTTCACTGGGCATATCACCCTGCCACAAAACCAGGTTGCGGCGCATTTCAATAATCTTGGGTATATGCTCGATAAACATGGGGCAGTGTTCCATACAAGCCCGGCAGTTGGTGCAATCCCATATCACGTCGGTTGTGACTACATCATAGATGAGGCTGACATCCATGGGATTAACTTCCTCGGCAGCTTCTTCGGTCATAGCCATTTCTTCAACATCGGCTGATACGCCACTGGCTTTGGCCTCTAGCAAATAGGGAGTCTTTGCATCCAGGTGCTTTTTCATAGCCTGAATAAGGGTAATTTTAGGATTCAGATGCTTGCCGGTATTATAGGCCGGGCAGTTCTCCTGACAGCGACCGCAGCGAATACAAGCATCCAGGTCCAGAAGGTCCTTCCAACCAAACTCTTCAATCTTCTCTACGCCGAAGGAAGTGGCTTCTTCAATATTATCTACCATCCGGCAGGCTGAAGGGCCGAGATCACGGAAGGCATAGTTGAACATGCTGGCAAAAATATGCCACAGTTTGCTGAACGGTACCAGAGCAACAAAGGTAAAGGCAAGAACCATGTGGAACCACCACAGGATACGATGCCATACCAGGAATCCGCTGGGATCGCCGTTCAAACTTCCACCCAGGAACATCTGAGCGAAAATCCAGCCAAAGGGTGAAGCTGATTTTTCATAAAGGATCTGGTCCATAGTCGTGGACATTCTAATCTGGGCTGCAATTCTCAGACCTTCAATGAAGTAGCCGGTCAAGAGAATGACAAAAATTAAAAGAATCATCCATCCATCTGCAGAGTTGGTGTCATTCAGACGTTCCGGTTTCTGCACGTACCTGATAAAGGCCAGGACAATGATTCCAATAAGGGCCAGGAAGCCCAGCAGGTCAACCACAAAGGACATTCCTATATAGAGGTTATTCTCTAATAGGGGCCAGCCGATAGCGTTGTGTGAAGCATCCAGCCCGGCCGCCATAGCCAAGATGAAGAAACCCCAGAACAGGAAGGCATGCATCCATCCTGCCAACGGCTTCCTAATAACCCTGGCTTGGGCTACTGAATAAACGAACCAGGACCAGATGCGCTGGCCTATCTGGTCATTGCGATGGATTTCCCCTTTGGCCAGCATCCAAACCTGTATTTTCTTGTACATACCATACAGGAATATGCCAATGGGAATAAACATCAGGATGTAGATCAGCCATTCATAGTGAATATTGGCTCCAACCATACGCATTGGAACTTCATATCCACCTTCCAATGGTTCATAACCGAATATCATTATATAATTCCCTCCTCAAACAAAACCGGAGTAATACTGGATATGCGATGCTTCGCATATCCAGTAAAGAACATTCTCCTCTCCGGAAAGAACCCTGGTGCAATTATTTCTTTAATTCGCTCATCAGGGTGGGGATGACCTTAAACAGGTCGGCGACTACACCGTAGTCAGATACATTAAATATGGGTGCTTCTGTGTCAGTGTTAATTGCTGCAATAAACTTTGAGGAAGACATTCCAGCCAGATGCTGAATAGCACCGGAAATACCAGCGGCGATATACAGGTTGGGATTTACAACCTTGCCGGTCTGGCCTACCTGGAGTTCATGACCCAGCCAGCCGGAGTCTATAGACGCACGGGAACCGCCAACAGCAGCACCCAGCATGTCTGCCAGCTGCTCAACCAGGGCAATACCTTCGGGTCCTTTACATCCACGACCGCCAGATACTACAACCGCAGCTTCATTCAACTCGGGACGAGCGGAAACCGTGGCCACAAAACTCTTTACAGTCTGATATACATCGCCAGCAGCGGCGGCTACAGCCGGTTTTACAACGGCACCAGCAGCTGCACCATCAGCCACTTCGAAAACGCCTGGACGGATGGTCGCCAGAACAGGACTGGTGGTGATTTCAACCTTGGTCAGTACTTTTCCAGCATAAATGGAACGAGTGAATACGCCTTTGCCTGCACTGAGTTCTACCCCAATAGCATCGGTAGCCAGACCGATATCCAGTTTCTGGGCCAGACGGGAAGCAAAATCTCTGCCGTTAAAACTATGGGCAAAGAACACTGCATTTGGCTTAAATTCATTGATCATTGCAATAATTTGTGCAACATAAGCACCGGTATTGTAGGCGGCAAACACATCGTCTTCCACTACATATACCTTTTCGGCGCCAAACTTGGCAAACTCAGGAGCTAAGGCCTCAACGCCTTTGCCGAATACGACTGCGCTTACCTCATCGCCCAATTTCTTGGCCTGAGAAAGCATCTCATAGGTGACTTTCCGTATATTACCATCTCTTTGTTCTACAAATACCCATGTCCCAGCCATCAAGTACCCTCCTTATTCATCAATTTGAAGTCAACTATTTTACTTCAACTTTCACAGTATTCTTCATCCAGTCAGCCAGCTTGGTAGCGACCACTTCGGGCTCATCTTCAAGCTTAATACCAGCCTGCTTGGCGGGCGGTAAGCTGAATTCGATGATTTTGGTCTTGTTTTCCGCGGCAGCAGCAGCAACCGTGGCAACAGGTTTCTTCTTGGCAGCCATGATCCCCTTCATAGAAGGATAGCGAGGCTCATTCCAACTTACCTGGCTGGAGATAACAGCCGGGACAGCAACTTCGGTTACCTGGGTTCCGCCATCAGCTTCACTGGTGCAGGTTGCCTTGCCGCCAGCGATCTCAATAGCAGTAATTACATTTACATGGGGTAAGCCAAGAATCTCTGCAATACGGGTGGGAACTTGGGAAGCTCCATCATCAGCTGCAACATGGCCTGCGAGAACCAGGTCAGGATTTTCGCCTTTGATGGCTGCGGCTAAAGCAACCGCTCTGGCATACTCGTCAGCTGCTGTGTCCTGAGTTACCAGAATGCCCCGGTCGGCGCCCATGGCCAGAGCAGTACGAATGGCGTCCATAGCTTTGTCAGCACCGGCGGAAATAACGACTACTTCAGTCGCCACGCCTTTTTCCTTTAGCTGAATAGCACCTTCCACAGCTACCTCGTCATACGGATTAATAATAAGATTGATACCCGCATCCGAAATCTTGCCGTCTTTCAACTCGATTTTTGCCTCGGTGTCAAATGTCTGTTTAACACACACTACAACCTTCAAGTTCATTCCTCCTTTTCAACTAATTGAATTTGGGATCATTAATATGTTACTCGCAGCCACTGATTTCTACTAAACCACCCCCATGAAAGAATGTATATGCGTTGCCCTACGGCAATTTTACCGTCTCAATTGACGAAACGAGTACAAGGTAGTCTGTCAAAATTGCACATCAATAAATATGGTTCGATATGAAAGTTTGATTTCCTGCTTTTTGTGTCCTTGGAATATAATTAGTTTTTTATTCCCAGACCAGATTCTTTTCGGTAGAAAAAGGTAGCCAGGGGCTTCAGGCCCAGTTCTCGAGCTTGAAAAATCTGTTCAGTGCTACCGATAAAAAGAATCCCACCGGGACGTAAAGCAGCCGCAAATTTTCGATAAAGGATCTGTTTGGTCTCCTCAGTAAAATAAATGACCACATTCCTGCACAGGATCAAGTCCTGGTCAGGAAGGAATCGATCCTTCAACAGATCATGGCGTTCAAATCGAACCATCTTGCGCAGATCGGCATGAACCCGGTACATGCTGCCATCAGGTGTGAAATATCGATCCCTGATAGGCTGGGCCACACCTTCTACTGCCTTCTTGGAATAGAGCCCCTGCCCGCCTTTTTCCAAAACCTCCCGATCAATATCGGTTGCCAGAATCCGATCCTGTGGATGAATGCCCTTTTCTTTGAGCATCATAGCCAGTGAATAAACCTCTTCCCCTGTCGAGCAACCCGCGCTCCATAATCGCAGGGAGGAGCGTTGTTCCAACAAATTCGGTAGAATTTCTCGTTCGAGAATTTGCCACTGTTGTATATTGCGAAAGAACTCGGAGACATTTATCGTGAGGTGATCAAGAAATCTGCGTAATACTTCACGGTCATTTTTCAGAAGTTCGATAAATGCCGCATAATTGGGTGAATTTACCGAACGCATGAAGCTATTAATTCTTCTCTCCATTTGCGGTCGCTTATATGCAAGCAGGTCGATACCACTGAGAACCTGAAATTGCTTGATAAAGCCCCCCCATTGGTCTGGCAAATCCATGGATATCCTCCTTAACAATGGCGGGTCTGAAACCGCATCCCACCCGTGTTATTACTTGGTAAGGGCAGTCATGAACAAGAATACGATTTCACTCTACCTCTTCCTGACTTAAGATTCCTTCACCAGTCTGTCCAAAGCCCTGTCTACACCTTCAATGGTTTGCGCCAAATCCTGCAAACCATGCGCACAAGAGACAAAAGCTACTTCAAATTGAGCAGGAGGCAGATAAATCCCCTCTTGCAACAAGGCTCTGAAAAACTTGGCATACGCCTCGGTGTCGCAAGTCATAACATCCTCATACTTGGCCACAGGTCTTTTGGTAAAAAAGATCGAGAACATTGAACCTAACTGGTTAATCGTGGCACTATAAGCGTGGGCTTCGAACACTTCCCTCATTCTGCTGACCAGGACCTGCCCCAGTTCTTCCAACTTTGCATAGCAGGCCTCTTCTTTCAGGATTTTCAATGTGGTCAACCCGGCAGCCATAGCGAGCGGATTCCCTGACAAGGTGCCAGCCTGGTATACATCCCCCTGCGGGGAGATCCGGTCCATAATGTCCCGCCGGCCCCCATAGGCACCGACCGGCAACCCGCCGCCAATAATCTTGCCCAGGGTAGTCAGGTCAGGTTGTATACCGATGATATTTTGAAACCCACCAAAGGTTAGTCTAAATCCGGTAATCACTTCATCAAAAATCAGCAGGCTTCCGTACTGCCTGGTAATATCCCTGAGTCCTGACAAAAATCCTTGATCGGGCAAAACCAACCCCATATTCCCGACCACTGGTTCAACAATGACTGCAGCGATATCCTGTCCAAACAAGTCGAACAGCTTATCCACCGTAGAGAGATCATTATAATCAGCTACCAGAGTGAGATCAGCCAGCGCAGCCGGCACTCCTGGGCTGCTCGGTACCCCCGATGTAAGAAGACCTGAGCCGGCTTTAATCAGAAAGCTGTCTCCATGTCCATGATAGCAGCCGATAAACTTTATGATCCGGGAACGACCCGTGAAAGCCCGGGCCAGGCGAACAGCGCTCATCGTAGCTTCGGTCCCGGAACTAACCATCCGCACCTTTTCCATGGAAGGAATAGCCTGGCAAATGGTACAAGCCAGTTCAACTTCCCCCGCACAGGGAGCACCGTAACTGGTGCCCAGAACCGCAGCCTCTTGGATAGCTTCTACAATCCGGGGATGACTGTGGCCTAGAATCAATGGCCCCCAAGAACCCACGTAATCAATATATTCGTTTTCATCTACATCTATCACCCGGCTGCCATGAGCCTCTTTGATAAAAAGAGGATCCATCCCCACCGCTTTAAAAGCCCGAACCGGACTGTTCACCCCTCCGGGAATATAGGTTTGGGCAGTCTGAAAAAGCTGTGTAGAGCGCTGGTTTCTCAACATATCTAATCCTCGCTATCCCCTAAATAAGCACCTGGTTTGAGCAGGTATTGCATACTGGTCTTTTTAAACTCGCGAATGCTTCTGATTACCAGGTATTCCTGCAGCCCGCTGTCTTTGACCATGCAGGCCAGCAAAGACGCCAGTTCCTCTTCCGAATGAGCATGGATCATGGTAAACAGGTTGTAGCCAAACTCCTCTGGCACATCGCGAAGATAACAATGCGTAACCTGGCGATATCCGGCCAGGATGTTCCCGGCTTGGTCCTCCCGTCCGGGAGTGGCCTTCCAGGCAACCATGGCATTCAGCACAAACCCGGCTTTCTGGTGGCGCAGAACCGCCCCAAAACGCCTGATCAGTCCCCGGTCCATCATCCCTTTTAGACGTTCGACAACCGCCTCTTCACTGATACCCAGCTTGTCCGCTAGCTCCTGGTAGGGGTTGGACTGCAAAGGTATATCACCTTGCACCAGCTGGATGATATCAACATCATCATCATAGTACATCTGTTCCACCTATTTCAAAGGAAACTTTTATCTTATATACCTTGGTCGTGGGCATATTTTCAATGGCAACCCCCGTATCACGCTCCAGGCGACTGATGATTTGTTGGGCCGTTTTTTTTCCTGGAGCAGTCAGGGTAAACCATAAATTCCAGGTGTGATCCCGCTGGTAGTTATGGGTGACCCCCGACTCCCGGGTGATGATAGCAGCCACCTCATCGATCCGCTCTTCCGGCACCTGGCAGGCACATAACGTGGAAAAATAACCCATGTGACTTGAATCAAACACCGCGCCAATTCTGCGAATCACTCCAGAATCCTTCAAACGCTGCAAGCGGGTTATTACCTCTTCCTCGGGCAGATCCATGTTCAGGGCCAGCTCCTGGTAAGGCCGGGCCGTCAGAGGAAAATTTTCTTGAATTCGATTTAAAAGCGCCCTGTCCACCTGGTCCAATTCAGCTCTACCCATCCTGCCTCACTTCTCGGGGGCGATAGAGGCACCAGGTGTCTTCAGCCATATAATCCCCACCACTATAGTAGTAGGCGCGAGCCCGACAGCCACCGCACTTTTCCTTGTAGTCACATATGCCACATTTGCCTTTGTATTCAAATGTTCGAAGCTCAGCTAGCAACTGGTTTTCATGCCAGATTTGGTCAAAAGGTTTCTTTTTTACATTCCCCAGGGGAATATTCAAATAGGCACAGGGTTGCACATCCCCCCGGGGGCTGATAATACAATAGCTGACACCGGCCAGGCAGCCTTTGCTAAAGCGAAGATCCATGCCTTTTTTATCAGCAACCCGCATAAACTGCGGCGCACAGGTGGGCTTAATCTCAATGGAAACCTTTTTTTGCTTCTCCATCAAACGCGCCAGGGTTTTCTCATATTGAGCAACCCGTAATGCTTCATCCTCAATCTGAGCTCCCCGTCCGGTAGGCACCAGAAAAAAAACGTGGTAAGCCCGGGCTCCTATCTTCACTGCGAAATCCGCGATATCTTCCAGCTCTTCCACATTCCAATCCATCACTGTGGTGTGGATTTGAAAAGGTATGCCGGCTGCTTTGAGGTTCTCAATGCCGTTCATGGTCAGCTCAAAAGCATGTTCGAGTTTCCTGAATTGGTCGTTCTTCTCCGCCACCAGGCTGTCAATACTTATCCCGGCCGCCAAAAATCCAGCCTTCTTCAATTCCAGGGCGGCATTCCTGTCAATCAGGGTGCCGTTGCTGCCCAGGACCGGCCTGAGCCCTTGTTCTTTCGCATAGGAACCCAGTTCGAACAAATCGGAGCGCATGAGCGGTTCACCACCGCTGAAAATCATCATTTGGAAACCGGCCTGTTTTATCTCGCTGATAAGTTTTTTCCCCTGTTCAGTGTCCAGCTCATCCTCCAGGCGGTTGCCTGCATCTCGATAGCAGTGTTCGCACAACATGTTACACTGGTTGGTAATATTCCATGAAAGGTGCATATAATTTACCTCCAAGGTTGGGGGACACACCTTCCCCCTATCTTTAAATAATCTGAAAGGTCCTTATTATATTTTGCATTCCTCTAATTTCGGCGTAATACCTTCTCGTAGCGGTAAGGAATGTCCCCCTGGGCTTTATCCTCCTGGTTCAGACAAAGGCCCTATGTTTTCAGGAATTTAAAAGACAGGCCAAATCTTTGGCAAAGTAAGTAATAATGAGATCGGCTCCAGCCCGTTTTATAGCTGTCATGCTCTCCAGCATGACCCTTTGTTCATCCAACCACCCACAAGCTGCAGCCGCCTTGATCATTGAGTACTCCCCGCTCACATTATAAGCAACAGTGGGATAACCGAACTCTTCTTTCACTGCTTTAATCACGTCCAGATAAGCCAGGGCCGGCTTGACCATCACCATATCCGCACCTTCTTCAATATCAAGCTTCACCTCGCGGAGAGCTTCCCGGACGTTGCCGGGGTCCATCTGGTAGGTCTTGCGGTCGCCAAATTGCGGCGCCGAGTCGGCCGCCTCCCGGAAAGGTCCGTAGAAACCAGAGGCATATTTAGCCGAATAGGCTAAAATCGGCATATTAATAAAACCGTTATCATCCAGAGATTTTCGAACGTGAGCAATTCGTCCATCCATCATATCCGATGGGGCAACGATATCGCAGCCAGCTCGGGCGTGAGATAAGGCCTCTCGTGAAAGATTCTCCAGGGTGGCATCATTGTTTAAATAACCATTCTCCTCCAAAATTCCGCAGTGCCCGTGGTCGGTATACTCACAGAAACATACATCGGTGATAACCAGCAGATCTGGAGCCTGATCCTTTATGGCCCTGATAGCGTTTTGGACCACGCCATTTTCGTCCCAGGCCGAACTGCCAACGGCATCTTTATGTTCCGGGAGACCGAATAAAAGAACAGCCGGAATATCTAAGGCCTGAATTTCACGGATTTCTTCTTCCAGGCGATCCACTGACCACTGGCAGATTCCGGGCATTGAATTGATAGGCAGGCGCTTATCTTGACCATGAATCACAAAAAGCGGATAGATCAAGTCTCTGGTGTCCAGACGTGTTTCCCTCACCATGCTGCGCAGCACTTCGCTGCCTCTGAGCCTTCTCAAGCGGTTGATCGGAAAAGACATGATTCTTATCCCTCCCTGTTGTTGGTTTCCGTCTCCTCCAGATAGAAGGCGGAATCTTGGACCTAGATATCTTGGGCTGGCACCTTTATCTCAGCAAGTTTGGTGCATCCATTTATTATCGTGTTCCTCTCTTGGTCCGGGACTGAACATCCTCCAGGATGGCCTCCAAGAGGCCTTCGATGGTATATCGACTGGCCAATACCGGCACGTTAAACCCTAAAGATTGAGCTGTATCCGCAGTGACAGGGCCTATACAGGCTACCCGCACCCGTTGGTTGATGTTTTCGATATTCTCTCTCCCTACAATCTTAACAAAATTACTAACGGTTGAGGAACTGGTAAAGGTCAGATAGTCCATATCACCATGAAGCACTCGGTCCAAGGTCTCCTGGCTTACTCGGCCAGAAGCTACGGCCTCGTATAGGAATACTTCGTTTACATGCAAGCCCCATTGGCGTAGGCTATCCGGCAATATATTGCGGGCTCCCCGGGCCCGAGGCAGCAAAACCCACTGACCAGGCAAAACCTGACTCTGCAGCCCTTGAAGGATTCCCTCGGCTCGATACTCCTCGGGAACAAACCGGACCTGCAGGCCACGCTTCTCCAGCTCTTTCCGCGTTGCCGGGCCGATCGCGCAGATTTCGCATCCCTTCAGGTCGCGGATATCCATACCGATCTTGATAATTTCGGCGAAGAATATATCCACAGCATTGGCACTGGTAAAAACAATCCAATTATAATGATCAATATTGCGCAAAGCATTATGTAGGGTGTTTAAATTCTTTTCTTTCTTTATCTCAATGGATGGAAATTCGATGACCGCTCCACCCAGATCGGCGATCTTTTCCGCCAGGACACTGGCCTGGGCCCGAGCCCGGGTAACCACAATTCTCTGCCCCCACAGAGGTTTTTTCTCCACCCATTGCAGTTCATCCCTTAATGCCACCACTTCCCCCACGACAATAACCGCCGGAGGCTGAAAAGAATTGGCCTTGACCTTTTCCACAATGTTCTGCAACGTTCCGCTGAGCACTTCCTGTTCAGGCCGGGTTCCCCATCGAATCAGGGCCACTGGTGTGCTTGGGTCACGGCCGTTTGATAAGAGCTGCCGACAAATATACGGAAGATTTTCCACTCCCATAAGAAACACCAGGGTGCCGATGCCTCTGGCAATATCAGCCCATTGGATTGAACTTTCAGCTTTGTCGGGTTTCTCGTGGCCGGTTATGATTGCAAAACTTGAGGTGGAATCCCGATGAGTGACCGGAATCCCGGCGTAGGCCGGTACAGCGATAGCCGATGTAATGCCGGGCACCACCTCAAAATCGAAACCATGCTCGCGGACAAACTGCGCCTCTTCCCCACCCCGTCCGAAAAGGAAGGGGTCTCCCCCTTTAAGGCGGGCTACTATTTTACCCTGGCTGGCCTTTTCGACCAGGAGGGCATTAATTTCGTCTTGAGACAAGGCATGCTTGCCTGAAACCTTGCCAACATAAATCATATCTGCTTCCGGGTTCGCCAGTGATAAGATTCCATCACTGACCAGCCGATCGTATACTACAACTTCGGCTTGCTCCAGAAGCCTTTTTCCCTTGAGGGTAAATAAGCCCGGATCTCCAGGTCCAGCCCCAATTAAATAAACAATTCCATTATTTCCCATTCATTGTCTCCGTTCACTTCTCATAAACCCAGTGCCTGGTTACTCGGACCTTATTTCCTCCAGTATTTCCAGTGCTCCCCCGGCTAGCAAGTCGTTGGCTAGTTTTCGCGCCAGTTCCAGAGCTTCAGCTTCCCGCCCCTCTACCATACGGCATAGACGGCGCTGTCCATCCAGAGAACAAACCAATCCCCGGATTTGCACGCGATCTCCTTGAACCTCAGCTCGGGAACCTATGGGCACCTGGCACCCGCCCTGGAGCATCTGCAGAAATACCCGCTCGGCCTCTACTTCAGCAAAGGTAGGCTTATGATTGATAAGGGCCACTTGCTCAGCCGTAGCCTGGTCATCCTTACGAATCTCTATAGCAATCGCCCCCTGTCCGACAGCCGGTAGAACGATGCTCTCGGGCAGGAGATCAGTAACCAGCTCTTCAAAACCCAGGCGCTTGACCCCCGCCCAGGCTAGGATAATCCCATCCAGGTTCTGATCCTTCATCTTTTTAATCCGGGTTTCCACATTGCCCCTCAAGTCAACCATTTGCAGATCCGACCGGTAGGCTTTTAACTGGGCTACACGGCGAAGGCTGGATGTGCCCAACACTGCTCTCTCAGGTAAATCTGCTAATTTATAACCCTGGTGGGAGAGCAGCACATCACGAGGGTCTTCGCGCTTTAAAACAGCGCCGATGCAAAGACCGGACTCCAGTTCCACTGGAAGGTCCTTCATACTATGCACGGCCAGGTCTATATGCCCGGTTAGAAGTTCCTTCTCAATTTCCTTAGTAAAAAGCCCCTTATCACCTATTTGGGAAAGGGCCACATCGAGGATTTTGTCACCCTGGGTCTTGATAATCTCTATGTCAATATCCAAGCCGGGGATGACCTGCCGCAATTCGGCCGCCACCGTTTCCGCCTGCCAGAGGGCCAGGCTGCTACCTCTGGTGCCCAACCTCAACTTCTTCATCGTTCTCGTATTCCCCCAAATCTGCGGACAGGGTAAAAAGTTTCTTAACTACCTCAGCATAAAGATGCCCCTGTTGACTGACTGCCATTTCTTTCAAATTAACGATGGGATCATGGAGCAACTGGTTGACAATAGCGTGGGCCATGGTGCTAACAATGTTCTGTTCTCTCTCCGATAGGCGGCCTAAACGGTTCAAAGCCTTCCTCAATTCTTGCTGCTTTATGGCCTCTCCACGCGTTTTTAAGGCCGTAATAACCGGAACCACATACAAACAGCCCAGCCATTCATTAAACTTGACCAACTCATCGGCAATGATTTTATCCGCTTCCAGGGCCGCCTTCTGTCTCTCCAGGAAATTGCGGTCTATTACATTCTGTAAATCGTCAATGTCAAAGATATATACACCGGGAATTTCTTTCAGGCTCGGTTCGATATCCCGGGGAACCGCAATATCGATCATGATGATACGCCGGCCATTGCGCGAAGCCAGCCTCTCATAGCAATTTCCCGGGTGGAGTACATAGTGATTGGCAGCCGTGCAACTGATAACAATATCAGCTTGCTCAAGCTCGGTCGCCAACTGTTCAAAACGAACCGCCCGGCCGCCTAATTGCTCGGCCATCTCTTCAGCACGGTCAAAAGAGCGATTGGATACAATCACCGATTTGACTCCATTACTCATCAGGTAGCGGGTGGTTAACTCGCTCATTTCACCGGCACCCACCACCAGTATACTTTTGTCATCTAACGAACCCAGAACCTCCTGGGCCAGGTCCACGGCAGCATGGCTGACTGATACGGGATGCATATCGATCCCTGTCTCACTGCGCACCAATTTTCCGACGTGAACAGCTTTCTGAAAAAGGGTATTGAGTACACTGTCAGAAGCCTTACACTCCATAGCTTTTTGATGCGCTTCCCGCACCTGACTGATGATTTGGGATTCCCCTAATATCATGGAATCCAAACCGGATGCCACCCGAAAAAGATGAAGCATGGCATCATAGCAGGTAGGCTGATACAGGTACTTTCGAAGTTCTTCCCGGTTCATCTTCGAATAACGTTCCAGAAACTGAAGTAGTATCTCCATCCCGGCTTCAATATCCCGGGCTGTAGCGTAGATCTCTGTACGGTTGCAGGTGGTTAAAATAACCGAACCTTCAACATCGCTTTGCTGCTTAAAAAAATTATAAGAATCATCTAGATCTATTCCACAAATAGCAAAGCGCTCACGGACTTCTACCGGGGCCGTCCGGTGGTTTAAGCCCGCCAGGAGGATATACATTTCTCAATCCGCTCCCTTATCAAGTCTTCTCTTCCCATTTTAACAAGTTCTATCATATCCGGTGACACCAGCATCTGAAATATTTTTCGGCGCTCTTCAATGTCCGGAACCTTTTCTTTAACATATGCACGAGCTTGACCCAGTATTTCTACAAACTTCCCGTAATCATCCGGGATGAGGTCTTCTAACTCCTCGCGCAAGCGACGCGCCAAAAGTGGACTTTTTCCTTCCGTAGATATGGCCAGAACCAGTGATTGACGGCGCATCACAGAAGGCACAAAAAAATTACAGTGGGGTGGGTCATCCACAGCGTTTACCAGTATTCCCCGCTCTTGACAGGCCCTGGCCACCGCTTGGTTCACTTCTCCCTGGTTGGTTGCGATGAACACCAAAAGCATATTATCCAAATCCGAACTCTGGAATACACGGGCTTTCCAATCCAATTGCCCCGACTCAGCCATACCGGCCAGACCCGGTGTAATTTGAGGACTGACCAGATGCACCCGGGCCTGACACTCAAGCAGGCTCTGGACTTTGCGTTCCGCCACCGGTCCGCCCCCAATAACCAGGCAGTTCCTGTTCTCCAAATTAAGAAATACCGGAAATAATGCCATAAATACACCGACCAGGATTATTAAAAAAAGGCCTGGAATCAGACCTCTTCTTATTTGTCCTTTTTCTCCTCTGATTCTTCAGGGTCTCCATCTTTAGCCTGGCGGAAACCTTGGATGGCTTTTCCCAGCGATTTACCCATCTGGGGCAGTTTACCGGGCCCTACAACGATTAAGACAATCACCAATATAATCACTAATTCCATCGGCCCGAAATTCCCAAAGATTCCAAACAAGGGGTGTACCTCCTTTTATTAAAACAACACTGGATTATATCAAAGAAGTGAGTCCCTGTCCTGCCCATACATATAGTTATTATGGCAAAAAGCACTAGGTTTGTAAAGCAGCACTACATCGACCATGACGGGATTTCGCACCCTTTATAAGCCTGAAATATTATTGTTCGAGTACAGGTTTTGCATTCCGATTACGCTCAGAAAACTTGGTCACCCAAATGCTGATTTCATAGAGTAGGAACATGGGGCCAGCCATCATCAACTGTGAGAATGGATCAGGACCAGGAGTAAGGGCCGCCGCCACAATGACGATAACCAGCAATGCATGTTTTCGATGTTTCGCCATCCACGCATATTTGATAATGCCCAGCTTAGCCAGAAAGAAGGCGACCACAGGCATCTCAAAGACCAAACCGAAGGGAAGCGTGAAAGACATAACGAAGGACACGTACTGATCCACTTTAAACATCGTTTCCAGATTCTGACCAGCAATGTATACAAAGAACTTGAGCACCAACGGCATAATGCCGAAGTAGGCAAATAAGACTCCTCCGCCGAAAAGCAGGAGTGTAGCAGGAAATAAGACATAAAAGTAACGACGTTCATGGTCGTGTAGAGCAGGTTTTATAAATCTCCATAGAGACCAGGCAACCACTGGGAAGGCAATGATAAAGCCAGCCAGAAAAGACAACTGCAGCTTGACAAAAAAGGCTTCCGTTACCCCTGTAACGATGAGCTTGAGGCTTGGATTGACAATCCGTAAAGGAGAGACAATTAAGGCGAGAATTTGCTCGCTATAAGAAAAACTGGCAATGGCAGCTATAATGATGGCCACAACACTATAGAGAATTGATTTGCGCAGCTCTTCAAAATGCTGAATAAGGGATTGCTTGTCTTCCGCTGACATATCTCTTAAGGCCACTTTTCTCCCCCGTTCTTAAAAATCTCGATCCGTGATAAAATTGGTTATCCGGGAATAGGTTTCCTTCAAGGGCGAATCGGGCAAACGCTCAATCTGCCTGCGAGCCTTTTCTGCATAGAGTCTGGTAATATGATAGGCATAGTCAATGCCGTCCGATTCAAGGATCATGTCGATGATACGCCCGGTGTCCTGCTGACAGCATTCCGGCGAGGAGATCATGGCGGCTAGTTCCCGGCTATACGGACCATTTTTCAAAGCATAGAGAGCCGGGAGGGTAATGACACCTTGTTTTATATCACTGCCGGTAGGCTTGCCCAGGGTCTTTTCATCAGCCACCAAATCCAATATATCGTCTGTAATCTGAAAAGCCATACCCAGGTAATATCCATAGCGGCTGTGAGCCGAAATTTCGATTTGCGGCGCATTACACAACATCGCCCCCACCTGGCAGCTCACCGATATCAAAAGCGCGGTTTTGCGTTCAATACGACGCAAGTAATTTTTCAAACCCAGGTTAACATTATAACAGCTCATCATTTGTATTATTTCACCTTCGCATATCTTCATACTGGCATCAGCCAGGACGCCGACAATGTCCCGGCGCTCATAATCAGCCAGTAGGGAAAGGGAGCGGGCGAAAAGAAAATTTCCTGTATAAATAGAAACTCGGTTCCCCCAGGCGCTTTTAACCGTATGGGTTCCCCGTCGAGTGTCAGAATTGTCAATAACGTCATCATGCACCAGGGAAGCCATATGCAATAATTCCAAGGCCGTGGCCAGGGGGATCACTTCGCTAAGATCCTCACGATAAAAGCGGGCTGCGATTAATGCAAAAGCAGGCCTTAGTCTTTTACCACCAGCCTGCACCAGATGTACGGAGGCATGATGTAAAATGTCCAGGGGGCTGTGAATGCTTTCCTGCAATTGAGTTTCAACGATATTCAGCTCCCTGGCTACTGGACTGAAGATTTCAAATTCCGACATATAATTCCCCTTAGTAAAGATCACATTAATTATATAGCGCCTATTGATAAAAACCAAGAAAAATAAGGACTTGCTCCTGTTCGTCGTATGTTGTCTCCAAATAGCGTCTATGCGACGTAGTCTAGAATCACTTGCATCCAGCGGCCAAAGGTCGCACCACAGGCACTTCCTACGGGTGCCTGCTTCGCAGGCTCCTCGATCTTACTGGCGGCCATGGGGACATTCCTTACCGCTGCTAGTTGACATTTCGCTTACAAAAATAATCGCAAGGTATAATAAACTTCATCTAAACTTGTCTATGCGACGTAGTCTAGAATCACTTACATCCAGCGACCATAGGTCGCTCAAGGGGACATTCCTTACCGCTGCTAGTTGACATTTCGCTAACAGAAATAATCGCAAGACATAATAAACACTATCAAGCCTTGCCTAAACCCATGGGGAAGGTGTGTCCCCTACCCTTGATACCGGGGAAACAATTCATGCTCTACGTGCATAGCGTCCAGAACTTTTCCAACCACAAAATCAACCATATCTTCAATCGTCTGAGGGTGGCTATAAAAAGCGGGCATAGCCGGTATTACATGTACCCCCATTTCAGCCAGAGTGAGCAGATTACGCAAATGCACAGGACTCAATGGTGTTTCCCTGGGCACCACCAACAGGGGTACTCTCTCTTTTAACATAACATCGGCACATCGTTCCAAGAGACTGCGCGAGCTGCCTGTGGCAATAGCCGAAGCCGTTGCCATTGTACATGGTATAACCACCATCCCCGAGCAGCGGTATGATCCACTGGCTATAGGAGCCGCAATATTATCATTATCATGATAAAGCAAACGACCAATGAGTTTCTCCCGGAAAACCTCTTCAGCAGGCCGGGTAAAATCCCAGCCCAATTCCTCTTCGATCACCAGACAGGCAGGACGGCTGGCGACCATATGGACTTCGAAATCTCTTTTCAATAGTTCTTCAGCCAGCTTGATTCCGTAGATTACGCCGCTGGCCCCAGTCAGGCCAATCACAAATCTGGTCATGGTCCTTCTCCCCTTCATGCAATCATGACCGCAACACACTTCCCCTTTTAGCTTCCGCTTTTCTTCATGAATACATCCAGGAGGGTGGTGGCGAAAATGATTAATCCTACATAGTGGTTGATTTTAAAGGAAGCATGGTTGACCCGGCTCAAATCTTCGGGCCTGACAATCCAATGTTCGTAAGACAAAACAACAGCCGCAAAGACTACTCCTGAATAATACCATGTCGACAACCCCAGGATGAATCCAGTGAGCAGTAAGAAGAATATCGTAAAGGTATGAAAAATAGCAGAAAAGATCAAAGCCCCCCGGGCTCCAAAACGTGCAGGAATGGAATATAAACCCTGATGGCGATCGAAGTCAATATCCTGGCAGGCATACATGGTATCAAAGCCGGCAATCCAACAGGCTACAGCCATTCCAAGAACCAGGGGCCGCCAATCCCAACTACCGGTGACCGCTATCCAAGCGCCGACTGGTCCAATACCAATGGCCATTCCCAGAATGAGGTGGCACCACCAGGTATAGCGTTTGGTGTAGGAATAGCCCCATAAAATAATCAAGGCCAGGGGGGAAAGCTCCAAGCAAAGCAGATTTAGCTGGGCAGCAGAGTAAAGTAGAAAGGCCAGCAAGCTAATGGCTACCAGCCAGATTATTCCGGTTGGCAGCTTTCCGGCCGGCAGCACCCACCCTACGGTGCGAGGATTGGCCCGGTCGATCTTGAGGTCGATGAGCCGGTTGAGACACAGGGCCGCGGTACGAGCGCTCATCATGGCCAGGGTTATCCAAATCAGCTGATGCCAGGTAGGCATAGCCCGAAGTGCCAGAAAAGCCCCCAGGTAGGCAAAAGGTAAACCAAATAGTGTATGGGCAAAATCCACCAGGTTCAAAAAGTCCTTTATCCTACGCAAAATCGCATTCACTCCTCTTGTTACGGGGAACGGCCATCATCATCGCGCCTTCCCGGGAATACTTACCATATATATGGTGACAAACAAAAACGGCCCTGGTGCGGACGGATTACCTCTGAATCCTGTTCGTCAAGCCGTTCTTCTTTTAAATTGCTGCTGCTTGGTCCACTGAGCAGAGTATTTCGTGCAGACCCCGGAGGATTATAGCCAAAGAACTACCATGGGTCTCATTACATTTGCCCATTTGTTTCAGCAATGCTTCAGCTCCATGAATATGCAAGCGGGCTTCCTCTTGGAGATTTCCCTCCCTCAAAAGTTCGACAGCCATGCCCACATGAAGCCCCATCTGTTTTAGGCGAGCTTCTTCTTGTGGATCTACTTCTCCCAGCCGGGCGGCAGCCAGAAATGCTGTCTGATAAATGGGTATACGGCTTTTCATGATTATTTCTTGACAGCTCATACTCAATTTATATTTCTCAACCAGACCCTGGTTTACTTGCGCCATCATATCTGAAAACAGCTTTAAAAGGCTGTCCACTTCATTCTCAACCAAAAGCTTCAGGATGCTTCCCAACACATAATCCCCGATTAGAATGGAAAACTGCAGGTTCTGGTCTTGAACCTGTCCCTCCTCATCATCTTTAACTGTTTCCACGATGCGATTGTTAAAGTAAAAAAGCTTGACGATACTGGCAATAACCAGGGCTACTTCCCGTTTATGTCCCATATAATCAAAGACTGCCAGTGTCAGCGCCGGAAGCAAAGCGAAAGTCTCTTCTTTCTCCACCTGTTCATGATAAACCAGCACATCATTCCACCAGGGCTGGATGCTGCTTTTGAATACTTCGTTCACAGCCAGCAAGTCATTATGCAACTCCCTGGTCATACCCACATTCATTACCGGTGTCCTCCTCAATGAAAAGCAATGGCAACATTCTTATTGTATAGTATTCGTACTCTTTCTGCTCTATTAAAGATTTTTCTTTATATAATGTACATGAAATTCCTCAATATTTACATGAAATTCTTATTTCCTATTTTTCCCTCTATCATGATGGCCTGGGAAGCTTCATTAAAAACAATGGCCTTACTTGTTCTCTCCACAAGCAAGGCCTACTAATCGAAAGCGCGATTCTCTCTGTAGCATCTTCGGTCTACTAAAATAGTATCCCTCCTACATACTCGCTACTAAGCGTTTTTCCGGTAACTCCTTCAAGCCTCTCTTTACCTCTGTAGCCTTGACATTCTGCGCACCAAAGTGCTCAGCCAGATAGTTGCAGGCGTCCCAGGGGTTCACCTTTTCGCCACAGGTGAAAACATCAACTGCAGCATAGCCCAATTCCGGCCAGGTATGGATCGCCAGGTGAGACTCGGAAATTACAACAACACCACTTACCCCTTGCGGACTGAACTTATGAAAAACCAGTTCGCGAATTTCAGCCCCTGCTTCCAAGGCAGCGTTCACCATGATATCCTGAACCGCTTTGATATCATTCAGGATTTCGAACTTGCATCCGTACACCTCAGCCAGTACATGTCGCCCCAAAGACTGCAATCATGTCGCCTCCCTTCTCGTTTATCAAGCTGTTCCCAAACCTCCCCTCAATACGGTTCCAGCAAAACACACATGTAGAATTTTAGCACATATCTAGCGCATGTCAATAAACAGGTGGGCGCTTTTTAATCAATTCAACCTGTGAATATCTTCCCCAGATATGATCCATATCACCCGGGTTCTTTATCATAGTGCGGAACCGTCTAGAATGTGCCAGTCTTTTCACCTTATTTGGGGATTAGCAGGCCTAATCGGATGCAGGATTTGTGATCCCCTTATAGAATGTGATATGTTAGCAATGCTGGAGGAATGCATGATGAAGAACAATAGGAAACTTCTCAGTTCGATAATTTTGATTCTGATTCTTCTTTCCATATGTCCGGCCTCCGCTGGCGCCCAAAATCAAGCTGCTGAAAATAGAAAAGTTCTGATCCTGGTAATGGACTACATCGATATTAACGATCTTCAGCAAGCCCGCACACCCAATTTGAACCTGCTTTTAGAACAAAGCGGTCTGGGTCTAATGAACATCCGGGCCAAAAATCGGGATGCTGCCAGTTCCTATATGTCCATGGTAGCCGGGAGCCGGGTGGCAGCCCTTCCCGGCAGTGAATGGTCTTTCAACAGTTCCGAAACCGTTCAAAAGCTGCCCGATGTTTATACATCGGCCACCGCTGGCCCTTCAGCCGGCCAATTGTACACCTTGTTCACCGGCAGTCCCGCCCCTCTCCAGGGGGTGGTCAATCTTAACAGTGAGCCGACACGGCAATACGCAGCCTCTTTTTCTCCTCCTTACCAGATCGGCCAGTTGGGCAAATGGGCCAGGGAAAACGCTTTGCAGGTTGGCGTTCTGGGAAATGCAGACATCATGAATTCCGTTGACCGTGATATTGCCATCCTGGCTATGGATGAAAAGGGAATCGTTCCCAGGGGAAACGTGGGTCAGGATATCCTGGAGAAGGACCCGGGCAGTCTGGGGGGCCTCCGCAACAACCAGTCAGCTTTCCTATTGGCCTTTGCCGACCTGTGGAGACAAAGCGCAGTCCTTTTGGTAGATCTGGGGGATAGCAGCCGGGTTGAGCGCAGCCGGGAGAATTGTTCTCAAGCTATGTTGAACCAGCACCGTATACAGGCAATCGAAAACAATGATAGGATTCTCGGGGAAATTGTGAAACAGGTCGATTTATCAAGTACTTTGCTTCTTATTCTCACACCCAATACCAATCAGGATATGCTGCTGGCCGGTAATTTTGGCTTGACGCCGGTTATTGCCCGTTTCCCGGACGGAATGCGGGGACTTCTCACCTCTCCCACCACTCGCCGAGCCGGTTTGGTGACCAACCTGGATCTCTTGCCTACCATTCAGACATATTTTTCGCCTTCCCCAGCGAAAGGCGGAATGCACATTGTAGGAGATAGTCATAGCAGCCTGGCCAGTATCAGCGATCAGCTGTCCCTCTTTCTCCGACTCAGGCAGAGTCGTGATCCCCTCCACTTTACTTTTATGTTCCTTTTGGCAACCCTGTTAATTACAGGATATCTTTTTTATATTCTTAAAAAGAAGCACCTACGTATTCTCCTGCAGGTGCTTCTCTCTGCCAGCCTGAGTACACCCCTGGTCTTTCTCTTTCTCTCTCAAACCGGATACCGATCCATCATTTCCAGCATCGCTTTGACTCTCTTCCTCTCCTTAGTGGTGGGTGTTGTATTTACCAGTGCCATAAAGAAGACCACGGTGCGAATAGGTTTGCTCAGCGCAGTAACATCTGTCATCTTGATTGTCGATGGGTTTCGAGGAGCTCCTTTGATGCTCCTCTCTCCCTTGGGCTCCGATGCTATCGCCGGAGGACGATTTTACGGCATTGGCAACGATTACATGGGAATCATCCTGGGAAGCACTCTAATGGCAGTTATGCTGGGACTGAACCGGATGAAGATGTCAGCAATAGGGAAAATGATAGTGGGGTTGGTCCCTCTGACCGCCGCTGCCCTGGTCGTCGGCAATCCACAGTACGGCGCCAATATGGGCGGCCTTGTCACTGCCCTGGCGGTCATAGCCCTGTTCCTGGTTCAATTTTCAGGTCACCGGGTCGGGTTGAAAAACTACCTGGTCATTCTGTTTCTGGCCTTCCTGGGCACATTCGCAATTGCCTTGTTGGATGCCCGCTTGAGTGCCACGCCCTCTCATGCTGGCAAGGCCATCAGCGGATTCTCCAACAGTGGCTTCGCGCTGGTCTGGGGAATGCTGCAGACTAAAATCGGCATCCTTACTGGTACAGTGGCCCATTCGGCCTGGAGCTTGATTCTAGCCGGAGGCATCCTGGTATGGCTTTTGTCCCGTTCCACCTTGAACGCATTGTCACCTCAAATGCGGGAGAAAGCTGTTGAAATGGTGCAGGGTTTTACGATTCTTTCGTTGGGATCCCTGACCGTCTTCCTGGTCAACGACACTGGTGTGATTGCAGCAGCTTTTATGCTGATCTATGGTATTGTCTGCTCATGGATGGGACTGGAACAGATTGAGAGTGATAAATAAGATGCGTTTTTATACTAATACAAGCAAAGCTCTTCTGATATCCCTCTTACTCACCATCATCTTATGGCATTCCCTATGCTCCACCAGTCCAATACAGGCTGCGGAAAATACTCCACCCCGGGTAATCATCTTTCTCATCGAGGGTTTGCGCCTTAGTGATTTAGATCCTCAAATTACTCCCTGCCTGTGGAAGCTGGCGGAACAAGGAGCCGCTGGCCTTCTCATCCCCCAGTTGGGCGAAGACCGCAATACCTGGGATGCTCTTTGCACGATATCGGCCGGGCAGACAGCGGTCAGCAGCCCCGATGCTCTGCTTAATTTTATGACCGGGGAAAACATAGGAGGAGAAAATGCCGGCTCCCTCTTTATTCGTCAAACCGGAATCGATCCCGCAAGTGCGGGAATCGTGGTCTGCAGCCTGGCCACAATTATGGGGAACAACCGGGAACACGGCCAAGCTAATCCTGGAAAACTAGGGGATCGGCTGCATCAATTGGGATATCAAACGATTGTAATTGGCAATTCTGACCGGCCTGGTCACTATCGGCGATTGGGGCCTTTGATCCTGATGGATCACCGGGGACTGGTGGATAATGGAGTCGTTGACCGTACAATGCTAAACCCAGATACACCGCTCCTTCTTCCCTACCAGAGTAATTATGCAGCGATGCTCAAGGAAGCTTGCAACTTCAAGGAGAATAAATGCGTAATCTTATTGGAACTGGGTGATTTATCTCGTTTGGACTCAATGAGCAAGTATTTTACAACCGGGCAGTATACCAGGGAGAGGCACAGCCTACTCTCCCAGATGGACAGTTTTGCGGACCGGATTTTGGACAGCCAGGCTTCCTACTCCCCCGGCGTATATGTCCTCAACCCCGCTCCCGCCTATAACCCTCAAAAAGCAGAGGCCTTGTTCGCGCCCTTGATCATTAGTAAAACCGGCCTGCACGGCACCCTGAGCGCTTTATCAACCCGGAGGGAGGGTTTTGTTCCCTTAACCAGCCTGCAGGATTCCATAATCAACTGCCTGGACCCCGGTCAGTCAGAAAGCCTTTTTTCTCAACCCCAGGTAAATACGGCCGCATTTTTACGGCAATCCAATCAGGCAGCAGTCTTCCGATACATCAATCAGACTCTGATCATGACCATCACGGTATTTACGATGCTGTTAGCACTGGTAGCAGCTCTCATCCTCATTATCCGCAAACGGAAGAACAGCTTGGTATTCCTTCTTCTATCCTTTGCGCTGGCTTTGCCGGTGAGCTTGTTGTTGATAAGCATCTGGTCTTTCAACAGTCCCTGGCTTTTTATAGTGTTCCTGGTGCTGGTTACCCTGGGGACCGCTCTGATTTCTACCTGCCTGGGCCAGGCTCTGGACATCAATCCGCTTGTTCCCATGCTTTTTGCCACAATCGCTCTCGTAGTCGGAGATACGGGCACTGGCGCTCATCTTATGGGCGGCTCTTTATTGAGCTATCAAATTACCGGAGGAGTCCGTTACTATGGTTTGGGCAATGAATATATGGGGGTACTTATTGGTTCGACCATCTCCTTGGCTACCCTGCTTTTCCCCAAACAGCCTTCCATTTTTTCCAAAATCGCATTATCCGGACTGTTTGCTGGGGTAGCCGCTTTTATCGGCGCCCCTTTCTTGGGAGTCAATGTCGGGGGAGCTATTACCGCATTGGTGGGTTTTAGTTATACATTTCTCATCCTCAACCACAAGAGAATTGGCTTAACCAGTATCCTGAGCATGGTCTTGGGCACCTTTCTATTCCTCAGCATTATGGCCTTCTTGGACCTGCGCCAGCCTGCCCAACTTCAATCTCACTTGGGTCACACCATCATGGCTATTGTTCAAGGCGGACCGGCTTCCATAATGCCCGTAATCGCCCGCAAGCTTAACCTGGCTCTGCAATACATCAATTACACCATATGGGGCTGGATATTCCTGCTGGGAATCATTGCTGCTGCCAGTCTGTTTTTCCGTCCAGGAGCCTGGTTGCAGAAGCATTTTCAAGCCCAAACCCATATATTGATGGGATTAAAGGGATTATTATTATCCATGATCGTAGCGATCCTCTTTAACGACTCAGGGCTGACCGCGGCTGCTGCCCTGGCGGTTTATTTTGTAGTCCTGCTATTTTTTAGTAAAGTAAGCGCAAAACCCCACTCCAATAGGAACGGGGTTTGATTGTTTATCCCATATTCACTTCTTTAAACGAGTACACTGTCAACCCTAATTCTTCAGTTTCCACCGGTTAAATCGCTGTATGCCTGCGTTGTCGTCAATGTAATACATATGTTCACGAAGATTTTCTGCGAGGAATACCACCCAGTTTAGCGTTGACAGTGTACTAGTCCAAACCTTTGATAATATTGTTTATCCCGTGGACAAATTCTTTCTGGTTGCACTCTCCCAGTAAATCATAGAGGAGAGCATTAAACTCACTGGCCCAGTGGTCGGCTTCTTCACCAATCTGCTTTCCTTTTGGAAGAATAAATATGCGAATAGCTCTGCGATCCTGGGGATCCAGCCTGCGTTCCACCAGCCCTTCCCGTTCCAATTTATCCACCAAAACTGTCATCGAGGAGCTGTCAATCAGGCTGCGGTGCCCTATTTCTTTGAGTGTAATACCGTCTTCTTCCAACAGACAATTGAGAATAAACCACTGAGGTATGCTGATCCCTTGCTCCAACATTTTGCCACCCAGACCACGCTCGATTTTTTTCATAGCGGATCGCATGGAAAAACACAGGAAATTATTTAAGCCAGTCATTGCTCATACCCCTTATTTAATAATTTTGGATTGTGTTCTTTTCTTCACATAATATTTTATATAATTATTCCATTGGGCACAATGGGATACTGCCTGATTTGTCGAGGCTTAAACCCGAGGACTTGAACAAATTCGGTTGTAGTGGTATTTTAAGTTAATAACACAGGAGGTAATAACACTGATGCCGCCAAATAAAAAACGAATTCTTACCGGAGACCGGCCCACGGGCAGCCTGCACCTGGGGCATTATGTAGGGAGCCTGGAAAACCGGGTAAAACTGCAGGAAGAATACGAAAGCTATATAATTATCGCCGATGTACAGGCTCTGACCACCCATTGGGATCGGGAAGACAACCTGCCCCGCGACGTCTTTCAGATCACTACCGACTATCTGGCAGCCGGTTTGAACCCTGAGTTATCTACTATCTTCTTACAGAGCATGATCCCCGAAATTCATGAATTGACCATGTATTATTCCATGTTTACCTCGGTGAACGTTTTACGCCACAACCCTACGATTAAAACCGAAGCCAGCCAACACGGGTTTAAGGAGATGACCTATGGTTTTTTAGGCTATCCGGTGAGTCAAGCGGCTGACATAACCATATTTAAAGCCGATCTGGTGCCGGTGGGGGAAGATCAAGTCCCGCACATCGAACTGGCTCGTAAAATGGTACGGCGCTTCAATGATTTATATAAACCAGTGCTGGTTGAACCCCAGGCTCTGGTAGGCCAGGTCCCCCGACTTGTGGGCTTGGATGGCAAAGCCAAAATGAGCAAGAGTCTAAACAACGCCATCTATCTGGCCGATGACGCCAACCAGGTCTGGGAGAAGGTGCGTAATGCGGTAACTGATCCTGCCCGGATTCATAAAAATGACCCGGGTCATCCGGAAATATGCACGGTTTTCGAATATCACCGCGTTTTCAACAGGACGGAACTTGAGACGATTGAAGCTGACTGCCGCCAGGGACGCATCGGGTGTGTGGAATGTAAAAAGAAGTTGACGGCTAAGCTCAATGAGCTCCTGGATCCCATGCGCCAGCGCCGCGCAGAGTATATGCAAAATCCCCAGCGGGTGGTGGAGATCCTTTTTGAAGGGACACGGAAAGCTCACCAGGCAGCCCGGGAAACCATGACTGAAGTTAGAGAGGCCATGAGCCTCAATTATGCTGTCAGTTTACCCATCATAGCCCAAAACCGCGACGAGTAATGAGTCAAAAGGAACGGTTTTCTCCCATTAATGATAGAATTTACAGATTGAGGTGAATGGTAATGGACAAATCCTTTAATCTTCAGTTCGTGGGCCAGGAAAAGCATTTGGTGCTGCCTACGATTACCTCCATCGTATTGGTGCAGAACCTGTATGACGCTCTCTTTCAGTACGTGCTTACTCCGGAACAGGAAGGCCCACTGGAGGCCTTCATTAAGAAATTGGAAACCCATATTAAGAAAAAGCAACACGCCCCCTTTTCCATTCCCGTTGAGGAGTTGGCCTTTCTAGGTGAAGGCTTGGAGGAACTACGCATGCTGAACTGGATGGAGATCCCCCTATGCAAATTTGCCATCCTGCTCAACCCGGATCAGGAATGGACTCCAGAACTGCAAGAACAAGAATTCCAGGATATCATGGAGAATCTGGAAGACTATGCGATCATCAGCCGAATTGAAGACAGCCCTTATATCTATCTCTATCCTTACCGGATTACCCCATTGTAGATCTTTTTCAGGAGGCCTGGGCCCACCGGGAGCACCACAGGCACTTCCTGCGGTCGTCTGTTTTGCACGCTCCGCAATCTTACGGGTGCAAAAGGGGAATTTTCTTACCGAGTTAACAAAGGATACCTTTCATACCTTACCGCCTGTAGGGCGGTAATAGGGGGACATTCCTCTCTCGAAGAGGAGGTGTGTCACCCAACCTTAGCGGGAAGGTGTGTCCCGCCTGCAATATGGGACTTCTTAATATTCTCCAATACCTCACGGGCACAAGGGGACATTCCTTACCGCAACGAGCAGGATTTTCGTTTCTATAAACGAACCCAAGGTATCATTAAAGCTGTTTACATTAACTGGAATCAGGGGAAGGTGTGTCCCCTAACCTAATTTAAGGAGGTTGAATGGTATGGACTTAAAAGGATCGAAGACGGAGAAAAACCTTTTGGAAGCCTTTGCCGGAGAATCCCAAGCCCGCAACAAGTACACCTTCTTCGCCAGTCAGGCCGACAAAGAGGGATTTAAACAAATGGCGGCTATTTTCCTTGAAACAGCTGATAACGAGAAAGAACATGCCAAACTCTTGTATAAGACTTTAATGGGCGGCCAGGTCCCCTGCACTGAAGACAATCTCTTGACCGCTGCCCAGGGAGAAAACTTTGAACACACCAGTATGTATCCGGAATTCGAAAAGATTGCCCGGGAAGAAGGCTTTGATGAGATAGCCCGGATGTTTAAAGAGATCGCCGAAGTGGAAGAAGAACACGAGAAAAGGTATCGCAAGCTTTTGGAAAACCTTAAGAATCAAACGGTATTTAAGAAAGAACAAAGCACCAAATGGAAATGCCGCAATTGTGGGTATGTCCACGAAGGGCCTGAGGCTCCGGACGTGTGCCCGGCCTGCGCCCACCCCCAAAGCTACTACGAACTTTTAGCTGAAAACTACTAGATACACTTATAATTGGTTTTATTAATACCAACCCGGGTTTAACCGCCCGGGTTTTCATTTTTTCAGCCCTATTTGCTCACGAAATTGTTAAGTCACCACAAGTTTTCGTAACGAGGTATGTTGTTTGCTTAACATCGCCTTCCCTATACTATTTTTCAGGCTAAAAAAATGGATGGCACAGAGGTAGTTGAGTAATTAACATACCACTATCTAGCCTATCTTATAGGAGATAGGCATTCACTAGCTTTTTGTTTCAAAACAAAAAGGCTGTTAGCTTTATTCAAGCTAACAGCCTTCAAATAACTGTTTAGTAAGCCAATAGCACCTCGCGCAAAATCTTGGCCCCCAGGATGGAGGTGATATCATTGTTGTCCAGAGGGGGGGATATTTCCACCAGATCAAACCCCACGATATTGAGCTGACGAAAATCATGAAGGACCTGGAACAATTCCCGGGAAGAAATCCCTCCAGCTTCGGGGGTACCGGTTCCCGGTGCATAAGCCGGGTCCAGGACATCAATATCCAAAGTTAGATAAACGGGCCGCTGCCCTATTCTCTCTATGACCTCAGGACAGCAAGGCAAAACCTGGTCTAAATAAAGAAAGGTGTTTTCCCGGGCATAAGCCAATTCCTCCTGAGTTCCAGAACGGATGCCCAACTGAAAAAGATTCCCCGGACCCACAACATCCACCGCCCTGCGCATCACCGAAGCATGCGACAACGGTTCTCCCAAGTAGTCCTCGCGCAGATCAGCGTGAGCATCCATCTGCACCACCACAAGATCTGGATAGCGGCGTTTGTAAGCCTTAATTATTGGCAGGCTAACCAAATGTTCGCCACCCAAACTATAAATCATCCGGCCCTGGGCCAGAAGCTCTTCAGCCACAGCCTCCATGCGAGCCAGGCTTTCACTTACATTCCCGAATGGAATAGATACATCTCCTAGATCAGAAAAATCACAGTTTTCCAGAGAACGATCCTGATATATGCTGTATTCTTCTATACCCTCGGACACCTCGCGAATCCGGTACGAAGCCAGGCGGGTTCCGGGGCGGAAGCTGGTAGTGGCATCCATTGGCAGCCCCAGGATTACCTTGCGGCCCTGTCCCGTCTGTGGTGAACAGCCTATAAAATAGGCCCGTTGTTCCAGGAAATCCATAGTATTTTGCATATTCTCTTCCTACTCAATGATTTTTTTTGCAAAAGGCGGCAGTTGGAAAGCTGCCCGGTGAATCTCCGGAGTATAATACTTCCAGTCCAGCTCGTCCGTGCGCAGAACCATTTGAGGGTCGTATTTCTTCGAACCAACGGTAAAGGACCACAAACCGCTGGGATAGGTGGGAACATTGGCCAAATACAGACGGGTTAGAGGAAACACATTGCTAATGCCTCCATATGCCATCTTAATAATATCACTATTTAAAAAGGGTGATTCACTCTGTACTACCAGCATGCCGTCTTCTTTAAGTGCATCAAAAACATCCTGGTAAAAGGCCTGACCAAACAATTGAACAGCTGGTCCCACCGGGTCAGTTGAATCGACGATAACGATGTCGAAGCTGTTTTTGTGTTCTTTCATGAAAGCCAACCCGTCCGCCACCAGCACTTCAGATTTTGGATGAGTAAAAGAACACGACAATTCCGGGAAGAAATCCTGGGAAGCCTGGATAACCCGCTGATCGATTTCCACCAGGGTGCCCTTTTTTACTGCCGGGTTTTTTACTACATCCCGTAAGGCCCCACCGTCTCCGCCACCGATAATCACTACATGATCAGGGTGAGGGTGTGAATTGATGGGCACCTGGGTAATCATTTCATGATAGACAAATTCATCCTTTTCGGTGGTCTGAATAGCCCCGTCCAGCAGCAGCATACGCCCGAAAGTCTCGGTTACTACCACAGCCAATTCCTGAAAAGGCGTCTTCTCGTTTCGCAAAGTCTGCGAAGTCCGGCAGGATATCTTAAGATTAGGGGTTTGTAACTCGCTGATCCACAGCTCCATGTTTTTTCCTCCTCTAGTACCATAGGGGTGCGGCCGCAAAGGCGCAGCCGATTTTTTTAACTACATGTTCCGTAGAGGCTATTTTTATTTCGTCCAGTTCCAACCCGCGAACCTGGAAAGCCTCCCTGACCATGCGTCCTATGGCTTCTTCCGCTTCTAATTTGCTACATCTGCCCGAAAATTCCATAATCACACCAAAGCTGCCTTTTTTTATTCCCACACCGATAGCAGCTGATATTAATTCTCCGGGGTTGCAGCTAGTGATACTCCCATAAGCAATGGGCAAGAGGGAACCGGGTGGAATCTCCAAATCCGGATCATATTCGCAACCTGGAGGAAGAATACTGCTTACCCTCAGTAGGTTGGTATTTCCTACCCGGGCTTTGAGCAAGGCCTGGTCAAAAGCAGTAAGACTACTCTCACCCTCAGATGATGCAGCAGTCACAAAATATTTCTTCGGCGACGGTAAGATGACAAACACCTCCAAAGTTTTTTTGCACAACAGATTTATTATAAACAAAGGCATGTTAATTGAAAATCATTTTCTCAGGCTAGGCTGTAAAAAAAAAGCCCGACCGGAGCACGGTCAGGACTGAGATCTCTCTTGTGCTTCCTTTAAAAAATCTATGAACTGATCCACTGATTTACGCCTGCTTTTTTGCCGGGGATAAATGATGTAAAAAGATCTTTGTCCATCGGATTCGCTGATAGGAATTGCCTTGATCCCCGGCTGGGCCTCCTTCAGCCCAACCGCCCAGTGAGATACAATGGATATGCCCATCCCGGACCGGACCGATGCCAATACTGCTTCCGTACTTCCGGCTTCCATATAAATGTTAAGTTCTTCTCTCCTGAGACCCTGGCTGGCCAGCAATTCCTCCACCGCTTTTCGAGTTCCCGAACCCTTCTCCCGAAATATCCAGCGCTCATTGAGAAGACTATGCAGATTGATCTCTGGCAAACCAGCCAGGGTGTGGTTGGCCGGAACAATTGCCAGAAGCCGGTCATCCAACCATCGAAATCCCTCAACTTTGCGATTGTTAAAATATCCGCCTACAATGCCAACATCCAACTCCCGCTCTGCAATCTGAGTGAAGATTTTTTCCGTATCGGCAATTTCCATGCTGATGCTAATATGCGGATAACGTTCCTTAAAATCCTTGATCAGGGGAGGGAGGATATACTGACCGGGAATAGTGCTGGCACCAAAGGACAATATCCCTCTCTGGCTGGCTGCCACCTCTTGCATGGCCTTGTCAGCCTTATCAACCACCTTAATGATTTCCTGGGCAAAATGATAAAGGAGCTCACCGGCCTCCGTGGGTTTCAGCCGCCGGCCCGATCTTTCCAGAAGAAGAATACCGTAATGCTCCTCCAGGGCCTGGATTTGTTTGGTAACTGCTGGCTGAGATATACCATATTCCTCAGCTGTACGAGAAAGATTCTGTGTTTCCACCACCCGGATATAGATCCTCAGTAGATTTATGTTCATCCCATCACCCACCATTGTTATACAGTCTTTTTCACTCCCAGAGGGAGGAGAATATCTTCTAGCGCAAGAAGCCATCCAAAATGGTTGCCACAGCTTCGTCTTCGGTCAAACCCAGTGACATGAGTTTAATCACTTGCTCGCCGGCTATTTTACCAATGGCCGCTTCATGGGTAAGAACTGCGTTGGAATCTTCGGCCACCAGCTCTGGCATAGCGCGGATATGGGCCTCGTCCATGATGATTGCATCACACTCTACATGACCCATACACTCGGTCAGTCCTTGAAGAGAGGCTTTGAAAATCTGAGTTGATTGATCCCTGGCTACGGAACGGGAAAGCACCTGAGCCGTGCCGCCTTGACCTATAATTTGTACAATGATCTCGGAACTGGCATTCTGCGATCCATGGGTGAGCAGACGTTCAATCAGCTTGATGCTGCCCCGCGTTTTCACATAAGCGGTGGAGACCCGATGGGTATCATCAACCCCTCTAATCTGCACCAGTTCCAATTCCGCACTGCCCCCATCCTCCACCGTAATGATCGTGGTAGGATGTAGAATACGCTGACCCGTACCGCTGCCTTCCCCATAATGTTTCTCAACATATTTCATATGAGCGCCTTTGCGCACGAATATCTCATGAATTCCCTGGTGGCTGGAATCGGCATGGCTGTCATTGTGTATCCCGCACCCGGCTACGATGGTGACATCGGAATCCTCACCAACCTCGAAGGTATTATATACCAGATCTTGAAACCCGGAACGAGTTAGAATTACCGGGATATGCACGCTTTCGTTCTTGGTACCCGGTTTTATCTCCACTTTGATGCCAGGCTTTCCCTCCAGAGGGGTGATCGTGATGTTAGGAGAAGACTGGCGTAAGACAGCCTGTCCGTCTTTACGAATATTCAAGGCCCCTGAAGGCACGCCCTTCAGATCTGCGATGGTATTAAGCAGGTCCATGTCAAGCTTATCAAATTGCATGGGGCACCTCCCCCCGGCACTGATCTTTCATCTTGCACTCGATATCATCTTTAATCAGCGGCCATATTTCCGCCGGTGTACCCCGATCCCTGATCAATCCGTCTTCTACCACAATAATCTCATCACAGATGGGTAGTACGTTTTCATTGTGGGTTATAATGATCGCTGTGGCATCCGGATTGTTTTTGTAGCGGTTGATGATGATGTTCAAAAGCTTTTGGATGGTCCACAGATCAACACCCGCTTCCGGTTCATCGAAGATGCTCAAATGCGCATCTCGGGCCAGAACCTGCGCAATCTCAATGCGTTTCATCTCACCACCGCTTAATCCAGGCCCCACATCCCGATCCAGGTAGTCTTCAGGACATAATCCAACATCCCGGAGATATTTGCGCAGGACAAAACTATCTAAATCCGGTTTCGCTATCATAAGAAGGTCTGTCACATTGAGCCCCTTGAAGCGGGGTGGTTGCTGAAAAGCATAGGCGATGCCCTTTTTGGCCCTTTCACTTACACTGAGACTACTGATATCTTCTCCCCGAAAAATCAAGCGGCCCCGATTATGCCGGTATATACCCATAATGACTTTGGCGATGGATGTCTTTCCCCCACCGTTAGGACCAGTAACCGCATACAAACGCCCAGGTTTGAATTCCAGGTTGATATTATGAATGATTTCTCTCTTTTCCCCGTCGCTGTCTATTTCCATACTAATATCTTCCATTATTAACATAACAACTATCTCTCCAATCCAAGCAGTTTGTAGAAGTCTGGCTTATTTTATCATAACTGCTGATTATAAGTCCAATGCCCGCCGTTCTGACCCGGGAAGCATACGCTTAGGCGATGTTGATAATCATTATCAACAAGTAGGCAAATTTTTTTTAGGCTTTTTGTTTCATACAAACCGGGCAATAGGCATAAAACTTGAGATCATGATCAACGATTTGAAAGCCTTTTTGTTCCAGGTTGGCTTCTAAGCGGTTCAAGAGGTCCTCCTCGACTTCGGTAATGGCTCCACATGAGACACAGATAATGTGATGATGCTGGTGGCGGTTTTTATCACAGATCTCGTAGCGAAATTTATCTCCAAACATGATCTTGGTCAGAATATCCATACTGGCCAGCTTATCCAGGGTACGGTAAACAGTAGCAATGCCGATCAAGGGATGTTTGCTCCGCGCTTCCTGGAGAACTTCCTCGGCACTCAGGTGTCTACCCCGATTACCCAGCATGACTTCGAGCACCGCTTCCCGCTGATTGGTCAAGCGATAATTATGCTGTTTCAGCTTTTCATTCACATCACTATAGCCCATCGTTATGCCTCATGCCATTAATGATAATCATTATCAATTTTAGTATATAAGTCCCCGTAACAATATGCAAGTTTTCATTCGCTCTGGCAGCTTGCCGACTTTGTCAACAGGTTGAGGGGACGGTCCAACCGCCCCCTACCGATTTTTTTGCTGGTATAGGGAACCAGAGTAACATATTCCCTGCTTCCCTATTCATTGCTATTTGCTGGTGCGTAAATCTTTGATATCCGAATTCTGGCGCAGCTCCTGAAGTGCCTGGGAGGCTTTCTGACTCTGCAAAATAGAGAGAATATCATTTTTTACCTGGTCAAGCGTCTTCTGCGTAGCCTCAACTTTTTTTCCGGCTTTAATGATATGGTAGCCAAATTGCGATTTTACTGGCTGAGGGGCCATTTCACCCGGTTTTAGTTTCAATGCAGCATCCTTAAATTCTTGAACCCATTGCGAGTCAGCGTTGCCTATGCCTGTGAAACCGCCCTGGTCCGTGCTGGCAGTATCTAAAGAATTCTCTTTGGCCAACTGGGAAAAATCACTCCCGTTTTTAATCTTGCTTAAGATGTCCTGGGCCTCCGCTTCTGTCTGCACAAGAATGTGGTATATCTCTATTCCAGCTTCAGTTTTATAATCAGCCTGGTGCGCTTGGTAGTAAGCAGCGATGTCGGCATCACCAATCGTTGATTTCTTGCCCATATCCTCATACACTTTCCCAGAGATAAGCTCAGCCTGAATCATAGATTTAATATCGGCTTCGCTTAATCCAGTGTCAGTAAGCAGCTTCTGGTAGTCAATGCTGGCTTTAAACTGATCAAGGGCTGTTGCTACTTCCTGGTCGCTGACGGTAATGCTGCGCTTTTGTGCTTCTTGTTTGAACAACCATTCGGTAACCAGCCCATCAAAAGCTGCATCCTGTATTTGTTTTAATGTGTCATTATCCTGTGGCAGATTTCCCCCACTTTGTAGCTGGTATAGTGCTTTCTGCAGTTTTACCATTTTGTCATAATCGGTCTGAGTGATTCCCTGGCCGTTCACCTGTCCGACCAGAGCGGGCTTACTGCTTGCAGAACTGCAGCCGGCAGCAACCAGCAAAAGGATTGACATCAACAGTAGATAGCTTATTCTGCGCATATTGTACCTCCTTGCTTTAACGATGCCATTATACCATAAGCTGCATAGCAAAACGAAGAGGCCGCCCGTAGGCGGCCTCTCGATAAACTATTAGAATTGTTTTGCGTTTCAGGATTAAACGATCCCCTGAGCCAGCATGGCCTCGGCCACTTTAAGGAATCCAGCAATATTGGCACCTACGACCAGATTGTCTTCATAACCGTATTCCTTTGCTGCAGCACTGGAATTTTTATAGATGTTTTCCATAATGTCTTTCAACTTGGCATCAACTTCTTCAAAGGTCCAGGACAGCCGCATGCTGTTCTGGCTCATTTCCAGAGCCGATGTAGCAACACCACCAGCGTTGGCGGCTTTGCCCGGCGCAAACATAACCTTGTTGTCCAGGAATACCTTTACAGCTTCAGGCGTGGAAGGCATGTTGGCGCCTTCTCCTACAGCAAAGCATCCATTGGCCACCAGGGCTTTGGCATCTTCTTCATCCAGTTCGTTCTGTGTGGCGCAGGGCAGGGCGATGTCGCATTTGATCTTCCAAATGCCCGTTCCTTCAAAATATTGTGCTTCGGGATGCGCCTTCACATAATCCTTAATTCTTCCTCTTTCAACTTCTTTAATACGTTGAACAGTGTCCAGTTTAATGCCATCTTTGTCGTAGATGTACCCGTTGGAATCACTCAGGGCAACCACTTTGCCACCCAATTGAGCAACTTTCTGTGTGGCATAAATAGCCACATTGCCTGATCCGGATATAACTACTGTGGATCCTTTAAAAGACTTTCCTTTCGCCTGGATCATTGCGTCCATTAAATATGTTAGCCCATAACCGGTAGCCTCGGTTCTTGCCAAACTGCCGCCCCAGGTCAGGCCCTTGCCGGTGAGAACGCCTTCGTAGGAATTCTGCAGACGCTTGTACTGCCCATACATAAAGCCGATTTCACGGCCGCCTACACCGATGTCTCCAGCTGGCACGTCGGTATCCTGACCAATATGCCGAAACAGCTCAGTCATAAAGCTCTGACAGAAACGCATGACTTCTCCATCTGACTTGCCCTTAGGATCAAAGTCGCAACCACCCTTCGCACCACCAATAGGTAGTCCGGTCAGGGAGTTCTTTAAGATCTGCTCAAAGCCCAGGAACTTAATAATGCCGGAGTATACGGTGGGATGGAGTCTGAGGCCGCCTTTGTAGGGCCCGATCGCGCTGTTGAATTGAATGCGCATTCCGCGGTTTACCTGAACCTTGCCGCTGTCATCAACCCAGGGGACCCGGAAGATAATCTGCCTCTCCGGTTCTACGATCCTCTCTAGAATACCAGCTTTTTGATATTCTGGGTGTTTCTCGAAGACCGGTTCCAGAGATTCCAGAACTTCCTTTACTGCTTGGAGAAACTCGGGCTCATTGGGGTTTCTTTCCACTACCTTGGCCAATACATCTGTTACATATGACATCTCTCTTCCTCCTTTGGAATCGTAATATGTCGATCACTATTCCAAATTATAGTGTCAATAAATAAGCCCTGTAAATAGGTTGAGATCAGATATATTGTATGCAATATGCCCGCATTTTCCGAATTGCGACTTTTTTCCAGGTCCTTCTCGACGCTGGATTCATATTACCGGAATCCATCCTCTATTGCCTTCTGGATAATACCCTGGATATCATTAAAAAGTTGGATAAATTTTCCTTCTGCATCTAAAAAGGAGGAAATTTCGTTGATGGTGGCCATCCTGGCCAGCTCTGCCCGCACCATTATGAGCTTGTCAGGCGGTAAGTCCTGTCCGGTCAGCTGTGCACGATCCAATTCCATTTGCAGCGTGCGCAGTTTGACGATTTGCTCCTTGAACTCCGGGTTCGATTCAACTTCCCGTTTCGCCGTCACGTATTTCCCATAGACCTCACTATTCAGAATGCTCCGGGCTAATTCGTGAGCGGTGTCATAGGGGCTAAGCTGCTTCCCCATGTACTTCAACCCTTCCCTTTATATATATTGTTCCCTGTAAATTTCAAATATAATTCGTATATCCTCCATGTTACGATGAAATATAATTTCCCGGGTTTCGAAGACGCCTTCTCTACTAAATATTCTGCTATGGAAGAGAATACCGTTCATCAATTGAAACCTACTCGGAAGTATGGCGGGACAAATAGATACTGATCGTTGATTAGAAAACGGATTAAAAAGCCGCTACGATATGTTCGATCCTATTCCCTTTCTCCTGCAAGAGAATGCTGACCACATCGAAACGGATATCGGCAAAGGGGCGATCCAGAGACTGAAGATAGAGGGAAGCCGCCTTTTTTAGATGGTCTATTTTTTTCTTGTTTACAGCTTCGTATGGCGCCCCGTAAGTCTCAGTCTTTCGTGTTTTTACTTCGATAAAAATAAGGCTCTGGTGGTTTTGGCAAATAATATCAATCTCCCCGTAGGGAGTTCGATAGTTGCGTTCCCGAATCCGGTAGCCCTTTTTGCGAAGAAAGGCCGCTGCCAGGTCTTCTCCGAATTTTCCTGTTTCCTGTTTCAATCCATCACCTTCTGATAACGCTGATCCATATTAAAAATAAATGCCAGAATTTCAGCCACTACGCCATACAGCTCAGGAGGAATCTCTTCATAAAGATCCAAAGCCATCAGGTAAGCCGCTAACTGACTGTCTTCCTTAACCGGAATTCCGTTTTCCCGAGCTAGCATTTCAATTTTCTGGGCAATGAAGCCGCTGCCTTTGGCTACCACTGTCGGCACAGCATCTCTTTCCATATCATAGCGGAGAGCAACCGCTTTTCTTTTTTCCTCCTTTTCCATGCCGACCCCTCCTATACGGTTATATCAACGCGCCACAAACGCACATCCCCTGGTTTCTCTTCCAGGTTCCATTTCAACGACTCCTGCTCTTCCCCAGCTTCACAGACCTTAAGTCCGTGGTCCTCAACGGAATAACCCATGGCACGCAGGGTTCTCAGGAGTCCTTCAAGATTGTTCCCAAGGAATTGACATACCTGATTGTTCTCAACAACACCCCGAATTCTAATTCTTTTGACCCGAGACCAGTCAACATGGAAGAGCACCCGCCCCAGGTTTTTGGTATCCAGGGCCACCGCCAGGCTAAGATGATCGGCTTCGAACAGGTTGGGGCGAGCATCATTTCTCTGCACCCGCATCTGCACCTGCTGAAATTGGCTGCCCGTTTGGACCGGGAACGATAAGTAATAGACACCACCCTGCTGCTCCTGCACTCCGGACTTAATGCCCAGAGAATTGGCAGCTTGCTGACCTGCAATTTCTTTCTCCACCCGGTCCAAATTGCCCAACAGCTCATGGACGGGTGCACTTCGGGATTCCAGGGTCTTGAGCATATCTTTCATAACAACAAGGCCTTTTATCAGTTCGCCGGTCTCCTGGGGCCGTTTTTGCATCTTACTGGCCATATCACCACTGTGATCCTGGCTGTCGATCAATATGACCTCCAGGAGATCCTTGAGCAGAACCAGAGCCTGCTTCTTGAGTGGCTCATCTCCGGTAGGCGATGGGATGCCTTCGGGCAATGAAGTCGGCGGGAATGGAATTTGGTCTCTTGGGACCACCATCGTCGTTGTCTCCAGCCCAGAATCTGATGGAGATAGTGTGGGCACCGTCTTATCAATTTCTGATAGGGGAATCGCGGGCGCCATCTTGTCAAGCAAAGTTTTAAACGTCACTGCTTTTTCATTCAGAACCTGTTGAGCATTATTCGATGTAGACGGTGGGGACGTTGGGGAGTTGGCATCCTCCGCAGATTTTTCCGCAGCTACGGCGACCAATTCCAGGTCGATCGCCCCGCTTGGCCATCCTGAAGGTGTGTCGTCGCTAAACTCTGGCTCTATAAAAATCTGCATCAAGTTCTCGAAGACTCGCCCCAGATCCGTATCTCCGCTGAAATAGTGAGCCAGAGCTGTTAAGGTAGCCGGTTCAGTGGGAGCCCCTCCGGCCATACTGACTGCAGCAATTTCTATATTGCGGGGTGTAAAACCGCCCAGGATTTTTATCCCTCGCCCCAGTTCACTCAGGGTTTCCCGGGTAACCGGGATATTGTACTGTAAAAGCTTTTTGGCCATGGCCAGACTTTCCGATCCGCTATTGACTCCCATGGTTTTCAGGCTGCTGACGATCTTATCTTCCACTAAATGGTTGAATCCTTCCGGTGTCATGATTTTGAGATAGGTGCGACCCTCGCGAAAGTCATCAACCAGGAGTTGAACCTGCTGTCCCTTTTCCACCGGCACTTCACTAAAAGCTTCCAGGAGCTTGCCTTGTATGAGCAAGGCCAGGTTGCCATCTGCTTTAACCTCCTGGATGATCCCCTTAACTACTTCGCCTTTGTTGAGAATCAGTCCCTGGGTCGAAGGAATGTTGATATTCAGGGTCGAACTGGTCAAAAAGACCGGGCTGCTTGGCATAATTACCCCCCGTGCATAATGATTTCACCGGTTCAAAGCTCTGCCGGTGTATAGTACAAACTCCATGATGGAATAAGGCCTCCACGTGCTCCCGGGTGGCATAGCCCTTATGGCGATGAAATCCATATCCGGGGTAAAGAAGGTCCATATTTTCCATAAGCAAGTCTCGTTCCACTTTGGCCAGGATCGAAGCACTGGCGATGGAGAGACTCAGGCTGTCCCCTTTAATGATAGACCTCTGCCTAATGTCTATATCGGGAAGCTGGAGAGCATCAATTAGGATAAAATCAGGACGAGGGTGTAGTTCGGAAACTGCGGTAATCATGGTTTCCCGCGTGGCATTGAGAATGTTGATCTTGTCGAGATAGGGCGGGAATATGGCTGCCAACGCCCAGCCCAGGGCCTGGCTTTTGATGATCACAGCCAGCTCCTGACGTTTGCGCGCGGTAAGTTTTTTGGAGTCATCTACACCGGGAATCATCAAACCGGGCGGGAGGATAACGGCAGCACTGACTACCGGACCAGCAATACAGCCCCGGCCCACTTCATCCACCCCTGCTATAAGCAAACATCCCATCTGTAGGGCTTCACGCTCATATTCATACATAGCCTCCAGGCGTTCTGTCTCTGACCTGGGCTGCCGTTGTTTGGAAGTCACAGTACACCTCTTTTTCCGGAAAATGAGTGAGTCAAAAAACGTCCCCTTGACTCACAGGCGGCCCATCCCGGATATGCGGCGGGCCAGTACCTCGGCCTGAGCCACTGCACTGCGAATCCCGCTCACCTCAAAAGCATCACCAATGAGGAAAACGCGCGGATGCAGTTGGTTCAGCTCAATAAAAAGATCTTGCCGAGATGCATAGCCGGTAGCCAAAACCACATAATCAGCCTCCAGTCTTTCTATCCCCTGGCGGTTCTTTAGGCTGACCCAACCGTCTTCGATGGCCAGAACCTGGCTTCCTACCTTTTTTATTAACCCGCCCTTTTCCATTCGGTTCATCATATCCCGGCGATTCTTTTTTTCCATATCAGCGGCCAGGAAGGCGGCCTGTTCAACAACCGTCACCTGATTGCCGCGGGCCAAAAGAAAATCGGCCGCCTCACAACCGTTGCTGCCCCCCCCGATTACGATGACCCGCTTGTTTGTAATCGGAATGCTTTCCTCCAGGACTTGATTTAAATCAAGGCAATAATTACGCTCCTGGCCGGGAATACTGGGTCTTTTCATTTCCGACCCGGTAGCCGCCACCACAAAGTCCGGTGCTTCCT
Source organism: Syntrophomonadaceae bacterium (assembly GCA_035560815.1). Taxonomy (GTDB): domain Bacteria; phylum Bacillota; class Syntrophomonadia; order Syntrophomonadales; family Syntrophomonadaceae; genus UBA5314. The sequence goes on along the minus strand of DATMYR010000088.1, from coordinate 13,134 downwards.
TGACCAGATCATCAGCTGTAAAAGCATGATTGAGTATAATAGCTATGTTGTGGTTTTCCGCTTCCCGGACCAGATAGTCGCGATAACGGGTCAACCGGTGTTTATGAGGAGGCCGCCCGGCCAGGTTGAGCAGACCACCGGCCCGGGGTTCTTTCTCGTAAACAACAACCTCCAAACCCAGCCGCTTCAGAGATAAAGCGGCTTGCAGGCCTGCCGGTCCACTGCCGACAATGACTACATTGCCCTGCATTTGTTCAAGAGCATCGGCCTTAAATTCAGCCTCTCTGCCTGTCCAATAATTCACAGTGCAGCGCACAGCCAACCCCTTGAAATTGCTTTCGATACAACGGTTGCACAAAAGACAGGGCCGCACATCCCTGGTCTGTCCCTGTTTCACCTTGTTCACCCATTCCGGGTCGGCCAGAAGACTGCGTCCCAAAAAGACAAAATCTGCCTGACCGGAAGCGATAAGCTGCCGGGCAGCACCGGGATTGTTCAGTACTCCCCCGCTGATTACTGGAATGCTTACCCACTTTTTCAACTCCCCGGCCAGGTAAGCGCGCCAGCCTTCTTGATAAGAAGCCGGCTCTATGCTGTTTAACCCTGATTCATAGGTCCCTGATGAACAATGGATCAGGTTTACTCCTTCTTCTTCCAAACGCCGGGCAATGAGGATGCTTTCCTCCAGCTGCAGACCTCGGGGCACAAAATCATCCATATTCAAACGAACAGAAAGAAGCAGTTCTGGATTCATCGACTTAATGCGTCTTACTATATTAACCAGAAATCGCATCCGGTTCTCCAGGCTGCCCCCATATTGGTCGGAACGGGAATTGGAATGGGGAGAAAGAAACTGGTTAATCAAGTAGCCATGGGCAGCGTGCAGCTCCACGCCATCAAATCCGGCCAACGCTGCCCGGGAAGCCGCTGATGCAAAAGACTCTTCCATCTTTTCTATTTCCAACTCAGTCATTTCTCTAGGTTCCTCACCCATCATGGGACAAGGAATGGAAGAAGGGGCCAGAAGCTTTTCCCCGGTGACCGTAGAAGAGGTCTGGCGGCCAGCGTGGAAGAGCTGCAGGAAGATCCTGGCCCCATAAGCTTTGATTGTCTCCGACAATCTTTCCAGCCCGGGCACGAACCGCGAACTATCAATACGCAGTTGAGCGAAGGACTCCATCCCCGAAGGATGGACAGAGGCCGCCTCTACAATAATCAAACCAACACCGCCCCGGGCTCGGGCTTCGTAGTAATCCACCAGTCTTTTACTGACCTCACCGCTGGAGTGGGCGTAGCCCACCAGCATAGGAGCCATAACAACACGGTTTTTTACCATGACCTTGCCGATCCAGGCCGGTGAAAATAGCTCTTGATAGTCCTGCATAGCGTGATTCTCCCCCTAAAATAGCTTGTGTACAAATTATAACACAGGGAATTTCACGATGGCTCGCCCAACTTGAAGATGTAAATGACGTTCACCATAGCATGGGCGAAAAAGATGACCTCGCGGGTTGGCGAACCCCGAGGTCATTAAGGTATTGGGGGCTTTTTCGGGTATGCAGAGGTTACCATTGTACATGGTTAGGGAAGGAATATACCTTCCGGATCCACCGTCTTATAAAGGAGTTCCAAATCATTGTAGGTAGGGGGCTTGGTTTCGCCGCTTACCTTGGAAATATTGAGTTTGAACATACAGTTGTCCTGGACCTGCTCCGGAGTGAAGCCGGGATGAACCGTTTCTAGATAAATAACGCCATCATCGTCGAACTTAAATACACCCATGTTGGAGATTACTGCATAGGGGCCTCCTCGGAAGGCTTTATTGTAAACTTCTTTCTTGTGCACGAATTCACCGCTGGGCCATCTAGGAATTCTCCAACCCGGTGACGTGATGTAGCTGCACCTTTCTACCCAGCGCCGCTTCTCCTGAACCATTATGAAAACAGTTCTCTTGGCCAGGGCATTGATATCGGCGTTGCCGCCGCTGCCGGTCAGGCGTTTGCCCATGGGAAAGTAGCCACCCATAGCCGTGGTATTGACACTGCCATACTGGTCAATTTCTGCACCTCCCAGGAAGGCCATGTCTACCTGACCTCTTCCCAGTTGGCCAAACACATCCCATAAACCCGAGGCGATCGAAGCCTGGTAGTGGCAGCGGGCGTCGCCTACTGAAACCGGTAGATCAATGGGGCGGCCATCTACACTGCCAGCTTCGTAAATACATACCGCATTGGGTGCATTAGTTTTTTGTGCCAACATGATTGCCAGCATGGGCAGTCCGGTGCCTGCAAAGACGACTTCCCCGTCAGTAACCTGTCTTGCTGCTGAGACAGCCAGAAGGTCGATAGGTTTGAACTCGCCAACTTTGGCATAATCGTTACTAGCCATTATCTCGACCCCCTTTTCACCTTTTGGGAATAACCCAGTGCAGCGCTGGCCTTCAGTGTTTCCAGACGGCTGACGCCGAGTTTATCCAAATACCCTTGATGATCTTTAACCCCAAATATCCATTCCTGGGCCCAGGAATCGTAACCTTCCTGGGTGCGAGTTTTGGCAAAGAAATTTTTTATGAACTCCCCGTCAGCTTCATAGCAGCCGTAACATCCGGTCGGATGTCCTGCCCAGGGGAGTTCAACTACATAATCCACCAGATGGGGGGGAATCAGGTTGTGCTCCGGTTCCCGGCGAATGAACTCTTCGGGAACGATCTGCTCGGCTATGACAATTAACTTGTCGGCAGCTTTCATAGCTTCATCATCGGCATACTTCTGGCCTAATACTCTTACCGTCCCTTCTGTACCCACAAGTTGGACGTGGGCGATACACCAGTCGGGTTGAGCGGCGGGTATCAGTGCTACTTCTGATCCGGTAAAGTTTTCAGTGTACATCTCATACTTCTTGGCTGGTATTTTGGGATTGGAACCATCCCTTAAGCCAGCCTTGCCCAGCATGTCATATTCAGGGTTTAGTATATCTGAACCCAGGGCGGCAAAAGTGGGCATAAAGGGTATTCCCTGAGCACCTGCGACCAGACGATAGAGCATCTGCACATGGCTGTAATCCTCACAGATTATTTCCCCAGCTTCAACTTTACGAGAAAGATTGCCCGCTATCTTGCCAAACAATTCGTGACCGCTCCAACAAGATTCCCAAATCTTTACGCAACCGGCCCCTATTAGCATATCGTCGTGAGTTCCACCGTTGACCTCAATCAAATGCAGGTCCTTTTTCCCCTGTCTGATCAATTCCATGATGGCGGCCATGGGACGCCGCCAGATAGTAAATCCGCTGAAGGTTAGACTGTCTCCATTTTGGATTTTGCTGATCGCTTCTGTAAGGCTCACTTTTTGTGGCTTCGCCATTGTATCACTCCTCCTCCTTCTATCTTTTCGAGACCTAACAACCTGCAATCCATGATGCTAAATTAACCTTCTATGCTCATTAGACTGCATCTTTGAGGAATGAGCCCGGGGCCAGCGCGGCAGCTGCCCCGGGCAGAGTCTTCTTACCATTTTCCAATAGCTTCTCGGCCGATAATCATTCTCTGAATCTGATTGGAGCCTTCATAAATCTGAGTTATTTTGACATCCCGCATCATTCTCTCCACCGGGAACTCCTTGCAGTATCCATAGCCGCCCATTAGCTGCACGCAGTTGGTGGTAACTTCCATGCTGGTATCGGTGGCAAACTTCTTGGCCATGGAAGCTTCTTTGTTGTGAGGGAGCTTGTTGTCTTTCAGCCATCCAGCCCGGTAAACCAGCAATTGGGCGGCATCTAGAGCGGTGGCCATGTCGGCTACCATAAACTGCACACCCTGGTTGGCGGCCAGGGGCTTGCCAAATTGCTGGCGCTCTTTGATGTACTGGGTGGTGAATTCCAGGGCGCCTTCGCCGATGCCCAATCCCTGAGCAGCGATGGTAATTCGGCCTCCGGCAAGAAGGCCCATAGCTACGGCAAAGCCGTTGTCGGCTTCTCCCAATATATTTTCTTTGGGAACCTTAACACCTTCAAAATACAATTCAACCGTAGGAGAACCGTTCATCCCCATCTTCTGCACCGGTTTACTCATAGTGAAGCCCGGGGTGTCCTTTTCTACGATCAAGCAGGTAATCCCCTTGCCGTTCCCCTGGGTGGAGTCGGTCTTGACGAATGTGCAATAGGTGGTGGCCAGACCGCCATTCGTTATGAAGATCTTGCTGCCATTGATCAGGTAATGATCTCCTTTATCTTCGGCTTTGCATTTCACGGATCCGGCATCCGAACCGGCATTGGGTTCGGTCAAAGCATAGGCGCCGATGATCTCGCCAGTCGCCAAAGCCCGGAGGTATTTTTCTTTGGCCTTTTGTGTGCCGTATAACCAGGTGCTCATGCAGCCCAGCCCGGTGTGCACGCTCATGATGACAGCAGTGGATGCGCAGCGCTTGGCAAGTTCTTCAACAAAGATGGCAAAATCCAGATAAGATGCTCCGGCTCCACCCCATTCCTCGGGGATGGGCAAACCGGTGAGCCCCAGATCAGCCATTTTCTTGAAAGTTACCATGGGGAATTCATGGGTCTCGTCGGTATAGGCTGCCAGTGGTTCTACTTCATTTTTGGCAAATTTGCGAAACATATCGCGCATCATTAAAGACTCTTCGCCTAATTGAAAATCCATAATCTCAACTCCCCTTAATTAATTTCACTATTGGCCTTGAAAATCGGCTCTTCTCTTCTCTACAAAAGCACGCATGCCTTCTTTCTGATCACAGGTGGCAAAACACAAGCCGAAAATATCTGCCTCTATAGCCATAGCCCTGGTTATATCCACCTGCATACCGCTGTTTACCGCATCCTTGCACAGTCTCACCGCTGCCTGGCCGCGGGCCACGATCAGTCGAGCAATTTGTTGCACCTTGGTTATCAGTTGATCACCTTCAACGACCTGATTGACCAGTCCGATGCGCAATGCTTCCCCCGCATCGATAACCTCACCGGTATAGAGCAGTTGTTTGGCCATACCGGTTCCCACCAGTCGGGGCAGGCGCTGGGTGCCGCCGAAACCCGGTGTGACGCCCAAACCAACCTCGGGCTGGCCGAATTTACTTTTGTCTGAGCAAATCCGGAAATCACAGGCCATAGCCAGTTCACAACCACCGCCCAGACAGAAGCCGTTAATCGCTGCGATGACCGGCTTGGGCATACCTTCGATCAAATTGGTGACCTCACCGCCCAGCAAGCCGAATGCCCGACCTTCCATGGCCGTCATGTCCATCATCGCGGTGATATCAGCACCGGCTACAAAAGCCTTATCACCGGCGCCGGTAATGATCAGAACATCTACTCCGGCATTGTTTCGAACTTCCTCGACAGCCGCCTTGATTTCCAGGAGTGTCTCCTGGTTCAGAGCATTGAGCGCCTTGGGACGATTTATCGTCAGGGTGGCGATCCGCTCCTGAATATCCAATAGAATATTTTTGTACATGGATCCGCCTCCTCCATGGGGCCATTCTCAGACCCTATTTATAGTCGTAGATGCCCTTGCCGACTTTGCGCCCCAGCCATCCAGCCTGAACGTATTGCCGCAAGAGAGGAGAAGGACGGTATTTGGGATCTCCATAGCCGGTGTACATCACATTAAGGATGGACAAAATGGTGTCCAAACCGATGAGATCCGCCAGTTCCAGGGGACCCATGGGATGGTTCATCCCCAGTTTCATGATGTCATCGATGTTTTTGGCAGGAGCTACGCCTTCATAAAGCTCCCAGAGGGCTTCATTAATCATCACCTGCAAGACCCGGTTGGATACGAAGCCGGGCACATCATTACACCATACCGGAACCTTGCCCATCTTGATGGAAGCTTCCTCAATATCCTTGTAGCACTCATCCGTAGTGGCCAGGCCGCGAATGATCTCCACTAGCTTCATGACCGGCACCGGGTTCATGAAATGCATACCGATGACCTGCTCCGGACGTTTAGTCGTGGCCGCGATCTGCGTTATAGGCAGGGATGAGGTATTGGTGGCCAGGTAGGCCCCTGGTGGAGCTATGCGATCCAGTTCCGCGAAAGTCTTAGCTTTGATTTCAAAGTTCTCCAGGATGGCTTCCACCACCAGGTCCACATCTCCCGCGTCTTCCAGGCTTACGGATGGCTTTATCCGGCCTTGAATAGCTGCCTTTTCTTCTTCGCTTTTCTTGCCTTTGGACACATCCCGGGCCAGATTTTTGTCGATAACGGCCAGGCCTTTGTTGACCAGATCCATATTTATATCCCATTGAATTACGTCATAGCCCGCCTGGGCGGCTACCTGAACGATGCCGCCGCCCATTTGCCCGGCTCCCAATACCATGATTTTTTTAATTTCCATGTGCATTCCCTCCTTATCAACTTCATGATGATTTATTACGGCTCCACTTTGATCAACATCGCATCACCTTGAGCGTGTCCGGAGCAAATTCCACATACCCCATAGCCGCCGCCCCGTTTCTTCAGTTCATAACCCAGAGTCATGAGAATGCGGGAACCGCTGGCTCCTATCGGATGACCATAGGCAATCGCCGATCCGTTGACATTAACCTTGGCCATCATTTCCTCTTTACTCATTCCCAGAATCCCCATACAGCTAACCAAAACCACAGCTGCGAAAGCCTCGTTGGCCTCAACCAATTTGATGTCTGCCGGAGTCAAACCGTTCTGATCCAGTACTTTCTTGATGGACAGGCCCGGGACTGTTGCGATATCCTTGGTCTGCTGGGATACCTCCGCATAGTCTACAATAGTGAAAAGGGGCTTTAGACCCAGTTCATCCGCCTTGGCCCGGCTCATCAACATGACCGCTGTAGCTCCATCGTTGACCCCAGGGGCATTGCCGGCAGTAACGCTTCCGGGTCCACCGGTAACCGGACTCTTGTGATTAAAGACCGGAGGCAGTTTGGACAGGTTTTCAATCGTAGTGCCGGGCCGTGGTCCCTCGTCTTTACTCATGACATCTTTGCCCTTTTTTATCTCAACCGGGAAGATTTCATCATCAAGGTTGCCATTGGCCATGGCTTCAACCGCCCGGGTCTGGGATAGGTAAGCCCACCAATCCATTTCCTCTCTGGTTATCCCGAATTCGTCGGAGACTTCCGAACCATGAATGGCCATATGCCGGTTATAAAAGGCGTCCCATAAGCCGTCATAAACCATAAGATCTACTAGTTTACCATTGGGCACACCCATGCGGCTGCCAAATCGCTCGTCAGGCAAGGAAAAGGGGCAGTTGCTCATGCTTTCCATACCACCAGCAATCACGATTTCGGCCCGGCCTACTTTTATTAACTGCACGCCCAAATCAACGGTTTTGATTCCTGATGAACAGACCTTGTTGATAGTAATAGAAGGGACCGACTCCGGCAGACCGGCTAACAGGGTAGCCTGACGGCTGGGAACCTGCCCTGCACCGGCCGGAACAACTTCTCCCATATAGACATAGTCCACGTCTCCACCTTTGACCTTGCCCTCCACCCGGCGCATGACTTCCTGGATCGCCAAAGCCCCCAATTGGGGAGCATCATATTCTTTCAGTTTGCCGCCAAATACCCCGAAAGGTGTTCTCGCTGCAGCTACACACACAACCTCCCGCATTTTTGCGTAGGCATTGTCAATCTTCCGACCCATGCCTTTAAAATCGGCCTTTCTCTCTCCCAATCCGGTTACCGGAACCGTTTTCGGATAATCAGCTCGTTTCATCTTTAGCTTCTGTACAATATCTGACATAGCTATGAACCCCCTTAAATTAACTTTTCTTCTCCAACGATTCAATTGTCTTAAAACCAGTGGCGAATCGTATCAATCCTCCTCTCTTTATGCTTGGATAATAAGTCGCCGCCTTGGGCATTTCAGCCTTGACGGAAACGCAAACTGCCGGTTTTCATTGGTCTACTTCCGGTTGGAAACACAGGAATTCGGAAAGCTTCTCTTTTCGAGTGTCAACGCGATTGTTTCCAATGGTGGTGAATCCACCAGTCTATTGACTACCCGGCATCGGGGGCATTTAATTTCCAATACCAAACATTCCCGGTACCGGCCTAGCAGACGATGACAGCGCTGGCATCTGAAATCCTTCATCACAAATACCCCCTGATTTGTTAGGCTGGTTGACAAACGTCTTCAGCCTTTCAAATAAAAAAGCTCCACCAGATTTCAATCTGGTGGAGCTCAATGGCTCTCTGCCGCTCGGTATAATTATGAAATTATGTGTCTTGAATAAATCCGTTTCTTCAGTTTGCTATAGGGTGACTACCCTAGGAGACCGCAGCTTTCTCTTTTTGAAAAACAATGAAATTGAGTTGACCACACCTCGGGCATTTGATTTCCAGCTCCTGGCACTTTTTGTACTTACCCAGTAGTTTCTGACACTTACCACAGCGAAACTCCTTCATTGACGCCACCCCTTTCAGCCAGTTCCCCCTACAGGCTTGAGGTAATTTCTCTAAAACGTATCCCCCTGCCAATTAATATTGCATTTTCCATGCCATCAACAATCAACTCCCCTGTTAAAGCCAGGTCTTTGCCAAGTCCTGGAGCATCGAAAGGTTAAGATTATTCAGCTCAAATGAAGAAGAAATCAGGTCTGGTCGTAAAAAGAGAGGGTGGTGTAGGTAGGAATAAAAATTGTGGCCGATGCTTCCGATAGTGTTATTGAAGGATTTTTGTTTGTACATGATAGCACTATTGTTGCTTTTGGGCAACGCGCCCAGGATATCACGGCCTTTATTACGGAGTTTTGTTGCCTATAGGCAACACTTTTATTTCCCATTTATGGTTTTTATTGTCGTTGTTGTATTATCTATCTATTTATTTCATCGCTTTCCCAACTATATAACCTGCGTTTCCCTCTATTCTACATACAACCGCACGTCCCTCTCGAGGAAAAACACCCGTAGCGAAGCTTTTGCTGCTTAAAAGCAACAAGCGAAGTTGCTCCTGTCCAAAAATGCTTTTTGGACAACCAGGCTCCCTCATTGGCTGATTCCATATTTAGCCGCTTTTCTAACAATGGTGGAAGCATTCACCTGGAGCTCGGCGGCCATCTGCCGTGTTGTGCGAAAATGCCGATAAGCTTTCTCAATCAACTGCCTTTCCAGGCTTTCGATAGCCTCCCGGTAAGGAAGGATTCCGGTAACCACGACTTTAGGCCCCCAATCATCCTGGGGTTCCAGGTGAGAAGGTAAATGATGTACATCGATCAAGTCTCCCGATGTTACCACCAGCATTCTCTCGATCAGGTTTTCCAACTCTCGGACATTGCCGGGCCAGTCATAGCGCATAAAAGCAGCTACCACATCAGGGCTGATTCGTTTGGTCATCTGATATTTGCGGTTGAATATCTGCAGGAAATGACTTACCAGGCCGGGAATATCTTCTTTTCTGTCGCGCAACGGAGGCATCATTAGTGGCACAACGTTTAAGCGATAATACAGGTCCTCCCGGAAAAGTTTAGCTTTCACCATTTCCAACAAGTTGCGATTCGTAGCGGCCAGAACCCGCACATCCACTTTAAAAGGCCCCGACCCACCTATGCGAGTTATCTCCTTATTCTGCAGGAATCTCAAGAGCTTAACCTGGAGGTTGTAAGGCAACTCCCCGATTTCATCCAAAAATATGGTTCCCCCGGCAGCCACTTCAAAAAAGCCGGGCTTCCCTTCTTTCCGGGCGCCCGTAAAAGCGCCGCCTTCGTAACCAAACAACTCTGATTCCAGGAGATTGTCGGGAATGGCTCCGCAATTGACTTTAATGAAAGCCCCCTGACTGCGCGGACTGTTGTTATGAATGATCTCCGCAACCAACTCTTTTCCCGTACCGGATTCGCCTACAATGAGTATGGTGGATTCTACCTGAGCCATGCGGAAAGCGGTGCCCAAAAGCTCCTTCATACGCGGGGCATTGACGACCATCTCGGTATTGGCATACTGCAAACGCAAGGTTCGCAGCTGGTTCTGATAGTGCTGGCTCAAATTCTGCATCTGCTCTAATTTGTCCTGGAGGTTGTTGAGTTCGGTAATGTCTCGAACATTACTGACTACCCGAAATATTTTTCCGTTCTTGTCCAGGACCGGGTTACCGGTCGACAGTGTTGTTTTATTGGTCCTTGTATATTGTTGTATGATGGTCACCGGTTCCTGTTTTTTTAGAGCCAGAGCAGTCACCGATTCGGATACGATTCCCTCATTCTCGATGTCTGCCACATCACGACCCAAAAACTCGATGGCGCTAACGCCGGTAATCATTTCAAAAGCCTTATTCACCCGCAGGGTCATCCCCTGACCGTCCGCAATGTAGAGTCCATCGAAGGAAGACTCGATAATCGCATCCAATTCTTCATTCAACTCCTTGACGGTAACCAGTTCCTGGGAAAGATTTTCCAGATCGGATATATCTTGAAGTACGGCCACGGCGCCGATGACCTTTCCGTCTTTAATGATGGGTGATCGGTTGGAAAGATACAATTGGTCATTGAGAATGATCTTCTGCATGGCCTCTACGGCGCGGCTCTTCAGAGTTTCTAAAAGACCGCTGGTAGGAAATACATCCAGGATTGGACGTCCGCGAACCTCGTCGACGGAAATGCGCAGGTTTTTTTCAGCAGAAGCGTTAAAGACATTGATGAGTCCGTCCGTATCAACGGAAACAATCATATTGTGAGTGGAATTGATGATGGTTTCAAATTCAACCGAAACTTCACGAAAAGAGTTAAAAAAAGTGCGCGATAGATCAGTGCGGGTCACCATTCCCACCACCCGATCCCCCTCTACCACCGGCAGGCGCCCAACGCCAGGATAGAGCAACCCCTCCACATTGTCGTTCGGGTGGCCGATGATCACATCCCGGCGCATCAGGACGGAAACCGGGGTGCCCCGATCCAGTCCCTGACTTATGCAGCGGTACAGGTGCGACTTGGTAAACAGTCCCATGATTCGCTCTTCCTCATCCACCACGGGAGCACCATCCACTTCATGTTCCAGAAACAGCGTAGCCGCTTCTTGTACCGACTGGTCAGGTTTCAAGGTAATGGGATCCAGGGTCATGATTTCCCGAAGCTTCATGCCATTTACCTCGCTTTCGCTGATACGGTCCTATTTGCGGATAAATCCTTCTCCTAATTGTTTACGCGTGGAAGCCAGAACTGATGTCAGAACCGGCAGATCTTGTTGGGTTAGATAGGGCTCCTTTCCACTCTTGATTAAAGCAATGGTTTCTTCCACCGGAACAACTCGAAACTTGCGGCTTCCATGGTCCATATAGGGGTGAGAAAAGGTGGGTGTATAGGACACTTCCTGCAGCGAGGTCCGGCCGCTCTCAGTGTCTTTGGTGAACTTTAATTTGAGAACAATCCCGCTGTTGCGTTCTTGTCCAATTTGGTGGCTGATGAAGTTGCCCATGGAGTAGATGACGAATTTGTCCTGATCATTAATCTTTATGGTTTCCATGGTCTGAATAACATGGGGATGGCTGCCCAGAATGGCATCGGCGCCGGCCTCCAGAAATTGGCGGGCTAAAGCCTTTTGCTCCGGAGTGGGCTTGGGATTGTATTCCAGGCCCCAATGGAGAACCAGGATGAGGACGTCTACCTGGGGACGCAGTTTCTTAATATCTGCCAGGACCCGGTCCTTATCCAGGAAGTTGAAGAAATACTGATGACCGGCCGGTATAGGCATTCCGTTTGTACTGAAGGCATAGGCCAGGTATCCTACCTTGACCCCTTTGATGTCTTTGATCAGCCAGGTGCTGTCAGCGGGCGCCGCATTGGTTCCGACTGTATCGAGCCCGGCCTGGTGCAGAACCCGCATGGTGCGTAAAGCTCCGTCCAATCCCTGGTCCATGATGTGGTTGTTGGCAGTCACAACCAGATCGAATCCCGCTTTTTTGAAGGCATCCGCCGCAGCATCAGGGCTGTTAAACAGAGGATATCCGGCGTACCCTTTGGCCGGTCCGGCCATAGGGGCTTCAAAGTTGGTTGAAGTGTAATCGCCTTCCTCGATCAGTTTTTGCACCTGGGGGAAAAAAGTGGAGAAAGAATAACTGCCATCTTTCTGCTCACCTGACCAAATCTGGGTGTTATGCATCAGGCAGTCACCGGCCGCTACCAAAGTAATGGTCTGCAGTCTGTTCTGAGATGGCACGGTCTGGCTGGCTGGAATCACCGGCGTCTTTTGATGGTTCGTGCCCCAATAATACAAGGCGGCACCCACATTGATGAACAGAATAAGGGCAACCCATGGCCAGATACGCTTCATCTCAGCACAACTCCCCTTCAAAGAACCACATTTTGTTTATATATACAGGGAAAATTTCAAAATGTTTTCTATTTTCTAGCATAACCTGAAATCACGCTCCAAGCCAGCACCTATTTTTTTACATGTCAGCCGTAAAGAGTCTCCCGACGCGAATTGTACCAGGTCGAGTGACAGAAGTGAAGATCAAGGCATGAGAAAAGCCCGCGATTGAGGCGTACAAAGTACGTCGATTGAACGGGCTTTTTGAAATAACGATGGGGGTTAGTTAATAGGCACGTACCCGATTTTGCTCACCCCTACCGTAAAAACCGAAATTCAGGCGATTGCCATTCGGTAAGCTTAATGTACCAATAAAAGGAAGTCGGGGGTTGGTTAGCCCCCGATTTTTAACCTACAAACTTTTTGAAATCAAAACACCAATTATTAAACATATTGCTGCCAATAGGAATAATATTTCTGGTCTATCCTTAAATTTGTTACCTACCTTTTCCATTATAACGGTCTGGTATACCGAAAGAGAAATGAACAACATAGTTACAAGGATAACGGCTAGTACTACACCAATAATAATCATGTTCTATTAATTACCTCCCATATTGTGAGGTTTTCTAGAAAACCAGTCATCTCAATAATTAATTCGCCCTTCCAATTCTTCCTCCTGCCTTTACCGCTTAACCAATCCTCAAAAAGACACAAGACCGGCGATCCGGTCTTAATAAAATAGTTATGCTAAATGCCTGAATATTAACTATCATGTTTCGGTTCAAGCACTGCCTGGATTCAAAGCGTTTATTATAAGTCCAAATAGTATATTCAGAAATTCAGCCTCTTTTTGCTTAAATCCCCAAGGTTCAAAAGTCCTAATATAAGCGACTC
>DATMYR010000087.1:0-33299 GCA_035560815.1 Syntrophomonadaceae bacterium | reverse complement strand
TGTCAAGTGTATGTTCGTTATTATTACTTTATGTCACTCCAACGTGCTCGATTCTGTTATTTAATCATACATTATATTGGTTTGTTCCAAATTTGATAAACTGTAATTAAATCAATACATAAAGACCTACTTCATATTTTTCGGGGTTAGTGACACCAATCCTATTACTATGATAAGTGTAAATATCATTAAATAGCCATTTTGGACTCGTCCCTCTTCTTGCTCCATCATGACCCCTATGATGCAGGAGGAAATGGATCGTCTGGAAGAAACGGGTAAGATGCATAAGTTGACCCGCATTTTTCCAATGCAGCGGGTGGGATATCCGGAGGATATGACCGGCAGCATCGTGTTCCTGGCCTCCGATGATTCTCAATGGCTGACTGGAAATATCATCATGGTCGATGGAGGGCTATCCTGCTACGTCTAATATGCCCTGGCTGGGTGGATTCCCGGTTTGAGACCAGGCTTCGGATAAAAAAGTGAGGCTGCTGGCATTCTCTATGCCAACAGCCTTTATCACTTTCCCGCGGTTTACTCAGTGGTTTTGAATCCACTTCCTGATAGGCTGCCAGACCAGGCTAGGTGCATTGTTTGACCATATCAGATCCGCATGTCCAAAATCCAACGCTTCTGAACCGGTCGCCTCCAGTTGAACCATAACTGTACTTTTGTCTTTACTGCCGAGCAGGGTTGGGGTATAGGTTCCATAGGCCCCCATTCCGCCGGCCGCTCCCACGTATAATACTGGAATGGTTATCTCTTGGAGATGGTCATCATAAGGGACATCCACTGCATCACTCATTAGAGCCTCACCGTCGATCATTTCTCCCAGGCTCTGGTAAGGTGGTGCGGCTATTCCCTGGCGTATAATGTATTGCGGGTCAGCATAGCGAAGCCCGGTAGGCAAGCCGCTGGCAGCATCAAACGTGCCGGCCAGATAATGATAATAGGGGGTGATGGACTGCAATGGCGGTATGACCGTGGCATAGGTAGAAGTTAAAGCAAAAAGGGCGGCCTGCATATTGGTCATACCTGGTACTGCTTTAGAAGGTGCATCAGGAGCTATCCCCGCTAATGACGCCAATACCTTCATCTGTAGGCCATCATCACTATAATACTTGCCTGCATCATAAATGGTCTTGTAGGCTTGATAGCGTGCATAGGCTGCGTTCTGTAACGCTTGATCCTGGGGAGCGAATTTATACACCATATCCATGGGGATGATCCCGCAAAGATCTCTTTTGCCAGCTGGCAGCTGGGTTTCATTATTGGCGTAGGCATAAACAAACTGGGCTCCCCGGCTGTGCCCCAGCATAAAAATCTTACCTTTTCCGCTGCCGGTTAAAGCTCTAACCGTTCGGGCGAATCTGACCCCCATCCGGATGTCACCCAGGTGAGTATCGGTGTTCCAGCTTTTCATGAAGGAAAAGTCGCTGGTTACAGGTGTAATGAAAGTCCAGCGAAGATCAATACCCCACACGTCTATATTATTTTTCGCCAGGTAAACCGCCATAGACCGGTCCCGATCACTGGGCAGCAGGAATGCGGAATGGAAGTCGCAGCTATCCCCGGGGATCATCATAACCGCCTTGTCTGCCTTGATGGGGACAAAAGGCAGCCTGTCTTTTACTACCCGGTGAACACCAATAAAGTCATGAGGGCCATCTCCGACCTTCAAGATATAGACATACTCATGAATGTTATTAGAAAGCAATTTATTATCTGTTGATAGCAAAGTGGGATTTTTCCCAAGGTCGATGCCCGACTGAGTGAGGGCCTGCGCAATAGACTTTTCCAGGGATTTCTGATCATTGTCCGATGACGCAGCTGCCGAACCGATGCAGGTGGTCAATAAGAGACTCAGACATACTAGTGTGATCAAGATGGGTTTCTTCCTCATGATATCCCTTCCTTTTTTTGTATAAGTTTCAGCTTAGTACGTCATATTCCCTTGATTTTACTGGAATTTTTTTCCGTCATTTTCTGATAAATTATTACAATAAATTATCATTGCAGGCCGTTCTCCCCTGACTATTCGATAAAGAAATAGGAGGATCCCAGCAGGAAAGTTCTTCCAAACCTGAGCTAAGAACTTGTATACTTGAGACATGAATAATTAGCAGGTAAGCGACACGGTTCGGCCTTTCACTATTTAAGGGGGGAAGAGATGTTGTCGATGGTAGTAGGATTGCTTATTAGTCTTCTGATTATGATCCTTATATTGTCGGTGCTATTTGTGGTTATTAAGTCCGCAGTCAAGCAGGCAGTTAAAGAAGCCCTATTGGAACTTAAGGAACAACAGATCCTCTAAAGAAGACAGCAGCCGTTGATTCGAATTGACAGGGGGGAAGCAGCTTTCTCCGCTTCCCCCTGTCGTTTTAAGCGTTAACAATACAGTAATGCTGGATGGCGTCATTGTAATAGGCAGCCAGGCCGGGCGATAATTTTTCATAGAAGGCTTTAAAGCGCTCATCGGCAATGTACATCTGCCCCAAACAGCTCCATGCTTCCAACGTGCATTCATAAAAATGATCGCTGATAAATAACCGGGTCCTATCAACCACTTCCTGGACACGAGGATCGTCATGGGGAACCCTGGCTTCATAGAGAGCACAAAGGTCATTCAGATTTTGGGTTTGAATATTGTTAATCCGTTCCCAGTCCTCCTTAGTATACTTGGAGGTTCTTTCCTGAGAAACCCGATATGCATCTGTATTTCCCCATCGTTCTTTTACTTCGTCTTCGTACTGCTTTTGCTCTTCCATCATCTTGTCATAGTCAAAAGCTTGGAACATATCCTTGTCAGCCATCTTCTTTCCTCCTTCTTGATTGGCCAGGGTGTCCCTGGCTAGCTCTGATAAACGCAAGTATCTCTGGGATCGCTTTTGCAGAAAATCGACCTGCATCTTTAATGCTTCTCTCCTGTCAAAGGCCGGGTTATTCAGTATTTCATTGATCTTAGCCAGAGGAAAATCCAGCTCCCGAAAAAAGAGAATCTGCTGAAGCCGCTGGGCATCATCATCCGAATAAATCCGATATCCCGCATTACTTCTGGCGGAAGGGACTAATAAGCCGATTTTATCGTAATACCGCAAAGTTCTGAGAGTTACTCCTGCCAGCCGGGCTATTTGATTAATCGTGTATTCCATGGAGGCGCCTCCCTTATGAATAGGATAAACCATTACGTTACGTTAAGGTCAAGCAGGATCATGTATTTTTGTATTAGAAAATCTTTCCATCCCATTTCGTTTTCATCCTTTTTCGTATAAACGCGGAATAAAGTCTACGAAAAAAAAGTGGAGCCGGGTGATTTTGCCCGGCTCCACTGTGTATTTTCCCTGACTAGTATATTATATCAATCTCGTACTGTTATCGATTACGGTGAGTTCAAGCTCACTTTCGTTGGCGGTTATCAAGACCTGATCTTCGGGTTTGACCCCCCCGCTGATGATAATGCGCGACAGTCGAGTTTCCACCTCCTGCTGGATCAGGCGTTTTAGAGGCCGGGCACCGTAAGACGGGTCGTAGCCGTTGCGGGCCACATAGTCCAGGGCTTTCTCATCCCAGTTCAGCGTTGCTCGGGTGGTAGTCTGGAAGCGCTGAGCAAGTTTCTCCAAAAGCATGGCAGCGATCTTTTCGATTTCAGCCTTCTCCAGAGCATGGAAGACAATGATTTCATCCACCCTATTGAGGAATTCGGGGCGGAAGTTCTGGCGCAAGAGCCCCAAAACCCGCTGTTTCATCCCTTCGTAGTCTCCGCCCTTTTGCTGAACGTTGAGAATCTCCTGGCTGCCGATATTAGAAGTCATGATGATAATGGTGTTGCGAAAATTCACCACCCGGCCCTGCCCGTCAGTGAGCCGCCCATCGTCCAGAATCTGCAAAAAGACATTGAACACATCATTATGGGCCTTCTCGATCTCGTCAAACAGAACCACCGAATAGGGTTTGCGCCGCACCGCCTCGGTGAGCTGACCGCCTTCCTCGTAGCCAACATAGCCGGGAGGCGCCCCGATTAAACGAGCTACACTGTGTTTTTCCATATACTCTGACATGTCGATGCGCACGATGTTGCGCTCATCATCAAAAAGTGTCTCGGCTAAGGCCCGGCTCAGCTCGGTCTTTCCCACTCCGGTCGGCCCCAGGAAGATGAAGCTGCCCACCGGCCGGTTGGGATCTTTGAGCCCACTACGAGAACGCAATACTGCATCGCTAACGGCTTTGATCGCTTCTTCCTGCCCTACCACCCGCTCATGGAGTAAATCCTCCATATGGGCCAGTTTCTCTCGTTCGCCCTCCAGCAGACGGGTAACCGGAATTCCGGTCCAACGGCCCACCACTTTGGCGATGTCCTCGGCATCCACTTCTTCTTTGAGCAGCATGGTATGTTTTTGCTTGCCGGCCAAGAGTTCTTCTTCCGCCTTTAGCTTTCTCTCCAGCTCACCTAGCACCCCGTATTTGATTTCAGCGATGCGGTTCAAATCATACTCCCGTTCGGCCCGCTCCATTTCATTGCGGTATTCTTCAATTTCCTTCTTGATTTGACGCACCCTGGATATAGCCTGCTTTTCCGCCTGCCACTGCGCTTTCATGACATCGCCTTCCGAGTGCAGGTCCTGCAGCTCCTGTTCGATATTTTTTCGCCGTTCTTTGGAAGCAGCGTCTTTTTCCTTCTCCAGGGCAGCGGATTCGATTTCCAACTGCATGATGCGCCGGGTGATCTCATCCAGGGCTATGGGCATGCTGTCAATCTCGGTGCGCAGCCGGGCGGCCGATTCGTCCATCAGGTCGATGGCTTTGTCGGGCAGGAAGCGGTCCGAAATATAGCGGTCGGACAAGACCGCCGCCGCCACCAGGGCGGAATCCTGGATGCGCACTCCGTGGTGCACTTCGTAGCGCTCTTTTAAACCGCGCAAGATGGAGATGGTGTCCTCAACGGAAGGAGGATTGACCATAATCGGCTGAAACCGGCGTTCCAGAGCCGCGTCTTTTTCTATATATTTACGGTATTCGTCCAGGGTGGTGGCGCCGATGGCGCGCAGCTCGCCCCTGGAAAGCATGGGTTTTAATAGATTGCTGGCATCCATCGAGCCTTCAGCAGCACCGGCACCAACCACCGTGTGCAGCTCATCGATAAAGAGCACTACGCGGCCCGTGGATTTTTCCACTTCTTTGAGCACTGCTTTTAGTCGTTCTTCAAATTCTCCCCGGTACTTGGCTCCGGCCACCAGTGCGCCCATATCCAGGGCTATAATCTGTTTGTCCTTCAAACCCTCGGGAACGTCGCGGGCTACAATACGGCGCGCCAGTCCTTCTACGATGGCCGTCTTGCCCACCCCCGGTTCTCCAATGAGCACCGGGTTGTTCTTGGTGCGCCGGGAGAGAATCTCCATTACCCGGCGAATCTCCTCATCTCTTCCGATTACCGGATCCAGCTTCCCCTCTGCAGCCAGGCGGGTCAGATCCCGGCCATAGCGCTCCAGGGCTTCGTAGCTGTCCTCGGGGTTGTCACTGGTGACCCGCTGAGATCCCCGTACACTGCGCAGGGAATTGAGTAGGCCATCCCGGTTCAATCCGGATTTCTCCAGGAGGTTCTTTACTTCATTTTCTCCTTCACTGAGCAAAGCCAGGAGAAGGTGTTCAACACTGATATAATCATCTTTTAAGTCCTGAGCCTCTATCTCGGCCCGGTTCAAGATCCTGGCCAGAGCCTGGCTGGTATATGCGGCTCCTTCGACGCCGTATACAGCCGGAACCCGCTCTAAAATGCGGTCTAATTCCTGTTGAAAGGCGGGCACATTGATTCCGGCCTGCTCCAGCAGGCGAACAGTGATGCCCCCTTCCTGGTTCAACAGAGCATCCAGGAGATGTTTGCCAGAGACTTCCTGGTGATGCCGGACTGCTGCCCGCTGCTGGGCGTCAGCTAGAGCCGAGCGTGATTTCTGTGTGAAACGTTCTATGTTCATCCTGTTCACCTCTTTCGTTTCATAACTTCCACCTCTTCCTCCAGGTCCTCGATCCGTTCCAGCAAATCGGCGATGATGGCAGCACCGGTCAGGTTGACCCCCAGGAAGTTCTTTAAACGTTGTATTTTATTCAAACGGCGCAGACTGCCAGCATCGATCAAACCCGCTGCCACATCCACGACCCCCATTTCCTGCAAGGTAGAGAGCATATCGGGATGGATATCCAATTCGGAAACGGGGAGCTTTTCTTCATAACACTGGTAATAGATCCTGAATAGCGTCATGGCACACCCCTACTTTTTCTTTATTTCCTGGATTTTGCGATACAACTCCATCTCCTCCTCACTGAGGATGCGGGGAATATCAATCTTGAGCCGGACGTAAAGATCCCCTCGACTGCTTTCTTTGTTCTGTAGGCCCTTCCCTTTCAAGCGCAGCCGCTGCCCACCGTGGCTGTTCGGTGGAACCGTGACCAAAAGAGATTTCTCCAGGGTAGGCACTTCCACCCGATCACCCAGTACTGCCTGCTCAGGGGCGATGACCACTTCGATCTCCAGATCCAACCCTTGCAGGGAGAAGAGAGGATGAGGAAGAACATGGATCTTTAAGTATAGATCGCCGCGCTGTCCCCCTCCGGCACCTTCGCCTCCCTGACCTTTCAGCCGAATGCGGCTGCCCTCAGCGACCCCAGAAGGTATTTTCACTTCCAATGTCTTCTGCTCGGGCAGGCCTCCGGTTCCTCCACAACGGCTGCAGACAGCTCGCCCGCTAATGCCCGTGCCCTGACAGGTGGGACATATGCTGGTCGTAGCCAGGCGCAGGGATTTGCTGCCCCCGTGGAACAGTTCCTCCAGGGTCAGATCCATGCTGCTTTCAATATCCTGCCCACGCCGCGACGACTGCTGGTATGACTCCCTTCCGGTGTAGGGGGAGCGACCGCCGGCAAACATGCTGGCAAAGAAATCGCTGAAACCGCCCAGGTCTTCGGGGTTAAAATCAGCGCTGGTGTAGTAACGAGCCCCGTCCATGTCGGGCGGGGTATTGAAATTATCACCAGCCCGCCAGTTGGCTCCCAGCCGGTCATACTTGGCCCGCTTATCCGGATCGCTTAGAACTTCGTTGGCTTCATTGATTTGTTTAAATTTTTCTTCTGCTTCTTCTTTCTTTTTACCACTGTGCAAGTCGGGATGCCACTTGCGAGCCAGTTTGCGATAAGCAGCCTTTATGGCCTTTTCATCGGCATCCCGTTTCACACCCAGGGTTTGGTAATAATCTTGAAACTTTACCGCCATACCCACCAGCCTCCGTCAACCGCTTTCATCTTAGGTCTCGTCAAACTCGGCATCTACTACGTCGGATCCTGCCCCGGGGCCATCCTTCTGAGACCCTGCTCCCTGAGAAGCCAGGCTTCCAAAAGCCTGGGCGGCCTGCTCCAGTTCTTCTCGCAGGCTGCGCACCCGCTCCAGAGATCCGTTTTCTTTTAACACGACTCGCAGGTCTTGAACCAGGTTCTCGATGCGGGCTTTCTCATGAAGCGGCAGCTGCTCACCCAGTGTACCCAGTTGGCGTTCCACCTGGTAGCACAGGCTGTCGGCTTCATTGCGTTGTTCCACTTCCGAGCGGCGTTGTTTATCTTCATCGGCATAACGCTTGGCATCATCCAGCATGCGGTCGATCTCACCATGATCAAGATTGGAAGAACCGCTGATGGTTACCGTCTGTTCTTTGCCCGTACCTTTATCCCGGGCGCTTACCTTGAGGATGCCATTGGCATCGATATCAAAAGTCACTTCCACCTGAGGTATTCCGCGGGCTGCCGGGCTGATTCCCTCCAATTTAAATTGTCCCAGGGAGCGGTTGTCCCGGGCCATTTCCCGTTCACCCTGCAGGACATTAATGTCCACAGCCGGCTGGTTGTCTTCGGCGGTGGAGAAAATCTCACTGCGCCGGGCGGGAATTGTAGTGTTTCTTTCTATGATCCGAGTCATCAGACCGCCCATGGTTTCTACTCCCAGCGACAGGGGAGTCACATCCAAAAGGACTACATCTTTTACTTCACCGGACAATACACCACCTTGAATGGCGGCCCCAATGGCTACAACTTCATCCGGGTTTACGCCCATATTAGGATCTTTCCCGGTCAGGTCGCGAACCAGCTTTTGCACCGCTGGAATACGTGTGGATCCCCCGACCAGAATGACTTCGTCCAGGTCTTTGCTGGTTAATTTCGCATCAGCCAGGGCATTTTTGACCGGTTCCCGGCATTTTTCCACCAGGTCGTGGATTAGATCTTCCAATTTGGCCCGGCTCAACTTGAGGTCTAAGTGCCTGGGGCCACTAGCATCAGCCGTGATAAAGGGTAGACTAATCTGGGTTTCCATCATACTGGATAGTTCCACTTTGGCCTTTTCAGCTGCTTCCGTCAGGCGCTGCAGGGCCTGTTTATCTTTGCGCAAATCAATGCCGTAGTCTTTTTGAAACTCTCCGGCTAGATAGTCCACCACCATTTTATCGAAGTTGTCACCGCCGAGATGGGTGTCTCCATTGGTGGATTTCACTTCAAATACCCCGTCACCTACTTCCAGGATGGAGACATCAAAAGTTCCTCCTCCCAGGTCGAAAACCAGGATCGTTTCATTATTCTTCTTATCCAGACCGTAGGCCAGGGCAGCAGCGGTCGGTTCATTGATGATGCGCAAAACATTCAAACCCGCAATTTTACCGGCGTCCTTGGTGGCTTGACGCTGGGCGTCATTAAAGTAGGCCGGTACGGTAATGACCACATCTTTGATCCGTTCACCCAGGTACTGGGAAGCATCGTCGACCAGTTTTTTCAATACCTGCGCGGATACCTCCTCCGGTGCGATCAGATGATCTTTGACTTTAAAGCGAACGGCATCATTGGGTCCTGCTGCCATCGTATAGGGAACCAGTTTACGCTCATCTTCCACCTCTAAATAACGGCGGCCGATAAAACGCTTGGCCGAGTAAAAGGTTCTTTCCGGATTCAATGCTCCCTGCCTTTTTGCCACCTGGCCAACCAGGCGCTCATCATTGTCTTTAAAAGCTACAACCGATGGAGTGGTACGACCACCTTCCGCGTTAGCAATGACGGCCGGGGTTCCCGCTTCCATCACAGCAACTACCGAGTTGGTAGTTCCCAGGTCAATTCCCAGTGTTTTTGCCATCAGTATTACCTCCTTCAGGTCCTCTCCACATACTCTTCAAGTTTCTCCAGCGGATCCCAGGCTGCTGTGAGCAAGGGTTTGGGTCTCTCTTTTTCAGGTTACAACCTCAAGGAACAAGAGAAGCGAGCCATTGCCCGCATCCATGATTCGGGAATTAAAGCTCTTGGCGAACGGTCAATGAACTATCTTTTCCCTACTATGTATTTCCATTATAATCCGTCATTATTTAATAGTCAATAATAGTCAAAGATAATTGTAGGCAAAAAAACAACCCGGGCGCCTGGCCCGGATTGCTCCGTGCAGCGGCTTCCCGCTGCCAGTGGTAGGTTTTATTATCCCTGGCAGCCGCAACTGCACCCGGGGAGTTCGATTTTTAAGCATTCTGCCTTGACGTCTGGGATGGCGTTTAAGGCATTGCATAGATCCTGCCCCCGTTTTTCATCCCCACAGAGTTCCAGGAAGATGAATCCCGAGGCATCGTTCTCCTGGGTCAATTCCCGGTTGATTCCCAGACGGGTGCGAATGACATCACCAAAGTCACTCAATACAGTCTGTACCTTTACAGCTTCTTCTGTTCGGCGGCCGATTAAAATAAACACCACGTTCATCCCTATAACCCCCTATTATCAATTTGGGCTTAGGGCTTCTTTTAAGAAGCCATCAGTCTCCCCAAAGGATCACTAGCACCCTAAGAATCCTTGTCCAGGGTTTTCTCGTGGGCCTGGGTGATTTTGGGCCATGATTCCTGCAAATCGGTCAGCAGATTTGCCCGATAATCCTTACTCATTGTTTCCGTCTTATCCAGGGCTTCTTCGCTCGCTGTGCCCAGGGTAGGTTTGGGCCACTGATCCAGTAAGTCGTCCAGCAGATTCGCCCCGCAAGCATTCCTCAAAGGTTCCCTGCTGATTTCAGCGATTCCACGGGCGCTGGCCTGGGTTATCCGCGGCCATTCTTCCAGACAATCCTGGAGCCGGTTGGTCTGGTATGCTTGACTGACCGGTTCTTCCATAGAGTAGGCCGTTCCCAGTGTAATTCTGGGCCACTGATCCAAAAAATCATCCATGAGTCCACTCGGATCGCTGAGATTGGAGGAATGTTGCTGATTCTCAATCTCCTGATAAACCGTTCCCAGTGTAATTCTAGGCCATTGTTCTAATAAATCATCCATGAGTCCACTTGAATCGCTGGGATTGGAGGCGCGCTCCTGATTCTTAATCTCCTGATAAGCCGTGCCCTGTGTAATTCTAGGCCAGTGTTCCAACAAATCTGCGAGAAGCTCATCCGTGGAGAGGAAACATTCCTTTTCTTCACCCTGTAAAACACATATGACTGTCATGTCTATACCTCCTTAGCTTGCTGCTAAATGTGTTAGGGTGATCTGTGGTTGTTCAGGCCGCCTTTTCTCTCTTTATGCTGTAAAGGATGTGGTTCTGTATTTAATCTACCCGGCTTCCCAGGGTGTTAACCATATTCTGCGCAATATCTTTAAAAACGGGAGCTGCATCGCGGGCCCCTGATTTACCGTCTTCCACCAGAATAACCATCGCCCAGCGGGGATGGTCGGCCGGGAAATAACCGCCGAACCAGGTATTGAGCACCTCCTGGTCCTGATCCTTTAGCATTCCGGTTTGGCTGGTTCCTGTCTTCCCGGCAGCCGGTGCTTCTGGAAAGGAGGCTGTGGTCCCCGTCCCCTCTTTAACTACTTTCTCCATGAGTCTCTGAAGGATTCCTACGGTTTGCTGACTGAGCACCTGTTCTTCTTGCGCGGCAGGCGGTGTTTGTTGTTGCCCGTTGGCATCAATGGTGTAGCTTAATACTCGGGGGGTTGCCCAGCGCCCCTGGTCGGCCACAGTAGAAATTAACGAACAAACCTGCAAAGGCGACAACATCACACCATCTTGTCCGAGACAGGCATTGGCCAATGCCCGGGGGCCAGGGTTGATTCTTATCCCAGTGCCACTGACTATAGGGTATCCTATTAGTCCCTCTTCGTCGATATGCATTTTCTTAACATAAGCCATCAATCCTGATGTTTTTAGCCGGGTTCCCACATCAATAAAAGTTGGATTACAGGAAAGGGCGAAGGCCTGAGCAAAAGTCAGCTTACCATGCCCGGTTTTTCTTTCGCAGGAGAAGGAGAAACCATCCGGCATGATGTATTTCCCGGAGCAGAAAAAGTTTTCATCAGGTTTCACCACCCCTTCCTCGAGGGCAGCAGCGGCCACCAGAATTTTGAACATGGATCCCGGATAATACTTGGTTAAAGCCCGGTTGATTAGAGGCGAATCTGTTCCCCGGCTCTCCCCTACTGCGTAAGGATTGAAAGAAGGCCGGCTGACCATGGCCAGCACTTCCTTGCTATGGACATCCATAATAACTACCGCACCCCTTTTCACCCAGCGGTCCAACGCCTGTTCAGCCATTTCCTGCACCCGGCGATCTATGGTCAAAACTACAGCCGATTTCTGCTGGTCTTGTTCCTGCCGTATTTTATACATGAGACCATCAATGGCTGCTCCCCGGGCATCCTGAACCGAAACCAGCTGGCTGGCGGATGAAGCGCCGCTCAACAGCTGGTTGTAGGCCTTTTCCACCCCTGCCACTCCTCTAGGAGCCGCCCCGCCATCAATATATCCCAGAAGATGCGCACAGAAGCCGTTATCCTGGTAGCGCTTGGTGATCGGCACCATGACCAGGGAGGGCTGCTTCAATGCGCTGATGGATGCTTGTTGTTCACTGCTTAATCCATCGGCCAATCGTACCCAGCCGCTGTTCTTTTCCATGGATGCGACCAACTGCTGGTAAAGCCTTTCCGGTTCCCGGCCCAGTATAGGACCCAGGTGGTGGGTGACATCCTGCAGGGTGACCTCGGTCGCTTCTCGCGTACGTTCGGCACTGTTCGTGTTGAGATTTTGGGGCAGGCAGTACAAGGACATGCTGCTAGCGCTGTTGGTTAGTGGAAGTTGGTTCCGATCAAGGATATCCCCCCGGGAGTATTCTTTTAACTCTACCCGCTGGCTGCGCATAGCCGCAGCCCGGGCAGCAAGTTCCGGTCCCTGAATAAGCTGGCAATAGGCCATTCGGCCTCCCAGAATCGTAAACAATGCCAAAAACAGGATCATAAGAACCACAATGCGACGGCGAGACATCCAAATCCCTCCAAAGCCAATCTTTCTATCATTGTGGACTTCGCCTTACTTTGTTATACCTGGCTATTGCAGGGAGATTTTATTCAGGAGAAATAAATAAGGTGATCGGGAAAGGAAGACTCGATAGGATGTGCAGAATGTCTTTGTGGGTATCAGGAGTGCAGCGGACCACCACCAAACCCCGGTGTCGATCCAGGGTGGTGACGATTCCCAGATGCTCATAAGCTTCGATGATCTTGCTTAACATATCAATATTGAGCGGATTGACGCGGCCTAGAATTTGGTCATGCATGCTGCCTCTCCACCCTTCGTAATATGGAATATTCCGGCAGCGGCTCATAATAAGGCAGGAAAACCCTCTGCCGGGCATGGCGGGCTCTGTCGATGACCTGCATTTCTTCGTTCAAGAGCAATTGCAGATCCAATCTGATTATACTCCCCCCGGGGACCAGAATTTCCAGGGAATCACCGGGTCCGAAGTTGGCTCGCTGCTCAACTTCCAAGAGCCGTTCTTGTGCAACGAAGCCCCGGATGATTCCGCAAAATTCGGCCCGTATATCCGAATCCGCTTTGTCCCAATCCTGCATATCCGAGACTGGAGGCTCCATAAAGCCGTCGGTGAAAGGTCGGGTCGCGGTAAGACGAAGTTCGGTCAGCCAGGCCTCCCTCTGATCGGGGGGGAAAGCGCGCCCGGATTCTTGATAAGCATCAATAGCTGAGCGATAGATACTGGCTGCACTTGCCACATATAGAGGACTCTTCATGCGTCCTTCTACTTTGAAGGCATCGATGCCCAGATCCATCAGAGACGGCAGGTATTCCAACAGGCACAGGTCACGGGAATTGAGAATATAGGATCCTCGGTCATCCTCCTCCAGGGGGAAGAACTGGCCTGGCCTTTTTTCCTCTTGCAGAGCATAGTGGTAACGGCAGGGATGGGCGCAGGCTCCTCGGTTGGCACTGCGTCCAGTTAAATAATGAGATAAAAGACAGCGTCCCGAGTAAGCCATGCACATGGCACCGTGGATAAATATCTCCAATTCTATTTCTGTTTTGTCATGAATCTCGGCGATTTCGTCCAGACTCAGTTCTCTGGCCAGCACCAGGCGAGCGGCGCCCAGGTCTCGATAAAAAGCAGCGCTTTCATAGTTGCAAATATTGGCCTGGGTGCTGACTGTAAGGGAAATCCCCGGGGCATATTGGAGGGCCAGGCGCATCACTCCTGGGTCTGATATGATCAAGGCATCGGGCTGCAAAGAGGCCAATCCTTCCAGGTAGGCGGGAAGGAGGGCCAGGTCCCGGTTATGAGCCGTGATATTCACCGTAATATAGGCCTTCTTATTCATCTGATGCAAGTAGGTGATAGCGGCAGCCATTTCTCTCAGCTCAAAATTGCCGGCATACGCTCGTAAGCTGAAGTCCTTGCCCCCAAAGTATACCGCGTCAGCGCCAAAAGCTGCAGCTGTTTTTAATTTCTCCAGATTACCACCGGGAAGAACCAGTTCCGGCATCTTCACTCCGGACACACCTCCACAGAACGAGCAAAATCGTACCTGCCTGTTTACTTTGCGGCCTTCTTTGAAATATAGTCTGGCCTACTTTTCGTATTTCTTGACTGCCGCTGCGTGCTCGGCAAAGGTTTTAGAAAAATAATGGGTTCCATCCCCTTTAGATACATAATAAAAATAGCTGTGCTGCTGGGGATGAAGCGCTGCCTGCAAAGAAGCTCGTCCTGGGCAGGCTATGGGCCCCGGGGGCAGCCCCGGGTATTTGTAGGTATTGTAAGGCGATTCAATTTTTAGATCAGCCAGACTGAGTATGTCCTTTTCCTGTTTGAGCGCATACAGGACGGTTGGACACATCTGTAAGGCCATATGAATACTCAGACGGTTCTTTATCACCCCGGAAATAATCTCCCGTTCCGCCGCAACCTTGGCTTCACGCTCAATCAAGGAAGCAACGGTGACCACCTCCAGGGGGCTTTTCTTTTGCTGCTGAGCCTCCTGTGCCATTCCATTCGACCAGACGGAGTTAAAACGCTCCAGCATTAACTGAATGATCTGTCGGGCTGAAGTCTTTTCTTCAATATTATAGGTGTCCGGAAACAAGAAGCCTTCCAGTCGCTGTTCTCTTTTCCCTCCCGCCGGAGGTAAAAAGCTGAAAGCATAATCACTTTTTAGAGCGGCTTGCCAGTCGGCTGCCGATACCAGTTTTTTGTCAACCAGAAGTCGTCCGATCTGTTCCACCGTGTACCCCTCCGGTACAGTAAATGTCGTGCTAACAACCTTTCCCTGGCTGATCTGAGCTGCTATTTCCGCCAGACTCTGGCTGCGATAAAATCGATAATGACCGGGTTTCAAGCTGCTGGCCAAGTGGTTCTGGCTGCAGTAAATGCGAAAAGCCAGCTGGCTATGAACCAGGCCTTTGTCTCGCAGAAAAGCAGCCACCTGGACGGCGCTGCTTTTGTCCGGGACAATTACATCCACAGCGGTTTTGTCCTTTGGATCCATGGCGGCATACTGAAATCTCATGGTTAGAAATCCGGTCAACACAAAAACCGCCAGGAGGGCGGCAAGGCTTATTATAATCTTCCAAACTCGGGGTTGGCTTTTCATCAATTCCACTTCGCTCATCTTGTTATGCCCTCGGTATCATCTCATGGTTTGTGGGTTGTAGACGACGTTGCTGAAGTATTCGAGTCATTGACCGTCGGAGGCTTTTTAATATCACTCCCCGGATCGGGTTTCACAGTATTGGGATCCGTTTTACCGGTCTGCGTCGGTTGGCTGGAGACCGGTTGAGAAGGTCCCACCCGTACCACGCGATTCAATGGGCTGTAATAATCCGATGACAGCAGCTCTCGTTTAATCAGGTTGTCACTGGCATCGTAGTAGGCGCGATAAGCGCGCGTGGAATAGCCCACTTGCCCACCGTGATCCACCTGCTGTTGTCCGGCTGCCAGACTGGGGTCGGTTTCCTGAGTCTCACCAAAAGGAATTACTTGGTCAATCATATGGCTCAATTTTACGTTGACTTTGTCTTTCAAGTTTCCATAAAGAGAAATGGTCAATTGCCCACCATCAGTGAATGCTTGAATATAGAGGGGCGCCGAGCTGCTGTTCTTAAATCGAAAATCCTGCGATCCATAAGAGACTGTGGCATCCAGTCCCTGGGGAACATATACGACCGCCAGGTTGTGGTTGTGGCGTTCGACGATTTCCAGGCCCGCCATCAGGACCGCATTATAGAGGGTTGAGGATACCTGGCAAACGCCTCCCCCCAGCCCTGGTTCAAACTTGTCACCTACGATGACCATGGCGTCACTGTATCCGCTGTTCACGGTCCGTTCACCGACTGTGTCATTGAACGAAAATACTGTATTAAGGGGAATCATTCGTCCATTTATACTGGCCGCCGCCCGGCGCAAGTTGCTGGAGCGGTTGGTTTCATAGGTCTTGAAAGACGTAGTAAAAGAGGACAATTGCCCCATATCATGCAGGTCTGCGGCTTTTACAGTTGGCTGTTTCTCGTCGATCACAATAGGCACCGATATGGTATCAGAAAATTTGGCCCATTGGTGTGGAAGCTTGTTAAGCACCCCATCCACATTCACGCCCCGTCCCTGCTGCTCCGGGATAACAACCAGCCCCTGCCGGGCATCTATCTCCAGGCGCGCATCCTTGCATTCGGAGCCCAAATCCCGATCCCATTCGGCCGCCATAGTCTCCAGGGCTGACCGCCGATACTCAATTTCCGGATAATATGTAACAGGACTCGTACCGGCAGCATGAATGATCTTGGAACCGAAGCTTCTGGTTTGTTCTTCTTGCCAGACCCGATCAATGTACTGTTCGACGTCCGGGCGTGATGAAATTTCAGACAATAGCGCATCTGTGCTATAGGCATCCGTGTAAAATCGGACCTCGGTTTTCTCCAGTTCGGCAAGGTGGTCCTTCAAAAGAACAACCGCAGCATCCCGGGTAAGTCCCTCCACTTTTACAGTGGCAATCTCCACCCCGGGCAGAAAACGGTCTGAATGATAGGACCACTGATAAAGATACACACCTACAGCACAAAGTATACCAGCCGTGATTGCTACTGCAACCCAAAGCTTTAAGTATTTCCGGCTCAAAGCTTTACCCCCAAAAACCTCTATTTCAGCATAATCTCCATTTATTATATATCATTGGACAGGAAAGGAATACCTATAATAGTCTATGCGTAAGGTCATGGGATCATCATCGATTATCTTCCAGGTCGGTTAAGAATTTCCCTAACCCTTTTAATAGCAAAAGAGGCTGTGGCATCCGCCAACAGCCCCATCTCAAGCTGATCTTTATAATTCTTCTTCCTCTTCCTCCAGTTCCTTCCAAGCGTCGGCAACCATTTCCCATTCCTCATCATCTTCAATGTCAGATAGGAATTCATTACCTTCTTCGTCAAGAAGAACCTTGAAGAAGAATATTTCCACTTCATCCTCATCAATCTCGGTATCCTCGTCCAGGAGCGGTAGAAGCACCTTGTAGGTGTTATTCTCTATCTCCAACTCGGCCAGCAGTTCGAAATGATGTTCGGCTCCATCTTCATCCACCAAAACCATTATTGGAAGCTCTTCATCAAAAATTTCATCATCGCCCATATTTTCACCTCTTTCAACGCATTACAGCCATTCTAATATTTGCGCCGGCTGCTTGTCAAATTAGATCGAGCGGCTTTCACGATCAAGATAAGTTTGTAGAATATAAACGGCGGCCAGTTTATCCCGCAGACCCTTCCGTTTTTTTCGGGATACATCCGCTTCCAGAAGCGTTCGCTCAGCGCTGACCGTACTCAGGCGCTCATCCCAGAAAACGATCTCCAACCCAGTAAAGGCTCCCAACTCGGCAGCGAATCCTTGAATCTCCAGGGCCTTGGGACCAACAGTCCCGTTCATATTCAATGGCAGACCAACTACGATACGGCTTACCTCGTTCTGTTGGCAGAGATCAAGAATATGATGAAAATCCCTGGATTTATTCTGGCGTTCCAGCACCGAATGCCCCTGGGCGGTCATTCCGAGGGAGTCGCTCAGGGCAATACCGATCCGTTTTTCACCTACATCCAGGGCCAATACTTTCATAGAATAACCCCCCCTTTTCTTTATCACTGCAAACGAAGTCCCCCGACTGTCGAGGGACTTGTCTGCTATTGCTCTTCTTTGTTTAGGTAATGTTTTAGCAAGATTTCCAAGATTTCGTCCCGATCCACCCTGCAAATGAGGTTTCGCGCTTCATTGAAGCTGGTTATGTAGGCTGGATCTCCAGATATCATATACCCTGTCAGTTGGTTAATCGGGTTGTAGCCTTTCTGTTCCAGGGCTGCATAGACAGCCTGCAGTGTGGCCCGCACCCGGTCCTCGCCCTCTTTTTCCAGTTTAAAACGAACAGTATTTCCTCCATCACGAGGCATGGCTAGCACCTCCTCTCGAAGCACTCTTTCTGCATCGGGGAAAAGAAGTCCTGCGTCAGGAAAGGTATTTTCCGATCAATTTACGCGCTTCCTCCAGAGCCAGGGGGATTTTCTCCGGGTTTTTTCCTCCGGCCTGGGCCATATCAGGGCGGCCTCCCCCGCCTCCTCCGGTAACCCGGGCGGCTGTTCCGACAATTTCTCCAGCGTTCAAGCCCGAATCTAATAGATCCTTGCTGACAAAACAGGCCAGGACGACCTTGCCTTCAAACTCAGAAGCCAGTAAGACAATCGATTTTCCCAATTTATCGCGCAGTATTTCTGCATTTTTGCGTAAGGTGCCGGCATCCTGCCCAGACACCTGCGCAATCAACAGCGAGGCATCGCCCACTTTTTGGGCTTGATCCAGAATATCCTGGCTGGAAGCCCTGGACATCCGGCTCTTGAGCTGTTCAATCTCTTTTTCCTTCTCCTTGAAGCCCCGGTTCAGAGCTCCTACCCGGCTTTCCAGTTCCTGAGGCGGAACTTTGAGAACAGCGGCGGCTCTCTTCAATTCTTCTTCAGCCATGCTCAGGTAGGCGAAGGCATGGCGCCCGGCTACCGCTTCGATACGCCGGAGTCCGGAGCCAATACTGCCTTCACTTAGTATCTTGAATATACCTATCTGACCGGTATTGGAGACGTGGGTGCCACCGCACAGCTCCCGGCTGAAGTCAGCCACCTGCACCACCCGCACTTCTTCCCCGTATTTCTCACCAAAAAGGGCCATAGCCCCCATTTCTCGAGCAGTGCGAACATCGGTGAGTGTGGTGGACACATCCATATTCCGCCAGATCGCTTCATTGACAATTTTCTCAATTTTCTTAATCTCTTCTGCTTCCATGGCAGCCAGATGGGAAAAATCAAAACGCAAACGGCTTTCCTCCACCAGAGAACCCTTCTGCTGAGCATGTTCCCCCAAGACCTCCCGCAAGGCCCGATGCAGAAGATGGGTGGCGGTATGATGGCGGGCGGTGTCCAATCGCCTTTCCCCTGCCACTTCCATCACCACCATATCCCCCTGCATCAATGTACCCTGCAGTTGTCCAAGATGGAGAAACCATGCGCCCACTTTTTGAACATCATTTACGCTTAGAATACCCTGGGGACCCTTTATATAACCGGTATCGGCCATCTGTCCGCCGCTTTGCGCATAAAAAGGAGTATGCCCGGTAACGACCAGCACCCGGTTGTCCATGGCTGCAGGGCGAAGCTCATCATCCTGAATGATTGCCAGAACTGCTGATTCATCGCTTGTTGTGGTATAGCCGGAAAAAACTGTGGGAGCCACATCCTGCAACAGCTCGGACATTAAGCGTTCCTGACCAAAAGCTCCGTCTATCTTGTTGGCCTGCCGGGCTCTGATCCTTTGCTCCTCCATCATCGAGTTGAAGCCTTCCTTATCAACTGTGAAACCATTTTCCTCTGCGGTGTCTTCAGTTAAATCGAGAGGAAACCCGTAGGTGTCATAGAGCATAAAAGCATCTCGGGCCTTGATAATCTTCTCTCCGGTTGACCGTCCCTGGCGGATAATCTCCTCAACTTTTTTCAAGCCTTCATTTAAGGTAATAAAGAAACGTTCTTCTTCCAGAAGGATTACATCTTTAATAAAAGTACGCTTTCCTTCAAGGTCCGGATAGGCTTCCTGCATTAGATCGCAAACCACATCCACGTTGCGATATAAGAAAGGCTCCTCAAGTCCCAGGATTTTGCCGAAGCGCACCGCCCGGCGTAGGATCCTGCGCAAGACATATCCCCGACCTTCATTGCTGGGCAGCACCCCGTCCCCGATTAGGAAAGTACATGCCCGGCTGTGATCGGCGATGACCCGGAAGGGAAATCCTTCTTCCCCGGGCTGATAGCAGCATCCAGTCATATCTTCAATATAACCGATGATGGGTTTAAAAAGATCCGTATCAAAATTCGTTGGGACATCCTGAAGCACAGAAGCCAATCGTTCCAGGCCCATGCCGGTGTCGATGCTGGGCCGGGGCAAGGGGGTCATGTCTCCGTTCTCATCCCGGTTAAACTGCATAAACACCAGATTCCAAATTTCCAGGTAGCGGTCGCAGTCACAGACACCAAGGGCGCAATTTTCGCCACAAGCCTGGTGGGCTCCCCGATCAAACATAATTTCACTGCAGGGTCCGCAGGGACCGGTATCGCCCATGGACCAAAAGTTGTCCTTTGCCCCCAGACGGACAATGCGAGCCGGGTCGATTCCAGTAATCTCCTGCCATAAAATCTGGGCTTCATCATCATCCTGGTATATGGTCACCCAAAGGCGTTCCCGAGGCAGTCCAATCACATCGGTGAGAAATTCCCAGGCAAACTGGATGGCCTCCCGCTTAAAATAGTCACCGAAGGAGAAGTTGCCCAGCATCTCAAAGAAAGTGTGATGGCGGGCGGTCCGGCCCACCGTATCCAAGTCATTATGCTTACCGCCGGCCCTAACGCACTTCTGGGAAGTGGTAGCCCGAACGTAATTACGCTTCTCCAACCCCAGAAAAATGTCCTTAAACTGATTCATACCGGCATTGGCGAACAAAAGGGTGGGATCTTCCGCCGGCACCAGTGAGGAACTATCCACCACCGTATGGCCCCTTTGAGCAAAATAATCTAAAAAGGTTTTGCGGATCTTACTACTGGTCCACACAATGAAGCCTCCTCTTTCCCGAATTCTAAGCTTTGTAATATATTTTCATTGATTCCCCCAACTCTGTCAATAAATCCTTCATTGCGCTATTGTTCCGCCTGGACTTCCATTATTTTCTCATAGGCCCAGGCAATCACCACCCTGGCCACTGCCACCATAGGCACCGAAAAAATCAGGCCCCAGATGCCAAACAATTCGCCTCCCGCCAAAAGGCCGAAAACCATCAACAAGGGATGCATGTTCAGGCGGCTGCCCAGAATTTTGGGACTGATGAAATTGGCCTCTAATTCCTGGATCATGAAAACCGCCAGTCCCATGTAAAGCCCGATTCTCAGGGATTGAGAAAGGCCGATCGCCACAGCTGGTATAGCCCCTATAAAAGCTCCGAAATACGGAATAAGCTCAGTAATCCCGGCTCCCAACCCCAAAAGCAGCGGCAATTTGACCCCCAGAAGCAGTGCAGTAACGCCTACAGCCAGGCCAACGATGCACGCAACGATGAAATTTCCCTTAACGAATTCGATCAAAACGCTGTCGATGTTCTGGAAAAGCACCCGCACCTGACGGCGGGCAATAGGAGAAAAGAGGGCCAGCACGCCATCCCGTAATTTTTCCCAATCATTGATGATATAGAAAGCCAGGATAGGTGCGAATATGATGTCCAATATTCGCCTCAAAATCATATAAATGCTGTTGAGAAAGTGCTTCAGGCTCTCGTAGACCCAGTCTTCCATGCGGCCGATATTGTCCCGGAGTATTTTGTTCATCTTTTCCGGCATATCCAGATTCTGCACCTGATCGCTCATAGCCTGGGCTTTTTGAGCATACCGAGGAAGCAGTTGCGCTAGATCCCCCACTTCTTGCGCCAGTTTGGGAATTACATAGATAAGGGCCAGCGTTAACACGCTGATGACCAACAGGAAAAGCAAGAGAATAGCCCAGGTGCGCTTCACCCCCAGAGCTTCAATCCAACGCGCCGGGCGATAAAATAGATAAGCGATAATAGCAGCCAGAATGAAGGTAAGCAGGACTTCCCGGATCAGGTATAGTCCATAAAAAAGGCCGACCCCGAGAATCACAACCAGTATTAAACGAGCCGTCCGGCTGGTTTGCCAATGCATCTTATCCCTGCTTTCTGGCAGCCATCACCTTGCTTCGGCTCAGATCATTGAGAAGATTAATCGTTTGCTTCACCTTGGCCGTGATGCGCCTGGTTCTCTTAGCTCTGGGGGACAGAAAAAAGGTGGCAGCTGTTCCCAGGAGAACGCCTATCAACATGGGCCGTAAGAGCCTCAATCTTTTCACCTCCTCAATCAAACTAGAGCAGCTCGGGAGACTGTTCCATAGCCTGGAGACTGCCATCCTCCGCCACCTCATAGAGGTTAACCCGACCTTTGTTGAAATTGAACTCGACAAAGCAATTCCAACAATAAAACTGGTCGCTGCCTACGCGACCCACCTGCGCACTCCCGCATACCGGGCATTTGATACTCACTCTTGATCGCCTCCCAGTTTGTCCACCAGCAAAGAAGTCCGGCTGGACCAGCAGACCTGTTCCAGCGGCAGCTCCCGGCGTCCTTCAAGAAGATCGGTGATGGCTCCAGCAGAAATCTCCACGGCTTCGATATATCCGCTTTCGCGGGCCAGGACAAAATCGCTGAGAAAGCCTAGTTCCTGGCCATCCCGGCTGAACACCAGATCGCCGACCTTCTTTTGATATACTGATAATTCTTCCCCATGGGCATAGGATTTAATCCTCTCCGGTTCGTAGATAATCACCGCATCTTTCCCCAATTCGAAGTCATCCCTGTCT
Source organism: Syntrophomonadaceae bacterium (assembly GCA_035560815.1). GTDB lineage: Bacteria > Bacillota > Syntrophomonadia > Syntrophomonadales > Syntrophomonadaceae > UBA5314. Next base: position 11,040 of record DATMYR010000087.1, on the reverse strand, counting down.
ATCATCCCCTGGCCACCATCAGTTTTCTCCACCACTAGATAGAGCAGTTGGAAATCATCACCCAGGACGCCTCTTTCCGCCTTGCCTATGATTTCCGCTCGTTCAGGATAGAATAAAGGCATATTTTTCAACTCGCGCAGTTTCATTCTAGCGTGCTCCCCTTTCAGGGCTGGTCTGAGCAATTGTCCAACCCAGAACCAGACCGTCTTTATTTTTTCCGGATTATATAGAAAAATGCGCCAGATTCTGGCGCATTCAACAACTATGATAATAGGGGACTCTCCCATTCCCTGCCCCAACAACCCTTTGGGCTGCTGCGAACCTTATCCATCAGTGTTAAAGTGATTTTTCTAAAAAACCTCTCCTTAACTCTTTACGCTGATTGGTACCTGTCTTATGCAGAATTAATAATGAACTTCCGCCAGGGGCTTTCCCTGGCCGGTCCTATCACAGGGAGCCGTCAAGGTTTGAATGATGGGTTGGTAGGTGCCGTTTACCTTCTTGAAGGTAGTAAGCAACTCGGCGATCAGATCCGGATGGCAAAGACCGAATACTCCCTGAACCGCTATCACTTCTTGATACTGATCTGAATCCAAATCTTTGAATATGTAATGACTGATGGGATCCACCCAAGTGGTGATTTTGGTCAAATCCGCCTCCCAGCCTCGGTAGTTTTTCTCATCTAAAGTTATTGTTCCTGTGAGTCCGGTTTGTTTGTCTATAAAACGCACCTGGTAATCTCCTATGTATTTCACTGAATAAATCATATCGATATGATTCTCGTCAGTGTTCGGTGCGGAGAAAATATGCTGCCAACGATTCCCGGAGGGCTCGTAAATGTCTAGCAATGCAGCGCCACTGGATCCGGTGCAGTTTTGATATACAAGAACTTCATCTGTTTGATCATTGTCTAGATTTTCAAAGCCCAAAGTCCCCAAAGTGTACCCTTCTGCCAACTTAGTTGACACTTTTTCCACTCCATTAACCATCAAGTGCAGGGAAACAGGAAAGCCACCATCATCTTTTTGCATATAGAGAACAATGTTTTGTATATGGTTGTCTCCATATAAGTCGCGTTCCAGAGTCTGAAGGACAACTGCGTTTTTTGGTATCGGGGAAGACTCCGGTAGTACAGATTTAGTTTTGTCCGAAACTTGAAATATTGATGGAAAGTCGGCAACGGTCGTCAAGGTTCTAGGCTTGGGGTTAGGAGAGGCAACCCGGGTATTGGTCCTATACTGGGTAACACCGGTAAGTAATAAAGCCAGTATCAAACCAAGAAATATAATCGTATTTTTCTTAAACAAATTCTTCATTGGGCCTTTCTCCGGCAGGAAAACTATATCAACGCTTATTCACTAAACTCCACCTCTTATTCTAAACGTTATTTCTATAAATAGGTGTCGTAAAAGGATGTTCCATTCCCTTAGGAGGCCCTGACCACTGATTTCCCCTGATTAAGGGTAGCCACGCAGCCAAGGTTATTTTCTTCCAAAATCTTAATAATCTTCTGCATAAAAAAATACTCCTTCCATATTGCTATGCGAAAAAATAAATGTAATATTCTATAATTAGTTTAATATCAACAATATGCAAGTACTCATTTGAAACGTATATAGTACTAAAATTCGTACTAAAGGGAGGTTGGCTTTTGTGTTTAGGAAGGAACTCCTGGAAATAGGATGCCCGGTGGCCATCACCCAGGACGTGATCCGGGGAAAATGGAAGCTGGTTATTTTGTACCTGCTGAAAGACAGCGTAAAGCGCTTCAGTGAGCTGCAGAGAAACTTACCCTTGATTCGGCAGGGCTACCTTACCCAACAGTTGAGGGAATTGGAACAGGACGGAATCATACACCGTGAAGTATATAAGGTGATCCCTCCAAAAGTAGAGTACTCGTTGACGGAAATGGGGTTAAAATTCATGAAGGTAATGGATGCCATGCAGGAATGGGGATTGGTCTACATAGATTATCTACACAACCAAGAAGAATCTGAATTTGCTGCTGGCTGTGAATTAAGCGAGTAACTTTGCTGTAAGAGGAGGATGGACAGATGCCGAAATATGATGATAAAGTGTGTCCACACTGTGGGCAAAAGGCTCTGGTTCCTATTGTCTACGGGCAGCCCAAATGGGAAATATTCAAAGATCAAGAAGCGGGTAAGAGTATGTTTGGAGGATGCATGCTGAAGCAGAACTCTAAACGCTGGGGATGTAAAGAGTGCGGCGCCCGGGGCAGTAATGAAGAGCTTTCTCTATAATGAAATTAATTCAGCCCCCTCCTATCTAAACCAATGATCCGGTGTCGGTCTCCCCATTACCTCCATGTCTCGCAGGATGATGCGATACGATTCTGCCTCCGCCTACCACGTAATCGCCCTGATAAAACACCACGGATTGGCCAGATGCAATCGCTCTCTGTGGCGTGGAAAAATCGACTCTGACCAGATTGCCTTCCGGTGTGATGCGTGCTTCAGCCAGAGGAGCCCGGTAACGGATGCGAGCGTTTACAGTTAAGGGTTTCGTCAAGCTGGGAATGGCTATGAAGTTGCAGTCGGCTGCCCACAATGTATGGCTCAAAAGGCTCTCTTCATCGCCCATGTACACCTGATTCTTTTCCCGGTCCAAGGAAACCACGTAGATAGGGCGACCGCCACTAATTCCCAGCCCTTTGCGCTGTCCAATGGTATAGAAAGGCAACCCCTGGTGGACACCCAAAACCCGGCCTTGAAGATCCATTATGGGGCCAGGCTGGTAGTTTATCCGCTCCTTCAGGAAGTCCCGGTAATCACCGGGGATAAAACAGATCTCCTGACTTTCTTTTTCCCGTGCGGCCGGCAGTCCATGGTTTCCGCCCATACAGCGCACTTGTTCCTTGAGTAGACTGCCCAGGGGGAACAGCGTACAGCTCAGCTGCTCCTGGGTCAAACCATGGAGAAAATAACTCTGATCCTTGGCCGCATCCACCCCTCTCTTCAATAGATACCGTCCCTGCTGGCCGGTTTCAACTTGAGCGTAGTGGCCGGTGGCGATTCTGCTGCAACCCAATTCCAGAGCTTTGTCCAGGAGGGGGCCAAACTTAATCCATTTGTTGCATTCCACACAGGGGTTGGGGGTTTCACCCCGGGCATAGGATTGACAAAAGTAATCCACAACCCGGTCCTGGAACACTTCGCGCAAATCCACGACATGGTGCCTGATATCCAGGATTCCGGCTGCAGCTCGGGCTTTCCGGGCGGCTTCTTCATCCCAATTGACCATGGTCAAGCCCAGAACCTGGTGGCCAGCTTCTCTTAATAATAAGGCGGCGATGGTGCTGTCCACTCCGCCGCTCATCAAAACTGCTACCTTCACTTCACTGACTCCTCTGGTCATAGCCCGGAAAAGTTGATTTCTCCTACTCGCAGCCCGGGCAAGTTTTTTAAAATATAGCACGGAGGCCCCGGGCTGGCAAGCCGACTATGTTAACATGCAGCAGGCACCTGAACTGCATACCTGCTATAATGTAAGCAGATTTTGTATGATCTTCGTTCAAGCTCCTTGGATTTCAGGAGGGAAAGCATGGACCTTTTCGATCTGGGTTCAAACAATCAGAATGACGGATACCGGCCTCTGGCTTTCAGGATGCGCCCCCGCAGCCTGGATGAAGTTGTCGGTCAGGAGCAGCTCCTGGGCAAATCAGGTACACTGCGCCGGGCTATCGAGAAAGACCAACTCCATTCCATGGTGCTCTTTGGCCCCCCGGGAACCGGAAAGACCAGTATCGCACGCCTGATTGCAGAACACACCCATGCCCACTTTGAGGATTTGCCAGCCGTCACCAGTGGGGTAAGCGATATTCGCAAAATCGCTGCCGACGCCCAGGCCCGGCTTAAATACTACCAGCAAAAAACCCAGCTTTTTGTTGACGAAATCCACCGTTTTAATAAAAGTCAGCAGGATGTTCTGCTGCCTTTTGTGGAAGATGGAAGCCTGACTTTGATTGGTGCCACCACCGAAAACCCCCTTTATGAATTGAACAACGCTCTGCTCTCCCGGCTTAAGCTCTACATCCTTCAGGCTCTGGATCAAGCAGATATTGGCATTATTATACAGAGTGCCCTGCAAGACCGCGAACGCGGCCTGGGACAGTTCGAGGTGACGATTGATGAGGAAGGCCTGTCACTCATAGCCCGGCAGGCCAAGGGCGATGCCCGCATGGCCCTGAATATATTGGAAGCCACGGTAAATTCTTTTCAGCAGGATGGTAAGCTGCAGATCAGCGGGGAGCTTATCCACATGGTGACCAACCAGCCGATGATTAAATATGACAAGAATGGAGATTTCCATTATGATGCCATCTCCGCTTTTATCAAAAGCATCCGCGGGTCCGATCCCAATGCCGCTGTATTCTGGTTGGCAGTCATGCTGGAAGGTGGCGAAGATCCGAAATATATAGCCCGCCGCCTCATGGTGCATGCTGCCGAGGATATCGGGCTGGCGGACCCCCAGGCTTTAAGTATCACTGCAGCGGCTGCGGCGGCCGTGCAGCTGGTAGGATTACCGGAGGCGCGCATCCCTCTGGCGGAAGCCACACTATACCTGGCTACAGCACCCAAAAGCAACAGCACCATCATGGCCATCGATCAGGCTACGGCTGCAGTACGGCAGAGCAGGAAGCTGGTCGTACCGTCTCATTTGGCCGACACCTCGCACTCCAAGGCGGGCCCCCTCTTAAATAAAGGCAAAGGGTATAAATACCCCCACAGCTATGGAGGTTATGTGCAACAACAATATCTTCCCGACGAATTGAAAGACCTGGTTGTTTACCACCCGGGAAGCAATGGTTACGAAAAGGTTATTCGCCAGTTCCTGGAACAGCGCCTCAAAAAACAGCCCTAAAAAAAAAGAAAAACCATCGCAGCTCCGAAAGGAACTGGGATGGTTTGCTACTGAACGTTATTTCACGACTTCATCTATGACCTGCTGCAACTGAGGTTTCCCCTGGGCGCCAACGATCCTTTTTACTTCACTGCCCTTATTAAAAAACAATAGCGTGGGTATTCCTCGAATGCCATGCTCCAGGGCCAGGCTCTTGTTTTCATCTACATTGATCTTGACCACCTTAATCTTACCCTCATTCTCCAGAGCCAGGGTTTCCACCACAGGTCCCACCATCTTACATGGTCCACACCAGGGTGCCCAAAAATCAATCAAGACTGGCAAATCAGATTTTACAATTTCCTGTTCCCAGTTCTCTGCGCCTACTGTGGTTACACCTGCCATTGGCTATCCCTCCTAACATTGCGGTCATCATTTCATCATCCTGCTCATCAGGGAAAGGATCTCCTGGAAGCTCTCTTCGTTGTCTTCCTGGTTCATTGCTGTCCAGATGCACTCCCGGGCGTGGTTTTGGAAGATCAGCAGGCCAACTTGCGCTATCGCCGATTTTACTGCTGCCACCTGATTCAGGATCTCCCCACAAGAGGATTCCTCTTCAATCATCCTTTGGATGCCTCTGACCTGGCCCTCGACACGGCGCAGCCGTAAAAGGATATTCTCCCGTTGTTCCTGGCCAGCCTCTACCACTTTCATACCCCCCTTGGGTATCTTGCAATTTGATTATAGAGCAGTCCTACCACTTTGTCAACTGATTGTTTACCAGTATTTTCATGGGTTCCGGCTGCTGTACTGCCCAATCTTCAGAAACCATAGAAAGGAGGATCAGTCCGTGCTTAATCCTCCCTCCCTTTCATCCAGTGGTTCCCTACTTCAACACCAGGTAATGAAGGCCCACCGCAACGGCCGCAGCAATTGCTATCCAGATTACGGTGCGCAGGCTCTCCATTTTGACCTGTTTTATAAGCTCTTCCATTTTACAGCCTCCCCAAAAAAAGTCTGTTTAACACCAAGTATTATAGCACATCTCTTTCCGTGGCCCAAGTCCAACACCAGGTTGCTGCCGAACCATCTCCGCTTGCCTACATGAATGGTTAAAGAAATACAAAGAATAGCAGTATCACATTGAACGCCGGAGGTGAGCATCATGCGCACGTTATGGAAAGGAGCGGTTAGTTTCGGATTGGTTAATATTCCAGTCAGCATGTATGTAGCAACAGAGAGAAAAGACATCCGTTTCCATTACCTGCACCGGGAGTGCATGACCCCCGTAGAATACCGTAAATACTGCCCCCGCTGTCAAAAGGAAATAGCCGGGGATGAAATTGTCCGGGGCTATGAGTACCAGAAAGGCAGCTATGTGGTTATCAACGAGGAGGAATTCGAGCGTATCCCCGTGGAGAATACTCGGACCATTGACATCCTTGATTTTGTTCAGTTGGAACAGGTGGATCCCATCTATTACGACAAAAGCTATTACCTGGAAGCAGCTCCGGGAGGAGAAAAGGCTTATACCCTTCTAACCGAAGCCATGCAGCAGACTACCAAGGTGGCAGTAGCCCGGGTGGTAATTCGCAGCAAAGAATCCCTGGCCGCTCTGCGGGTAAAAGACCGCTACCTGCTTATGGAAACCCTCTTCTTCCCGGATGAAATTCGCTCTCCGCTCTCTTTGAACAACGGGTTGGAACAATCACGTTTGCATGACAATGAGTTGAAAATGGCAGTTAGTCTGGTTGAAAATCTGTCCACCGAATTTGATCCGTCCAAGTACCAGAACCAGTATCGGCAGGCCTTATGGGAGATCATAGAAGCGAAAATTGCCGGTCAGGAGATCGTAAATCCCCAGCCAGCTCCAGAGAGTGGTAAAGTAGTGGATCTTATGGAAGCTCTGCGAACCAGCGTGAAGCTAGCAGAGGAAAATCGTCAACCAGCAGCCCGCCAATCGAAGAAGAAGAAGTCCCGGGTCAGCAAGACTGGCTCCTGATAAGATGAATACACTGCTTAGCACCCCATGTCCAGTCATGGAGCCGGTTTTGGATCATCATCTTCAGGATCACATCGATTTTTGCTACCAATTGAAATGGGACGGGGTGCGCATTCTCTGTCACATGTCCGCCGGGCAAGTGCGGCTTTGGAACAAACGACAGCATGAACGGACCATTCAATATCCGGAGCTGCAAAACCTTCCCCGCTATATCAAGGGCAGCACCGCTATCCTGGATGGTGAAGCGGTGGTATTGCGCAACGGTAAACCCAGCTTCCCCGCGATCATGAGCCGTGATCGCTGCCTGAGTGTCACTCGAGCAGCCGGTCAGAAGCCTCTGCATACGGTGGAGTATATGATTTTTGATCTGCTGCATTTAGATGGGCAAAACCTTACCGGTCTGCCCCTGGCCGAAAGACACCGCTTACTGGAAGACAGATTTTATCCGTCCGAATCCTTCCATTTGGTCGAGGACTTTGCCCAAGGAACCCTGCTTTTTGCAGCCGTCAAGGAACAGGGTTTGGAGGGGATTGTGGCCAAAAATCGAAATAGCCTATATCATCCGGGTAAAAGCCACCGGGACTGGTTCAAGTACAAGAACCGCCAGCGCTGCCAGGCGGTAGTGGGAGGATATCTGCGTTCCGGGTCGCAAATCAAGTCCTTGCTCCTGGGGCTCTTCCAGGGAGAACAGTTGGTTTATATCGGAAAAGCCGGCAGTGGTCTCAATGATCGGGAACGGGCTGATTTAGCCCAGGAATTGCCCAAGTTAAACATGGATTCTTCACCTTTTATCAATCTCTCCCGGAAAGCCCGGGATGTCAATTTCGTCCATCCCCTCCTGGTGCTGTGGGTGGAGTTCGCTGAGTGGAGCGACGACTTGCGTCTGCGTGACCCGGTGATTACTGGATTCTCCTCCCAACCGCCGGAGGAATGTCATTTAACCGATCTATCTGATTAATGATGCGACACTGCCAGTTGGCAGCTAATACCGCGATCGAAGGTGAAACCTAATGTTAATGAAAGGATGAAACACCAATGAGCACTATCTCCTCCGAGGCTGTACTCGATCTTAACGGACACCGCATCGAGCTTTCCCACCTGGACAAGATGTTTTGGACACGGGAAGGTTATCATAAAGCCGATCTAATCAATTACTACGCCAAGGTGGCCCCGATCTTACTCAAGCACCTGCAGGACCGACCACTGGTCTGGACTCGTTATCCTGACGGAATAGAAAAGAAAAGTTTCTACCAGAAAAATGCTCCTCCTTATCTTCCGGATTGGGTAGATACTTTCACTTACCATTCCCAGGATTCAGGCCGCGCGCTCAACTTTATCCTGGTGCAGGAAGCAGCCACCCTGGTGTGGCTGGCCAACCAGGCAGCTCTGGAAATGCACCCCTGGCTATCACGGGTTGAAAGCCCTGACCGACCGGATTACGTGGTATTTGACCTGGATCCTTCGCCCGATAATGAATTTGCTCAAGTGGTAGAAGTTGCCTGGATGGTAAAAAGGGTTTTGGATGAGTTAGGCCTGCGTTCCTATCTAAAAACCTCGGGTGCCGATGGTTTGCATATCTTTGTCCCGATCAACAACCTCTATGATTATTCCCAAATCCGCGCCTTTGCCCAGCCCGTAGCTGCCCTGGTGTGCAAGCTCCTGCCCCACCTGGCCACCATAGAAAGAAAAGTCGACAAACGGGGAGCGTTAATTTATGTGGATTTCCTTCAGAATGCCCGGGGGCAGACCCTTTGTGCTCCTTATAGCCTGCGTCCCCGGCCAGGCGCCCCCGCCTCCTGTCCACTGCATTGGGATGAATTAAACGATATCCACCCATCCCAGTTCAATCTTAAAACCCTTCCCCCCCGGGTTCAGGGACTAGGAGACCTCTTTGCTCTTGTTCAGGAAGATAAGCAGGATTTAAGCCAGGCTATGCAACAACTGGGTATGGCTGAAAAGGGTTTTGTTTGATCCCTTGAATTCCTGCTAAGAATCAGAACCTCTTACTCCATAAAAAACTTTTTCATGCATTCTTATAAAACTGCTGATGGAGACAGGATAACTCCCCTTTTTTGTCGAAGCCATGTTGGGTCTGACTTGAAAGGGGTAAACATGCAAAAACAACGAATTGATGAAATTGATATTCTTCGCGGTCTTTTGTTTCTATTTATAGCTTTTCAGCATTCATTGGCGGCCTTTATATATAATCCCAATATTGCTAAAGGACCAGCACTGGTTTCATCTTTGCTTCTGACCCTGGTGCGCCTGGCGGTTCCGATGTTTATTTTCATCACCGGTCTGGTATTGTTCTATAATCATGGTGATGTTGAATTCCACTATTGGGATTTTATAAAGAAAAGATTTACGCAGGTATTCATACCCTATTTTGTGTGGACTTTGATCTATTTCACCTGGACAACATTGACTGCCATAACCGCACCCATCAATATCAGCGCTCTTGCCGGGACTATTCTGCACCTAACTATAACCGGTGAAGCCTGTTATCACCTGTGGTTTATGGCGGCAATTATTCAGTTTTACATCCTGTTTCCGCTGTTCAGGGTCTTTGTCCTGAAGACCACAAAACAACTACCGATTACGCTAATCCTGGGCCTCCTTGGCCAGATCGGGCTCTTGTGGCTTTATCACAGCGGAGTTTTTGATGGCATTCGATCACCGCTGTTGCAAGAAATCTTCTCTTACCGGGATAGAATTTTTATCAGCTGGTTCTTTTATTTCATATTGGGGGGATATGCCGGTCTTTATGTGACGAGGCTGACCGGAATACTGAAACGCTTCCAAACTGTAAATATCCTGGTATATCTTCTGTCATTGTTCTTCGTGTGTTATAAACTGTTACAGACTGTCCAAATCAGTCCTACCGGTGGTTACATAATAAACAACACATTTACCGGGCCTTTAAATTACCTGATGGTGGTCTACATCATTGCTTCCCTGGGGTTGGTATACCTTCTGGCAGTCAGAATTTCTGTGAAGAACAAAGCATTAACCAACGGGCTGGAAACCTTTGGCCGTTATTCATTTGGCTGTTATTTTATCCATGCCCTGATTTTAGCCCTGGTCGGTACTTTGGTTAGGACTTATATCCCCTGGGTAGGAATCATCGCAGAAGTCTTCATCTCCTTTATTGCTTGTGCTCTCCTGAGCTTAGTGGCCTGCATAGCCATTAATAAAATCCCCCGTCCCTTTAGAACCCTTTTACTGGGTAAAGTACCGCTCAGGCCAGTAAGGGATTAGACTAAAAAAAAGGAAGAATAGGCCGCCTATGAACCCGGTAAGAGCGGCTGGTACATCATAATAGCATGGTTCTCGACCAGCAACTCTTCTCCGATTTCCTGGCCAGACTCGTTGAGTATACGACGAAAAAGGCGGTTATGCCTAGTGTAACCTCCCCAGGCCTGCAGCTTGATTTCATGGTCTTTCTCGAATACCTCATAGGTGAAGAAAGAAGGTTTCATGGAACGCCACTCTCCACACAGAAGGGTGTCTGACAGCCATAGATGAAGTTGAAACCTCTGGTCAGTATTGTTTTGAATCTTAAGATCAATATAATTATAGGATACGGTAGCTCCGCTACCGAAGGGTTGGGAGCGATTGGCATCTGGGAATACATCATAATTATGACGCCAGCGTTCCACCACCTCCAGAGGAGTATGGAGAGTCATCCAGTAAATCAAGTTGGAAAGCTGGCAGAGCCCCCCGCCTATTCCGGCCACCACCTGACCGTCGCATAGTACCATGCCGGGTAGAAACCCCCTTCTCCTGGTAGGCTTGCCCACCAAATGCCAGAACGAAAAGCATTCACCCGGACGGATGACCAGCCCGTTAAGACAGCTCAGCGCCAGTTTTAAGTTCACAACTTTATTCTCTAGAAGCCAGGTGTGTTCTCGAGAAATCGGACGAAAAAGCGGTGTAGAATGCTCCGCCACTGGGCAAGGATACTGCTCCACAGAGGGAACCAGTTTCGCAAATAGCACCCTAGGAAATATCGATTGCAGTCTTCTTTTCCAGCAAAAGTATATCCCGCCCACCCGCATTCTCATAGAAGACCGTCTCTTGGGTTCAGACACAAATCCCAGTTTTCCACCATCACGATATTTCATAGAGCTCCCCCATTTGTGCAGAAATGTATATTCCATATTTTTAATATATTATAT
>DATMYR010000086.1:0-92501 GCA_035560815.1 Syntrophomonadaceae bacterium | reverse complement strand
ATCAAGGGGACATTCCTTACCGCAGGTAATTAACATTACGTTAATATGAGAATAACTCAAAGTATGGATACACCAATTGGATTAGACAAAACCAGAGGGAAGGTGTGTCTACATACGGAGGAGCACCCCTTTACAGTGGGGCCATAGACGAGAAGCTCTTACATCCATGCGAGCGCAGAGAGCATCAAGGGGACATTCCTTACCGCAGGTAATAAACATTGCGTTAATATGAAAATAACTCAAAGTATGGATACACCAATTGGACTAGGAAAAACCAGAGGGAAGGTGTGTCCCCTAACCTTAGGAGGGATGGAAGATGAAAATCGCACAATGGATAAAGATCATGATTTTACTACTCGTGATCCTGGCCGCAGCGGCAGGATGTGCTCCATCACCGGGTCCGGGGAACTCCGGAACTGCCGACGAAAGTGCGCCGGCCTTTACCCTGCCCGACATTAATGGCGGCCAGGTTGCCTTCCCAGCAGATTTTAAAAATCACAAGGTGGCTTTAGTGTTTTTTTCCGTTACTTGACCTTCCTGCGTGAGTGAGGTGCTGCAGTTGCAGCCCCGGATTGCAGAATGGCAGAGTCAATACAAATTTCAATTGGTCATCGTAAGCACCGATACTCCCGAAGAACTGAAGAACTTTATGAATAAAAACAAGATTCAGGCTACGGTGCTGGTGGATAGTCAAATGAATGCCAATCGTCTGTACAAGATACAGGGGATTCCGGCCGATTATCTTATTAACTCCCAGGGGGCTGTTGAGCACTCTTTCCTGGGCTGGTCGGGAAGCACAAGCTTGAAGACCATAGAGGATTGGCTGAAAACCAGCTGATTCCAGCCAAATTGAGATAAGGGAGATCATGACAGAAGAAGGAGAGAGTAAAGGAACAGACCTGGAATTGCAGGAGTAAAGAGGAATTCTACCCGGTTTTGTGGAACAAGCATTTGATGTTCTAAACTAGGGAAGCTTGGCGAATGATAAATAATAGATATTCCTGCTGAATGGGCAGGAGAGTCTGGTCTAAGGAGGAACATACCTGATGGTACATGCAGACCCCGATGTCAAGGATGAAACAACAAAAGTGGCTGAGGAAAACATAAACCTGGAGGAGAACCAAAAGCCGGTCAATTTTATTCAAAATATCATCATTGAGGATATTGATGCCGGAAAAAACGGAAGCCAGGTGCACACTCGCTTTCCACCCGAGCCCAACGGCTATCTGCATATCGGCCATGCCAAATCCATATGCCTAAATTTTGGGCTGGCTCAGGCCAATGGGGGGTTATGCAACCTGCGTTTTGATGATACCAACCCCAGTAAAGAGGATACGGAATATGTTGAGTCTATTCAGGACGATGTCCACTGGTTGGGCTTCGACTGGGATAAGCGCATGTTTTACGCATCGGACTATTTTGAAGCGCTTTACCAGTATGCTGTACAGCTGATCAAAGCCGGGAAGGCTTATGTCTGCGATCTGAACGCCCAGGAAATCAGGGAGTACCGCGGCACCCTTACCGAACCGGGAAAAGAAAGTCCTTTCCGGCAGCGTTCTATGGAGGAGAACCTGGATCTGTTTTGCCGTATGCGGGAAGGGGAGTTTGAAGACGGAGCGCGGGTATTACGCGCTAAAATTGATATGGCTTCCCCTAATCTCAATATGCGGGATCCGGTTTTATACCGCATTTTGCGCGCCACCCATCATCGTACTGGTGACGATTGGTGCATTTACCCCATGTATGATTATGCGCATCCCCTCTCCGATGCTTTTGAGAATATTACCCATTCCATCTGCACACTGGAATTTGCCGACCATCGACCTCTCTATGACTGGGCTCTGGACGCTCTGCCCCGGGAAGCTTATCCCCGAGCGGTAGAGAGCCGCCCCCAGCAAATAGAATTCGCTCGCTTGAATCTCAGCCATACGGTGATGAGCAAGCGAAAATTGAGAGTTCTGGTGGAGGAAGAGATTGTGAACGGCTGGGATGACCCCCGCATGCCTACCATATCAGGTTTGCGGCGTAGAGGGTATACACCCGAGTCCATACGTGATTTTTGTGAACGTATAGGGGTAGCCAAGCGCAACAGCACTGTTGATATAGCATTATTAGAGCACTGTATCCGGGAAGACTTGAATATGAGAGCCTCTCGGGTGATGGCTGTGCTGCGGCCTCTCAAGGTGGTTATTGAAAACTACCCGGAAGACCAGGTGGAATGGCTGGAAACCGATAACAACCCGGAAAATCCGAGTATGGGCACCAGGAAGATTCCGTTTTCTCGGGTTATATATATTGAGCAGGAAGATTTTATGGAAGACCCCCCCAAGAAGTTCTTCCGTCTTCGTCCCGGGGGAGAAATTCGTTTGAAAAGCGCCTACATTATTCGCTGCGACCAGGTTATAAAAGATCCTGACAGCGGGGAAGTGCTGGAACTCATCTGCAGCTATGACCCGGATTCTCACAGCGGAGGTGCCACCAGCGGCAGGAAAGTTAAGGGAACGTCACACTGGGTGGCGGCTTCGCATGCAGTACCGGCCGTGGTTCGACTCTATGACCATCTTTTCCTGGGGGAAAATCCGGATGATGAAGAAGGGGATTTCCGGAGCAAAGTGAATCCCGCTTCTCTGGAGCTTTTGGAATCCTGCCTGGTGGAGCCGGGATTAGCTGATCCGCCTGCGGGAAGCCGCTTCCAGTTTCTAAGACAGGGCTACTTCTACTTGGATCCCATCGACAGCCAGCCGGGCAAGCCGGTGTTCAACCGCATCGTATCCCTGCGGGACAGCTGGGCGCGCCAGCAGAAGGGGAAATAGGAGGACGGAACAAGCATCCTTTTACCACAATCTTGGAAGACGCTTGGAGAACAATGGAAAAAGGTACACAGCCTCTCAGATAATCTGGGAGGCTTTTTCATGATGCGTCTTACAGAGGAAAGCCGAATTCTAAAACGTATGCGAACAAAAGCAGGAATTTAACACATTCCACAGAATCCCTATAATAACAATTATTGGGAGGTGCTGTATCTAATGAAAAGACCTGCTTTGCCCTTTGTTTTTTTGATCATGTTATCCCTCGCTTTACTGGTGCCGGGATGTATGACAAAAAAACCTGTTAGCACACCAGTTGCCAGCGATAAAACGGCAAACGTCGTAAAACCGGCTGTCTATCAGAGGCCGGATACCCTTACAGCGCAACAAGCGCAACAACTACTGATAGACGGGAATAAACGTTTTCTATCCGGAGCAATCCTCCCGAAAAATCTTACCCAGGAGCGGCGTTCCGAACTGGTAAAAGGACAAAAGCCCCTGGCAGTTATCTTGGCTTGTTCCGATTCCCGGGTTCCCCCCGAGTTGATCTTTGACCAGGGATTGGGGGATTTGTTCGTAGTACGGGTAGCAGGCAACGTGATAGATCCTATAACCCTGGGCAGTATTGAATATGGGGTTGAGCACCTGGGGGCCACCTTGATCGTGGTGTTGGGGCATAGCAGCTGTGGAGCAGTGAAAGCCAGCGTGGACGGTGGAGAGGCTAAGGGGAGCATCGCGTCCATTGTGGCCAAAATCAAACCTCTAGTGGAGAAGAGCAAAGCCAGTGGCGTTAAAGGGGAGGCCCTCTACCAAAAAGTGGAGGACGAAAATATTGCGTCTTCGGTGGCGGAGTTAGAGAAAAGTGCGGAAATCAAAAGCCTTCTAAAAGCCAATAAGGTAAAAGTAATCAGTGGGAAATACCACCTTGATACCGGGGAAGTTGTGTTTTTCCCCGAGAAAAAATAACATCAGGATAATCCAGATAATAAGGGATGCTATCAGAGTGTTTTCGAGAACCTCTGGAAGTTAGGAGAGAGCATAGGGATGAATGAAGCAGCGCCCGGTGTATAGTTCGCCGGGCCTTTTTCTTTAGAAAGCTTAGTGTAAAAAATAGCTTTCATCCCTGACGCATAAGGATGCGAGCTGGCCAATGGAAATCTTGTGCGGACAGCTTCCTATCAAGCAGCAGACTGTCCTGAATTGCCGGATAGATAGGTGAGGCAGTTCTTTCCTTTTCCCTTTTTGGGGGTATCTGCCACTCAAAATAACTAGTACTATGTAAAGTCTAAAAGTTTATTTTATCCGCCGAGAAAAATTTTTACAGGGCAAGGCGGAGGATTGAGTAATACTGGATGTATTGCGATTGACGACAACGAAGCCCTGCGTAAATTTGGCCGGTGGGAATTCAAGTTTTAGGCTTAACATAGTACTAGGTCGGAGAAAAGAAGCGAATGTGAACATGAACGATTTCCGGGTGGTTGCCTATCCTAATAGGTGGCCCCCAGGTTCCGAAGCCGCAGGAGACCAGGAGCTGGAGAGTGCCCTTACGCAGGTATCCCCAATCATCTTCATAAATGGCCCGGGTAATTAATTGGTTGGGGGCTATCTGCCCCAGGTGAGTGTGCCCGGATAGCTGCAAGTCAACCCGGTTGGACTCTGCTTCTTCCAGGTTGAAGGGCTGGTGGTCCATAAGGATTACCGGCAAAGCAGATAGGTCAATTGCTGTTACCAGTTCAGATAGATCCTTTCTCTTTCCATCCTCCATGCTGCCGCGAGAACGGTCATCGCGCCCTACCAGGTAAAAGGATTGCCCAACCTGAAGCGATTGATCGCGTAGGAGGGTAACTCCGCCAGCCTGCAAAAAGGCGGGGAGTTTATCAGCCTGCCCGCTGATGTACTCATGATTGCCCAACACTGCGTAAGAGCCAAAGCGGCTGCTTAGTTGTCCCAGAATTCCCGGGATCTCTTGTTCAGCCTGGGGGTCGACTCCTTCATCCAGGATATCGCCCACCAGCAGGATCAGGTCCGGATGAAGTTGGTTAACCATAGTAACCATGGTAGTAAGGCGGTCTACACCAACGATCCAACCCAGGTGAATATCAGAAACCATAACCAGATTGAGCTCGTCCAGATTGCTGGTCTTTTTGGGCATTTCCAGGTTGTAGTCTCGAACAACGGGATGCCAGGCGTTCCAGGTGCCGTAGATGAGCAGACAGGATACCATGCCGGAAACCAGCAGAAATATCGGATAACGCCATTGCACCCAGGGGAGCGGAGGCAGAGGACCGATCCAGGCCAGCAAGCGCAGCAAATCGATGAGGAGCAAAAGCAGCAAAAGGTAATACCAGGCGGCCATCCAGTAGGACCCGGCATATGTCATGACTTTTGAAATGCCATCCGGCAGAACTCGAGCCACCAGACGGGCGAGAATGAAAAGCGAAGCCAGGATGGTCACAGCGGCAATCCAAACCCAGGCCCAGGGACGGGAATGAGAAGCCAGAGCCTGCCAGCCCCTCAGGGCAATGTAGTAATTACTGAGCCCATAAATTATAGCGAATATGGAAATGAAGCTCAGAAGTATAGGATTCATAGGTGGTTCTCCTTTTGCCTGGTAGAGCTCGACCCATACAGGGTTTCTATTTCGTTCATCTTTCCACGACCAGGACATGTTTTCCTGCTCAAAGGGATAGGGATAGGGCAGCAATGCGATCACAGGGTGTGTCCCCAAATTCTATAAACAACTATTGACATAATTATATATATTAATTACTTTTTATCTAGAACAACTTACACTAAGGCAGGTATGAATATGGAGAATTATCTAAAAGTCTATCGTGCATTGCACCATCTTACCCAGGCACAATTGGCAGAGAAGTTAGGAGTAAGCCGGGCTAACATCAGTGCTATTGAAAAGGGTCATTACGATCCATCGCTGCGCCTGGCTTTCCATCTGGCACATTTCTTTGAGGTCAGCATTGAAGACCTTTTCCTTTATAAGGATGAACTAAAACCCGGTCCTTATTCCAAGGATGGAGACATTTGAGCGACCTTGGTCAACGGATCTTGAAATAGAGTCACCCTCCACCCGTGGTTGCGACCGGAAAGATGAAGATCAATACCGCAGCATTACCATGCGCAAGCTGCTTGGGTCTTGGGGTTTGTTTTAACAGTATTGGGAAGGGCGGTGCTGGAGGACGCACATGAGCTTAACCGGATTAACCGTGAATGTTGTAGATATTCTTTTTGTAGTTAACTTAATATTTGCTCTGACCGTCATCCTTTTTGAACGGCGCAATCCGACTGCCACGCTGACCTGGGTCTTGGCCTTAATGTTTATCCCGGTGGCTGGCTTCATTATGTATCTGTTTATCGGTCAGGACCTGCGCAAAAAACGGCTCTTCTATCTCAAGGAAGAAGAAGAACGCAATCTCTACCAACTCTTACAGCTTCAGGATGAAAATTTGCACAATCATATGCTGACATTTACCAACCCCCGTACTGCGCAATACAGCGACGTAATCCATTTACACTTGAACAGCGATCAATCACTGTTTACTCAGGATAATCAGGTTCAGATCTTTCATCAGGGGGAAGAACTTTTTGCCTGTCTGCTGGAGAGAGTGAGAAAAGCCAGCAAACATATTCATCTGCAGTCTTATATTATCCGTAATGATGCTCTGGGCAGGGAATTGGTCGACATCCTGTGCGCAAAGGCCCGGGAGGGAGTGCAGGTCAGACTGCTCTATGATGGAATGGGCTGCATTCGACTGCCGCGGAAATTCTTCCACCCGCTGCGCCAGGCTGGAGGAAAGGTGGCTGCTTTCTTCCCACCAATCCTGCCCTACATTAACCTGCGAATCAATTATCGCAATCACCGGAAAATATGCGTTATCGACGGGCAGGAAGCATTTGTCGGGGGATTCAATGTTGGAAGCGAATACCTGGGACAGAGCCAGCGATTTGGTTTTTGGAGGGATACGCACCTTCTGGTGAAAGGCAGCTCTGTACTTGCACTTCAGGTCAGATTCCTCTTGGATTGGCGCTATGCTTCAGGTGAGGATTACTGGCTGAATCAGGAGTCTTTAGTAGTTGACAATACTGCCGGACAAACGGGTATCCAGATTGTGACCAGCGGTCCGGACTCCAAATGGACGTCCATCAAACACGGCTATCTAAAAATAATCAATAAAGCGCAGGATAATGTATTTATTCAAAGTCCCTATTTCGTGCCCGATGACACCATTTTAGAAGCCTTGAAGATCGCCAGCCTTTCAGGAGTGGATGTTCGCTTGATGATTCCCGGTAAGAAAGATCATCCATTTGTGCACTGGGCCTCACTTTCCTTTGTTGGTGAACTGCTGGAAGCCGGTGCGCAGGTTTTTATTTACAGCAAGGGATTTCTACACAGCAAAGTCCTGGTCAGTGATGGATTTGCATCCACGGTTGGTACGGCCAATATGGATATCCGGAGCTTTCGCCTCAACTTTGAGGTAAACGCCTTCATCTATGATAATGAAATCGGCCGGAGCCTGGAAGCGGCCTTCGAAGAAGATCAACGTGACTGCCTGCAGTTGACCCTGGAGGCATATGCTTCCAGGCCGATCCGCACCAAGATCAAAGAAGCCTTTTCCCGATTATTGTCTCCGCTTCTTTAAGAAGAAACTATCCAGGAAACACCAACGCGGTTTAGCCGCTTTTCGGGGAGGTCTAGCCGGGGTAGGGAATGCATACCTGGACGCTCAGAGGGAGAGTTCCTCCTGTGCAACTCAAGTTTCCCTGGGGGATGAGAGCGCTAATATGCCTTCCAAGAGCACCCGGCTTAACTGCGGGGCTGTCTCCTCAAAGGTCAGCCCATTGCTGAGAATAAACTCCGGATTGAGTACGGCCTGGATGGAGGCAGTAAGCACTGCCAGGACGATGCGGGGGTCCACGTCGTGAATCAGTCCGGGTTGTCCTGGAGGGGAAAGCAGAGAGAATATATAGTGAATGCGAGTCCGCCGAAATTGATCGATCTTGGCCCACAGATGAGGATAATAACGGCGCAGATCATCCAGAGACCGGGAATTGAGAGTAAACTGTCCCCGGGCCAAGAGTTGGGCAAATATATCGTTCATTATTGTAACTGGATCGCCTGGTTGCATGATGGTGCTTTCTAAATCTTGACCCATATCCTGCATGAACATGTCCAGTGTAGCCTCGATGACCTGATCCTTACTGCGAAAACGGCGATAAAGAGTCCTTTTGCTGACCCCGGATCTGGCGGCCAGTTCGTTCATAGAAAACCCCCGGTATCCACATTCCATGATAAGATCCTGACAGGCATGAATAATTCTATTTTTGATTTCCATATTCAATCACCTCATGCGTATCAATCGACTGTCTTGCGGAAGCGCAAAGTGCTGATGGTTATAAAGACCAGGGAAAAGGCCAGTAAAACGCTTACCTGCCCCACCAAATATTGAAAGCCAATCCCTTTCAGCACAATCCCGCGGATAATATCCAGGTAATAGGTTAACGGGATTATGCAGCTGATATAGTAGATAATTCGCGGCATGGCATCCCGCGGAAAAAGGAACCCGGAAAGCAGTATGCTGGGAAGCATTACCATAAACGCCATTTGAAAAGCCTGCATCTGGTTCTGGGCCAGGTTGGATATCATTAAACCCAGTCCCAGGGAAGCCGTAATAAAGAAAAGGGTCAAGAGGTAAAGCTGCAGGAGGCTGCCCCGGATCGGCACCCCGAAGACTAACACGCCCACCAGCAAGGCTACTGTAATCTGGGCATAGCCCAGGACAATGTAGGGCACAATCTTGCCGATCATCAGTTCAACAGGCTTCAGGGGAGTTACAATCAATTGTTCCAGAGTTCCGCGCTCTCGTTCCCGGACGATGGCCACCGAAGTAATAATTACCATGGTCATGGTAACGATAATACCGAGGATGGCTGGCACCATATAGTAGGCAGTTATCCCGTCCGGATTGTACCAGGGGCGGACCCGGACATCGTAAGGCAATCCTTGCAGGTGCACCTGGTTCATAATGACCTGTTGGGATTTTAGTAAGCCAATAGAATTGGCGGTAGCAATGGCCTGATTGGCTACCATGTTATCACTGGCATCTACGATGACCTGCACGGTAGCTGGATCCATCCGTTTTACCAGGCGGGCAAAATCGGGTGGCAGGATGATCCCGACTTTGGCTTGCCCACTGTCGATAAGCTTCGTAACTTCATCATAGTTTTGGGCAGTATAGTGAATATCAAAGTAGCCAGAGGCAGTAAAAGAGGCCAAGAAATCTCGACTTTCTTCAGACAAAGACTGATCGAAAACCACGGTGGAGATGTGTTTTACTTCAGTCTGAATGGCATACCCAAAGAGTAAAAGCTGTATTAGGGGAATCAGCAAAACCAGAGCAAAGGTCATCCGGTCCCGCCGCATCTGGATAAACTCTTTCTTTAAAACCGCTAAAATTCTGTTCATAATGCCACGCCCACCTTTTCCTCTTTACGCGCCAGAGTAATAAATACATCTTCCAGGGTGGGGACAATCCGCTCCGGGTCAACCCCCAGACGTTGTTTAATTAGTTCCTGGTCACTCTCTTTATGAACTAGGATGTGTAAAAAGCGGCCGTGCAGGTTCACATCACCAACAAAGGGCCAGGCATGGATTTCATCCATGAGAGCTAAGGGATTCTCCACCAGCACTTCCAGTAGAATGCCAGGCACCACAGTCTGTTTCAGGATGTCAGGACTATCCATGGCCATTAACCTCCCCTGATTGAAAAAGACAATTTGGTCGCAGCGCTCTGCTTCGTCCATGAAATGGGTACTCACGATTACTGTAGTGCCCTGAATCGTTAATTGTTGGATGAGATTAAAAAACTCCCTCCTGGTGGTTGGGCTAACCCCGCTGGTGGGCTCATCCAAAAAGACCAGAGGAGGATGAGCGATAATTGCACAACCCAAAGCCAGTCTTTGCCGAAACCCCCGGCTCAGTGAAGAGACCATTTCATCTTCCCGTCCTTGCAGTAGAGCCATTTCCAATATCTCTTCGATTCTGTTCCCTCTCAGCCGTCGCGGGATGCTGTACAGACCGGCATAGAAATCCAGGTTTTCGATGACCCGGAGGTCTTCATAGAGGCTGAACTTCTGAGACATGTAACCGATTTGCTTTTTTAGCTGCTCGGCGTCTCGGGCCAGATCATAACCCAGCACCCAGCCCGATCCGGCGCTGGGTTCCAGGATGCCGCAGAGCATCCGGATGGTCGTGGATTTGCCTGCACCATTAGGGCCCAAAAAACCGCATACCTGTCCGGGGGATATAGCCAGATTCACTTGATCTACTGCTGTAAAAGAACCAAACTTTCTGGTTAAATTTTCGGTTTTAACTGCCCATTCATTCATTAAAGCCTCACCTCTTAAGCAGTTCAACGAAGACGTCCTCCATGGAAGGAACCACCTTGACCATACCGGATAACGGCAAATTGCGGGCTGCCAGGAAATCATGGATTCGGAGAGAACCTGACTCCAGGTCTTCAACAAACAGGTGGTATTTGTAGCCGTAGAAGGAAGTATCAAAAACCCCTTCCAGTCCATCGAAGCAATGGGGATCCTTGCTGCTGGTCCGTACTTCCAGAACCGTGTAAGGAAACTCCTTTTTTAGCTTTTCCGGGTTGTCCACGGCCAGAAGGGTGCCTTCATCAATCATCGCTACCCGGTGGCACAGCTCAGCTTCATCCATATAAGGTGTGGAGAGGAGGATGGTCATACCCTCCTGGTTCAAATGATAAAGAATCCGCCAGAATTCTTTTCGCGACTGGGGGTCCACCCCATAGGTAGGTTCATCGAGAATGAGAATGCTGGGCCGGGTGATCAGAGAGCAGGTTAATGACAGCTTCTGCTTCATACCGCCGGAAAGCTGATCAGCCAGTCTATCCTTAAAAGGAGAGAGCCCGGTAAGAGAAAGGATGGCATCTGCTCTTTCCTGAATCAGGCCTTTACTCAACCCGTATAATGCCCCGAAGAAACCTATATTCTCCATCAAAGTCAATTCCGGATAGAGACTGAATTTCTGGGGCATATAGCCCAATTGGCTTTTATCCAAATGAGCAAGGGGTTGCTCCATCAGCAATACCTTGCCGGAATCCGGTTTTATCAAGCCGCACAGCATGCGGATCAGGGTGGTCTTGCCAGCCCCATCAGGACCCACCAGACCAAATATCTCCTGCCGGTTAATCTTCAGGTTGACCCCCCGCACTGCATGATTCTGGCCGAAGGCCTTGGCCAGGTCCTGGCAGTGAATCATCTTATCAACTCCTGTCAAAAACAACATCGGCAGGCATGCCGGGTTTCAAGAGGGCATTCACATTATCCACCTGAACCTTAACGGCAAAGACTATATTGGTGCGCTCCTGTTTCGTCTGAATGGATTTTGGGGTGTATTCTCCCTTGGATGCGATTTCTTTGATTCGGCCGGTAAACACTTGACTGCTGCCGCTGACCGTTATCCTGGCGGTCTGGCCCAGTTTAATAGCGGGGAGCTGGTCGGTAGGAATATAAACTTTTATCCACAGGTCATTAAGGTCGGTAATGGTAACCAGGGAGGTGCCGGGCTGCACGTATTCGCCGTTCTCATGGTTTTTGCTGGTTATAACACCATCCCGGGGAGAGACGACCTTCAAGTCATCCAGTATGGCCTGGCTGGCCTTGAGAATAGCCCGGGCGCGGTCAACTTCGGCAGAAGCCGCCGCGATATCTTCGGATCGACTGCCTGCGCTGAGCAGGCTTAATTGGGCTTCAGCTACTACCACTTGCTGTTGAAGAACATTGTAACTGGTTTCTTGTTTTTCGAGCTGGTCCTGGGATGCAGCACCTGCTTGATACAAAGTACGCGTTTTGTCTAGGTCACTGGAGGCTTGATTCAGGTTGATTTTGGCGAGATCAACACTGGCCTGGGCAGATTTGATTTCCTGGTCCCGGGCACCGGAAAGGAGCTCACGGAGTTTGGCTTCGGCGGAAATAACACCCATGGCATCCCGCTCTTTTTGGGCAACCAGGTCCTTGCGATCCAACTCGGCCACCAACTGGTCCTTTTTGAGAGGGTCGCCCTCTTGGACCTGATAATTCTGAATGATGCCACTGGATTTGGCCTGCAATTCGACACTGGTGGCTTCAATTGTGCCGGATGCTTCCAAAGCCGTTGAGCGGATCCCAAAATACACCTTGTAAGCATAGTACCCCGCTATTATCAGCAGGGAAAGGACGAGAACAGCTGCAATCGGCTTGGCCTTCTTCACAAGAATCCCCCCACCTTCAAAGTAGACTAAAGACACAATGATAGTTTACTTAGTATATTAAATGCTAACATAATCCGGTTGGTTTGAATAGATACAGGAAGAGGCTTGTTTTGAGAACCCAGGGCAAATTCTTAGAGCAAATGAGAACCATAGAGCTTTCGAATGGTAAGCAGCTATTATATCGGGAATCATGGGAGAAGGATGTCAAAGAAAGAATTTTCTAATGTCCCATAGCGAATGGATTGCGGGCGCTGGAAGTATCGCGGGGCTGGGGGGGAGTCGCTCCAGCTAACAACAGGCTGGCTATATCCGGGTTGCCCAAGCTTAGAGCCAGGTCGCCGGGGCTTTTTCCCTGGGCATCTTTTAGGGCCAGGTCGGCACCATTGTCTACCAAGAGGGCTGCGCCATCTTTAAAATTTGCATAGACGGCTTCATGCAAAGGCGTATTACCAGCACCGTCGCGATCATTAATGCGAGCCCCGTGTTTCAGCAGAAGCTGCATTGCAGCCAGGTTCTTTTCTTTGATGGCCTTGGCTAGATAGGTGTCCCCATTGCTTAAAGGCGTATTGATTGACTTCATATTGACCCCGAAAGTCCGAAGCCGGTAGCCGTCAAGGCGAAAAGTAAATTGTGTTTGATAGGCATAGACAGCGAAAGCGGCTAAAATAACAGCTGCTGCCAGTGCGATAGGCCATTTTTTCCGGGCAGACGGATTCGGTGCATGGTCTTCCTCCTGAGATAGGGCGGAATCAGAGGCGGGCGTATCATCTTCAGCAATGGCCAGCGGAGAGATCTTCTCCCGTTCGGCTTGGGAAGCTGTCCTGCTTTCCATTAGCAATTTCCTGCGGGAAGCGGCCAGAGCCAGAGGGGTGCCAAAGCTTCTTTCCACCATGCTGTTTAATTCCAGCCAGTATCCATCCTCCAACTGGTCGGATAATTCTACCAGAGTCACTAGAGCCTGAAAAGGTGCTATGATTTGCTCCAATTCCTCCATCCCCATGATCGTGGAATCAAACCCACGAAGCTGTTCCTGCAGATGACGGGCCTGGTTCTGGCAATCTTCAAGAGCCTGCTGGTGGGAGGGGATGGTGCTCTGCAGTTGCATGATTTTGTCCAGTAATGCCAGGCCTTCATGTTGTCGGACATGGTTGGCCCCCTGGCGTTCTTCGGCCAGACATTGATCAACCAGCTGCTCCATGGCTTTTAATGAAGTCAGGGAATCTGCATTGACTCCGTTGAGTCTGACCAGGTCTTTTTTGAGAGATGAAAATTTCGCTCGCGCTGCAGCCATGGCGGCCAGCAGGTCTTCAGAAGGGGGGGCCGCGGCCATGGAAATATCATGGGCACTTTGTTCAAGCATAGCTCCCAACTGGTTATAGGTTTTGATTTCATTTCTGATTTGCTCCAGAATGTAGTTTAAACCATCTGACATATGCTGCACCTTGTCCGAATATAATCATCTATATCTTGACATATTCTACCTTCCATTCCTATTTCCTGCTTATTCATCCCAATTGCAGAGGCTTCAGATGGATGATGGAAGAACGAGTGAATAGCCCGTAGGAAGGTGGATGGAGTGGATAAAGTATGTTATATTCACAACAAAGACCAGCGTATCTGGCCAACGATCCAGGAGGCGGTGGAGTAATGATTTCGCGCAGATTCATACAAAAAGCGAACGAGGTCAAGACCGGCAAGAGGAAGCGGGTGATGGTTTTTGCCCCTCATCCTGATGATGATATCCTGGGCTGCGGGGGCAGCATTTGCTGGCATCGTGCCCAGGGCCATGAGGTATCCATCGTCTACCTGACTTGTGGAGAAGCCGGGACCCGCGCCGGAAGCAGCCAGGAATTGAAGACGCGCCGCCAGGACGAGGCCCGGCAAGGCGCGGCTCTACTGGAGGTGCAGGACTTGATTTTCCTGGGCTTCCCCGATGGGGGCCTTGAGATCCAGGAGGAAACATTGGACCGGGTGATTCAGTTGCTCCGCGAGAAGAGGCCCTATACCATATATTTTCCTCATATCGGGGAACTGCACCGGGATCACGTAAAGACTTGCGAATTGGTCAGTGAAGCCTGCCGGAGGGCGGCGGGCCCATGGCATCCCCGCTGCGGTCCGGAGCCCTGGGAGGTAGGATGTGCCCTAACCTATGAAGTATGGTCCCCATTGCCTTGCGTCAATCTAGTCCGCAACATTACTCCCTTCATGGATTTGAAAATACAAGCACTGCGAAAGCATGAGTCCCAGCTGTTAGAAATTGCTTATGATGAGGGAATTCTAGGATTGAACCGCTATCGCGGAGTAACTACCGGCCGGGGAGTGTATTGCGAATGTTTTCAGGTGGTCAAAGCCCGATGATTGAAAGGCGAGGTCAGGAAAAAGCACGGGTCTTGATGCTGGTTCCCTATCGAAGCCAGCAACGCGGTAATGTCCTAACTGCAGAACGTATCTTCCAGGGTTTGAGCGGACGAGGTTGGTCAATGCAACGCCTCTTTTTGGAGGATGACCATGGTATGGAAGAACTGCAGGCCGGGATGGCAGTCCGAAAGTACCAAATGATACATGGGTTTCACGCGCTGCATGTGGCCCGGGCTTTGCATGCCGAACCTCGATTGCGTGATATTCCCCTCTTGCTTACGACGACCGGCACAGATATTCACTATGGACTCAGCGGTCCGGAAAGCCGGCAGGTGCTTTCGGCCCTTCATATGTCACGCTTTATTGTCATATTCAATCCCCACTTTGAAGCCCTGATCGAGAAATATTACCCGGGAGTGGCTGAGAAACTGGTAGTGATTCCTCAGGGGGTGTGGCTGCCATCCAGCGAACCTACCTCCCGAGAGAATCTGGGATTAGAGAAAGAGCATATGGTGTTTTTACTGCCCAGCGGGCTGCGGTCGGTAAAAAATATTGAGTTGGCGCTGGAAGGGCTCTCCCTTCTGCGCAAAACGCATCCTCGGATGTCTTTGCTAATCCTGGGTGCGGTCCTGGATGAAGACTATGGTAATAGGATTCTTAACAGGATACGTGAGTTAGACTGGGTTCGTTATCTGGGAGAAGTGGCGCATAACCAGGTAAAGAGTGTCTATGCGCTGGCTGATGTCGTTATCAATTGTTCACTGGCGGAAGGGCAGCCTCAGGCAGCCCTGGAAGCCATGAGCCTGGGGAAGCCTGCTTTACTCAGTTCTGTACCTGGTAATCAAGGTATTATGGAGGACGGAATTCAGGGGTTTTATTTCCGAAGCGCCCCGGAGTTAGCAATAAAGGCTGGATTACTGGCCGATTCTCTTGAACGGAGACGTATGATGGGGCAGGCGGCCATTCTGCTGGTCAGGGAGAAATATGAATTGGAGAGAGAGCTGCAAGCCTATGAATCCCTGTATAAGGTGTGGGGACATACCTTCCCCTGAGACCCAGACAAAGCTAAATCGTTTTAGTATATCTTGAGTTCATCCTATCAATGATGCATCAGCGAATCGTGGAAAGGAATGTTCCCAGGCATACACCCTAATTCGGTTATAATGGAAAAGGAATTTAGCTGCGGTGACAGCATAAGGAGTCCGGGGGATGAGGATTCATGTTCTGGCCAGTGGAAGCACAGGTAATGCGGTTTTGTTTCGACTGGGTGAGCAGCTCTTATTGATCGATGCGGGAATTAGCGCCCGCCGTATTGAACATAGCATGGCAGCCCTGGGGTATCGGGCGGGGGATTTGGACGCGATTTTAGTCACCCATGAACATAAAGATCATGTAAGCGGGCTGCGCGTACTGGCCCGCCGTTATTGTATACCGGTTTATACCCGGGCGAAGACCTGGCAAACACTTGACTGCCGGGATCAACTACCGCCGGAATGCATACGTGTAATTGATGGGGTTATTGATGTAGGAGCAGTTCGGGTGGAAGCTTTTCCTCTCTCCCATGATGCAGTAGATCCGGTTGGGTTTTGTCTGCATCATAAGAATAAAAAAGTCGTACTGGCTACCGACCTGGGCACAATTACTGCCGAGGTCGAAAATGCTCTGGCCGGGGCACATGCACTGGTTCTGGAGAGCAATCATGACCCGGATATGCTGGCCAACGGCTCCTATCCGCATTTCCTCAAACAGCGCATAAAAAGCCCTTATGGGCATCTTTCCAACCAGCAGGCAGCCTTGCTTTTGTCCCGCATGCCTCGCCCTCAGATGATACAGGTTTTCTTGGCCCACTTAAGTCAGGAAAACAACACCCCTCAACTAGCCCGTGAGACCGTAAGCCGCATCCTTGCCAACAAAGGCTGCCAGGTGGGCCGGGACATCATCCTTTATCCTACACACCCTCATTTAGTCAACAGCGCGGCGCTTCTATAAAACAAATACATCATCTGTTCGGATGGCAAAAAAAGACTACCGGGGGTGTGCAGAATGATATCAATAGAGGGATGTCTTCTGGCCCCCGGAAGGTGTGTCCCCTATCCTTTCAGCTTATTTACCTCGGGAAATTCCCAGCCCCGAGTATCAACCGTAACCGTGTCTATATACTGCTCGGTATGAGGACGATCTCTAAAATCGCGGGGGGTGCTGACGATGACATCGGCTACTTCCAATCCCTCGACCACCCGGCCAAAGGCGGCGTATTCACCATCCAGGTGAGTGGCGGAGGCGACCATGATAAAAAATTGCGAACCGGCCGAATCCGGAAAAGAGCTGCGGGCCATGGATACAACACCCCGCTCGTGGTGAAGCTCATTCTTAAAACGGTTACTGGAGAATTCTCCTTTAATACTATACCCCGGACCACCAGTTCCATCCCCGCGCGGGCAACCGCCCTGAATCATAAAACCGGGTATAACGCGGTGAAATAGCAGGCCGTTGTAGAAGCCTTGCTGCACCAGGGAGACGAAATTGGCCACTGTCTGGGGGGCGGTTTCAGGGTAGAGCTCAATGGATATCTTACCGCCGTCTTTCATAACGATACTTACCAGTGGATTTTCTTTCACGTAACTTCCTCCTTCCAAACCTAGTACTCTGTTAATCCTAATACTGTGTATTACTCGTCGAGGAAAATTTTTGTAGGACAAGGCGGAGGAATGAGTAATACTGGACGTATTGCGATTGACGACAACGCAGTCATGCGAAAATTTAACCGACGATTATATATAGAATTAGGGTTAACAGAGTACTAGGAATATTATAGCAAAAAAATCCCTTATTTTATGTATCGGAAGCGGGAATATTGATTCATCCTTGACTTGCAAGGGCCATTAGATTGCTCTATGGTTAAGATTAGCAGTGATAATCAGGTTAATTTTCAGCGTTCAAAGCTTAACGCTGGACCCGGACCTCTGACGGGCGGACTGCCTATTCATTGATGTTGACGGGGCAATGCCCGGGCTGGGCATGTCTCCATATCTTTCGACACCTCCATAATGAAAGCGTCTGGGAAAGAGAGGATGGCTCATGGACTATAAAAAAACGGTGCTGCTGGGCATGGTGCTCAGTGCCTTGCTGGCAACCCTGGTCATTTATCAGTGGGTGTCGACTCTGGCGGCGGGCATTATTATGCTGGCCGCCGGTCTTCTGGCCACGGTTTACGCGGCCCTGAACCAGGTTTTGGTGGAGAAATTAAAGAGGATGGAACTGCTTGAGGCTTCGGAAAAGCGCATCTGGGATCAGCAGGGGGAAGAGCAGGTAATCAAGGAGTTGCTGCACTGGGCTTCCTTTCTGGTCTCCAGCGAGAGAAGTTTCTACGATTCGCTGGATCAGGCCGAGTCGCCCGGGGCGATTGATCACAATCAAACATGGTCGTCGGTCAGTCGTTTGATTAGCGAAGAGGGAAAAGCCATGACCTGGCCGGGCCACGATTTGACCATTCAGGTACCCGATAACGAAGTGCGCTCCTTTCTGGGATTACCCCTTGCCTATGGCGGAAGAACCAGGGGCATCCTCTATCTGGTGAACCGGCAGGGACAGGAGCGCTTTTCATCCCGAGACCAGGCTCTGGTCCAAACCCTGGTCGAGCAAGCCGGGCGGGCATTGCAGGGAGAATATCTTCTGGCCGAATGCGCCGGATTTTATCAGGAGCTTATCCATTATGTGCTGCAGGGCATGGAAAGCCCTGATTTTAAAGGGCATGCTGCGCGCGTGGCGCAACTGGCGGCTGCATTGGGGAGCAAACTGGGAATCAAGGAAGCCGAGGCCGAGGAGCTGTTATTAGCCGCCCAGCTCCACGATGTGGGTAAAGCCGCGCCTGAATTGGAAGGGAACAGGGAAGAGGAGAAGGTGGAAGAGGGCCAGGACCATCATCCCCGGAGGGGAGCGGATTTCTTTCCTGACCAAGGACGCTTTGGTCATAT
Organism: Syntrophomonadaceae bacterium; assembly: GCA_035560815.1. Lineage (GTDB taxonomy): Bacteria > Bacillota > Syntrophomonadia > Syntrophomonadales > Syntrophomonadaceae > UBA5314. The sequence continues at coordinate 74,069 of DATMYR010000086.1, read as the reverse complement.
AAAAGAAGCGATTTTCTATCATCATGAAAGATACAATGGCAGCGGCTACCCGGAAGGACTCTTGCGCAATGATATTCCGCTTTTCGCACGAATCATAGCGGCTGCCGATATTTTTGACGCCCTTACCCATCTGGGGCCGGAAGAACAGCGGCTCAATCCAGTCGAGGCTTATGCGGTGATGAAGAAGGCAACCGGGATGCTGTTCGATCCCATGGTGATCGTTGTCCTGGAGGAATTACTGCCTCAGCTGGAGAAATAGAAATTACCCGCCAGCTCAGGCGCTGTTAAGACTGCAGATTGACGACCTATATTAAAGCTTTTCTGTAGCTTTTTCGATAATAACCGGGAATAGATCTTCCATTCGAGCTTATTACTGGAGGAAAGGCTATGAAAAAACCAAGCCGCTGGTTGGCTTTTATAATGCTTTTGGTATTTTTTACAACCATGATTCCAGGGTGGCAAACCCCGGTTCGGGCGGCTGTTCCGGTAATCAACAATATATACATAGAAAGAACCGACAACGAAATTCTCGAAACAGCCCAGGGCATTATCGAAATCGACGGTTCCAACCTGAAGGACGTCACTGTCCGGGTGCGTACTACCGGGGGCGGGGGAAGCAAAGTCCTGGGAACAGATGTGGGCACGCGCGTAACCAACAACGATGATTATCAAAAATTTCAACTTCCTGGTGCCGATATGCGCTCCATTATTTGGGACGACGGGCTGGTGATAGGAGCTATCACCGTTCCCGTAAATGAAACCGATATGGCGGCTATTACCGGGGTAACCCCGGGAGTGGCATATACCGGGACGGATATGGTGACCATAAACGGAAGTAATCTGGATAAAGACACTCTTTCCTTCGGCAATGGCAATATGAATGGGACTGTAGCCAGAGCGGCCGATGGTTCCAAAATTACCATCACCGCCATTACCGGAGATCTGGGGCTTCATGACGTTATTTTTACCCGGGATGACTTAACCAAGCCGGGGGGTATTACCGGAAAACTTAGCTTTCGGAAATTATACCAGAACCAGTTCCGTGTGGTGCAGAAGCTGCAAATAGCCAACCTGGAGATGTATCCCAACACCGGGGAGGCGCAAAAGACTACGGTCTATCTGCAGGCACCGGCTCTGGGCGATTACTCAGTTTTCTTCCTGCGCAATCTTACCGACCCCTATTACAACACCAATATGGGGACCAACTATGAACACGTGTCCAACCCCCTCCCCGCCAACAGTTTGATCAAGGTGAAAGTACCTAACCTGGAGGCCGGCACCTACCAGGTGGTTCTGACAAATAAGCTTGACAATCCCGCTTCCGGTCAGGACCTACGCAACCTGATTACTCAGGAGATGCAGGTGGGCGGATTTGTGATCGTGTCCTCCACCAACGCCGCGGAGGTGGTATCCGTAACTCCCGCATCAGGACCCAACCTGAACAGCAACCCGCTGAGTATTGTGGGCTATAACCTCGATGAACTGAATATTGATAATCTTTCCATTACCAATACCGCCGGGGCAGGTAAGGCATTTACCGACGGTACGTACAAGGTTCTGCGCATTACTTATGGAAGCGGCACTTATCAACCGGGGGCGGCTTCCAAGAATGTAACCGTCACCCGTGATATTCGTGTAATTGTGGGCGCCGACTGCATTTTCCAACCCATAGCCAGTCAGCAGTTTTTAGATAACAATTATGACACGCTGCAGGTCATGACCGATATCGTTCCGGACATAGATATTAAAGATAATCCCGTCCGCGACGTAGTTGTGGATATAACCACAACCCTGACCGTTTCCGCTACCGAAGCGTACACTTTTAGGGCACTGGCGGCTAAGGAGAACGGCTTTACCTTTATTAAAAGCTACACCGAACCAGTAATTACTAAAGCAACTCCCGATAAAATACAAGTAGAACAGCAAGTCGACCTCAGCTACAAGACCAAAGACGAGATGTATGTTGGCATCTCGGGCAGCAATTTTATTGTATCCAAATACACTGATCCGGTTTCGGGACAGGTGGTGGTTCATTACCCGGCTGTTGACCTGGGCGGTAAGTTGTATTTCCGCCGGGAGGGCAACGATGCATCCAATGTGTACGACCGCAATAGTGTGTTGATCACGGGTGCCACCATGGAGGTTTATAATAATCAAGCGCTCGTAGACGGCTCCACCGGAAACAATACCGGCAACCGCATCTTAATAAAAATTCCCGCCGCGCTGGCCGTGGATGTGACGAGTGCCCAGGTCAATACGCCAATAAAAATATTGATTACCAATCCGAAAAAAGATTCCATTCAATACGGTTATGCTGTCAGCAGCACGGTAGAATTGATTGAATTTGCCGATGTACCCAAAGAGCAAACGCCTTCCATTACCGGGGTAACGCCCAATATAGTCTCTACTGAAGGTTATAAGGGGGTACAGATAACCGGATATAATTTTGAAGCCAATGTGCAGCTTTTTATTGAAGACACCCTGATTCCCTGTACCCGCGATGCCCTGGGGCAGACCATTACTTTCGATGCCCCGGCCTGGAAGGAAGGCATGACCCATATCCTGGTGATGAACCCGGAGGGGGGACAGGACAGCGCCAACTTGATTTACGTAAGCAGCCAGACCAAGCCCAGCATAACCAGCATAGCACCTCCGGAGGGAACCATCGGCACCACGGTGGTTATCAACGGCGGCGTCTTTATGAGTCCCGATCCCACCGCTACGCCCTGGGATGTTGGTGTTTATCGCCTTATAGGTGTCCGCGTTCTGTTGGGTGACCGGGATATCAATGATTATTATTATCAACCCGGCACCAATAATATCGGGTTGCAATCGTACACCGCCCCGGCCGGCAAGCCTATTCTCAGTGTGGATGCAAACGGATCGCCCAGCCTGGCTGACTATTATTACAGCGTTCTTTTCTACCATGGCCTCCTGACAAACCCGGATAAATTTTATGTATTTAAGTATGGCAGTCAGGGACAGATCTTGCTCAACGACGGCAGCAACATTTATACTATTTCCGTGTCATCTACGGGTGATTTACAGGCTACTGATCAGGACGGGGGAACGTGGAGCGTTGTGCCAGATATCTCGTCCCTGATCCTTACGAAAGGCGCTACTGTTATCACTCTGGCCATAGCCACCCCTTATCAGGTGGACGCTGCCACGAAAAACATCACCGGCAACCGGGTCAAAGTAGTGGATCAAGGGAAGCGCGTCTATGCCGTGATCCCCGACCTGATAACTTCGGGGCCTTATGACGTTAGCGTGGTGAATCCCGACACCAACCGTGCCACTCTTGAGAGCGGCTTTACCTTCTTCCGCCAGCCCCAGCGCGTACCGAAGATGAACACGGTTGTTCCGGGCCAGGGCTCGGTAGACGGTGGCTACCCGGTCCACATAACCGGGATCTACTTCGAGGACAACGGCACGGCCAAGACCCGGGTTTTCATCAACTGCATCGAAGTGCCGGCGGCCGATGTCAGCGTAGGGGGAGGAGGCACAACCCTTGATGTCATTGTTCCCGCTTTTCCGGGCGACCTGTTAAAAGACTATGGAGTTGATCACAAAGCCGTCCCGGTGTCGGTTCTCAATCCCAGCGACGGCGGTGCCTCGACCAATATTGACTTTTTTACCTATATGGTCCCCAACAGCAACCCTGTCATAGACCAGCTCACGCCAACCGAGGGCAGCACCAGCGGAGGGGATTATGTTAAATTGACCGGGCACGATTTTCGCTATTATGAACCGTTCGTTGATAATGATGGCGATTTTACCTATGACGATGGCGAACTATTTACCAATATTAACGGGGATAAGAAGGCCGATCTTTCTCCTAAATGGACAGACTTTTCTTCCCTGGGGACTACTTCCGGCATGAGCACAGATGATCTCAAAGTGCTGCCCCAGGTCTATTTCGGCAGTCAGAAAGCCACTATCAAGGATTTCGGCGGCAACTTCATTGGGGTTATCGCACCTCCGGGTGCAGCCGGACAGGTCAACGTCTATGTGGTGAACAACGACTACGCCATATCCAACAAACTGAAATATACGTACAAAGCCAGTACGATTAAAATAGACAAGGTTACTCCGCCTCAAGGCACTACTAACACAGAGGTAGTTGTAGATGGTTCCGGATTTTTAAGCCCTGATCCCACCGTCGCTCCCACCGACCAGGGCATTTATCGTCTTATCGGCACCCGTTTACTCTTCAGCGGCCGGGATATCAATGACTACAATACTTCGGCCAGCGGGGCTATTACGCTGCAATCCTATAAAACACCCGCCACCCAGGCCTACATTGTTTCTCCCACGGGGAAACTAGCCGATTATTATTACGGTGTTCTCTTGTACGAGGGGGCCCTGGCCATAGCGGACCGGTTTTATGTTCTTAAATATGACGCCCAGGGGCGAACTGTTCTCACCGACGGGAGTAATGTTTATACTATATCGGTATCGGGAGGGGCATTGCAGGCTACTGATCAGAACGGCAAGACATGGTCCGTTGTGGTGGACGATTCCTCCGTTATTCTCAATAATGGCGGTCCGGGCGGGACTACTATCACACTTTCCATGGCCACTCCCTACGCGAAAGATGCAGACGGAAAAATTACCGGCAACCGGATGAAAGTGGTAGACAACGGCAGCCGCATCTATGCCACAGTCCCAGACTTGGGGACCTCGGGAGCCTATGATGTTACCGTGCTCAATCCTGACGGCAGTGCGGACACCCTGACCGGTGGTTTTATATTTTCGCGCCAGCCCCAGCATGTGCCGGTGCTAACTAAAATCGATCCCACGCAGGGCTCGGTCAGCGGAGGCTATTATGTTACAATTACCGGGAATTACTTTGAGGATAACGGCACGGTGAAATCCCGGGTTTTCATTAATGGTGTGGAAGTGGCCGCGACAGATGTTAGTGTGAGCCCGGACAACAAGAGTGTTTATGCCAAGGTGCCGGCTTATCCGGGCGACCTTCTGCAAGATCTGGGCGTGGCCCGTAAAACGGTGCCGGTTTCGGTACTGAACCCCAGTGATGGTGGTGCCTCAACCAAAGAGGACTTCTTTACTTATATCGTTCCCAACAGCAACCCGGTAATCGATAAAATTTCCCCTATTGAGGGAAGCACTGCCGGCGGGGATTATGTACAAATAACCGGTCGGGATTTCCGCTATTACGAACCCTATGAAGACGCCAACGGCAATCTTCAATACGATGACACTTCGACTCCGCCTGAGACATACACCGAACTAAACAAGGATGGGAAGTGGACCGATTTTTCCAACTTGACCAATACCGTCACATTATCCGAGGCGGATGATGATTTTAAGGTCCTGCCCCAGGTATATTTTGGCAGCCAAAAAGCAACTATTATGGATTTTGGCAATGGCTATCTGGGGGTCTTAACACCGCCCGGCAGCGCCGGACAGGTCGATGTTTACGTAATTAACAACGATGATGCCATTTCCAATAAAACAAAATTTACCTATAGCTCCAAAAAACCAACCATTACCAGCATAGTGCCAGGGGTGGGACGCAAGCAGGGCAATGAACTGGTGGAGATTACCGGCAGTAATTTTGTCAGGGATAATATGACCATAGTTACCATTGATACTAACGGGGATACTGCATCAAGCATTAAAAATATGGTGGTGGTGCGCTTTGGCGATGTTGCCAACAGCGGGCAGATCATCGGGGGGACGGTTCCCAACCTGGTTCTGCCAGGAAGCTTAAGTGTAAACTACAACAGTGTCACACAAAAGATTACCTTTACCATTGATCAGGACAATCACTCCTATAGCAGGACCTTTGATTATGACGGCAGCCCCTGCTACTTTGACATGGCCAGCCTGGCTGACACCGGCACACCCTATACCGGCTATGAACTGGTCAAGGCTTATGTGCAGGAGCACAACCTGGTGGTGGAAAGGGGCTACTCACCCCTGGTGGGAATGACTGATTCCGGGCATTTAACCGTGCATACGCCTTCCTATTATACGGTGGAGAAAGTACCGGTTAAGATCATTAATCCGGATGGAGGAACGGCCAGCGGGGAGTTTGAATACAAAAACCCGGCCAGCACCCCCGCTATTACCTCAATAACCGGGGACGGGAAAGATCCCATAGCCTCGACGGTGAATGGAGCACCAGTCAGGATAGTGCAGGTCAATTATAAGGGCGGGTCCATGATAAACATTACCGGCACCGGCTTCTTGAACAACGTCACCGTTCAGGTGGGCGACCAGTTGGCGATTGATGCCAACACCGTAACCTGTACACCGCCCACGAAAATAAGCTTTAAGATGCCGGAGGTGCCGGAGGATCAGGTGGGCACACTCCTGCGCGTGGTGGTCACCAATGAAGACGGGGGTGTGGCAGCCTCAGACCAGATACCAGTAACCGTACTGGACCACAGCCCCATATATATTCAGTTTACCAAGGGTGAGACTTCACCCCAGGTGACCGGAGTCACACCCGCTTTAGGCCCGGCCCAGGGGGGGACGGCAGTTACCATTACCGGGAAAGACTTCCGGCAGAGTGAAGAAGGATATGATGGCAAGACAATAGCGGTATATTTCGGAGCCACCCCGGCTACCAATGTAACCGTTGTCGACTATTACACGATTACCGCAACCACTGCGGCCAGCAACCCCGGTAAGGTCGATGTGAAAGTCGAGAACCCGGACAGCGAGAGTTCCTCTTTGAAAGATGCCTTTACTTACATCAGTGCTCCGACCATTACCGATGTCTCACTTGTCGCTTCTGACAACCAGACCAGTACTGCAGAAACAATATCGACGGCAGGCGGGCAGACTCTTAAGATAACCGGAACCCAGTTCATGGACGGCTGCAAGGTCTATTTCAGCCCGGTTCTCACCGCGGCAACGGATTTAACTGCTTCCAACCTCCTATACCTGACAAGCAATGGAATACTGAATCCTTACGTATTAACCTCCGGTGATGCTGGCAGCAACGTAACAAAGTTGGATGCCAATACGATCACGGTCACCACACCTACGGGCAAGCTTAATGCCACCGGACTTATAGTAGTAAATCCGGACGGTGGGGTTACGCCCCTGGATTCCGATATTACCTACACCCTACCCCAACTGGAGGCTCCTGGCGGAGTCAGCGCCGTCCTGGTGCATGACGACCATAACGATACGGATCGCTTTATAAAGGTACAATGGAGTCCCATTACCGGGGCCAGTGCCTATGAAGTGTATGTCGTGAGTGGAGACAACACCGATTTTGTAGGATCCACCATTTACACATCTTTGATCTATTCAAATCTGGAGCCCAATACCTCCTACCGCTTTATTATCAAAGCGGTGGGGGACTATGGCTCTTCCCCGCCTTCGGTAAAAAGCGAACGAGTTCATACGGGTGATAATGTCGGACCCCCTGATGAAGACGGAAAACTGGGTCAAAAAACCGGAATGGTGACCAGCGGCAGCACCCTCACGATAAATGTGGGAACAGAAGACCGCGGTAATAATATGAACATTGATCTTACCCAGAGTCAATATGCCGGAGTGCACCAGGTGCAGGTAAACCTGCCCGCCCAGGTAATTTACGACTCGAGGGGTTCTGATATAAAAATTATCGGAGCTGATTTTAAACTCGACATGAAGACTGAGGTATTTCGCAATAGTAGTTTGGATACGCACCAGAGTGACCGGCATGCCGGGGTGAGCCTGCAAATCAGCCCCTATACCGGCGATCCCGGGGTGCAGGGCGGAAACAGCCTTTCCACCGTATATCAATTGAAAGCCAACAGTTTTGTAGGGCAGGACAGCAAGCCATTGGATCAATTGAGCGGTTATATGCTTTTCACCATTAATTATGACAACGCCAAGGCCAGATTGAGGCATTACACCAGTATGAACCTGTGCCAGTTAAATTCCGCCAGCGGTTTGTGGCAGCCGGTCAGCTATGGATCAGCCAACGTGGGTGGGCTTTGGATGATAACCCAGATGGGATTATACAGCGTAATCGGAAGCAGGAGGTAGTTTGTGTTAAAAAGAATAGGTATTCTGATCATAATTCTCACCATGCTTTGCCCCGGAGCTTTGCAGGCCGCGCAGGATGATCCCCTGGCCCAGGGCTTTATTGAAGGCTATCTGAACAAGGTGACGACTCCCGATCCCAAAGCGGCCGGTGATTACGGGTCATTGAGTATCGAAACCTACGGAGGGGCAATATACGACTTTGCCGTAACCCAGGACAGCACCTTCAGTATTGATAATACTCCGGTTAAGCTGCAGGACCTGCATAAGGGGATGGAAGTCTATGGGAAGTTAGAAGGAAGCAGTATTTTAACCCTGGAAGGTTATTCCACTGCCAAAACCGGATATATTCAACCCGGCAGCCGGGTTGTAGTCGGCACAATACAAAAAATTGACAGCGACCAGCTGCAGGTGCAGCAGGATAACGGAATGGGGGCAAGTTATTATACTACCCCGGCTACGCCCATTTCCCGGTCGGGGCAGGCAATCAACCTGGATGGACTGTATGTGGGGGACCGGGTTAAGTTGTATTTTGATGAGATAGACAACAATACCGTCAGCCGCATTGAAGTGCAAGGCGCGTCCATTCTGGTCAAGGACGTATATAAAGGGAGCCTGAGCATGGTTGACACAGCGGGGCTGCACTGTACCCTGAGCGGAGTCCAGGTGCTAAAAGACTGTCTCTGGCAATCCTACCAGCCCACCTGGCGGGTCGATTATAACAGCGATTTGCCGGTTTTCATGGCGGGGCAAAAAATCTCCCTTTATAACCTGAAATATTATAAGGGCCGCGATGTTTATCTGGTCACCAAGAGCGTTATGGGCAAAGAATGCATTGACCGGATGGTCATCAAGAGCCAGTACGAGGCGGCTTATTCGGCCCAAATCAATGATATCAACTGGGGCAGTAATGCCTGCAAGCTGAACAACAACAAGAATGTCTCCTTTAATGACGGGAGCATCATCATTCAGGACGGGCGCTTGCAAGACAAGGGTGTTTTAAGCGTGGGAACGGATGCCTACTTTGTAACCGACAGCCTGGGCAGCCAGCGCCTTGCCAGCCTGGTATACATTTTCAATGTAGGCGTAAACAACTCCAGCGTGGGACAGAGTAGTGTTTATTCCGGCCGTCTGTCAGATATTTTCGAAGACTCCTTCTGGCTGCGCAGCGAGTATCAATTGCAGGATAACTCCTGGCAGAGCTGTGATAAACAAGAAGTTTATTACGATAATGACACCAGTATTTTCGATATGGTCTCCGGAAAAGTCATCACCCCAGCAGAGTTTGTGGGCGGAGACTACACGGTTGACTCGGATAGTGACCGGGCTGAAGAAAATGATCTGAACGACTGGTACGCCTACGTATATACGATGGGCGACCGCGCTGCTTGCATAGGAGTATATAAAGATAAAGATACCCTGAGTGAAGAAAGGATAAGCACGGGTACGGTGCGGAGTTTGAAGAAGGATGATACGGCAGGCTGGGAAGCCACTTTGCAGAACAGCTGCGACTGGAGCGGGGTTAATGACCAGTGGATGCCTAAAAATGCTGATCTAACCCTGGGCATCGGCCAGGCTTTGATTATTCGCAACAATAAGATCATCACGGCCCAGAGTCTGAAAAGCGGAGATCGTTTGTATATCGTACGCAATGACTTTTATGCCAAAGTAGTACTGGTTAAATAAGGTAATGGAGGCTTTTTGGTGAAACAAAGAAAAGGGATCGGATTTATTGTGCTGCTGACCCTGCTTGCTCTGCTCGCTTCACCATGTCCGGCAAGTGCAGTGCCGCCCGACTTTTCCGGGGGCGTAGCTGATGAATACAACTATCAGGAAATGGTTTTTTTGTCCGGTCAGCCTCTGGAGTTTGTGGGGACCATTAAAGTTTCGGAAAAAGCGAAAGCCGATACCAGTACCGCAACCTATAATTTTACGCTTACTCCCAAAGATTCAACAATAACTGGCAAGCTGACCCGCAAAGTCAGCTATTTGACCACGTATGACCGGCAGACAAACATTGGGCAGACGCTATCTTCGACCAAGGTTTCCAACTATAGTGAATCCGTAACCATCAGCGGCGATAAATACGACCTGAAAGACTTCCAGTTTTCCAAATCGGATGCCATTGACAACCGGCCTGCTTCCGACTACTACAACGGAAATATCCAGGGGCGGAAAACCTTTACCATCAATAAAACACAGGGTACTGCGGTTGTTGATTTTAACGGGGGCGACGTGGGGTTTACTAATTTCTGGGGCAACACGGAAACCCAGATAATAGATTACAATTTTAACGTACAACGCACTATTCCCGCGGCCAAGGGGAAAACGACAGGAACGGATGCCAGCTGGCAGGGCAGTGCGAAGGTCACTGTCTCTGACAGCCTCAACAAAAGCTTGCAATATTCTGATAACCAGGCCTCCCTTTCCAGTTTTACAGGATCCTACACGCGGGTTACACGGGAGGATATGTCATCACAATATAGTTATGATCTGCCTGTTATGAATGAAAAAATCCCCGATGACACAGAGCGAAACCAGAGCGATAGCGCTCTGAGTCTGGAGAAGGTACCCAAGGTCGAAAAGATGATTATACCAAAATTCCGGGATGTCGGCGGTCATTGGGCGGAAAGTTCCATTAACCAATTGTATTCACTGGGTGTTTTTGAAGGCAGCCAGCAATTCTTTGCCCCCGATGCTTCCATGACTAGATTAGAATTTATCCGAGCGCTCGTAAAGGCCTGTGATATAAGAGCCAATCAAAGCGTTACCCAGAAGACTTCGACCGCAAGTAAAAAGGCTTCTGCCTTGGTATCACCCTTTAGTGACGTCCCCGGAACCGATCCCGATTACCAGTATGTAAAAGCTGCCGTTGACAAAGGCCTGGCCAGTGGGGAATCTGATTATTATTTCGGCGCTGACTCTGCTTTAACCAGGGCGCAGGCGGTTACTATGATCATCAAGGCTCTGGGATTTGAAGACCGGGCGCCTACACCAGGCTATAGCATGTCCTTTGCTGACGATGACGATATCCCCGATTGGGCTCGCGACAGTATATACGTTGCCCAGGCCAACGGTTTGATTAGCGGGGATGACGGCCGCCGGATTAATCCCAACCAGGATATGACGCGGGCTGAAGCATCCACTATGCTGGTGCGCTTCTTGAATTTCCTGCAAAGTGATTTGCAGAAAGACTATCGAGAGAATATACTTCTCTATAGTTAATCAGCATGGAGCACCGGGTCCTTCCTCGCGGTAAAACCATTCTGCTCTTTTCTAACTACATGGTCAGGTGTGAATGCTTTGAGAACAATGAAATTTTATTGGGCTACCTTTTTTGTAGGGATTCTATTTGCCGGCTACCTATTATATGGGAACCGGCTTATCACCAGTGCGGTAAACTTGAGTCCAAAAAGTACAGACAGTGCTGCCGTGCTGTTTCCATCACCTACGGAGACCCGCTATACAATGCGCTTGTATCTTGACCCTTCCACACGCATTCTATATGGGGATACGCTTCTATCAACCACTAACACTTCGGGAAAGCCACTGAATGACTTGTGGTTTACAGCCTACCCAAATGCTTTTCAGCAGATGCAGGGAACTCCTGCACCATCCGAAGCTTATTATGCCGGGTTCAACCCGGGGTGGCTGGAATTTGATGAGATTTCCTTCAATGGGCAGAAGGCCGAATATACCAATGGAGGTGTCTCGGTACAGGCTTACCTGCCAGTTGACGTGATGCCCGGACAAAAGATGGAGATACACCTGGTATGGAAAGCCCTGGTGCCGCGGGTGGCATATCGCTATGGAACCCGGGACGGTGTGTATATGCTGGGGAATTGCTACCCCTTGCTCAACGTTCTCGATGAAAGCGGCTGGCATAATTCGTATAATTCACTTTTTGGAGATCCTTTCTGTTTCCCCTGTGCAGATTATATGGTGGAGTTAAATGTCCCCGACTTTTATACCATGGTTTGCACGGGGATTAATAAGACCCCGATCATTGATGACAATGGCCGGCAAACGTACGTAATTCAAGCGCAAAATGTGCGTGACTTTTCTTTGGCACTTATGTATGATTACACCGTATTACAGAAAAATATGGATAAGATAACGGTGGATTGTTACGTACCCAAGGCAAAGGAAGAACAAGCTGGTCCGATCCTGGATCGAACCACAGATATATTGCGTTATTTCAACCGTTCTCTGGGTTCATATCCCTATCCTGACTTTAAAGTTGCGTTTGTGCCCATGAAAGGGTTTCATGGCATGGAATATTCCGGCTTGATATTTTTAAGCCAGGATTTCTTGGAACCGAATGGTCAAAAGGAAAACTCGGATTTTGTGCTGGCTCATGAGGTCGCACACCAATGGTGGTATGGTATAGTTGGAAATGATCAAATTAAGGAACCGTGGCTGGATGAGGGATTAGCGAATTACTCCGCGTACAAGTACCTGCAGAAAACAGAAAATATTGCACCACCCAACAATGCCCTCCAAGAAGGCACCAACCTGGACCGCGAACTGCGCGACATGTATTCGCGGCAGGACTATTATTTGACAGCCTATTCGGGTGGAGAAGCCTTTTGGTTTGGTTTAGAGAAGGAACTGGGTGAGGATACTGTCAATAGAGTTCTGCGCAGGTATCTTGCCGATTACCGGTTTAAGATTGCCAATTCTCAGGACCTTCTCGATGTAATTAGAAAAGAAGCGCACCGGGATATGGATGGGTATTTCTATAAATGGTTCCAAGTAAAACCCGGGGCTTGAGGGCTTTCTGCCAGAACCATAGAGGAAAGATTGCCGGTCGAACGGTTATTGGCGGAGTTGCTAAATTGTGGGAATTGATCTAGTTAAACATCCTGATATCCCATATCAAGTATCTATGCGAGAGTCTCTTGGGTCTGGTGATCATTCGAGAAATAAGCCAGGATGGATTTTTGCCCGGGTTCTAATGGCATAACTCTCGCTTCCTACGTATAGGGAAATTTGCGGTATGTGACTGATCCGTTTGCCAAAAGTGTTTCCGGGTGCAAGAATGTTTATGGGGGAGAAATCAAACATGAGGGGAAGAGCCTATGAATCCGATTGAGAAATTGAAAAATAATCTGCATCAACTGGTGACGGGAGCTGTTGAAGAGGCTCGGAAAGAAGGGCGGATTCAATTTGAAAGCCTTCCGGCTTTTGTCATTGAGGTGCCCAGGGAGAAAGGCCATGGTGATTTTGCCTGCAATGCTGCAATGCTTCTGGCTCGCCAGGCGCGCATGGCCCCCAGGCAGATTGCCGAAATCATTCTAAATCTGATCGATCTGGAGCAAGTCAATTTAATCGAAAAGCTAGAGGTGGCGGGGGCTGGTTTTATCAACTTTTTCCTTCGTAAAGACTGGCTTTTCGAGATACCGGAACTGGTTTTCAACATGGGGGATCAGTACGGACGTAATCCCTCCCGGGGAAGCAGGGTTCAGGTCGAATTTGTCAGCGCCAACCCCACGGGCAATTTACATATGGGTAACGCGCGGGGGGGAGCATTGGGAGACACACTGGCCAATATTCTGGACCGGGCCGGGTTTGATGTTGAGCGTGAATTCTACATCAATGATGCCGGCAACCAGGTGGATGTTTTTGCTCATTCTCTGGAGGCCCGCTACCTGCAGTTAAAGGGCTTCGATGTTCAGTTTCCAGAGGATGGATATGCCGGGCAGGATGTGATCGAAACCGTAAGAAACATCATGACCCGATACCAGGACAGCTTGCTGGACATGCCATCTCCTCAGCGGCGTCAGGCCATGCTGGAATATGCTTTGCAGGAAAAAGTGGAATATATCAAGAACACCCTTCACAATTTTGGCATCAGTTACGATGTATGGTTCAATGAGAAGACGCTGCACGACACCGGGCAGGTTCAAGCGGTCATTAAACAGTTGCAGGATAGCGGCTATGTTTATGAGCAGGAAGGCGCTCTCTGGTTTCAATCCACCCGTTTTGGTGACGAAAAGGATGAGGTCTTGATGCGTGCCAATGGTGTTCCCACCTATTTCGCGGCCGATATTGCTTATCACAAAAACAAATTCGATAGAGGTTTTGACTGGGTAATTAATATCTGGGGTGCTGACCATCATGGACATGTAGCGCGAATGAAAGGCGCTATACAGGCCTTGGGTTATGCTCCGGAGCGTTTGGAAATCCTGCTTATGCAGTTGGTAAGGCTTTATCGTCGGGGAACATTGGTCCGGATGTCCAAACGCACTGGCACCACTATTTCTCTGGATGAACTGATTGAAGAAGTGGGCAAAGACGCAGCACGATTTTCTTTTGTTATGCGGAGTCCCGACAGCCATCTGGACTTTGACATGGAGCTAGCCAAACAGCAGAGTCAAGAGAACCCGGTCTATTACGTCCAGTATGCGCATGCTCGAATCTGCAGCGTATTCCGCCAGGCGGCAGCCTATGGAATTCATATGCCGCCTTTGAAGGAAATTGACATCCATTTGCTGAAAGAAGAGGAAGAAATGGCATTGCTGAGAGCGATTGCCGACTTCCCCGAAGAAGTTGCCGTAGCCGCCCGAACCGTAGCTCCTCACCGAATCGCCCGCTACGTTTTGGATCTGGCCGGGTTGTTCCATAGTTATTATAATCACCATCGAGTTTTGAACGAGGACCAGTCAGTGCAAAGCGCCCGGTTGTTACTGTTGTATGTGACCCGGGCTACAATCAAGAATGCGCTTGATATCTTAGGAGTAAGTGCGCCAGATCAGATGTAGGAGGGATGGACTTGTTACAAGGAAAGAAAAGTGAAATCGATTGGGCTGTGGAGATCCTGGTGGAGAGGCAGCAGGCCATGCATTACCTGGAATTAATTGAAGAGATATCCGATCGTATGGGTAGAAAAAAGGATCCGGTGACATTATCATCGATGTACACGCGATTAAATCTGGACAACCGGCTGGTTTACCAGGGTGATGGCTACTGGTATTATGACACCAACCGTCCGTTGAAAGTCGCCCCGAAATGATCATCAAGTGGTTGGGGCATGCCGGTTTCCTTATTGAGTGCAGTGGGAAACGGATCATCACCGACCCCTTCGGTGACCATGTAGGCTATGCACCCATTTATGAATCAGCTGATTTCATTACGATCAGTCATAGTCATAAGGATCACAATGTCCCCGAGCAGGTAAACGGAAATCCCCAAATTTTGAATCAGGTGGGCGAGCATCAGGAGAAGGACATTACTTTCCGTGGGATTCCTTCTTTTCATGACCAGATGAAGGGTAAACAGCGAGGGGCTAATATTATTTTTTCAATATCGAGCGAGGGCATGAATGTAGTGCACCTTGGAGATCTGGGTCATGTACTGATCAAGGAGCAACTGTCCGCCCTGGGGCCGGTCGACATTCTTCTGATGCCGGTGGGAGGAAACTATACTATCGATGCAGATGGGGCATGGGAGGTTTATCAACAACTGCGGCCGCCGGTGGTTATTCCTATGCACTTTAAGACACCGGTTTGCACGCTGGACGTTGCTCCAGCCGAAGCTTTTCTCAGGAAATTCGATAAAGTTATAAAAAAGCCTTTTCTGCAAGTAAGCAGCGAAGATCTGCAAGGAGAAAGCCGGGTAGTGGTATTGGACTACCTGTCCTAGTTGACCATGCTCAGGCAAAGAGAGTAAAATTCTAAGAGGTTACAGGGACAGACCACCTGAGATTTATGAAATGTTTCTACCTTACGTTCAGTACTATTCAGGGCTGGGGAAAGAGGGGGCTTCCATTGACAAAATACATATTTATTACTGGCGGAGTGGTTTCTTCATTAGGTAAAGGGATAACGGCGGCATCTCTGGGCCGTTTGTTAAAGAACCGGGGTTTGAAGGTAGCACTTCAGAAGTTCGATCCATATATCAATGTGGACCCGGGGACCATGAGCCCTTACCAGCATGGAGAAGTGTACGTAACCGAAGATGGAGCCGAAACGGACCTGGATGTGGGACACTATGAAAGGTTTGTCGATGAAAACCTGACCCGCTACGCCAACTGCACCACGGGACGCATTTATCAGGCGGTATTGGATAAAGAGCGGCGGGGAGATTATTTAGGCCAGACCGTGCAAGTAATTCCCCATATTACCAATGAGATCAAAGACCGGGTCACTCTCATTGAAAAAGCGACCCATCCCGATGTGGTCATCAGTGAAATAGGGGGAACGGTCGGCGATATCGAATCATTGCCCTTCCTGGAAGCTATTCGTCAGTTAAAGTTTGACCTGGGGCGCGACCGGGTGCTTTATATTCACGTTACGCTGGTTCCCCATATCAAAGCCGCTGGTGAACTGAAAACCAAACCCACCCAGCACAGCGTTAAAGAACTCCGCAGCATCGGAATACAACCGGATATCCTGGTATGTCGTACAGAGAGAGACTTATCAGAAGACCTCAAGGCCAAAATGGCCCTTTTTTGTGATGTCGAACGGGAAGCAGTCATCCAGTTAAAAGATGCTGATTCTATTTACGAAGTGCCATTAATGCTTGCTCGGGAAAGGCTGGACCAGGAAGTGATAAAACGCCTGGGTTTGGATTGTCCTGAGGCAGATTTAAGTGAATGGGAAGAAATGGTGCGCAAAGTGCACTCTCTGGATAGGCAAGTAACCATCGGACTGGTAGGCAAGTATGTGAAGCTCCAGGATGCCTATCTTAGTATCGTTGAATCTTTGAAACATGCCGGGTTCCAATACAACGCCGAGGTAAAGATCAAGTGGGTTTATGCCGAACAGGTGGAAAAGCTGGGTCCCGAAGAACTTCTTAAAGAGGTGGATGGCATCCTGGTTCCAGGTGGATTCGGAGAAAGAGGCATAGAGGGCAAAATTGCCACCTGCCGTTATGCTCGTGAGAAACGGATTCCCTACCTGGGAATTTGTCTGGGAATGCAGTGTGCCGTAATTGAATTTGCTCGCAATGTGTGTCAGTTGAAAGGAGCCAACAGCAACGAATTCGATCTTGACAGTCCAGCCCCGGTTGTACACCTGATGCCCGATCAGGAGAATGTGGCCAATAAAGGTGGAACCATGCGGCTCGGGGTTTATCCTTGCTGCCTGAAACCTGGAAGTTTGGCCGACCAGGTCTACCAGCAGACCAAAATCGATGAGCGCCACCGGCATCGCTATGAGATCAACAATGACTATCGGGATATCATAGAGGCTCATGGCCTGACAATCAGTGGCTTGTCACCCGATGGAAGGCTGGTGGAAATTGTGGAACTCCGCGATCATCCCTGGTATGTGGCTTGCCAGTTTCATCCCGAATTCAAATCACGACCTAATCGGCCCCATCCGCTGTTTTTGGGGCTGGTGAGCAATGCCCTGGCCTACAGCCGCATCAAGAACAGTGAGCGCTAGAGTTGCTGTGAAAAAGTCTGGCCGCGATTCATATTGGCCGATGGCTGGATAGCCGGAATAAAATATTCCAAGACCATTGCCTGGTGTCGGGCGAACTTCAAAAAAGGGACGGTCATCGTCCCTGTCGATACCCCCTCCCCTATTCATAACAGGCGCTTTAATCGGAAGAACTTCACTGGTAGAGCCATGGGTGCCTGGATTATTTGCCCGAGAATCTTAACGGCCTCCGAAATCATTACCATCTGTGGGGGAATGAGGGTTTGCCATAATACGGTTGGTAGTCGCCTTCCATCACCCCAGGGGTATTTATGGGCGCAAGGGGTAGTCGCACCGAGGAACTGCCCAGGCATACCCGCGTGCATATTGGGTGAAACTACCAAGCAGATATTTAAGGAGGGGCTTATGTTCACAACCCGCATTATCGATATTAAGGAAAAAGAGCGCTATAATCATTTCCTGGCTGATCATCCGAAAGGGCATTTTCTGCAGTTGTGGGAATGGGGTCAGGTAAAAAAAGGCATGGGTTGGGAACCGCTGCCTCTGGTACTGGAAGAGGATGGGGAAATACGGGCGTCTATGCTGATTCTAAAACGACGGCTCCCCCTCCCACTACTAAAAAAGTGCATCTTCTATTCTCCCCGGGGGCCGGTGGTGGATATTGAAAGCCGGGAGCTGTGCCGATTACTGATGGAGGGAGCGCAGCGTGTAGCCCGGGATGAGGGTGCCATATTTCTCAAGATTGATCCGGATATACCCCGGCAATTCACTACTTTTAAAGATATTCTGCAAAGCCTGGGCCTGCGCCAGAACCAAACTGGGACGGACTTTGAAGGAGTGCAGCCCAATTTTGTGTTTCGATTGGATATAAGACCTGAAGAAGAGACTTTGCTGAGTAATATGCATACCAAATGGCGCTATAACATCCGCCTGGCAGTAAAAAAAGGAGTCACAATTCGGGAGGCTATAGGAGAAGAGGATCTTCGGACTTTTTACCAGGTCTTAGTTGAGACATCCACCCGGGATCATTTCCTGGTCCGAGGGTATGAATACTTCCAGTGGATGTGGGACTACTTGGTGGAAGGCGGCTATGCCAGAATATTTTTAGCTGAATACCAGGGACAGGTGGTGGCAGGAACCCTGGCTTTGGCCCTGGGGAACAAAGCCTGGTACCTTTATGGCGCATCCAGCAATGAATCCCGTAATGTGATGCCCAACTATCTCTTGCAGTGGGAAATGATCCGTTGGGCCCGGGAGCAAGGCTGCACCTTGTACGATTTCCGCGGTGTTTCCGGGGATCTCAATGAGGATAATCCTTTGTATGGACTCTATCGTTTTAAAAAGGGGTTTAATGGAGAGTTGACTGAGTTTGTCGGGGAATGGGACATGGTCTACTCATCCTTTTTCTACTTTTTGTGGACCAGGGTAATGCCCTTTTACCAAAAAATAATCCGCCGCAAAGCCCGGCAGCATCAGGGGGATGGCTAGTGCAAAACCTTGATAAATGGATAGAAATTGATGTAGCGGCAATCAGGAACAACCTGCTTCAAATCCGCTCCTTGCTGGATGAACAAGTGCGGCTCATCGCGGTCTTAAAGGCCGACGCATACGGACATGGGGCCGGAGAGACGGCCCGCCTGCTTGTTCAGCAAGGGGTGGATTATTTCGCAGTTACATTTCTGCATGAAGCATTACAACTGCGTAAGGCAGGTATCCGATCCAGTATCATGCTTTTTGTTCCCCTGATCAGCGAAGAGCAGGTGGAGGAAGCCCTCGACAATGATCTTACTTTGACCATTGCTTCCCCGCGAGATCTCGACATATTGCTGAAAGGATGCCACGATACCAGGCAGCCAGTTATCGTCCACATCAAGGTGGATACCGGCCTGGGCCGTTTTGGTTTAACGACGGAAGAAGCGTTGGTTGTCTGTCGGGAATTAAATGACTATCCTAACATATACATAGAAGGAATCTACACCCATATGGCGGATGCAGCTGGAGCAGCTGGCTACACGGTAATGCAGTTTCGGCGCTTTGCCAAGATTTTGGAAGGACTGGAAAGAGAAGGATTCGACATCCCAATTAAACATTGTGCCAATAGTGCGGTTTTTCTAAAATATCCCCACATGCATATGGACGCTGTACGCATCGGTACGCTTCTTTCCGGACAACATCCGGTGGGGAGTT
Organism: Syntrophomonadaceae bacterium; assembly: GCA_035560815.1. Taxonomy (GTDB): domain Bacteria; phylum Bacillota; class Syntrophomonadia; order Syntrophomonadales; family Syntrophomonadaceae; genus UBA5314. The sequence continues at coordinate 54,483 of DATMYR010000086.1, read as the reverse complement.
TTCCTCGGCATTTGTCCCTACAAGATCCTTATCGTTTCATGAGCCGGATCGTATCCCTGCGAACCCTGGAAAAGGGGAGTTATCTAGGATATTATAGAACTTTCCGCATGAGGAAAACGGCACTGATTGCAGTGATCCCAGCCGGGTTTAACGATGGGCTAACCTTGCAGATAACCAATCCCCCCACGGGCTTATGGGACCTCTTGAAAGGATTAGCTCGCCAGGTGCTGGTTTTCTTCCACCACCCGCGATTCACTTTGCAGGTTACCATGAAAGGAAAGACCTATCCGGTCAGAGGCAAAGTTTTTATGCAGATGGCTCTGGTTGAATTTCCTCTGGAGGCAGATGTGCAGGTGGGTGATCCGGTTGAGCTACCAGTGCGCAAGACTCTGGCCGCCCCCAATATCGTTCGGGTTTACATGCAAGAAGGGGAGGCTGGTAAAATCGCCCGGGGCGAGGCCACCACCTTCGTCCTGGAGGAGGAGTAAGTAATGGGTAAAAAGGTTGTTATAGCTGCCCTGGTTCTGTTTCTATTGCTCATGGGGATTCTTTCCCTTCGCACAGTTCTGAACCCTTCGAAACAGGCTAATGCTCAGGATGGGGCCGGTTCTGTTGGCATCATCCGGGTAGAGGGCACCATCACGGGCACGGCTTCTGGAGGTTGGTCGGGGTTATCCTCCGATGCTGATGAGATTATGGCTGCCATTCGGGAGGCAGCCCGACGCCAGGACATCAAAGCCGTAGTCCTGCGGGTAAACAGCCCGGGGGGTAGCTCTGTGGCTTCTCAGGAGATAGGGATTGAATTGGATAAACTGCGTAAAACCGGAAAGCCAGTCGTTACATCGATGGGTGATGCCTGTGCATCAGGCGGCTATTGGATTGCCTGCAGCACCGACCATATCGTAGCCAATTCTACGACCCTGACCGGGAGCATCGGAGTCATCATGGAATTGAGCAACCTGGAGGGGCTCTATGGCAAATTAGGCATTCGGCAGGAAGCGATTAAAAGCGGACAACACAAAGATATGGGTTCCTCGGCTCGGGAGTTGAGTGATGAGGAACGGCAGTTGCTGCAGGATATGGTAAACGATTCATACCAGCAATTCCTGGATCAGGTTCTAGCCGGTAGAAAAGGGAAGATCGATAAAGCGAAACTCTTGAGCATTGCCGATGGCCGCGTGCTGACCGGTAAACAAGCCCTAGATTACGGTCTCGTTGACAGTCTGGGCAACTATTACGATGCTGTGAAGAAAGCTCAAGAAATGGCGGGATTGAATCAAGACAGTCAGGTCCAGGAGTTAAACAACACGAATTTTTGGGATGAACTAATCAAAGGCGGCAGTCTTCGCAGTGTCCTGGAACTGGGCTCCGGACCTTACTTGAAATATTAGAGTTCCTTTCGATTTCATGGGGGGATCATTTTGACTTCTACGGAAATTATTTATGGAATCCTGTTCCAACCAGCAAGCACCCTGCGTGGTTTAGGTGAAGAGAGACCCATAGCTAAGGGGCTGCTTACCTTTTTCCTGGTTTCCGCCATCAGTTTGCTGTTTAAACAAGCTCTTTACGGGCTGATCCTTCCAGCAAAATTCCTGGACCTGGTCGGCAAAATGGGCTGGGTTTTTGGGGGAGTAGGCCTTGTATTCTCCATAATGATGCTTTTTGTGATGACCGGAGTGTCATCACTGCTGAGTGAGCTTATCTTTCATAAAAACAATGCCAGGGCATTATTGTGTTGCTTGAGTTTTAGTGTTCTGCCTGGAATCCTGGGACCGCCCTTATACTATGCTTTGGCTCTGCTGGGACATCAGGGGGCGGGATGGTTTTGCTCTTTCCTGGTGGGGGTGTGGGTATTGGTGCTGCAGGTCCTTTCACTGCGGGAAGCGCTGGATCTGGACACCGGTCAGGCAATTCTATTATATATTCTGCCTATCATGGTAATGATTGTATTGGGAGGTCTGGCATTCCTGGGACTTATGGTCACTTTTCCTATGCCAGCCCTGAACTGATCGCTATAAGAAGGAATCCGCCAACTAAATGTAGAACTTACTGGAAAAGTCCGGAAGATTCTCTGGAGGTGACGTTCCGTGTGGCGGATATTGATCGTTGATGATCAAAAAGGTGTTCGGCGTCTGCTGGAAGAGTTGTTTAAAAGAGACGGGTGGGAGGTCCATGTAGCATCGGATGGCAAGGAAGCGATTGCCAGATGTGAAGAGTTATCACCTGATGTCATACTCATGGACATGAAGATGCCCAACATGAATGGGCTGGATGCTTCACAGGAGATCCTGCGAAAGCATACCCAGGTTCCAATTTTGATGATGACCGCTTATGGGGAAATGGATGTTATCAAAAAGGCTCTTGATGCTGGAGTTAAGAGGTGCATTACAAAACCCTTTGATATTATGGACCTGCGCAATATGGTGAAGGAGATGATGGATAAAGTCTCCTGATGGCAAATAAATCTCTACGAGAGGTGATAGAATAATGGCACTGGTAGCAGTGGCAGAGTTGCTGGCCCATGCTGAGAAGGAAGGCTATGCAGTAGGGGCCTTTAATGCCAACAACATGGAAATTGTACAGGCAATCCTCAAAGCTGCTGAATTGGAAAAATCTCCAGTCATCATGCAAGCCAGTCAGGGAGCGATCAGCTATGCGGGATTGGAATTCATTACTGGCATGGTGAGGATAGCCGCACAATCGAGTCCGGTTCCGGTCGCCCTGCACCTGGATCATGGAACTGATTTTGATCAGGTGGTGCGCTGCATACGGAGCGGTTTTACTTCGGTGATGTATGATGGATCCAAGCTGAGTTTGGAGGAAAATATTGCTCTGACCAGAAAGGTCCTGGATATGACCCGACCCATCGGGGTGTCCGTTGAAGCTGAGTTGGGTAAAATAGGCGGCACTGAAGACCATGTCGTTGTCAGTGAGAAAGAAGCTATGTACACAGACCCGGAGGAGGCCCGTTATTTTGTGGAACAGACGGGAATAGAGAGTCTGGCCATCGCCATTGGCACTGCTCATGGCCAGTATAAAGGAGAACCGAAGCTGGACTTTCAACGTCTGGCAACCATTAAAGCCCTGGTCAAAATCCCTATTGTTCTACATGGATCTTCGGGGGTGCCGGATGAATCCATCCGCCAGGCCATTTCCCTGGGGGTGCGCAAGGTGAATATCGATACCAATATTCGTGAAGCCTTTGTGGGTGAAATGTTCCGAGTGATGAAAGAAAAACCTGATGAGATCGATCCCCGAAAAATTCTGGGCCCAGCTCGAGATGTAACCGTGGAATTAATTCGGGAGAAAATCCGTTTGTTTGGAAGTGCTGGGCGAGCCTAGGTAACCAGTCCAGCCGTTATCGGAAGAACAGGATGAATTCGGATACACGGGTGGCAAACTGCGGTTGAAAGAATGAAGGGAGGTAGACAATATGAGAATCTTCATTGACACCGCAAATATAGCCGAAATTACGGAAATTAGCAGGATGGGATTTCTGGATGGAGTGACCACCAATCCCAGCCTGGTAGCCAGGGAAAAAAGAGATTACGCTCAAGTCGTCAAGGAGATCTGTTCCATCGTAGACGGGCCCATTAGCGCCGAGGTTATTGGGCTGGACTATGAAGCCATGATCCGGGAGGCGCAGGTATTGGCCGCTATCCATCCGAACGTAGTGGTCAAAATTCCCCTGTCCGAGACAGGTCTTCAGGCGATTCACACTTTGAAGCAACAGGGGATCGAAACCAATGCGACCCTGGTTTTTTCGGCAGCCCAGGCCTTGCTGGCTGCCCGAGCTGGAGCCAGGTATGTCAGCCCCTTTATCGGCAGGGTCGACGATATTGCCAATGATGGTCTGGATTTATTACATGATATACTGGTCATTTTTGACCAGTATTTATTGGAGACCGAAGTCATTGCCGCTAGTATTCGGCATCCCATGCATGTGGTTGAAGCAGCCAAGCTGGGATCTCATATCGCCACCATACCCTATGCCATTATAAAGCAGATGCTCCGGCATCCTCTTACCGATGCCGGTATTGAAAAATTTCTACAGGATTGGAAACAGGCGTTCCAGGGATAGGGGGTCTTAAGAGTGGAGAGGGAATTAGCTCTGGAATTTGCCAGAGTTACTGAAGCGGCGGCTCTAGCTGCAGCCCGCTGGGTTGGCAAGGGTGATAAGGAAGCCGCCGATGGTGCAGCGGTCACTGCCATGCGGGTTATGTTTGACACTGTGCCGGTTGATGGGATTGTAGTGATTGGTGAAGGGGAAATGGATGAAGCCCCAATGCTTTACATTGGCGAGAGAGTTGGAATGGGAGTGCCTCCCGAGGTGGATATCGCGGTCGATCCTCTGGAAGGCACCAATATTGTAGCCAAGGGTTTAACCGGAGCCATAGCGGTTCTGGCTGTAGCTCCCCATGGAGCCTTGCTGCACGCGCCGGATATGTATATGGATAAAATAGCGGTAGGACCTGAATGCAAGGGGAGGGTTCACCTGGAAGCATCGGTGAGAGAAAACGTTCGTGAGGTGGCCCGGGCCTTGGACAAACTGGTCAGCGAAGTTACGGTAGTAATTTTAGATCGGCCCCGCCATCAAAAGATCATTGAGGAAGTCAGGATGGCCGGAGCCCGTATCAAGCTCATTACCGATGGGGATGTATCACCGGGTGTAGCGGCAGCTTACGAGGATTCCGGGGTTGACCTGCTACTGGGCATAGGCGGTGCACCGGAAGGCGTTATAACCGCTGCAGCATTAAAGTGCCTGGGCGGCGATTTTCAAGCCCGGCTCTATCCGGAAGAGCAATCGGAAATCGACCGCTGTCATTCAATGGGAATCACCAATGTCAACAGGGTATTTACCCTGGATGAGCTGGTTCGATCGGATGATGTAGTTTTTGCCGCCACCGGCATTACCGATTCATTTTTATTGAAAGGGGTGCGCTATAACAAGCGCAGAGCGATTACCCAGACTCTTGTGATGCGCAGTACTTCAGGGACCATCCGGCACATTGAAGCCAATCATCACCTAGACAAGAAGCCTCTATTTAAAGATGATCGTATTAAAATGATGTTGGAATAGAAATTACAGTAAGTTTACATTTAATTGGGGTATAATAATATATGAACCTGCTGGCGTGAGCCAGGTTTGTTCTCCTGATCTGTATTCCCCACAGGAGCCCATCACATGAGGCTACCTTTTAGCAAACGGTTTTCTCATCGGATTTTCTTCAGAATACTATTTCGCATGAAATCTCCGAACGGCAGTGAATTAGACTGGGACGGCTCTGCTCGGCGAGTATTCAGTATAAAGCTGTAAAGGTGGCACTAGAAAGTTGCCCGCCAGGTTGACAAGCTTCACATTGAAGGGAGGAAGAACTCTGAACATTTCTATCTCTGAATTGGAGAATCGGACTATGCTGGAGCTATATCAAATAGCCAGAGATGTCGGCATTCCTGGATACTCCAAGTTGCGAAAGAAGGAATTGATTTTCGAGATTACTAAAGCGGTAACCCACGCCGACGAGCTGCTGCAGGCGCAGGGGGTTTTAGAGATAATGCCGGATGGCTATGGTTTCCTACGACCTTTTGGCTACCTACCCAGTCAAGATGACATTTATGTGTCCCCATCTCAGATACGGAAGTTCGAATTAAAAACCGGAGACCGGGTGGGAGGGCAGGTGCGGTCGCCCAAAGACAATGAGCGGTTTTTTGCCCTCTTGAAAGTTGAAGGAGTGAACGGCTTCTCACCGGAGGAATCAGTAAAAAGAATTCACTTCGATGCACTGACTCCTCTTTATCCCACTGAACGGATTAACATGGAAACCGACTCCCAGGAGTTGTCTACCCGTATCATCGACCTTATCGCTCCTATTGGAAAAGGGCAGAGGGGGCTGATCGTATCGCCTCCCAAGGCCGGCAAAACCATTTTACTGCAGAAGCTTGCCCAGGGCATAAGCACCAACCATCCTGAGATAGAGCTTATTATCCTGCTGGTGGATGAAAGACCGGAAGAGGTCACCGATATGCAGCGTTCTACCAAGGCTGAAGTGGTTGCCTCCACTTTCGATGAGCCGCCAGAAAACCATGTGAAGGTCAGTGATATGGTTTTGGAACGGGCTAAGCGCCTGGTTGAACATAAGAAGGACGTAGTAATCCTGATGGACAGCATAACCCGAATGGCCAGGGCTCACAACCTGGTGGTGCCCCCCAGCGGACGAACGCTATCAGGAGGAATCGACCCCGCCTCTCTGGATAAACCGAAACGTTTCTTCGGTGCAGCTCGCAACATAGAAGAAGGCGGCAGTCTGACCATTATCGCCACCGCCCTGGTGGAGACCGGATCACGAATGGATGAAGTTATTTTTGAAGAATTTAAAGGCCGGGGCAACATGGAATTGATCTTGGACCGGCGGTTAGCGGAGCGCAGGATATTCCCGGCAATTGACCTGAAGCGTTCTGGAACTAGAAAAGAAGAACTTCTGCTCAGTCCTGAGGAAATGGAGCTGAACTGGAATTTGCGCAATATGTTCAGTGAGAACAACCCGGCGGAAACCATGCAGATCATGAAAGATACCATGAAAAAAACCCGATCGAATCAGGATCTGCTCCGGGCCGCTCCCCTGGTATTCGGCAAGTCGGAATATGCCCGCAGCGCCCGGTAAAGCCAATTTATGAATAAACGAGGACAATATTGTCAAGGATAAAGGGCAGCAGGCCCTTTATTTTTTTGCCTGCAGAAAGAGGTGAAAGATCTTGACGAGAAAGTGGATAGGCTCGCTGACCGTGGCTATCCTCCTGGTAATGCCGGCCGGGTCACTGAACGCGGCGTTAGATGAGGGGAATTTTATTCCCTGCTACAGCAATCTGGCCGCCAGTGTGGGGGAGGCTGTATGCCATACCATTCAGGAGGGTGACACACTGTGGGATATCTGCATGAAGTACCATGTTGATCTGGAGCAGCTCAAGGAAGTGAACCATCTTGATGGCCGGAACATCCTGACAATTGGAGATAGACTCCAGATACCAAATGGCGACCATCCTGTTCACATCATCAAGAATGGGGAAACGCTCTGGGATGTAGCTGAAACTTGCGCAGTAAGTCTCGATGAACTGTATGCACTGAATCCCGGGATCGACGCAGCAAACCTGAAAGTGGGCAACAGCCTGGCCTTGCCCCGGAGCGCGACCAACCGGATCAGTGTTGCACCCCAACCTTCCCGCGGTTCTGTGGTAAATGCATTGTTCAGTTGGCCGGTCATAGGGGCGATCACATCTGCCTTTGGCTGGCGCAATTCCGGATTTCACCACGGGTTGGACATAGCTGCCCATTTGGGTGATCCGGTCCGAGCGGCAGCTTCCGGATCAGTGTCCTTTACCGGTGTGCAAGGAGTTTACGGAAAAATGATCGTAATTGATCATCCGGGCGGCAGACAAACCGCTTATGCTCATTTGAGTGAAATTGATGTTACTAAAGGCAGTCAGGTTAGTCGAGGACAAACGATTGGAAAGATCGGAGTCACCGGTAATTCAACCGGCCCCCATCTTCATTTTGAAGTAAGACAGGCCAAGAAAGCAATTAATCCGGCTGCAGTGCTAAAATAAAATGTTCAGGAATGCGGCCAGGGAGGAATCCTTCCTGGCCGTACACCCTGTTTCAAACTGAAATAGCCCCCTCTGGGGCTTTTTTTGTTGGCAAACTTGATATAGTCTATAGTTTAGGATCAATGTAGTGAGGATGAAGATGTTTAGAACTTTATTTGCCAATGAAAAGGGAGAAATATGTGACGACCCGATGACCGGGATGCTGGGACGCAGCGGCAATGAGTGGGTGGAGCCATCCCCGGAGGAAATGATGCCCTTGCCGGGGGGCAGCACGCTGGTATTGGTCCCGGGACATTTTCCGGTGGGCATCGGGGGGAATGGTGAAACCTGCGCACTCCAGGCCGATCCTTATCAACCTGACCAGAGAGCCTGGGCGGTAGCCGCTTTGCTGCCCCAGGGTTTTACCCGTACTCTGATTCCTGCCTGTGTGGGATTGCCCGATGCGCCGGAACTGCCGATTTTAGGATATGCGGCTGTGGGGTTAAAGGGTGAACAGACCTATGTGGCAGCCATTCAAAGCGATGAACACCGGAAATGGCATCCAATTCACTATAATACCGAAGGCTTACCCCAACGGATCACTGCCTTCCTGAAACGCTGCGCGGATAACCGCATTTACAAGCAGCTAGCCCGCTGCGCACTGCGATACAGCTGTTTCACGGCTCAGAATATTTTCTACCAGCGTTGGGAAGGGGGGATTCCCACTATGCCCAGCTGCAACGCCCGTTGTCTGGGCTGCATTTCCGAACGGCACGGGATGTCCCAGGCCCCCCAGAACCGCCTGGACTTTATCCCCGATGCCAGGGAAATCAGTGAAGTAGCGATCAATCATCTGAGCAAGGCCCGGGATGGAATCATCAGCTTTGGCCAGGGCTGCGAAGGGGAGCCTTCGCTAAATGCACACCGGTTGGCTGATGCCATTAGGATAACCAGGCAGCACACTGAAAAAGGCACGATTAATATGAATAGCAATGCCGGAAACACAACCGGTGTCAAGCTGCTATGTGACGCTGGGCTGCAGGCTTTACGGGTGACGATTTTTTCCGGTCGGGAGGAAAACTACAATCGCTATCATGAACCGGTGGGGTATGGTCTCAGCGATGTTCTCAACTCCATATGTTATGCAAGGGACAAGGGTGTCTTTGTTTCCCTGAACCTTCTGGTTTTCCCGGGCTTTACAGACCGGGAAAGCGAAATGGAAGCGCTGCTCTCCTTGATTCAAAAAGGAGGGGTGAATATGATCCAATTGCGCAATTTAAATATCGATCCGGGATGCTTGATGGAGAACTTTCCATCTCAAGAAGCGGGAATGGGTATGGCGGAATTTCTACACCAACTGCGATTGGCTGCTCCAGATCTGCGTTTGGGCTCCTATACCCATTCGCCGAATGAAAAGAAGTAATCGTGTCGGTGTCAGGGGGACGGTTCTGTTGACACTTTATTGGGGCAATAAACCGTATGCCCGATAATTAGAAAACCGCGTGTCAAAAGAACCGTCCCCCTGACACGCCGGATGAAAAGAAGTAAACAACTCATGTCTACCCAGAGAATTTAGGGATAAGGAAGTGGGGAAGTGGAGAACAAGAAAGGTCCGTATTCTGTTAAGGAATTAAAAGCCCTGGGGCCGGGAAAACAGGTCTGGGGGAAGTTTTTGGTCTTGGAGAAGATCGATCGCCGCACCCGGGAAGGGAAAGCGGTGAGTAATCTTCGCCTGGGTGATATATCAGGTGAGGTTGATGCTGTGGCTTGGGAAAGTTGTACGCTGAGCGGCAGTGTTGAGGTTGGGGCGGTGGTCGGTATTCTGGGTGATACCAGCGTATACAATAATCGACTGCAGATAACGGCCCGGCGTATAAAAGGGTTGGAAGAGGACTCTTTGCCTTATCTGCGATCGGCATCCGGTTTGCCGTCCTTGCAGCGGGAGTTCCTCTCCCTGGTGGACTCGGTGAAAGATCCCTATCTAAAGGCAGTGTTGGACCGGGTGTTTTCCGATTCCGTGCGGGAAAGTTTCTTCCGTGCTCCCGCAGCGCGCAGAATTCATCATCATTATGCGGGGGGGCTTTTGGAGCACACCCTGTCAGTGGCATCCTTATGTCTGGATGCCAGCCGCCGTTATCCTTTTCTTAATAGAGAGTTGCTCCTTACCGGTGCCCTTCTCCATGACATTGGCAAAGTTGAGGAACTGCGTATGAAGCCGGCCGCGGAGTATACCGTGTCGGGACGTATGCTCGGTCATATATACCTGGGCAGCGAGATGGTTTCGGCAGCCATTGCCGACCTCCGTTTGGGTGGAAATGATTTTCCTCAGGAATTAGAAGTCATGATCAAACATCTGGTGCTCAGCCACCACGGCCTGTTGGAATTCGGCTCCCCGGTCAAGCCGCTGTTTCCAGAAGCACTGCTCCTGCATATGATGGACAACCTGGATGCCAAGGTGTTTGTGTTCTGGAACCGTATGCAGGAGGATGAGGATAGCTCTGAAGAATTTACCCCTTATGACAATATGTTTGACCAGCATTTTTATAAATACCGCTACCAATATGCCGAACTCGGCGAGGAGGACCCCGGGGATTGCGTAGAGTATGAGAGTGAGAGCACGTAGCATCCCGTTCCCGCTCCGCTTATCAAGTCCAAGGGCGATTCCGGGGCTGTTGCCCGTATAGCTCTGGACAATGAAATTTTGCCGAGCTTTTCTTGTCAATAGGCTTCTTTCTTGTTATAATTTTATCTGCAGTTTAATTGCCGGGATGGCTTTTTTACTGCGGAAATGAATGTTGGAACCCAAGTGAGGTGATCAAGTTGAAGGAAAAAATACATCCCCAATTCTTTAAGGCGGCGGCGCGTTGTGCCTGCGGCAACGAATTTGAGGTAGGATCCACTAAAGAGACCTTGAGAGTGGAGATATGCTCCAAATGCCACCCGTTCTATACTGGAAACAAGAGCCGGTTGGTAGACACGACCGGAAGAGTGGACCGCTTTAAGAAAAAGTACGGATTGCAGTAAATGGGAAAGCAGGGCGGTGTCTCTGCTTTTTCTTTTTTTATCCCCGGTCTGGCTGGGGGACAAGAAGCGATGGCAAAAGGCATCATCCAGGGTGATTGTTTATGACTAAAAAGATAAATTACGGAGGCATGGCGGTCATTGAAGGAGTCATGATGCGTGGCCTTCACAACACCTCTATCGCCGTCCGCAAACCGGATGGCAATATCGAATTGGAAGAGGAAGTTCTTCAGGATCACGCCGCCCGTTTTCCCTTCCTTAAATGGCCTTTTATCAGGGGGACCTACGTACTCATCGACTCTATGGTGGTGGGGGTTCGGGCCTTGAATAAATCGGCCAATATGTCTCTGGGTGAAGAGGAGCAGGAATTAAGTGCCGGGGAGATACTGATTACCGGCCTGGTGGCTTTCGGCCTGGCCATACTGCTGTTTGTGATTCTTCCTACCGCTCTGGTTCATTATACCCAGAAATACCTGGGGGGGATTGTTTTACAGAGCCTGGTGGAGGGAATCATTAGGATAAGCTTTTTTCTCATTTATGTTTATGGAATATCTCGAATTGGAGAAATAGCCCGGGTTTTCATGTATCATGGCGCGGAGCATAAATCCATATCCACTTATGAAGCAGGCGAGGCCTTGGAGGTGGAAAATGCTCGGAAGTACAGCACGTTGCACCCCCGTTGTGGAACCAGCTTTCTACTGTTCGTCATGGTGATTTCCATCCTGGTTTTTGCTTTACTGGGGAAAGGCGATCTTTTCTATCGCATATGGTCAAGAATAGCAGTTTTGCCTATTATAGCCGGCTTGGGATATGAATTCATCAAAGTGAGTGCCCGATACCAAAGCCGGGCCTGGGCTCGTGCCCTGTCCTCACCTGGAATGTGGCTGCAGAAACTCACAACCAGGGAGCCTGATGATCAGCAGTTGGAGGTGGCCTTGACTGCTTTGCGGGCGGTGGTGGATGCCGATCAAGCAGCAGCCGTAAGCCAATAACACTATAGGAAAGAACTCTGCTGGAGGAGTATATTGATGATAGAGAAGCTGGATCACCTGGATAACAAATATGACGAGTTGACGGACCTGCTCAGCCAACCCGAGGTGCTGACAGACCAAAGCCGTTTTCAAAAATATGCCAAAGCGCATTCCGATCTCAGCGAGGTGGTCGGGAAGTATCGCGATTATAAGAGCGTACTTCAGCAGCTGGAGGAAAGCCGGGATATGCTCACCGGAGAAACCGATTCAGAGTACCGTCAAATGCTGCAAGAGGAGATTCAGGCCCTGCAGGAGCAGCAAGAGCAGATGGAACAGGAATTAAAAGTCCTTTTGCTCCCCAAAGACCCCAATGATGAGAAAAGCGTTATTATGGAAATCCGTGCTGGAACCGGCGGGGAAGAAGCTGCACTGTTTGCTGCCGACCTGTTTCGCATGTACAGCCGCTATGCTGAACGGCAGAGTTGGAAAACCGATGTCATGGATGTCCATTATACCGATATAGGCGGCATCAAGGAAATTATCTTCGAAGTTGACGGACAGGGAGCGTTCAGCAAGCTGAAGTTTGAGTCTGGAGTGCATCGGGTACAGAGAATTCCCAGTACTGAATCGGGAGGCCGTATCCACACCTCAGCGGCTACGGTGGCCGTTTTACCTGAGGCCGAGGAAGTGGAAGTGGGCATTGATCCCCTGGATCTTAAAATTGATGTTTATTGTTCCAGCGGCCCGGGCGGTCAGTCGGTCAACACGACTCAATCTGCAGTCCGAATCACCCACCTGCCTAGCGGGGTGGTGGTAACCTGCCAGGATGAAAAATCTCAACATAAAAACAAAGCCAAAGCTATGCGGGTGTTGAGCGCCCGGCTCAAGGAGATTCTGGAAGCGGAGAAAAATGCTGAGTTGGCAGGAACGCGTAAAAATCAGGTGGGAAGCGGTGATCGCAGTGAGCGTATCCGCACCTATAACTTTCCCCAAGGACGGGTCAGCGATCATCGGATCAACCTTACCTTACACAAATTGGACAGTGTTCTTGATGGGGATTTACACGATATTATCGAAGCTTTGATAACTCACGACCAGGCGGAGCGTATGCGACAGGTGGATTAAAGTGCAGGCAGAATGGACAATAAAAAGCCTACTGGAGTGGACGACTCAATATTTTCATCAAAATGATATTCCTCAGGCCCGTCTAGAGGCTGAGGTTCTGTTGGCCCGAGTCCTTCATGTGGACCGGGTTTATTTGTATGTACATTATCAGCAGCCGGTGGACAAAAGGGAACGGGAAACGTTCAAAGAATACATCCAACGGCGCCGAGCGGGTGAACCCAGTGCCTATATTACCGGAGTGCGGGAGTTTATGTCTCTGGAATTCCAGGTTTCGCGCCATGTGTTGATACCCCGGCCGGAAACCGAACTATTGGTGGAAACGGCTTTGTTAATGGTTGGAAACAAAGAAGATGTCCGGGTGTGTGATGTAGGCACCGGTTCCGGTGCGGTGGCTGTAAGCATGGCCTACTATTGTCCAGGGGCCCGGGTGTGGGCTGGTGATGTTTCGCAGGCCGCTCTGGATATAGCCCGGGGCAATGCAGAACGCCACGATGTGCGGGTCGAATTTCGTTGTGGTGATTTGTTGAGTCCATTTCAGGGAGAGGAACCTTTTGACCTTATTCTGGCCAACCTTCCCTATATTCCCCAGGAAGAATACGCGGATCTGCCGGTTGGGGTTAAGGACTATGAGCCTTCCCAGGCTCTCTTGGCTTCTGGAGATGGCCTGGATCTCTACCGCCGCCTGCTGCCTCAAGCGCTGAACGGCTTGAAGGACCAGGGCTGCATCCTGATGGAAATCGGCTGCAGGCAGGGAGTCAATGCTATGGATCTTATGGCAGGATGGGATAATGTGGAGCTTATACAAGACCTGGCAGGCAGGGACCGTTTGGTTGCTGCTCGGAAGAGGGAAAGATAAATGAAGACTTTATACTGGTCAGTTGATCCGAAGGAACCAGAGCAAGACATTATCCTTCATGCGGTTCGCCTGCTTCAGCATCAGGAATTGGTGGCTTTTCCCACCGAGACGGTCTACGGGGTAGGTGCCCTGGCTTTTTCGCCAGATGCGGTGGACAAGATATTCGCGGCTAAAGTTCGCCCCGCGCAAAGCCCACTTCTCATTCATCTGAGTAATATGGAGCAGGTGAAAATGGTGGTTGACCACATTACCGGAGAGGCTGCCCGGCTGATGGAACACTTTTGGCCCGGCCCTTTATCCTTGATTCTGACTGCCGCACAGGGTGTTCCGCCAGTGGTGCGCAGTGGAACACCGACGGTGGGCTTGCGCATGCCTTCCCATCCTGTAGCCCGGGCTTTGATCGAAGCCAGTGGGCCGCTGGCTGCGACCAGCGCGAATCTTTCCGGACGCCCCAGTCCGGTTAATGCCGATGACGTCAGGGCTGACCTGGATGGCAGGATTTCTGCAGTTTTAGATGCGGGGCCAACTGGCCTGGGATTAGAGAGCACTGTATTGGACCTGACCGTCAGCCCTTATTGCGTCTTGCGTAGAGGGGGGATTCCAGTCGAGGAACTGGAGGAACTCCTGGGCAGGGAAATCCAGATGGCTGCTCCCCTGGACGCATCTATTGAGCATTATAAGACCACTTGTCCGGTCTATGTCAGTGCTGATCCTGAAGAGTTTCAGGATATTTTGATGAAATCACTGATGTCCGCTGGCATAGTAGGTGTTGTGTACAATGATTATGTTCCTCGCCCGGTATTGGCTCCGGTACTCGCTCAACGGATTAGAGAATACCACATCAGCCTGCAGCCCGGAGCTGCCAAAAGCCTTTATTCCCTTCTGCGGGAGGCCGAGGCTCAGGGTTTGGAGGTTCTGATTTTTGCGCCTTTACCGGAGGCAACCGGCGGAATAGCAACCGCTATTGTTGACCGGATTTGGGCTGCTGCTCAATCTACCTTGGGTAACAGGTATTGATCAACATCAACCGGGATGCATAGGCAAAATTTCTGGCCGAGAGTTTGGGATTGGGATGGGGTTGCTGGCCGGCCCGGCTTTAAAGCATCATCAACGAAGGCTCATATATGGACGAAACTTGACAGCGGCGATTGGTTTGGGTACTTTTAGTATGCTGGATGGTTTTGAATCCGATTGTATTATTTGAAATAGGTCCGGCGCTTTAACACAGGATGGAATATGATGGTGCTTCTTGAGTATCACATAATCTGCTCAATATGAGGGAGCAATCAACGGTGAGAATTCTTTTTGTATGTTCGGGAAATACTTGCCGGAGCCCCATGGCTCAAGCGCTCCTGCAGAAGATTCTGGAAGATAGACAGGATAAGCAGGGCGGGAAATGCATTGAAGTCAGTTCAGCTGGTATGGGCGCGTTCCCTGGACAATCCCCTTCTCGGGAAGCCGTGGAAACAATGCGCCACTATGATGTAGATCTTTCATACCATCGCTCCCGGGTCTTGGATCTTTCTATCCTTTCTCAAGCGGACTGGATCCTGACCATGACCCGCAGCCAATGCAATTCTTTGCGGGAAAAGTATCCTGCCCTGAGGATGCGAATATTTACTATGATGGAATTTGCCGGGCAGGAAGCCGGAGACATTGAAGATCCTTTCGGTAGAAGCCTGGAGATATACCAGGCCTGTGCAGTTCAGATCGTCACATTGGTGGAAAAAATACTGGTCCGGCTATAGGTGTCAAAGATTCCGGCCGGGTCTTAATTGCAGGGAGTAAAGCATGAGAATAGCCATCGGCAGTGATCACGCAGGATTTAATCTAAAGACGACTCTTATCAAATGTTTGCAGAGCGATGGATACGAGATGGTTGACTGTGGGACTTCCAGCCTGGATCCGGTTGATTACCCGGATATTGCTCTGGCGGTTGCCGATACAGTTCTCCAGGAATCCATACCGGGCATATTGGTATGCGGAACCGGTGTAGGGATATCGATTGCCGCGAATAAGGTCCCCGGAATCCGGGCGGCTGTATGCCAGGATCTTTATACCACACGGCTGGCTCGCCAGCACAATGATGCCAATATTGCAGCCATCGGGTCTCGTATTACGGCTCCAGAATTAGCCCTGGAGATTGTCAGGACTTTCTTAAAAACCGACTTCGAAGCAGGTAGACACATCTTTCGTATAGAAAAGATATCTCAAATAGAAAAAAAATGTCGAGAGAGGAGTTAGGGCAGTGGATTACATTGAGCAGTATGTAAGACCCGTAGACCCTGAGGTAGCTGAGGCAATTTATAATGAAGAGAAACGCCAGAATAACAATCTGGAATTAATTGCTTCGGAAAATTTCGTATCCCGTGCGGTCATGGCCGCCCAGGGTTGCGTTATGACCAATAAGTATGCTGAAGGTTATCCGGGCAAGCGTTACTATGGAGGATGCGACTTTGTGGATGTAGCAGAAGACCTGGCCCGGGAAAGGGCACAGAAACTGTTTTCCTGCGAGCATGCCAATGTCCAACCGCATTCTGGAGCCCAAGCCAATACTGCTGTGTATTATGCAGCCCTGGAACCCGGGGACACCGTTTTGGGTATGAATTTGAACCACGGAGGCCATCTTACTCACGGCAGCCGGGCCAATATTTCCGGACGATATTTTCGCTTTCTGGATTATGGAGTCAGCCCGGAAACGGAAACCATTGACTATGACCATCTGGAGAAACTGGCTGAAGAGGCGCATCCGCGCATGATCGTGGCCGGTGCCAGTGCTTACTCACGTACACTGGATTTCAAAAGATTTCGGGAAATTGCCGATAAGGTTGGTGCTTATCTGATGGTGGACATGGCACACATTGCGGGATTAGTGGCAGCCGGTCTTCATCCCAGCCCAGTTCCTTATGCTCATTTCGTTACTTCTACTACCCACAAGACCCTGCGGGGACCGCGCGGGGGGTTAATTCTCTGCTCCGAGGAGTGGGCGCGCAAAATAGACAGCGCAGTATTTCCAGGCATCCAGGGCGGGCCTCTTATGCATATAATTGCCGCTAAAGCAGTATGTTTTAAAGAAGCTCTTAGTGAGGACTTTGTCCAATACCAGCAACAGATTAAAGATAATGCCGCGGCTCTGGCTCAAGCCTTGGTTGAAAACGGCCTTCGCCTGGTATCGGGAGGGACTGACACCCACCTCATGTTGGTTGATGTACGCCCCAAGGGATTAACAGGTAAGCAAGCCCAGGCGATCTTGGACTTGATTCATATTACGGTAAACAAGAACACGATTCCTTTCGATCCGGAGAAGCCAATGGTGACCAGCGGCATTCGCCTGGGGACTCCTGCGGTAACCAGCCGGGGTTTGAAAGTGGCAGATATGCAGGAAATGGCAGTGGCTATAGCCCTGGCCCTGGACAACCATGGCAGCGCTGAGCGTTTGGAGGAAGCGGGCAGCATCGTTCAGGCGTTGTGCCACAAATATCCTCTTTACACGCTGTAGCCGTTGAGGAATAATGATGAGGACTGAACGTCCCACCTGGGATGAGTATTTTCTACAATTAGCGGATCTGGTGGCCACACGCTCCACGTGCATGCGCCGCCAGGTGGGAGCTGTTCTGGTTCGTAGTGAGAGGATCATTTCCACCGGGTATAATGGTGCTCCCCGTGGATTGCGCCATTGCTTTGATACCGGATGCCTCCGGGAGGCGGAAAATATACCGTCCGGACAGCGATATGAACTTTGTCGTGGTGTACATGCTGAACAAAATGCGATTATTAATGCGGCCTATTATGGAATAGCCACCCAGGCAGCGGTGCTGTATTGCACCAACCAGCCCTGCCTAATCTGTGCGCGGATGATTATCAATGCGGGAATTGTCCGGGTTGTGCACAGAGGGGATTTTATGGACGATCTAGCCCTGGACTTGCTGCAGGAAGCAGGAATAGATTTGCTGGAAATAAAGAAAACGGGGACGTAGGCAATGGATACCAAGACTCTTTCTTTACCCCGGCTCAATCAACTGAATCCATCACTGGAATCAACAGCCTTGAAGCTCATGGAGGAGGCCGGGGAATTGGCCCAGGTTATTGGCAAATACCGGGGCTTAAGCGGTGAACAGATCGTCCTGGATGAAGATCTGGCTATAAAACAGATTGCCCGCGAACTCCTGGATGTTGCCCAGACAGCTGTTACCATGATGTTCGTGCTGGAGGACCAGCATGGTATTGATCTAGGCGATATGCGTCAGGAACACATTGCCAAGCTAGAGCGTAAAGGCTATTTGTGCCTGGATCCTTCTCAAGACCCTGAAGCATAAGATTAGTATATAATCTGACAATAAATGCAGATGATATTTTTATTAATTTAAAGGAATTCGTTTTACCCGTATAGAAGTTATTAGACTTATCCCCTTGAGTTTGACTGAATTTGAGGGATCCTAGCGGAGAAAAGGAAAACGATAGGTCAAACAAAAAAATTGACCGATTTAAAAAAGGATTTTGACTCTTCGTGACGAATAGAACATGAGGGATAAAGGTGGGCGGTAATGTCGGAAAGGAATTCAAAGAACTGGGCTAAAGCACTGGCCGATGCAATGAATTTGGTTACTACGATAGCTGCTGCGGTAGGTGGGTGTGGTTGGATCGGTTACTGGTTAGATCACAGATATCACACGGACCCCTGGCTCACACTCGTCGGAGGCCTGATCGGAATAGCAACCGCGATTAAAATGATGTGGGACAGGGCTAACAAGAACTAGTTTTTTGTTCTGATTTGAGAGCAAATATCCTTTCCAGGCAGGTGATACCGGGGATAGAAGCTCGGTTATCCATATTAGTTTGTGCTTCTTTTGAAGCCGGCGGGTTTCGTTTACGTAATAAAACAGGAACTAAAATTTATTAGGGAAGGGGGGATAAAGCAAATGATCTTTGGAATGTTGGATTCCACCCTGTTTCAATTTGGCCCTGTTAAAGTCGACCATTTGGTGTTTACCGAATGGTGTATTATTGCTTTGATCGGAATCGTTGCCTTCACAGCTACCCGTAATATGCAATTGGTTCCAAAAGGACTGCAAAACGCCTTTGAAGCCATAGTTACATGGACATACGAGTTCTTCACCCAGTTAATGGAGGAAGAACATGTGGCCAAAAAATGGGCACCGCTGCTTACGTCGTTTTTCTTGTTTATTCTGATTAGCAACTACAGCGGTCTCATACCCGGAGCCGGGCATATTGATGGTTTCCAACCGCCTACCAGCAACTGGAACGTTACCATGACCCTGGCTCTTGTAACATTCTTCTCGATTCACATCGCAGGATTTTCCGAGCATGGTTTTCACTATCTGGGCCACTTCATAAGTCCGAGTGTGGCAATGCTGCCGCTAAATCTAGTTGAAGAACTGGCCCATCCGCTATCCCTCACCGTCCGTCTTTTCGGGAACATATTCGGTGAGGAAATGGTTATCGGATTCCTATTATTTATGGCGCCTTTCGTTGTACCTTCACTGGTAATGGGCTTAAGCTTGTTACTCGGCGCCATCCAGGCTATCGTGTTTACAATCCTGTCGTCCAGCTATATTGCTGCTGCGGCAGGCCATGGTCACTAAATCACTGGTAGGTTTGGTAAGGAAATCTTTGCTCAATGCAAGCATTTGAGCTTGAAAGGAGGGAAAAGGATGGGCCCAGCATTAGGTGCAGGTTTGGCTGTATCAATCGCCGGTATCGGTGGTGGTATAGGAATGGGCGTTGCGGGAGGCAAAGCTTTTGAAGCTATTGCACGGCAGCCCGAAGTCGGAGGGGACGTTAGAACCCTTCTCTTCATTACCCTGGCTTTTATTGAGACCCTGACCATTTATGGTCTGCTGATTGCCTTTATGTTAGTAAACAAGGTCAGCTAACAAGACACTAAACCACTAAATGGGCTGAGATTTGCGGGCGATAGGGCGCTCTTAACATTGCCCTATCGCCCCAAATGCTTTAGCGCGAGATTGGAGGTAGCACATCCGTGATTAGTAAGAAAAAAGCCGGTTGGGCAGTATTTATACTGACCATGATAATGGTGTTTGGATATGCAACCCTCTGCATGGCAGCTGAAGGAGCTATCGAGCAAGAGGGGGGCGGAACCCCTGCTTTTGGTAATCTCTATGTTATCGGCTGGTCGTTGGTTAACTTCTTGATTCTGTTGGCAATGGTCTATAAGTTCGGTTACGGACCTATCAATGCTATGTTAGAACAACGTACCACCACCATTGAAAGCTCGTTAAAGCATGCAGAAGAGGTAAAATCTGAAGTTGAACAAATGAGAAAAGAGACCCAGGCTAACCTGGCCGAATCCCGTAGGGAAGCCCAGGAGATCGTCGCCCGGGCCACTAAAGCGGCTGAGGATGCCAAGAATGAAATGATCGGCAAAGCCAAGGAAGAGGCCGCCGGAATCAAAACCAAGGCTACTGCGGATATTCAGGCTGCAACACAAGCTGCCAAGGCCGAATTGAAGGAAACTGCAGCCAGCCTGGCAATATTCGCTGCCGAGAAGATTCTAGGCAGAGTTATTAACGAAGATGATCAAAAGAACATGGTGACACAATTTGTTAACGAGGCGGGCGAATTACTATGCTAAACAAGAGCGTCGCCAGGCGCTATGCCGAAGCATTCTTTGGCCTTGCCCGGGAAGCGAACAGCATAGACCAATTCCAACAGGAATTGGAGTTGATTATCTCAGCGCTTGACCAAGTTCCGGAGTTAAAAGGGTATTTGGGACACCTTTTAGTTCCTGTCAGGGAGAAAAAGGAAATCGTTTCACAAATATTTAATGGTAAGATATCGCAGCTTACCATGAATTTCCTTGACATGGTATTGGATAAAAGGCGGGAAGGATACCTTTATGTCATCGTCGAAGAGTACAAGGCTATGGCTGATGAAACCAGAAATATCACGAAAGCCGATCTGATTTCCGCCAAAGCGATTGCAGATGACGAGGTTCAGGATCTGGCAGGCAGACTTTCAGCTTCAACGGGTAAGACAGTGAAGTTGAACCAGGTTGTAGATGAATCGTTAATCGGCGGAGTAAAACTTCGCATAGGGGACCGAATCATCGACGCAACCATAGCCAAGCGATTGGAAATGTTAAAACAACAGCTGAAAAAAGTAAAGATTAGTTAAGCGATAGGGGTGAGCACATAAATGAGTATTAGGCCGGAAGAGATTAGCGCCATTTTAAGACAACAGATTGAGCGCTACCAATCCGAGGTCGAGGTCAGCAATGTGGGCTCTGTTATATACGTCGGTGACGGTATTGCTCGTGTTTATGGCTTACAGGGAGCAATGGCCGGCGAACTACTGGAGTTCACAGGCGGAACCGTGGGAATGGTTCTTAACCTCGAAGAAGACAATGTCGGTGCCGTTCTTTTGGGACAATATTCTCATATTAAGGAAGGCGACATCGTAAAAGCAACCGGAAGGATCATGGAAGTTCCTGTAGGTGATGCTTTGCTGGGCCGTGTAGTCAATGCTCTTGGACAACCATTGGATGGAAAAGGGCCAATCAACACGTCAATAACCCGGCCGATAGAAAAAGTTGCACCCGGTGTGGTAACTCGTGAGTCAGTTAACACTCCGATGCAGACCGGGATCAAGGCTGTCGACACCATGGTACCCATCGGCAGAGGCCAGCGCGAGTTAATCATTGGCGACCGCGGTACTGGAAAATCGGCTATTGCCATTGATACCATCATCAACCAGAAATACAAAAAAGACCTTATCTGCATCTATGTAGGTATCGGACAGAAGCAGGCTACCATTGCCGGTATCCAGGCCCGGTTTGAAGAAGCAGGCGCTATGGATTACACCATTATTGTAGCAGCTACAGCCTCCGAGCCCGCTCCCTTGCTTTATATGGCCCCTTATGCCGGTGTATCCATGGCTGAGGAGTTCATGAGCCAGGGCAAAGATGTTTTGATTATTTATGATGACCTTTCCAAGCATGCGGTGGCCTACCGCGAAATGTCTCTGCTGCTCCGTCGTCCTCCCGGACGTGAAGCATATCCCGGAGACGTTTTCTATCTGCATTCCCGCTTGCTTGAGAGAGCTTGCAAGCTGAATAAAAACTATGGTGGAGGATCTATTACAGCGCTGCCGATTATCGAGACCCAGGCAGGCGACGTATCTGCCTACATCCCCACCAACGTTATATCGATTACCGATGGCCAGATATATCTGGAGACCGACCTCTTCTATGCCGGTCAAAGACCTGCTGTAAACGCCGGACTTTCAGTAAGCCGCGTAGGTGGATCTGCTCAGACCAAGGCTATGAAGTCCGTTGCCGGACAGCTTCGTCTTGACTTGGCTCAGTATCGTGAGCTGGCCGCTTTTGCCCAGTTCGGATCTGACCTGGACAAAGCGACTCTAGCCAGACTGACCCGCGGTGAGCGCGTGCTCTCATTATTGATACAACCACAATACCAGCCTATGCCCATGGAGGAGCAGGTAGTATCAATTTATGCCGGTGTTAACGGTTATATGGATGATTGTCCCAAGGATAAAGTCCGGGAATTTGAAACAGACTTCTTGAAATTTATGCGTAGCGCCAATAGCGATGTCCTGTCAGCCATTCGCGATTCCGGCAAAATGGATGATGGAGTGACACAGAAACTGGTCAAGGCAATTGGTGACTTCAAAACCACTTTTGCAGTATAGGTGGTGAATTAAATGGCAGGAGCAGGTGTAAGAGACTTTAAACGCCGGATACGCAGCGTTAAGAACACGCAGCAGATTACCAAAGCTATGAAGATGGTAGCCGCTGCCAAGCTACGCCGGGCCCAGGAAAAAGCCGAGTCCTCGCGGCCCTACAATGAGACGCTGCGGGGAACCGTTGCTAGATTAGCAGCAGTGGCCTTCGATGTGAGACATCCTCTGTTGGAGAAACGCGAAGATATCCGCAAGGTGGGGTATATCGTTGTTACCGCCGACCGTGGACTTTGCGGAGCCTATAACACCAACATCATCCGCGCAGCCAACCAGGCTATTGCTGAAGACGAGCGCAAACTAGACCTAGGCATTGTTGCGGTAGGCAGGAAGAGCAGAGATTTTTACCGCAAGCGTGAGGGCGTTGATGCCGAATTCATTGCCCTGGGAGACAACATCGCCTATGCAGACGCAAGGGAAGTTGCCGAATATGTAATCAATGCCTACGAGAACGAGGAACTGGACGAAGTTTATCTGGTATATGCCAAGTTTATCAACGTACTGAGACAGATTCCTACCGTGACTAGATTGCTGCCTCTGGAACCTCCGACCCAGGACGAAGCTGGTGACGAGCATGTGGTAGACTATATTTACGAGCCCAGTGCCGAAGAAATTCTGATTTCACTGTTGCCCAGATATGTAGGGAGTCAGATCTACAATGCCATGTTAGAAGGTAAAGCCAGCGAGCATGGTGCTAGAATGACCGCCATGGGTAATGCAACTACCAATGCAGGGGAAATGATCGATGCATATACCCTGCAAATGAACAAAATAAGACAGGCGGCAATTACGGACGAAATCCTCGATATCGTCGGTGGCGCCGAAGCACTGAAGAAGTAAGCACAGAAAATTAAGTGCGAAATTCTCTCAATAAAGGAGGAAAGTTGGAATGGCGAACGTGACGTTTGGAGAGGTAACCCAGGTTATTGGCGCCGTAGTTGACATTCGTTTCAAGCCTGGCGAGTTGCCGGATCTGATGAACGCTATTACCATCAGAAGTGCTGACCAGGAAGCAGGTTATACTGGTTCAGCCGACATAGATGTTACCCTGGAAGCCATGCAGCTGTTGGGTAATGACGTGGTGCGTAGTGTAGCACTAAGTCCAACGGACGGCATAGCCAGAGGAATGAAGTCCATTAATACCGGCGCAGCTATTAAGGTACCGGTAGGGGACGGCTGTTTAGGACGCATTATCAACGTGCTGGGAAAAGTCATCGATGATGGACCCCCGATAGATGCTTCAGATTACTGGGAAATCCATCGCCAGCCGCCGGCTCTTGTAGACCAATTGCCTGCAACCCAGATCCTTGAGACTGGTATAAAAGTTGCCGACTTAGTCTGCCCTTATGCTAAGGGTGGTAAAGTTGGTCTGTTCGGCGGCGCCGGTGTTGGCAAAACCGTTATTATCCAGGAACTGATTCGTAACATCGCTTACGAACACGGCGGATATTCAGTATTCACCGGTGTGGGTGAGCGCAGCCGTGAAGGAAACGATCTCTGGGGTGAAATGACCGAGTCTGGCGTTATCAGCAAGTGCGCCCTGATCTTCGGACAGATGAATGAGCCTCCGGGAGCCCGCCTACGGGTTGGTCTGACCGGTCTGACCGTGGCAGAGTATTTCCGTGATGTAGGGGGACAGGACGTTCTTATCTTCATCGACAATATATTCAGATTTGCCCAGGCTGGCAACGAAGTGTCCGCACTTCTAGGCCGTATGCCTTCCGCCGTAGGTTACCAGCCTACTCTGGCAACTGACATTGGTATCCTGCAAGAGCGTATTACTTCTACCAGAAAAGGATCTATCACTTCAGCGCAGGCCGTTTATGTTCCTGCTGATGACTTGACTGACCCGGCCCCGGCCACAACCTTCGCTCACTTGGATGCGACGACGGTTCTATCCAGACAGATTTCCGAGTTGGGAATATATCCGGCTGTGGATCCCCTGGACTCCACATCCCGTATTCTTGATCCGGTAGTTTTGGGTGAAAAACATTACCTGACTGCTCGCGGAGTGCAGACCATACTACAAAGATACAAAGAACTGCAAGACATCATCGCAATTCTAGGTATGGATGAATTAAGTGATGAGGACAAATTGATCGTAGCCAGGGCCAGAAAGATTCAGCGCTTCCTGTCTCAGCCTTTCCACGTAGCTGAGCAGTTTACTGGATCACCGGGAATTTATGTACCGGTTGCCGAGACTGTAGAATCCTTTAGTCAGGTGCTGGCTGGCAAACATGACAACCTCTCAGAAGATGCATTCTACATGGTGGGCAGTATTGATACCGCCATTGCGAAGGCCAAGAGACTGGAGGCGTAGTCTATGGCAGAGAACACCTTCATGCTAGAAATCGTAACCCCGGAACAGATTCTATTTAAGGATGAGATTCAGTTCCTGGTTGTTCCCGGAGCCGAAGGTGAATTGGGAGTCATGAAAAACCACGCTCCGCTGGTAACGTCACTGAAGATAGGAGTACTTCGCTATAAAGATCAGGGCGGTAATTTTAGACGCATGGCTTTAAGTGGGGGATTTCTAGAAGTAGTGGATAATGCTGCCAGAGTTTTGGCCGAGACCGCCGAACGGGGCGAGGATGTTGACGTACTTCGAGCCAAATCGGCCATGGAGAGGGCTGAAAGAAGACTAGCCCAACGCTCCGAGGATATTAATTTGGCCCGTGCACAGATGGCTTTGCAAAGAGCAATCGCTCGAATCAGAGCATCGGAAAACAAATAGAGAAATAGTAGACAAGCCGGAAGGACCTCGAGAGCCTTCCGGCTTTGTACTACTAGAAAACAAAGTATTATGATATTATAGGAGAAGAGAGGAGTTATTGAGGTAGAAAACGCATGAATCCGTTGTTAAAGACATTAATCATAGTGACCCTCATATACTATTTAGTGAAGGGTCTTATTTACCTTATGCTTTGGCAGGCAACCAAGAAAATGGAACAACGAGGCAGGGAAGCCAAGCAGCGTAAAAAGGAAGAGCGTATGAAGCGGAGAGGAACCTGGCAGGATCAAGACGATAATCAATAACGGTGTTTGAGGAAGGGAATGGAGGGATACGATGCCCAGAGCTTTCCTTGTACTGATTTGTATCGTGGTACTTGTTACTGTATTCTTTGGACTGGTCATCTGGAAGCAAACCATTCGCTTCGAGAAGAAAGCGGCTGTCTTCAAGCAGCGCAAAGAGGAGTACCTCAAGGAGTTAGAGGAGGAAGCGGCTCGCCGCGCGGAAGAAGAAGCCAGTTTATCCGGTCCTGAGCAGGAAGAAAAATCGTTGCCCGAAAGCGAAACCGAGGAACCCGGATCCAACATTGATTAGAAACACACAAAAAATATAATAGACCGATTATGTTTGACCTGATTCTTGATCAGGTTTTTTTTATGCTCTTATAACTGGAATAAATAGTCCAGGTGGTGGCAAGAATTGTTATACATGATAATTGGGAGTGTATGTTATTTGAAAAAAATGATCGGCTGTGTCGTCGTATTGAGCATTCTCTTGCTAACTGGAAGCTATTCGCTGGAAACGGTAAATGGACGCCAAATAAATGATGGCCCCCCAAATCAACTATCTTTTGCATCTATCGGTGCAATTTCTCTAGAATCTCGCATGGATGCTTGGGCAACAATAGATTCAACCTTCCGTTTGAACAACACAGAAGCAGAATTAGAAAATGTTAGGAATAGTTTACAAGTCCGGGGTATTCCAGACTGGATCACTACAAATCAGCCTGGAATGATCGAAGAGTCATGTGATGCGGGAGAAGTAAAGATAACAATAAGTGGTAAAGAGACAAACCCAAGAGATAAATTGGTGCTAGTTTCAATCACTACAAAAGACTCCCAAATAGACGTAGAGAAATATGGTCAGGAATTGTCTGAAAAATCTGACTTAGACTGGCATTATAATTACACTTATAGTGGAGAAATGGAAACAGCAATTGATAAAGAGAAAATCAAATTATTATCACAAATCTTACTCAATAATATTGGGGCTGTTCAGACCAATGAATTCCGACAAAATGAAACTTTCAGCATACAGGCGCGAAGCCAAAAGCAAGCAAATGAAAATTATCAGCTGGCCATAAAAAGGGAGGAGCAATCAGGAAAAACAAAAGTATGGATCGGAATTCCTTTGATTATGAATGATTATTAATAACAGGATAGGCTTGAGGTGATGGGTAATGGAAATACAAGTTAAAGGTAAACAAGCCCTCAAGGGTAAAATCAAAGTAAGCTCCTCAAAAAACGCTATATTACCCATTCTGGCGGCCACCTTGTTAGCGGATGAAGAGATTACGATTAACAATGTTCCCAATATACGTGATGTCTCTGTGATTATTGAACTATTAAAAAGCATCGGGATGAAAGTGGAAAGAAATGAAGATAGTCTGAACTTTTGCGGTGGAAGTAGCAATGAGCAACCACCTTACGAATTGGTCCGTCAGATACGGGCCTCCTTTTTGGTAATGGGGCCTCTATTAGCTACCAAAGGGATAGTTCGTCTGGCTTTACCCGGAGGTTGTGCAATAGGCAGTCGTCCTATCGACCTGCACCTCAAAGGGTTGGAAGCATTGGGAGCGAAAATCACTCTGTCTCGTGGTGATGTGGTCGCCAAAACAAATAGATTGGTGGGAACTCATATATACTTAGATTATCCAAGTGTGGGGGCGACGGAAAACATAATAATGGCTGCGGCCCTGGCCGAGGGGCAAACTTTTATAGAAAATGCAGCTCTGGAGCCGGAAATAGCTGATCTGGCGAACTTTATCAATAGCATCGGTGGAAAAATTGAAGGTGCGGGAACGAATGTAATAAAGGTCCAGGGAGTAAAAAAACTCACTGGTACCACCTATAATCCGGTACCTGACCGGATCGAAGCAGGAACATATATGGTTGCCAGTGCTGCCTCAGCCGGAGATGTAACCATAAGCAACGTGGTCCCAGAACATCTAAAAGCGATATCAGCAAAATTAATAGAAACAGGCGCAATCATTGAAGAGGATAGCAACCAGATACGGGTTAGCAGGAAAAATGAGATAAAACCGGTCTATATAAAAACGCTTCCTTATCCGGGATTTCCTACAGACATGCAAGCCCAGTTTATGGCTTATCTCAGTTGTGCCCGAGGCAGCAGTGTCATTACTGAATCAGTCTTCGAAAATCGGTTTATGCATGTGCAAGAGCTTTTGCGCATGGGAGCTAATATTAAGACCGAGGGTAGAACGGCGGTCATAAAAGGCGGCAAGGAACTGACAGGGGCCAAGGTTCGCGCCACCGATTTGAGAGCGGGAGCAGCCCTCTTGATCGCAGCCCTTATGGCCAGGGGAACTACCTTGATCGGCAACAGCAGTCATATTGATCGGGGATATGAAAATATTGTTGAGAAAATGAATGCCCTGGGTGCAAACATCATTCGCATCTAAAGAGGTATGAACTAGGCCCTTCCTCTCATATAGTTTCATATGAGAAGAAATATATCCTTTTCTAATAAAATGATTGCATTCCTTACCGTAGGCCTGATAGGCCTTTTTTGCACCTATATGATCTGGCGCCATACATTCCACAAACCGCAATTCGCAGAACCCCCAATTAAACTCTATCTCTCAGAAGAGAATCAATGCATCACACTATCACTCGAGGATTATGTCACAGGCACTGTCGCTGCAGAAATGCCAGCTTCTTTTGAAACGGAAGCGCTTAAAGCACAAGCTGTAGCGGCGCGAACATATACACTGGTCAAATTGCTACATGGCGCTCAATACCCTATGGGGGCACAACTTTCCGATGACACAAATACCTGCCAGGCCTATATCAGCCCAGAGAGATTTCAAGAGATTCATTCCTTGAAGAACAAAAAACTGTGGAGCAAAATCGCGCAGGCAGTAAAGGCCACACGCGGAGAAGTCATGCTGTACCAGGGAGAGCTTGTCGATGCATTATATCATTCAACCTGTGGAGGGCGTACGGCCAGCGCATTGGAAGCGTGGGGAAAAGATATACCATACCTGCAATCAGTTTCCTGTGACTTCTGTAAAGAGTCAAAAAACTACAACATCACACAGCTCTATAAATATTCTGATATGGATCCGGACATGAAGAAAATAGTGGGGAATAAGCCTGTGGTGCACATACTGGAAAAAGCCAGCAGCGGAAGAATTGAGAAGATCCAAATCAATCAACATATCTATTCCGGGGAAGCTTTCCGGGCTGCTTTGCAACTGCCATCGACGTGGATTAAGGTAGATGTCGAACCGAATGGCCTAATGATCAACAGTCGGGGATATGGACACGGTGTTGGTATGTGTCAATATGGTGCCAACGGAATGGCGCAAAGCGGCCAAAAATATCTGCAAATCTTGCGTAAATACTACCAGGGTGTGGAGTTGTACAAAATTGATTATTGATGAGCAGGCGTAGAAAAGCCGGTTCTTGACTCACTCCTCATTGAATATATTTCTGGTATAAGGCTGAGGAGGAGGACGGTCATGCAGAATTATATTAGGAAAAGGGCTGTACGCATTGCCCAGCATATTTTACAAACCTCCAACACTGTGCGTCAGACAGCTGAA
This sequence comes from Syntrophomonadaceae bacterium, assembly GCA_035560815.1. GTDB lineage: Bacteria > Bacillota > Syntrophomonadia > Syntrophomonadales > Syntrophomonadaceae > UBA5314. The sequence goes on along the minus strand of DATMYR010000086.1, from coordinate 25,615 downwards.
ATTTTCGGAATTAGTAAGAGCACTGTACACAAGGATGTGGCGGAGAGACTGCCTAGAATCAACCGGGAAATGGCTGATCAGGTTCGTCATATTCTCGAAAAGAATAAGGCGGAAAGACATATTCGGGGAGGGGAAGCCACCCGCCAAAAGTACGCCTCCTACCACAGCAAAATCGGATAAAGACACTTCCCGAATCGCATAGAAAAATAAAGAATAAAAATGTAAAATAGGTTTATAGTGCTTATTTTACGTTAGGGAGGTCCTTTTCTTGATGTGGGGAGTGGAAGACATCGGCATTGATCTGGGTACTGCCAGTGTACTCGTTTTTAAGAAGGGTAAAGGAATCGTACTTCACGAGCCATCCGTGGTAGCAATCGATAGAAATACGGACAAAGTCATTGCGGTAGGAGAAGATGCCAGGCAGATGCTGGGGAGAACTCCCGGACACATCGTAGCAGTTCGTCCATTGAAAGAAGGAGTCATAGCGGATTATGACATGACCGAACGGATGCTTACCTATTTCATCAAAAAGGTAATTGGCAACCGCTTTTTCTTCAAACCCCGAGTAGTCGTATGCATTCCAACCGGAGCAACGGATGTAGAGGAAAGAGCAGTCCGTCAGGCGACTTTGTCATCAGGGGCCAGACAAGCATATATTATTGAAGAACCTTTAGCCGCAGCACTGGGCGCGGGGATCAACATTTCGGAAGCCACCGGCAACATGGTGGTAGATATTGGGGGCGGCACATCAGATATAGCCGTCCTTTCTTTGGGAGGCATTGTCTGCAATAGTTCTCTTCGAGTGGGGGGGGACAAGTTCGATGAAGCCATCATACGCTATGTTCGCAGGGAATTTAATTTGATGATTGGGGATCGCAGCGCTGAATCGCTAAAGATTAATATTGGAACCGCCTATGTCACAGAAAAAAATTGCAATCGGTCTATGGAAATTAAGGGGAGAGATTTGGTGACCGGGCTGCCAAAGACGATTAAGATTAGCTCCCAGGAAAGCTGGGTAGCTTTGCAAGAACCGGTTGAAGCAGTAATTGAAGGGGTAAAAAAGGTCCTGGAGATTACCCCACCAGAACTGGCTGCCGATATTGTCAACAATGGGATTGTTATGACCGGGGGTGGATCCTTGCTGGATGGATTGGATATTCTTCTGTCAAAACAAACCAACCTACCGGTGCACATTGCTGACGACGCCATCAGTTGCGTGGCCAAGGGGACAGGCCGAACACTGAATCACTTGAAATTCATCGGCCGCAGCCGCACCCGGATCAAGGGAGGACCCCGGCGCGTTTTGTAAAAGACAATTTACAAAGAACCATTCTTAGTCCGCTTCACCTGAAGCGGACTAAAGCTTTGCAACACATTGCTCGATATATATAAAGATTGGATGAAGGGAGGCAGGAACTTGATTAAGGGCATCTATACGGCAGCATCGGGGATGATGTTGGGACAAACCCGTCAGGACACACTGGCCAACAATTTAGCGAATGTAAGCACCTGTGGCTATAAAAAGGACCGGGTAGCCAGTTCCTCTTTCCCGGGAATGCTCTTAAACAGAATAGAAAATCGGGGATCCAACCCGAATTCCATGAGTTCCACCGTAAATCCGATCGGACTTTTAAGCAGCGGCGCCGCTGTGGGCACGATATCCACCGATTTCGGTGAAGGAAATCTCCGCCCTACTGAAAACCCGCTGGATTTAGCTTTAGGGAATGAATCATATTTCGTGGTCTCAACACCGGAAGGTGAAAGATTCACACGCGATGGCCAATTTACTTTGAATAGTGACGGGGTTCTTACTGACCAGCAAGGTCGAGCGGTTATGGATTTTGATGACCAGGAGATTACCCTTAATCAGGACTTTTCCATCGATTCCAGTGGTAATATTTTTGAAAACGGCGCTGCAGTGGATACTCTGAAAATTGTCCACTTTGCGGATCCGCTTTCTCTAAAAAAAGAGGGCTCAAACCTGGTAGTCTCCACCACTGAGCCGGTTATAGATGAGAATCCCCAGGTTAAACAAGGCTATTTGGAGGAATCCAACGTAAATGCCATAAGCGAAATGGTTGATTTAATCAAAGTGGTCCGTTCTTATGAATCCTTGCAGAAAGTAGTCCAGGCCGAAGACGAGACTTTGCAGACCACCATTGAGAAGGTGGGAAGCGCCAGGTAGTGGATAAGCACCTGACGAAGGTCATTCCTGATTGAGCGTAAAGACCGGATGGCGGTTATAATAAGAACCTATCCTCCCGCTTTTCAGCGGGAATTTTCTATTTCTGGAGAAAATAAAAGAGGAAATGATCAGGTAAAAGGCAAATATGACAGGTAACAAAGAATAAGGAGCTGCAATGAAGGATACGGAAAGGCAGAGCATGCGGGCACCGATTCTGGGATGTTTTATTGATCAGGTGAATAAAGACCAGGCTTTGGTCCGGATTCATCAGATGATTTTACAGGGCGATCCCGCCCAGGTAATTACCTTAAATGCCGAAATCGTATATCAAGCTCAAAAAGATCAGGCTTTGCGTGATATTATTAACAGTGCTTCGCTGGTAACTCCAGATGGAATCGGGGTCGTATGGGGGGGCCGATGGTTGGGCTATCCGTTTCCGGAAAGGGTTACTGGGATAGATATCCTCTATGCTCTTTGCCAGGAAGCGGCTTCCCATCAGTGGCCGGTTTTTTTATTGGGAGCTGCACCGGGTGTGGCCGAGGAGGCGGCCGGGCAGCTTGTTAAGCGATGCCCAGGCCTCTTGGTGAAAGGCACTCATCATGGATATTTCCAGGAGGACGAATCCCCTGGGGTAGTGGAAGAAATTATTATGGCCCGTCCTCTGATCCTTTTTGCTGCTCTGGGTGCGCCCAAGCAGGAATTCTGGATTCGTTCGCACCTGGCTGAGATGAAGGTGCCGGTCTGTATTGGAGTAGGGGGCAGTTTTGATGTAATAGCCGGTCACAAAAAGCGAGCACCGGCTTGGATGATCCGTTTGAATCTGGAGTGGTTGTACCGCCTTCTGGCAGAGCCCTCACGATGGAAGCGGCAGCTGGCCTTGCCGCGCTTTGCCCTGGCGATCCTCCGTACTCGTTTGACATACAATAGAAATGCTCGGAAATGATTCCCTGGAAGATAGGAGAGGTTCACTGTGGAAGACGGGATAATTTTTGCCCTGGATATAGGGACGCGAAAGATTCTGGGTCTGGTAATGCAGAAGGTTTCCTCCAGCTATCGGGTCTTGGCCAGCGAGATGATTGAACATCGCACCCGAGCCATGTATGATGGGCAGATTCATGATGTAGAAGCAGTAGCGGAAAATATTGAAAGGGTTAAGAATGCCCTGGAGGAGCGGCTGCAAATCACCCTGGATTCAGCGGCTGTTGCAGCAGCCGGCCGGGCGTTAAAAACCTCACGGGGCCGGGTCTTGAAGCGGCGCAGTAATCTCGATGAAATCAAGCTTGCCGAAGTGCGGGCCCTCGAAATCGAGGCAGTTCAACAGGCTCAATATGAACTGGCCCAAAAGGAAACAGACAGTCGGGGCAACAGCAATTATATCTGCGCCGGTTACAGTGTTGTAGCCTTTACTCTGGAAGGGCAGGAACTAGCCAGCCTGGTTGGACAAGTGGGCAGCGAGATGGCCGTAGAAGTCATTGCCACCTTTTTACCCCGGGTGGTAATTGACAGTCTGCTGTCCTCTTTGAGGAAGGTGGGTCTAAAAATTTTCAGCCTTACATTGGAGCCCATCGCAGCACTTTCCGTTGCCATACCACCGGAAATGCGGCTGTTGAACCTGGTTCTGGTGGATATCGGTGCGGGAACATCAGATATTGCAGTTGTTAAAGAAAACAGCATATTTGCCTATGCCATGGTGCCCCTGGGAGGAGATGAACTAACAGAACAGATCGCCACCCAGTATCTACTTGATTTTAATACCGCTGAACAGGTTAAACGCCTGTTGAGCACCAACAAAGAAATAGAACTGCTTGACATTCTCGGCAATCATCAACAGGTAGCTGGAGAAGAAATTCTCCAGGGGCTTGAGCCGGTGATCGACCAATTAGCATCAAGCGTTGCAGAAGAGATTATGGCTCTCAACCAGAAGAGTCCCGATGCAGTTATCTGCATAGGAGGGGGCAGTCTAACCCCGGGGCTGCCAGCCCGTATTGCTGAAAAGTTGGGCCTGCCCCTCAACCGGGTGGGCATCCGAACCCCGGATCGTTTTTACAATATTGAAGTACCGGCTGATTTCTTGAAGGGCCCCCAGGGTGTTACACCTTTGGGAATCGCTTATAACTCTTTTACCGTTCCCCCCGTGCCATTTATTAAAGTGCGGGTTAATGAGCGTGAGGTGGCACTGTGGAATATTGGCGACTTGAATGTCGCTACAGCATTATTAAGTTCTGGCATATCCATGAACAACATGTACGGCAAGCCGGGTATGGGGAAGACCATCTTGATGAACGGTCAATTGCGGGTAATCAAAGGAGAGTTGGGGAGTTCTCCAATCATACGACTTAATGGAGAAGAAGCCAACCTGGAGACCCCGGTTTTCGATGATGCACGGATTGAATATCAACGGGGACGGGATGGTAGGGATGCGCTCATTTTGGTCAGGGACATGCTGCCTTTTACCGGCGGAAGCGTTACGGTAAACGATAAAGTGGTCAGGATCAAGGCGGTCGTGACAGTGGACGGGAAGGACGCCTATGAAGATGAGGAAATCCCTGACCGGGCGCGGGTGGAATACCAGCCGATAAACACCCTGGCTCGGGTACTGGCTTTAGCGGGGGTGCCTGAGCATCTTATAAACCAAAGGGTCTATCGCTATTATGTGAACGGGCAAGAAATGGTGGCCCAATGGCTGCCCATTAAGGTGCGGGTGGATGGCGGGGAAGCAAAACTGGAGGATACCGTCGGCGATGGAGCGGTTATAAAATATTCGCTCGCCCAGCTGCGCCCTCGGCTCCGCGATGTTATCGATGCAAGCGAATCCTTTGACCTTAATATAACCGTGAATGACAAAAAAGTACGCCTGAAGGGAAAAGGAGCGGTCATGCTCATGAATGACCGGGTGGTGGATCTGGATCAAGAATTGGAGGATGAAGCCCGGATTTTCATCAATAAAGGTTTGAATAGTGCTATATTCAGTGATGTTTTTCAAGTGGTAGAAATACAAATGGGAAATAGAGGCCGGTTGGTGATGAAAGTAGATGGTCAGGCCGCAGGTTATACGACACCCATTTATGAAGACAGTGTAGTGGAGTTATACTGGATGAATCCATAAGATATACTCCATTCGCGGAGACTTCGCTGCAGCTCTGGGTCGGCCGGGTATATTTCGGCCGACCCAGTCGTTTATACAGGTATACGCAGTATAGAAGTGAAAAGGGTAGGTTAAAAATAAGCAAATAGATCAGTAAAGGCACTCATAACGCAGAGAAAGGTATTGCGTTTTGGGTAAAAAATTATACAATACAATTATAGTCAACAAATGTCAAAGAGGCGAATAGTATGAGAAGGAGCCTGGCAGACAAAATTGAGCAATATATAAAAGTGCTCATCGATCGGAGCGGGGAAGACCAGATTGTAATTCAACGGTCAGAATTGGCTGAGACTTTTGCATGTGTTCCTTCCCAGGTTACCTATGTAATCGCTACGCGCTTTACCATAGAAGACGGCTATATCACAGAAAGCCGCCGGGGAGGCAAAGGCTTCGTACGAATAATGCGCAGACAGGAAACAAACCCCTTCCAGCAGGTCAAGACCCTGGCGGCTTTCGTGGAAGATCTCCTGCAAAAAGAGTTAATTGGGAAGAAAGAGTATGGCATGCTGGTGTATTTGCTGGATTATACCTGTCATAATCTGGAGCCCCAGCAGCAGAGTGAGATATTAATGATTATCGGGAGCGCTCTGTCAAGTTTTATAAACTCCCAGCCGCGTTAAGGAGGCATTACCGGATGTATTGCGAAGGATGTAAGGAAAAACTGGCAACTGTGCATGTAGCCCAAATTATCAATGGGCAAAAGGTGGAGCTGCATTTGTGTGAAACATGTGCAGCGGGGAAGGGTGCCTTGATGTTTGATCTGGGTAATACACTGAGCATTTCTCACCTTCTGGGAAGCCTCCTGGGTAATCCCTATGAGGTGCAGGATTTACAGACCCCCAGTTCGGTGCAGACCTGCCCTAGCTGCGGCATGAGTTTCGCCAGTATCAAGCACACCGGTAAACTTGGTTGCTCCCAATGCTACACGGCTTTCGAACAGGAATTGGAGCCTACCCTGCGGCGGATTAACGGCAACAGCCAGCATGTGGGCAAGATTCCTTCCCGCAGCGGGCAGCAGGTCTTATTGAAAAGGCAAATTGATGAACTCAAGACCCGCTTGCATCAAGCGGTTTCTAAAGAACAGTATGAGGAAGCCGCAGAGATCCGAGACTCTCTTAAAGACCTGGAAAAGAACCTGGAATAGAGAGGACGCCATTATGAGTATTCAAGAACTATTGAATGAGAACTGTGTGTATTGGATGAGGGCTGAAGAAGGCCCCAACTCGGATATTGTTATCAGCAGCCGTATACGTCTGGCCCGGAATCTGAGAAAGACTCCTTTTCCCCATCTGTTGGACCGAGAGACGGGAATGCGAATTATGGAGGAGATTAAGTCTGCCTGGGAAGGCAGTTCTTTGCCGATATTAAAGGATCAGGAACTGGTGAATTTTGACCGGGTGACGGCGTTGGATCGTCAGATATTGATGGAGAAACATCTAATCAGCCCCCATCATGCCCAGTCCGATGTGCCATATCGCGGGGTTTTAATAGATGGAAATGGATCACTATGCACCATGATTAACGAAGAAGACCACCTGCGGATCCAGTGCTTTCTACCCGGACTCCAGGTGAACCAGGCTTACGAGCGGGCCAGATTCACGGACGACCAGTTGGAAAACCGTCTGGATTTTGCCTTTGATTCGAGGCGGGGCTTCTTGACTTCCTGTCCAACCAATGTGGGGACGGGAATGCGGGCTTCTGTAATGCTCCATCTCCCGGCTATGACTATGTTAGGCCAAATTAACGCCATATTTAATAATATAGGCCAGTTAGGCATGACGGTGCGTGGTTTGTATGGGGAAGGAACAGAAGTGATAGGGAATCTATTTCAACTATCCAATCAGATTACGCTGGGCCAGAGTGAAGAGGATATTAATAACAATCTATCCACTATTGCCATTCACATTGTTGAACAGGAGCGCTTGATGCGTGACAAATTGCGGGCGGAAATGCACTATCAATTGGAGGACAGCATTGGCAGAGCCTATGGCATATTAACCAATGCCCGGGTCATGACCTCCAATGAAGCGATTGCCCTTCTTTCCAACGTACGGTTGGGAGTAGACATGGGGATTATCAGAGATATCAAACTGGAAGCTTTGAACGAACTGGTGGTGGCTATTCGTCCCGCCCATCTGCAGAAAAAAGTGGGCCGTGAAATGGACCCGTTCAACCGGGATGTTGCCAGAGCTCAGGTAATAAAAGAGCGATTTTCCCAATTCCTTGGTTAAAAGCCAGGCATCTAAGAGGGAGGTAGTTGGATATGTTTAGAAGATTTACCCAGAGAGCCAGAAATGCGGTTTTACACGCCCAGGAGGAAGCGCGGCAGCTCAGTCATCCGGCGATAGGTACTGAGCATATCCTGCTTGGTCTTCTACGAGAAGGAGAAGGTGTGGGTGCTCGGGCCTTGATAAATATGGGTGTGGACTTGGAGAAGGTTAGAGAGGAAGCAACCAAGCTTATGGGGAATAATGGAGAGGAAAACGAGAAACCGGCAGGAGATCTGCCCATTACCCCCCGAGCCAAAAAGGTCTTTAATCTGGCATTTGATGAAGCGCGCCTCCAAGGAGTTAATTATGTGGGAACAGAACACCTACTGCTAGCAGTTCTGCGCGAAGAAGAAGGAGTGGCTGGCCAGGTACTGGTAGGCATGGGTGTGAAACTTGATGACGTGCGGGAGCAGGTTATGATCTTATTGGGAGGAGATGTGCAGCCTAATTATAACAACGGAAATAATTACCAGGAATCCCCCCAGTCTAATCAGACCACACCCCCGCAGGCCAAGCGCAAGGCCAAAAGCAAGACACCGACTTTGGATGCCTTCAGTCGCGATCTGACTTCCGATGCCGCAGAAGGAAGATTGGATCCGGTAATCGGTCGCGAAAAGGAAATTGAAAGGGTCCTTCAGATTCTTTCCCGAAGAACGAAAAACAATCCTGTATTGATCGGAGATCCGGGGGTAGGAAAAACCGCCATCGTTGAAGGATTGGCGCAGCGTATCGTGGAAAACCAGGTGCCGGAAATACTTAGCAGCAAAAGAGTAGTGGCCCTGGATTTATCCTCCATGATTGCCGGCACCAAGTATCGAGGGGAATTTGAAGAGCGTTTGACCAAGATCGTCAACGAAATTCGCTCGGCTGGTGATGTTATCATATTTATTGATGAATTGCATACGATCGTAGGAGCGGGAGCGGCGGAAGGAGCTATAGATGCTGCTAATATTCTGAAGCCTTCACTGGCGCGTGGGGAGTTCCAGTGCGTGGGCGCCACCACCTTAAATGAATATCGCAAGCATATTGAAAAGGATGCGGCCCTGGAACGAAGATTTCAACCGATATTGGTGGATGAACCCAGTTTGGAAGAAAGCATAAAAATACTTCGAGGCCTACGCGACCGTTACGAGGCCCACCACGGTGTAAAAATCACTGATGAAGCGATCGAAAACGCTGTGCGTTTGTCAGCGCGTTACATTTCCGACCGCTTCTTACCAGATAAGGCTATCGATCTGATCGACGAAGCCTCTTCCCGTGTGCGATTGGCCAATTATATTCTTCCTGAGCCCCTAAAATTGAAAGAACTGGGACTTAAAGAAGTGATCAAAGATAAAGAAGAGGCAATTAATGCCCAGGAATATGAAAAGGCGGCCCAATTACGGGATGAAGAACAGAGGGTCAAGGATGAGATCGAAATAGAAAGAAAAGAATGGGTAAACCAGAGGAATTTGACGGTGGGTACGGTGGGTGTAGAGGAAATCGATACCATTGTCTCCAGTTGGACCGGGATACCTATTAGTAAGCTGACCAGGGAGGAAAGCGAAAGACTGGTTAACCTGGAGGCTGCTTTACATCAAAGGGTCATCGGACAGGACGAAGCAGTCCGTGCTGTGGCAACTGCCATTAAACGTGCTCGAGCCGGTTTAAAGAATCCCAAGCGTCCAGTTGGGTCGTTTATATTTCTTGGACCGACCGGGGTTGGAAAAACCGAATTGGCCAGGGCACTGGCCGAGGGCATGTTTGGCAGCGAAGAGTCCATTGTGCGGTTGGATATGTCCGAGTATATGGAGAAGCATGCCGTGTCCAGGATGATTGGCTCACCTCCAGGATATGTGGGTTATGACGAAGGAGGCCAGCTTACGGAAAAGGTGCGCAGAAAGCCCTACTCAGTGATCCTCCTGGATGAAATTGAGAAAGCCCATGCAGATGTCTTTAACATACTCCTGCAGGTGCTGGAGGATGGCCGTCTGACCGATGGGCAAGGACGCACGGTGGACTTTCGCAACACGGTGGTTATCATGACTTCCAATGTAGGGGCGGAATCGATAAAAAATAGTCACAAGGTGGGCTTTACCAGCAATGTTGATGCCTCCGCTTCTTATGAACAGATGAAGGAACGGGTCATGGAGCATCTCAAACATACTTTCCGGCCGGAGTTTGTAAACCGGGTGGATGAGATGATTGTATTCCAGAGTCTGACCGAAGAGGAATTAAAACAGATTATAGACCTTTTGCTTCAGGACCTTAGCCAACGCATGAAAGAGAACGGCTACGACCTGGAGGTAAGCGAACAGGCAACAGCATTGGTTTTGAAAAAGGGCTATGACCCTCAGTATGGAGCGCGCCCTTTAAAAAGAGCCATTCAAAAATTAATCGAAGACAGCGTCGCGGAAGAAATTCTGAAAAAGACGGTCAGTTCCGGGGAGCGAATCCTGGTTGATGCCGATGGCGAGCAAATCGTTGTAAAAATGGGCTAAGAAAACCCTGATAGAAACATATAAAAGGGCGCGATAGCGCCCTTTCTCTTTCCCCTCCGAGAGGACCAAAGTCGCAGTGCGTGAATTGAAGTGATTTCCATACGCATGAAATAACGAGCAATAATAGGATATAATGTTCTCAAGGGAGAATATGATGGGTAAAAATAGTTTAAGATTCGTATGTGGGACCTGTGGTTTTGAAGCACCGAAATGGCTGGGCAAGTGCCCGGGGTGCCACTCATGGAATACGATGATTGAGGAGCCGCTGGTAAGGATTAAAGCAGTGGATAGGCGGGCCAGTACCGAAGCTACGCCCCTCTCCAGCATTTCCAGCCACGATATCACCCGCTTCAGCAGTGGGATCAATGAGTTGGATAGGGTTCTGGGCGGAGGAATCGTTCCCGGTTCACTGGTTCTGCTGGGTGGCGATCCGGGTGTTGGGAAATCTACGCTTTTACTGCAGGTTGCTGATCACATCGCCTCTTCAGGTCAGCGGGTTCTTTATCTCTCCGGCGAGGAATCCTTGAAACAGATTCGCCTTCGTTCGCTTCGCTTGGGGTTGAACGGGGAATTGGTATATCTCCTCAATGAACCGGATATTGATGTACTGGACCAGCACTTAGCTCAGGTTAACCCGGGGTTGGTTATCATCGACTCAATTCAAACGGTCTTTTCCAGTGCCGTCTCGTCTATTCCAGGTAGTGTAACACAGCTCCGGGAGTGCACTTTGAAGATCGCCGAACTGGCCAAAGGTCAGGAAAGAGCTGTTTTCCTGGTGGGCCATGTGACCAAAGACGGGGCGTTGGCCGGACCTAAAACCCTGGAGCACATGGTAGATGCGGTGGTTTATTTCGAAGGGGAGAAGGAATTATCCCTGCGGGTTCTCCGTGGGGTCAAAAATCGTTTTGGATCCACCGACGAGATTGGTCTTTTAGAAATGAGCAGTCAAGGGTTGTTGGAGGTGCCGGATCCTTCTGGGATTTTCATTTCCTCGCGGGGGTTGCATGGACCGGGTACAGCAATAACTACGTGTTTCGAAGGCAGCCGGGCATTTCTACTAGAGGTCCAGGCGCTGGTTGCGCCGGCTGGTCCTGGCTATGCACGCCGCATGGCGGCCGGAGTTGATCAAAGCCGCCTGGCTTTGATTGTTGCTGTATTGGAAAAAAGATGTGGATTACGCCTTTCTTCTTACGATATATATCTTAAGGTCACTGGCGGGGTTTTTATAAAAGACCCGGCAGTGGATTTGGGAATTGCTGCTGCTATCTTGTCCAGTTATAGCGAAAAACCTTTGCCCGGAGATGCAGTATTTCTGGGCGAAGTCAGTCTTTCAGGAATGCTCCGCCCAGTGCATTCATTGGAAGCCAGGTTGAAAGAAGCAGAAAAAATGGGGTATTCCCAGGTAGTGCTGCCCCCTTTGGCCAAGCGTCTGGACATGGAAAGCAAATTAACTTTTCGGATTATGGACAGCATCGATAAGTTATTAGAATTTACGGAAGGATGAGAGGGTCTTGGAAGATTTGTATCAAGCTGAATTCAAAAAAGGGCTAAAGAAATTGGCACCGGGGACCCAGTTTCGTATTGGCATTGAAAACATTTTGCAGGCCAATACTGGAGGGTTGATTGTAGTCGGGGATTCACCCGATTTGATGAACCTGGTAAGCGGGGGCTTCAACATCGATTGTGAATTTACACCATCCCGCATCTACGAACTGGCCAAAATGGATGGTGCCATTATTACCAACAGCGATGCTTCTCGAATCCTGGTAGCGAATGCTCAGCTCGATCCTGATCCCAATCTGCCTTCCAACGAGACCGGCATCCGGCACCGTACTGCGGAACGCGTGGCCCGCCAAACCGGAGAACTGGTCGTGGCTATATCCCAACGCCGCAAAGTGGTTACCTTGTACATGGGAACCATCATTTTTCGTCTGCGCGATCTTGAGGTAATCCTGGTCCGGGCTAACCAGGCACTGCAAACACTGGAGAAATATCGTAATGTGTGGTTTAAAGAGCAACAGCGTCTGGGGGGCCTGGAGTTTGAAGATCTGGTTACAGTATCTGATGTTTGTGGTGTTTTACGGCGCTGTGTCAAAGTGCTTAACATTGCTCGCGAGATTGAGAATTATATCGCTGAGCTAGGCGCGGAAGGCCGTTTGGTGAAGATGCAGTTGGATGAAATGCTGGCCAACGTAGAGGAAGAAGCCCGTTTGATTGCGCAGGATTATTCTAATGTAACCGATAGATCGCCTCGGGAACTTATCAATGCCATGTTGCGGGCCTTTGAAGAGGATGTTTCTGACTCGGTTTATATTGCCAAAATCCTGGCTCTGGGGACCTCAAGCAGTCATTTGGATATGCAGGCATCGCCGCGCGGGTACCGGATGCTGCACAAACTGCCCCGCATTCCCCTTTCAATTATTGAAAACCTGGTGGAACGATTTAACCTTCTGGGGAATATTCTGCGAGCCACTATTGAAGAATTGGACGACGTGGAAGGAATCGGTGAAGTTCGTGCCCGGTCAATAAAAAATGGATTGCGCAGGATGCAGGAGCAGCTGTTTCTCGAGTACATGGAATAACAGGGCAGGCGAGCTTCTTGACCGGCACCAGAGCACAAAAAAGAGAAAACCGCAACTTGGAGCGGTCTTCTCTTTTTTTTCTTAGGTAAAATTGAAGACCCCCAGGGCGGAGGACTTCTTATATTCCTTGATAATTACATCATAAAGACTAATATCCACGGTATTGCACAGGGCAGCCACATAAAAAAGCAATTTGCCCATTTCCCCCACCACGATGTCTTCACAGTTGGAGCAGAGCTTTCCCTGCAGGTGGTCGTCCAGGAGTTTGCTTAGTTCAGCGAAGCTTTCGATTGTATCCGAGGCTTGACGTTTTTCGGCCTGGATAGAAATGCATCCACAATCGGTGACGGATTTAGCCACGGCCCGATTTACGCGGCAGCTGGCTTCGGAGAGCTTGGTGAGGATATCTAAGATGCTGCGGTGCCTAATCAACAGCTCTCCCACAACATTCTGGAACTCATCACATATCAAGTCCTTCATAAAAAGACTTGCCCCCTTCTACTTATGTGGTTTGGATAAATTATAGAGCTACCCTCAATGTTTGTCAACGACCAATAGCTCGGGATTTGTTTCCGTCGACCGTTTGGATCTTTGTTGCACCGGGCTGCCTGATAGGTTGCACAGCAGAATGAAAGGACCTGGTTGACAGTAATTTTTATGCACGGATGGTATAAATAGCTAAACTCCACCCCAGAATAATAATGGAGGTGAGATTATGGCAAGGAAACTGAGAATATCCCCTTTGAGACTGGGAATAGCCTTGCTGCCGGGAGTCTGGGCCTTATATTTTAGTCAAGTCTTCCCCGGGGTAAACTTTACATGGAAACTTATAGGCAGCCTTCTTCTGAGTCTGACTGTTTATCAAACTCTAAAATGGCTGGGAAGAGCGGCTCACCTGGCCGGTGTTAGACTGGACCAGATTGTGGATAGTCTGGCTTGGGAGACCCTCATGGGAGGCATTTGCGGATTGGGGTTGGGTATGCTGGCTGGAGCAGTAAGTGCCTATCCGCTGTCCACTGTAGGTGGGACCGAAGGAGCGTTTCTGGTATTGGTTGTTTTTATCACCAGCGGCTTCCTGGGTTTCAAAATCGGTTCACGACGTGGTTCCGAGTTTCTCCGTATCATGCCTGGAATAGCTCTACCCGATGCGGAGCATGAGCTTTCCGACAGCAGCCTTTGTAAAGTAGTGGATACCAGTGCGATTATTGACGGACGTATTTACGATGTGTGTTTGAGTAAGTTTTTAGAGGGGCTCCTGGTAGTGCCGACCTTTGTAATTGAGGAGCTTCAACATATCGCTGACTCTTCCGATCATATCAGACGCAGCAAAGGACGCCGGGGATTGGAATTGCTGTCCAAAATGCAAAAACATCCCAACATAAAAGTTGATATAATAGATTCAAATCCGTTTGAAGAAAAAGAGGTAGATGCCAAGTTAATCCGTCTATGCAAACAGCTTCGAGCTGCAATTATCACCAATGATTACAATCTGAACAAAGTTGCGGAACTGCAGGGAATCAGGGTGTTAAATATCAATGAACTGACCAATGCCGTCAAGGTTATGGTATATCCGGGAGAGACCATGCACACTACCATCATCAAGGAAGGCAAGGAACATGGTCAGGGAGTTGGCTATTTAGAGGATGGTACTATGGTTGTGGTTGAGGATGCCTATGATGAGATCGGACGCGACCTGGAAGTGACGGTGACCAGCGTATTCCAGACTGCAGCCGGGCGAATGATATTTACCCGTAAGATGAAGAACGACATGCAAACGGGTGTCGGTTCTGCTATACAAAATGTGCAAGAGGTGAAGCTCTATGGTTGATGGCCTGGCAGTTGTTATTGCAGCTGCCGGGACGGGGAGTAGGATGAGGGCTAGGGTCAACAAACCATTTCTTATGCTCCATTCCCGCCCTGTTCTCGCATATTCCCTGGATCTATTCGAAAGATCGCCTCTCGTAAAAGAGGTTGTCATTGTAGCCCATGTGCAAGAGATTGACTACTGTAAAACAGAAGTCGTTAAGAAGTTTGGTTTCCAGAAGGTGCATAACGTCGTGGCCGGGGGTGCTACGCGCCAGGAGTCGGTGGGCCGGGGGCTTCGGACAATAAAAGAAGATACTGCCTTCGTTGCGGTCCATGATGGGGCTCGTCCTCTACTGACCGCTACTTTGTTGGACGAGCTTTACCAGGCAGCTGTGAGATGGGGAGCGGCAGTACCTGGGATTCCGGTACGGGATACCTTAAAGACCATAGAAAAAGATGATTTTGTGGGAAAGACCCTGGACCGTTCTCATATTATAGCGATACAGACCCCTCAGGTATTCGGATTTACCGCCCTGCAACAGGCCTATCAGATGGCCCGTGACCAGCAATTTGAAGCAACTGATGACGCAGCCCTTTTTGAAAGATATATCGGACGCGTACGCATTGTTCCCGGAAATTACCGCAATCTGAAGATAACTACTCCCGAAGATCTGATCATAGCTGAGTGTTTTCTCAACCAATAAAGGAGTGAAAGTTGTGAGAATAGGCACGGGATATGATGTGCACCGCCTGCAGGTAGGCCGTAAATTAATACTGGGTGGGCTAAAAATTCCCCACCATCAAGGCCTCTTAGGTCATTCCGATGCCGATGTATTGCTGCATGCCATCTGCGATGCTCTTCTGGGCGCTGCAGCCCTGGGGGACATCGGTAAGCACTTCCCGGACAGTGATGACCGGTTTAAAGGGATCAGCAGCCTGCAGCTTCTGGACCGGGTTAGAGTGCTTCTCGAAGAGGCAGGTTTTGCAGTAGTGAACATCGACAGCACAATTGTTGCTCAGCAACCTCGCCTGGCACCATATATTCCTGAGATGCGAGCCAAGGTGGCCGGGATTTTGAATCTGGGAGTGGAGCAGGTGAGCATTAAAGCCACAACCACTGAAGGTTTAGGCCCCGAAGGCCGGGAGGAAGGAATCTCCGCCCAGGCGGTAGCTCTGATCAAGACTCTTATATATTAGGTTTGGGGACACACCTCCCCTGGGGGTAGACTAAATTCAAACAGCCAGTATTATGTCTAGTGTTTCTGCACATATGCGGATAATCAGCTAGCAGCGGTAAGGAATGTCCCCATGAATGCTCTCGTTGGTCGCATTGTATTTATGCTACGTTGGTTTTCTGCCAAAGCGGCAATCCCAACTCTTTCTCCTACCTCTGTTAGACAATATCGAGTCATATTGAACTATGCAAGTAAGACTATCATGCCTACTGCCCGTGAGGGCAGTACATGGGGACATTCCTTACCGCTAGTTGCCAGCTTTTCGCATTGGGTAATAAAAACTTCACATAGAATACCATTTTGTTGAATCAAACACCAAGGGGAGGTGTGTCCCCAAACCGTATAAGAAGCCCTGCCTGTGAAAGACTAGGAAGAAAAGGCAGGGAGTTGGAAACGGTGAAAAAAGGTCGACGTCTGGCTCTGCTCTTGCTATTCTTAGCTGCTGCGGCAGGGCTTGTTTATGCCCGGGGTCAGGTTCGGAGCACAGCCCTCTCCCCCAGCACCAATCTGGTAGTAATTACTCTTGGGCAGGATCTCAACCCCCAGGAAAAACAGGCTACGCTTTCCTATTTCAAAGGAATGGAGGGCAAGAGTCAGGTGCGGTACTTGCAGGTAAGCAACCAGGAAGAACGCGATACTCTGGCCGGACTGGTTGATGAAAGCCTAATCGGCAGCCGAGCTATATCATCCGCCTATGTTGAAATGTTGGGGAAAGACAAGGGGCTTGAAGTCCAGACCGATAATATTACTGCCATCACGCCACTGATGTATGCCAGTGCCCTGACAACGGCGGGTATAGCTGACGCCCGCATCATAGCCGCCGCCCCTTTCCCAGTATCAGGAACCGCCGCCCTTACAGGCATTATCAAAGCCTTCGAATCCGCTCAGGGGGTATCTTTACCACCCAATGCCAAGGATGCTGCAGAGCGGGAAATTGCGGAAGCAGCGAAACTGGGAAAGAAAGTCGGGCCACAACAAGCCCAGAAAATTATCTATGAGGTCAAACGTCAGGTTATAGAAAAGAAGGTCTCCGATCCAGTCCAAATCCGAGTCATTATCCTGGATGTCAGCGCCCGCCTCAATGTGCAGTTGTCGGAAGAGGATGTCGAGGCCTTGACCCAGTTGATGCAGCGGGTGGCCAGCCTCAATATTGATGTGAAATTCTTAAACGACCAGCTCCGAGGTCTGGACCGAAACCTGAAAGAGGTAAGCGGAGCAGGGCGGCAGATCAGCCAGTTTCTTAACCAACTCATGATCCTCTTACAGTCATGGCTGCAGGGTCTGCGTAATACATGGTCCTGAGACATTGATGTGGTATAGATGCGCCGGCCGGATCTGTAAGTGATGTGTCCCGCCGGCGAAGGGAATTTTCTTGCAGCAATCAATGTGCCTTGTAGTTCAGGCTAAACACGATGCGCCCGCTCTTCTTGCCCGAGGTGATGGGGAAATGGTATAATTTGCTCGAATATGAGGGAGGGAAGCTTATGCACAAATTGAAGGTCAGGTTTGCTCCCAGTCCTACTGGACCTTTACATATCGGAGGAGCCCGCTCGGCTTTGTTCAACTATTTGTTTGCCCGCCATGAAGGTGCGGATATGATCCTTCGGATAGAGGATACCGACCTGGAAAGATCGCGTCCGGAATATGAAGAAGAGATCATTACATCCTTGCGCTGGTTGGGTCTAAGCTGGCAGGAAGGCATCGATGTAGGCGGCGAAAACGGCCCTTATCGGCAGACAGAGAGGCTGGAGATTTACAGCAGCTACGCCCGTCAACTATTGGATTCGGGGCAGGCTTACTATTGCTTTTGCAGTCAAGAGGAACTGGAGAGCGAGCGACAAGCCTTGCTGGAGCAGGGCGAAATGCCACGCTACAGCGGTAAATGCCGCCACCTTAGCGCGGAACAGAGGCAGGAGAAATTGGATCAGGGACTGGTACCGACGGTGCGCTTTCAGGTACCGGGTCGGAAACTTTACCTCCTGGACGATTTGGTCCGGGGCCGCGTCAGCTTCGAAAGCGATAATAGCGGTGACTTCATCATCATCAAGTCCGACGGGCTGCCCACTTATAATTTTGCCGTAGTAATCGACGATGTGATGATGGGCATTTCCCATGTGATCAGGGCTGAGGAGCATCTATCCAATACTCCCCGCCAGCTCATGCTATATGATGCTTTGAATTTCAAACGCCCGGAATTTGCTCACATATCCTTGATCCTGGGCAGTGACCGCCAGAAGATGAGCAAGCGCCATGGGGCAACATCCCTGGTTCAATACCGGGATATGGGCTATCTACCTGAGGCCATGTTTAACTTCCTGGTTTTGATGGGCTGGTCGCCGGAAGGGGAGCAGGAACTGCTTACGCCTGATGAAGCTATCAAGGCCTTCACCCTGGAACGTGTTTCGAAAAGCCCGGCGGTCTTCGACCTGGATAAATTAAATTGGCTGAATCAGCAATACCTGAAAAAAATGGACATCCCTGCGCTGGGGGAGGCCTTGCGGCCTTTCTTGGAAAAATCCGTTTACTCCGATCAGGTCAAATCTCTTGGGCAAGAAGGGCTAGACCTCCTTCTTAAAGCTGTTCATGACCGGCTGGTATGTCTGGCCGATATTGAGGAATACCTGGCCCTGATCTTTTCTGATTCGGTTTACGAAGAGGCTGCCTGGCCGGTATTGGAGCAGGAGACTTCTGGGCCGGTTTTACATGCTTTTCTCGAAACTTTTCCGGATCTGACCGGCCCTGATGAAGCCGGAGCGTTTATCAAGGGATTGATTAAAAGTCTAAAAGTTAAGCCGGCCCAGGTTTACATGCCTCTGCGCTGTGCTTTGACCGGACGCACTCACGGTGTGGAGCTCCCTTACTTAATGGCCATCTGGGGGCGGGAGGAGACCCTGCGCCGCCTGCAGGCAACCCTGGACAAGTTGGGGAAATAGACCTTCTGTCGGGAGGAAACGAATGGAGACAACATATTGGGATGAGATGCCCCTGGTGGCTACACCCCTGGGGGGCCGGGCTCGGCAGTTGGTATTTACGCCTAATTTGCGACTGGTCAATCTGGTTTTATCGGCCCAGGAAGAAGTGGAAAGCCACAATGCTCCGGTGGAGGTAGTGTTCCTGGTGCTGTCTGGGAAAGGTCGGGTCTTCGTTGATCAGGATTCTGTCGAGGTGGAAGCAGGCCAGATGCTGCGCTGTCCGCCTGAGGCAATGCGCCGCATTGAGGCTGGACAAGAAGGGTTAAACCTATTGGTCATCCGGGCACCCAACCTGTAGCGGTACAGACTTCTGGGTCTCTTTATAGAAACTGCCACCCAACGCCCAGCCAGCCACCAGGGCCAGAATTGCTTCCTGATTTGTAAGGAAGGGTTGCAATGCAGGCAAGAAAAATGAATCATGGATAGATAGGATAATCCATGAACTGCACAGAAGGGCAGGAAGTCCGACAAAAAGCACCTTGCTATAATTGAACTTCCAGCTTCCAGCTATCTTTCGTTGTCCCCAGATGGACTCTGTACCTAGCAATAATCCGATGAGAAGTCCTCCACCGATTTTGGATAAATAGAATGATTGAAAATAACCGCGGTCAAAACTGGTATTAAAACCAGCTTTATAATATTCTTGCGTTAATTGGCTTGCAAAGAGCAACCCGGCTACCAGTAGAATGGTTGCCAGATAATAGGCATTCTTTTTCCATTGTGCCACGGGAGAACCCTCCTGAACGCGTATGGATATTTATGCCAGTATACCGTAGAATTTCCAGCAGATCAATGCCAATATTGTAAGATGGAGCCAACTAAGGAAGGATGTTTAAATAAGTCTTATTTGACAGTACCGGCTGCTGCTGCATATAATCATAGTAATTAGATATAAAATTGCTGGGAACGGGAAAAGTAAGCAGCGATCGCTGCCAGAGAAGAAAGGCCGTCGGCTGGAAGCCTTTCCAAGTATGAAGCTGTTGAACATGCGCCCGGGAGCAGATATGCCGAAACATCAGTAGGCATATCCGGTAAAACCGTTAAATTGACCGAGGGGAGCGGCAGCCTGTGGGGCACCGTTCAACGAGAGTGGAACCGCGGAAGTATAGCCTTTCGTCTCTTGCGAGATGAAAGGCTTTTGTTTTAGAAAAGGAGGGGTTCTATGTTTTCCACCATGAGAGACGAGATGAAGGTGATTTTTGAACGGGATCCGGCAGCTCGCAGCGTAGTGGAGATATTTTTCTGTTATCCTGGCTTCCATGCCATTATGAACCATAAGCTGGCCCATTTCTTATACCGGCATAAACACTATTTTCTGGCCCGACTGGTGTCACATATCAGCCGTTTTGTAACCGGCATCGAGATCCACCCGGGAGCCAAGCTGGGCAAGGGATTTTTTATTGACCATGGCAGCGGCATTGTTATTGGGGAGACTGCCGAAGTGGGTGATAATGTAACCCTGTACCAGGGAGTCACCCTGGGGGGGACGGGAAAAGATAGAGGAAAGCGCCACCCTACGGTGGAGAATAATGTTGTGATAAGCACCGGAGCCCAGGTACTGGGCAACATCACCATAGGCGACAATGCTAAAATCGGGGCCGGGTCAGTGGTGTTGAAAACCGTTCCAGCGAATTGCACGGTGGTGGGGGTTCCGGGACGAATCGTCATACGGGATGGAGCCAAAGTTGAGGATGGTCGTATAGAGGTGGACCTGGAACATCAAATGCTGCCTGATCCCATTTCTGATATGTTGGCGGCCATGCAGGATCACATCGAAGACCTGGAAAAACGTCTGGATGAATTCGAAGGGGAGGAAGTGCTGCATGCGGGTGTACAATACCCTAAGCGGGGAAAAAGAAGACTTGGTGCCGGGTAATCCACCGGAAATTAAAATGTATGTTTGTGGTCCGACAACCTATAATTACATTCACTTGGGGAACGCCCGGCCGCTTGTGGTTTTCGATACCGTACGGCGCTACTTGGAGTTCCGAGGCTACAAAGTAAGCTATGTGCAAAACTTTACCGATGTAGATGATAAAATTATTAAGCGGGCACAGGAAGAGGGCTGTGACCCCTTGGAACTTGCCCAGAGATATATTGACGCATATTTTGTAGACGCAGATCACCTGGGGATCCTTCGAGCCGACCAGCATCCCCGGGTCAGCGACCATATGCCCCAAATTATTGAGGCGGTGGCGGGATTAATAGAGAAGGGGCATGCCTATCCTATTGAAGGGGATGTGTATTACAGGGTTATGTCCTTTCCCGCTTATGGAAAGCTTTCCGGACGTTCCCTTGATGACATGCTGGCCGGAGCCCGGGTGGGGGTCGACGAACGCAAGGAAGACCCCATGGACTTTGCCCTGTGGAAAACAGCCAAACCGGGCGAACCCAGCTGGGACAGCCCCTGGGGGCCGGGACGACCGGGCTGGCATATCGAGTGCTCTGTGATGTCAACATTTTACCTGGGCAATACCCTGGATATCCATGGCGGGGGTGCCGACTTGATCTTCCCCCATCATGAGAATGAAATCGCTCAGGCTGAGGGACTTACCGGGGAACCATTTTGCCGCTATTGGATTCACAATGGTTTTATTACCGTCAATAATGAAAAGATGTCCAAATCCCTGGGGAACTTTTTTATTTTGCGGGATATTCTGGACAAGTATCCTGCTGATGTAGTGCGCTTTTATCTGATTGCCACGCACTATCGCAGCCCCCTGGATTTCGATGACGGTAAATTGGTGGAGGCTCGCAGGGCCTTAGGGCGTCTAAAAAACACCCGCATCCTGGCCCGGGAGTTTCTGCAGACCAGCACGGAGGAAGCCAGCCCAAGCGGAGATGAAAGAGACGACGAATTCCTGAAAGAAATCCTTGCTCTCGAAGGTCAATTTATTGAAGCGATGGATGATGATTTTAACAGCGCCTGGGCGATGGGGCACCTATTCGAAATGGCCCATAGCATTAATTCCTTTCTGGCCAAGGCCGATTGCCGGAATCCGGGCAGTCATGAAGCCCTGGGCCGGTCTTTAGATATCTATGAAACGCTGGCTGCGGTCATGGGACTCTTTCAGCAGCAGGAAGAGAAGCAGGCCGAAGTCGAGAAGATTCTCCAGGTGATGAGTGAATTACGGGCCCGTGCCCGCCAGAACAAAGAATTTCCCCTGGCTGACCAGATACGAGACTTTATGCTAAGCCTGGGTGTTAAGGCCGAGGACAGTCTGGAGAAAACTCGCTTTCGTTATGAAGCAGCACCTGCTATTGAAGATTTAGTTGAGGAGTGTATTCGCCTGCGCGCTGTGTTTAAAGGACAAAAGAACTACCCGGAAGCCGACTTTATACGGGATAGGCTGCTGCAGGAAGGTATTGCCCTGGAAGATACGCGGGAAGGAGTACGGTGGAAATTTGCTTAAATTCCAAGCTCTGAACGATAAAACCCTGCGCCAATACTCTCCGGTGACCCTAGCCTATATTGGGGATGCGGTATTTGAGTTGATGGTCCGCTCCCTCTTGGTTCTAGGCGACCGCCGTAAAATCAAGGACGTTCATCTGGATGTGGTAGCCCGGGTGAAGGCTTCCAGCCAGGCGCGTCTGGTTCGTGGCCTTTTTGAAGACTTAAGCCCGGAAGAGCAAGAATTGGTGCGGTGGGGACGAAATGCGAAGAACCCAGTTCCCCGGCATGCCGATCCTGGAGACTATCGGATGAGTACCGGCTTTGAGACACTGCTGGGCTATCTGTATCTAAACGGAAACAGGGACCGGATTGATTACCTGGTCAGCAAGGCATTGGAAACGGAATTCTGGAATGAATCAGAAAAGCCTTTGGATAATGGGGAGGAGGAAAGTGAATGATTATTCAAAAGCCTCGGGTATTGCTTCCCGATAGAGCCCTGAATGAAGAAATCATGTTGCGCCTGGAGCGTTATGCCCGTGTATGTTATAAGTCGGAGGATAAAATGGGGGAAGAGTACCATCCCCGTTTTCTTCAGGACAAAATTCGCATGGGGCACGAATCTATCATCGAGCATGAGAAGGCCACCGTCATGTTCATTGTGGACCGGGGTGTAACCCATGAAATTGTCCGCCACCGCATCGCTGCCTATTCCCAGGAATCCACCCGCTATTGCCGCTATGACCGGGATAAATTTGGCAACGAGATTCGTGTCATTGAACCCTATTTTTTCTTGGACCGTCCGGAGGCTTGGACTAGTTGGAAAGACGCATGCGAAGCCGCAGAACAAAACTACATGAAAATGCTGCAGCTGGGTTGTTCAGCCCAGGAAGCCCGATCTGTCTTGCCAAACTCTTTGAAAACAGAAATCGTGGTTACCTACAATATGAGGGAATGGCGCCACTTTTTCCGCCTACGGTGTGATGCGGCTTCTCATCCCCAGATGCGCCAGGCAGCGATTCCCTTACTGCTGGCTTTCCAGGAGAAGCTGCCCGGCCTTTTTGCCGGGATCGAATATGACCGGAAATTCCCGGCCGAACATTATGCACAGGTTGTCATCACTGACGATCTCTTTAATCCCCTGTGATGATGATAAAAACCGAATCCGAATGAGAATGAGGAGGTAATGAAATTCGGTGACCGATAAGTTGGCTGGTATCAACCCAATTATAGAAGCCCTGAGAGGGCGGCGTAAAATACACAAAATATACATCCAGGCTGGAAAGCAAGGAAAACGTTTGCAGGAACTCCTGGGTCTGGCCCGAAAAAAAGGGGTTTTTATTCAGGAAGTTGAGAAAGAAAGACTGAACCAACTGTACAAGATTGGGAACCACCAGGGCATTGTTGCTACGGTGGAATCATTTTCCTATTCATCAGTGGAAGAGATGTTAGAAAAAGCTGCTCTGGCGGGAGAAGAACCCCTGGTACTCATTCTGGATGGGATTGAAGACCCGCAGAATATGGGCTCTATTATCAGAACCGCTGAGTGTGCAGGAGTACACGGTGTCATCATTCCCCGTCACAACACAGCGGAAGTCAATGATACCGTGGCCCGGGTAGCAGCTGGGGCTTTGGAGCATGTTTTGGTCGCCCAGGAAACCAACCTGGTACAAGTGATCCAACGACTCAAAGATGCCGGCTTCTGGGTGGTAGGCAGTGACATGCAAGCCGACCTCCCCTATTATACCACCCAATTTCCTGCCCCTACCGCTCTGGTAATCGGTGGAGAAGGGCAGGGAGTACGTAGGTTGGTATTGGAAAATTGCGACATGGTTGTAAAGATACCTATGTACGGTCAGATTGGATCTTTGAATGCTTCTGTGGCCGCGGCCTTACTGATATATGAGGCACTGCGGCAGAGAAGTACTGTTCCTAAAGGTTAGACTCCTGACAGAGATAATTGACCGGGTGGGAAGCTAGGGAGAGCAGTCAATCCGGAAATTAAGGCATTTGTGCGACCAAGCCAGCTTGACTATTGAGCAATCTGTCTTTATAATGAGATAGATGTGTATGCAAAGAAGATCCGTGCATCTCTAAGATCAAACAGTTATTGGAGGCGAAGGAATGCCTAATTCTCTCGCTGTTAAAAGAATTGTTCTCACATATACAGAAATGCCGGATGAAGAAATTGTTGACCTGGCCCAACAAGGAGAGCAATTTGCTGTCGAATACTTGGTAGACAAGTATAAGAATTTCGTCCGGGCCAAAGCCAGGTCTTATTTTTTGATCGGGGCTGATAAAGAGGATATCATACAAGAAGGTATGATAGGCTTGTTCAAGGCTATTCGGGACTATAAACTGGACAAGTTAACTTCCTTTAGAGCTTTCGCAGAACTCTGTATTACCCGGCAGATCATTACTGCTATCAAGACGGCAACGCGCCAGAAGCATATTCCATTAAATTCCTATGTTTCCTTAAATAAGCCCATATACGATGAAGAATCAGATCGCACCTTAATTGATATCCTATCGACAACGAAGATCACCAATCCGGAAGAAATCATCATAAGCCGGGAAGAATTCATATTCATAGAAAAGAAGATGGGAGAGATCCTTTCGTCTCTTGAGTGGAAGGTTCTCATGGCCTACCTGGAAGGGAAATCCTACCAGGAGATTGCCGTGGAACTTAAACGCCATGTCAAATCCATCGACAACGCCCTGCAGAGAGTTAAGAGGAAGCTTGAGAAATACCTTGAAGACCGCAATGAATTGTAGTTGACTTTGCCAGACCCAGGGTTTACAATATTATTTGCTGAGCCGGGCTAGCTCAATGGCAGAGCAACTGATTTGTAATCAGTAGGTTGCGGGTTCGACTCCTGTGCTCGGCTCCAGATGAAAACCATGGAGGGATACCCAAGCGGCCAAAGGGGGCAGACTGTAAATCTGTTGGCACCGCCTTCGAAGGTTCGAATCCTTCTCCCTCCACCATGATGACGCGGGATGGAGCAGTTGGTAGCTCGTCGGGCTCATAACCCGAAGGTTGCCGGTTCAAGTCCGGCTCCCGCAACCATGAAATTTCATTCCCATAGGGAATCAAAATAAGTGGTCCCCGTAGGGGGCAAGCATATTAATTATTGCCCTTATAGCTCAGTCGGCAGAGCGTATCCTTGGTAAGGATAAGGTCACCGGTTCAAGTCCGGTTAAGGGCTCCATTTGGCGGTGTAGCTCAGCTGGCTAGAGCATACGGTTCATACCCGTAGGGTCGGGGGTTCGAATCCCTTCGCCGCTACCAAGATAAGATACAGGGAGTGGGAGAAAATCTCACTTCTTTTATTTTGCTTTGTTATTGGGTAAAATATTGTTGGCTGTTATAATATACTAATCAAGTTAAACCCAAAATCACAAAGGGGAAAGGTGAGAGACAGGATGGCAAAGGCAAAATACGAGAGGACAAAACCCCATCTAAACATAGGGACAATCGGTCATATAGACCATGGTAAGACGACCTTGACGGCGGCTATCACCCTGTGTTTATCAAAGGTAGGGGGG
>DATMYR010000085.1:0-48976 GCA_035560815.1 Syntrophomonadaceae bacterium | reverse complement strand
AGATGAATCTGATAAATCACTTTTACAGGTGGAAACGCTGGTTGGGCGAGGAATGTGGTTATATGAAATTAAACGTATATTAACAAACACTGCTAAAATATTATTAACTCATAAATGGAGCATTTTCCATCCCACTGGGTTAGAATGGATTACCAGTGATGATCCAGTAATATGCTTGAACTATTATGGCAACGATTCTTATGATTTTGATGGTGGATGGGGCAAAACAGGTTCTGAGGTTCTTTTCCCTTTATCACCTAATCATATGTTATATACCCAGGTTGGCAAAAAGGCACCTCCTCGTATTGATTTAAGCCCTGAAATGAGTACAAAATTACAACGAATAGTTGCAGAACACGGATATCGTTGGATTTTTTCCAATAAAAAGATTGTCGATATTGAATCATTGCGAGTAAGAAAAGTTGACGAATTTGCCTATAACAGCGAAAAAGATACCTGGCCAAGATGGGGTATAGAGCAAAAAGAAGCCGAGCTCAATTTAAGGAGAAAAACAGAAAGTTAAATTAAAACATATCTATTCATATGGTTTACATAATGTATTTAATTTTAAACCTGCTAAAATGTGATTATGTATAAATCTTTAATCAGATAATTTAACCAAACGGGATTAGGAGGTTTCTATGGCAAAGTTAATATTACCAGAGGAAAGACAATTGTTTTCCAAGGCTATGAATATCTCTCAGGAATATTTAATGCTCTATGAAATGCATGCAGAATCCGCCCAATTGCACGATAACATCTGCGAATACCTAAAGGTAAAACATCCCAAAGAAAAGGAAACTATAGATGAAATCGACGACGGGCCGGATCCGGAGGAGTTTAACAGTGAGAATGAAAGTAATCGCTATTATGCCTGTACCTGCGCCGATGCCGTCTTCTTATGTTTCTGCGATCTGGTATCTTCCTATGAGAAAAAAACTATTGAGTTATTCTCTAGGGTCCTGCAATCTGAAGCCGTTTCCAAATCTATCTTTGGAAAATACTATCCCAATCCAAAACCAATAGACACCGATGAATTCTTGGAATTTCTTTGTGAACGCATAGATGATGTAATTTTTACCGATGATATGCCGGATATTGTCTTTGAGGCCATAAAAGCTTGGCAGGATAATTAGTACCTTGAGTACAAACAATTATAAAAGCCCAAATCTCATTAGCGATAACTTCATCTCAGCTTAATTCTTTAATGAGTAGATCCACCTGCTAATATTTTTGCTATTAAGCATCTTAAAAGATATATGGTAATACTAATCTTCATAAAAAGGTTAAAATCGTCTCAGAGGGCCCTAGAAGGCCCTACATTGATTTTTGGTCTAAAACTCCCCATATAGCGCACATCTTTTAGCATCCTATGCCATTTTTTGGTACTGGTAGCAGTCATCATACAGCACAACTCAAAAATGAATAGATTCAGATGGTAGATCCAGTCCGAATCATCAAAATATATTCGAGAGCACATTCAAAGATCTGGCTGAGAATTTGGCCAGAGCACGTCTAATAAATAGTCAGGACTCAAAGCCTAATCACTATATAATCAGAAGAATTAGTCCGCACATAATTATTATCATCCTTAGCAAGCAGGGAGAAGCAAAGGGCAAAAGCCCGAAATCTAGGCCCCTCTCTCCGCATTTTCTTCTAGTTTACATAATGCTCAGAATGACAGCATAGAGTCCAGAACAGGGGAGGCCTCTAACGCCGATAATACCTTAGTTAGAGGCCTCTTATGGTTTTTGCTTTTTGTTGTCATAATACCCATAATGGGCATATTGTTTTTTTCCCTGCCACGCTGGTTTTAAGCAGATGGCAGGGAATTTCACTATTTTTGTTAGGAGTCTGATATCCTAATTTCTATCTAAAGTACTGAGCATGCATGTTCCTCCTTGCCTTGTTTGTTAACTTGGCATATATTTTGGTATTTTGATAATCAGCATGCCCAAGTAACTCCATAATTAATTCAAATGGTGCACCAGCTATGGCCAAGTCCACAGCAAAGGTGTGCCGCAATGAATGGGGGCTGATCTTTATATCCAACCCAGCAGAAATAACGTAACCCTTGATTATTTTATATACCCCCTGCCTAGTTATCTTGGTTTTTCTTCGCTCGCTGATAAATAGGTGAGGGTCATGATCTTTCCGGGTATTTAGATACTTTTTTACTCTTGCTGCACATTCAGGAGTAGTTAAGGTAATTCTTTCAACGGACCCTTTTCCTTGCCTTACATAGATTTGTTTTGATATTAGACGAAAATCCTCCCGGTGAATGTTAATTAACTCACTAACTCTAACTCCTGAAGTAAGAAAAGTCTCTATCATCGCCCGATCCCTTAAATGATCCTTAGCCGCTTCTCTTAGAAAGAACTTCTCTTGAGCTACCAGAGGCCTAGGATCTCCATCATCGATATCAGGAAGTTCAATCCCGTAGGTTGGGTTATAGTTCACTTCTCTTTTTCCCTTCTCATAATTGAAATACGTTCTTAAAGCAGACAATTTGGCATGAACAGTTCTAGGGCTATTGTTATTTTCCAGTAACGACTCTATCCACTTGTCTACATCATTACGGTCAACTTGGCTGATTTCCTTTTGGGAAAAAGCTTTAAACTGTTTAATTGCCGTTGTATATGCACTATAGGTTTCTGGTGAGTAGTGGAGTTTCGCATCCCTAAAAAAGGTATCTCCATCATACATTCCGTCCTGTATCATCCCATAAACCTCCTATACATTAGAATCTTAGCATCATCCATTAATGACGCGTAGCGGTGGACATTTCTTAGGTTTGCATGGCGCAATTCATCAGCGATAAAGTTATAGTCAGCCCCATTTGATAACAATATCGTTGCAAAGGTGTGCCTGAGTTTATGCGGTCCGAGTTTACCGGGGATCTTAGCATCCATTCCAGCTTTAGCTGTTATGTTGTATATAGCGCGAGCACTTAAGGGCTTACCAAATCTGTTTAGAAAAACCCCGCCTTCTGGCTTGGCATCCTTAGGAATCAGTTGCCTTAACAGTTCACAGCATTCACACGAAAAGTGAAGTTCACCCCATTTATTACCTTTGCCTAAAACTTTGGCACTGAGTTCGTCAAGATTGAAATGCTTTACTCTTAGGCCAGAAGCTTCTGCACGTCTAGCGCCGGATGACCTTAAGAACTCGATTATTGTTCGATCCCTCAATGACATTTCCTCTGCCTGCACCATCACTCTGGACATATCATCCTTATCGAGAGCTTTGGGCAATGTCTTCGGCAACCTAGGGTTCCACCAAGGATTAATAAGGGGGTAATCAATTAACTTTTCTTCCGTGCAGTAAGTAAAAAACGCTGACAGAATTGATATCCGATTTCGAATAGTAGCTGGTTTTGCTCCGCCATAATAGTTCTCTAACCATTCAAAGACGTCATCCTGAGTCAAGTCAGCTATTCTCTTAGGGCAATCCTTAAAGAATTTACCCAGGGTTTTGCTATATGAGTAAATGGTTAACTGAGCCTTTTTTCTCTTCTTTCTTTGAAGATAGTCCCTAACTATTGATTCATTATCCAGTGGTATCCTTGTCATCGCTACATACCTCCAAACTTATGCACATCTATCACATTGAGTTTTTAAACAAGTCAATTGCGACAAGACAAACTAAGGGGGCGTCTTTATCAGTTTTTGAAAGACGCCCCCTGGGGGTTTAACGCTATATAATTGTCGTTGGTTTCGTCGCTTTCTCAAGCTTAACACCCCTTTAGTTGTAAATAGGTTTACCTGAATATGCAGGTATACCAATTATTAACAGAAGGGGAGGGGATTATACATGTAAGTTAAGACACCATGTAAATTATGGTAAAATGATGATTAGTATAAAAAGAAGGTGGTACAATGATCGATCCTTTTATAGAGAGCACTGAAAGCTACTTAGCAACGATTACTCAATTATTTACCCTTGAAGGGGCCATTAACGAGGTCGACTTACTTGCAAAGGCAATGGCTGAAACGGTACAGACTGGATATGATAATTGGAACGGTGGAACCAATATGTACACTTTATATCTGCAAGTTCCAATAAGCCTATATACCCAAATCATTATGGATAAAGAAACTATTGAAGGTAAGGTTCTTGACAAGTTAGGCCTGGTAATAAGGGATGACAATAATTACTATGTTAAGGTTGTAATATCACCAGAGTTACTTAAAGATATAGATTGGCGGGAGAAAGCTCAATCCTGGATAAGAAGTATTTCAGATACCTCTTCAACCTATATTGATACTTCGGCCGGCGACTTAACTAAGAAATTCAGCTCAGATTACATTAATAACCAAATCGAAACAATGATTCAGGCAATTAATAACAATCCACATTTGGCAATTGGAACTGCCAAAGAACTGTTAGAAGCTTGCTGCAAAACTATACTGGACGAACTTAGCGAACATTATGATGTTGACTGGGATATAATCAGACTCGTAAATTTGACATGCGATAGATTAAGATTAACACCAAAGCATATACCAAATGAGGCAAAGGCTAGAGAAAGCATAACAAGAATATTAGGTAATTTGGCTAATATTTCCCAGGGGATGGCTGAATTAAGAAATCCATATGGTAGTGGGCACGGTAAAAGTGCAAACTTTAAAGGATTAGCACCACGTCATGCTCGACTGGTTGTAGGCTCAGCAATAACTGCGGTTCTTTTTTTATGGGAGACTTTTGAGGAAAGAAATACATAGCATGGAACCGTAGTAGGGCCTGGGGTAGAGCTCTCTGGTTTACATAATGTAATTATTTATAAACCAAAAGGAATAGTTCGTAATGATTAATACGATAGATGGCCCAAAATATAGAGTTAGAGGGATGGCATGAAAAAGTTTTTAATTTGTGCAGCTATTTGTGTAGTTATCCTTGTAACATTATATTCTTTATTATATGAACCAGTGGATGTTAGTTTCGCTGAAAATATAACACTCAAATACGATCATGGCACCAAGAACATTAATATGCAGATTACCGATCAGAACGATGTTAATGAGCTGAAACAAATATGTAACGGAAAAGTGTTTAGAAATGTTATCGTTTCAGAAATAGCTTATGGGGAACCTTCCTGTGGTTTCGGGACAGCTGAGATAATCTTTGAAGGTCATGGTAAGAAGATTTCTTTATTTCCAGCTTGTGACGGGTGTGATACGATGCGATTTAATCTTACTAACAAATACTATTATATTGGAAATGAAAACAGAAGGAGGCTTGTTGATATTTTAGGTAAATATGGGGCGACATTTCCATGTGAATAAGTATTGGAATTTCTTTACCAATACATGTTTAGTTATCTAGCCTCTTTGATACCCAAGATATTAAACAACATTTATGGCTAATTGTTTTAAACTATTATAATAGCATTTAAGCCTATTAAATCATGCAATGGAAATAAAACATTATAAAAAGTGCATAATCGTCTCAGAGGGGCCTAGGAGGCCCTACATTGATTTTTAGTCTATTAATCCCTATCTAGCGGCTATCTTATAAGCCTCCATTACCATATTGTGGTATTTGCAACCAAAATCACACGGTATACCAATAAATGAATAGGATTAAGATAGTAAATGGTAGTAGATGATGGGCGGCGCATCTAATAAAATCCTGGCCAAACCGTCCAGACCATTCGAGAGCACATCTGAAAATCTGGTTGAGAATTTGACCAGAGCACGTCTAATAATTAGCCAGGACTCAAAGCCTAATCATTATATAATCAGAAGAATTAGTCCTCGCATAATTATTTTTAATCCACAGGCCAAGGAGGAGCTAAGGGCAAAAGCCCGCAATATCGGCCCCTCTCCTGAAAAATTCTTCTAGTTTACATAATGCTCATTATAGGAAGTTGGAGAAGTGGCGAAAAATACAGCCTCTAACATGACGTAGATGTGATTCAAAAGAAAAATGACCTTCATCTCGCTGAAAGCCATTTTCGTAATATTATATATGCTGATTTTGAACTCGCTTTTGGCAATGTTATTCTGGTGTTGATAATTTACTCGCGGTTGAGATTGGTAAAGTCTGTAAGCTTGCCTTTTTCATTCAGAATAGTTGTCATAAGTTCTTTGCCTGTAGATGGAACCGGAGGCACTACTCCCCTTCTCTGCATCCTAAGCGCACCGGTAGGGCATACCGATACACATAATCCACAGCCTATGCATCTTTCACTGTCCAGGTCTACAATGTCATCCTTGGCAGAGATGATCTTCATAGGGCACCTGTCTTCCAAACACAACTGACAGCCAATGCATTCCGCTTCATCAAATTCGATTATATAACCGGCTGTAGCGATTATACTTGGAGCATTGAATTCAGTAATTCCTCGTAATAAGGTGCAGCAGCAACTGCAGCAATTGCAGATCAAGGTCGGTTTGTCCCCTGAGTTATTCATACAATGGACCAATCCTTCATCTTCCGCCTTAGACAATATGTTCAACGCCTCTTCTTTATCGATCCACCTGGCGCGGTCACGATCTACAAGCAGCTTGGCAATATTGTCAAAAGCCAGACATACTTCAATGGAATGATCACATTTGAATCCCATATGAACCCGGCAGGCACAATTGGTTACACTGTATGTTTTGGCCTTATTGATCATTTCAGCCACCTGGTCATAGGTAAGCACTTCGGATGTAAGAGGAATTGCTTTTTGAACCGGGATTACCCTCATCTGAGGAGTAGGCGAACCGGCAAAAGCTTTCGCGAAGGCTTCTTTATGATACTGATCCCATAATTGCGACAACTCAGCGATTTGTGGGTGTCTATCCGCACGCATAAAAGGAAATTCAAAAATACCGGGAACGGTTGGAAGGAGGCAGTAAGCGGTTTGCGCTTTCATTTTCAGACCTGTAATAGCTCCACGGTCTGCCAGTGCTTCCAAGAGCTCCTCAAGTCTTTTTTCATCCATTCCCGATTTTTTAGCCAACTTGTTCAGGGACTGTGGAACAAAAGTGAGGTGGCAGGCAGCCTCAGCCTCTTCTGGGGAGAACATAATCTTTAGGATTTTAGTAAAGGCTTCATGGGCGGGCGCTCCGGCTGCGTGAGTATTAAGGCGCTCTTGGAGCCATTTATAACTATCCAAAACAACAACCCTCCTTATTACACGGTTCATCCTGTTGATGGCGTCTATCCCTCAGGTCTCCTTTTTCATATCGCAGCTGATGCCATTGCCGCTCATTCCCATACGAAAACAGCGGTTATCAGACTTGCATTCCGCGTTGGCGGTGTCCCCGTATTTCCATCGATTAATTAAATCAGGTTCCTTGATAAAAGGGCGGCTCATGGAAATGTAGTCTGCCACTCCTGTAGTCACCAAATCCTCAGATTGATGAAAAGATCGAATACCACCTACAAGAATGACTGGCACGTTGACAGCATTTTTAAATGCACGGGCTTCGTTGAGATAATAAGGCGCTTCTTCCTCAGACGGCTTCTTCGGCCGGCTGGGAGACAACATCTTACTTGTCAGCAAGCCACCACTTATCTCAATGGCATCAAGACCTTCTTTACTCAGCATTTGTCCAACCCAAATTGAGTCTTCCAAAGTTAATCCATTCTTTATAAAATCCTGACAATTAAGTTTGATGAAGATAGGATAGTCGTCACCTACAACCGTTCTGATCGCCTGGTAAACCTGCATAAGAACCCGGGATCGATTATGTATGTCGCCGCCATATTGATCAGTTCTTCGATTCAATGCTGGAGATAGGAATTGGCTGAGTAAATAGCCGTGCGCTGCGTGAATTTGAACACCATCAAATCCGGCTTCTTTGGCTCTCCGTGCTCCATCGGCATAGGCTTTCACCAGAACCTGTACATCCTGATCTGTTATTGTTCGATATTGTAGATTGCCTGGCTCTTCAGGTTCAGATACAGCCAGGGGCAGCTGGCCGGTAATTTTCTCGCTGGTGAATACTCCTGCATGAGCTAGCTGCAGTATGATTTTGCTTTCGTATTTATGGACGGCAGCAGTCATGTGACAGAGCCCAGGAATAAAGCGGTCATGGTATACCGCTATTTGCCAGCGGCCCGCCTGGCCCTCTGGTCGAACATAGGCATGACTGGTGATAATTAAACCCACCCCGCCTTGAGCGAGGTTCACCATCATCTCGATCAACTGGGGGGTGACCTCTCCGTCTTGAGCCGCCAATCCTTCCCATGTCGCTGACCTAACGAAACGATTTGACAATGCCATGCCGTTTATTTCTGTGGTTTCAAACAATTTGCTCATTTTTACCTCCTCGATACAAATCTAAGCCAAAGGGTATGTTTAACGGGTTCATGCCGAGGGTGAAGGAAAATATTATGTTGCATAATTGCTTGGTGATGGTTATAGATCCTGGCCAATCGGGCAGGAGGTATAACATTTAAAGCAAAAGTATTGAAAACCTATCATCTGTGCCTGGTATAAGCGCATGAATTCCTCACTCATGAACATCTTTATTTGTTCTTCCGGGCTGGCCTTGATAAACTTATTCCAAAACGAAATACTGCCCCCAAGTCCATGGGGCTGCGACACTCTCAGGCACTTCATCATTTGGGTTTTGCCTTCTTCATCAAGTGCTCCAGCCGGGCAGGCTTCTACGCAGATATCACAATCAGTACACAGGTCGTCTTTAACTTGTGGATCGGAAGGAAGATCCAATTCGGAGAGAACGGCAGTAAATATGACCCGAGTGCCCAGGCGAGGATGAATGATCAAGTTGTGACGGCCAAAGGCCCCCAAACCTGCGGCCAGAGCTGCATGGCGTAGCGATACTTCACCGACTAAGCCGTTAGTCTTGGCACCCATGTCTAGCGGGTACGAAACTGGCACTGACATGGAACGGGTATGAAATTCTTTCTCTATGAAACGGCTTACCTTATAGTTGCAGGAACGGGTGAATTCCATAAGATCCAGGCGTCCTGCCATAGCCATGGTACTGCTGGGACTTTCACAGTTTGACCCTTCCTTGAATGCCATGACGATCATTGATTTAGCGGTAGGAAATAGAGTGTCAATACTTGGTGAAAGAGGGCTGGAATAGTCTTTGATATTGGCAAAGCCTACATCATCAATACCCAGGTCCAGAACAAAGTCACGAATCTCTTTCTTGGTTGCTTCTGCTCCCATCAGTCATCCTCTCCCTTCTGGATCACACCATTTCGGTAAACAAAACTCGGAATTGTCCCTAGCTCAAGCTTTTTAACAAAAGCTTAATACCCTCCTGCTGTTCCTCTCCTAACATTCCCCTCAATTGCTGGTTGAATTGATCAACCAGTGCATAGACGGTGTGGGCCAGTTCTCGACCTTTATCTGTCATATAAATCAGGTAGGCTCGCCGGTCTTCGGGATCTACTCTTCTTTGCACCAGATCTTCCTTTTCCAGGCGGTCTACCAGTCCTGTAAGCGCTGAATTATCTAACATTAGTTTCTCCGCCAGGCCGCCAATGTTCAGTCCTTCCCTTTGAAGTAAGGCCATCAGGATGAAGGACTGACCCAGGGTGATTCCATAGGGCTTAAAGAGGTTGTTGTAGTAGTTCTGTATTTTTCGTGCTGACGCTCCAAGTTGGAAGCAAATGAAATTTGTAAAGTCCTCCATGTGCAGCTCCTTAAATTATTTTACATGTCAAATAACTATATATAAAATATACAATCACGTTACATAGCCGTCAAGAATATTATGGGACTTCCTGATATGGATTGCGTAAGATATAACAGGTAAAAGTTGGTCCGTTTACCAACGGGCCTTATGCTCTGCAAATGGTTTTATTGTCTCCCAGCTACAAAGCTAAACCACCAGAATATGTGATAAGATGGGGGTTCCAGAATACCATCATATTTGCCACCCACCCCCAATTCTGCTAAAATGAATTGGTTTCTTCCTGCAATATACTTCATATGGAGGTAAATACTGATGTATGCGGTTTATGGTTATAGTGAGCTATTCCATCCATTTTCTTCGTCACTAAAGGAGAAGCGCATGACAATTCAGAGTATTATTGCCAGAATGCGCAAACGTTTCAATGTTTCTGTCAGTGAAGTAAGCCACCAGGACTTATGGCAGAGATCGGGAATTGGATTCTCCGCAGTGAGCAGCAGCTATTCAGAACTGGAGTTGATAATCGATGCCATCAGAGACACCATTGAAAATCATGGCGACGATTATCAAATCCTAAGCTTTGACTATCGTATCGTCAGTTGGGATGACCAGGTCTGACAATGCGTAAGTCAGGTATATTTCCCTAAATTATGTCCTGGTGGGCCTTGCTTTTCTGAACAACGTGCCTCAAAGAAAGGAATGATTGTTTTTGAGAAAAGCAGCTCAACACTGGATTCGACGATCCCTAATAACCCTGTCCATTATTTTCTTATCCCTGCTCCAACCGGGTGCAGCTATTGTCAGTGCCGCCACTCCAACGCCTGTAGATTCTGCTTCAACGCTCTCTGCCACCCAAAAAACCACCAAGGTTATTCTATCACCCAATACCAAATATGCTACGGAAATGTACATAATCTCTTCCGGTGTTCCAGGTCCGGTAGTTTTAGTTACTGGAGGCATACATGGAAATGAAAAAGCAGGATACCTGGCTGCAGATCAATTAAGGAGCACGACCATACGCAGCGGTACCCTGCTTGTTATTCCCAGGGCTAATAAACTGGCCGACAATGCCAACACCCGGGCAATAAAAGGTGAAAAGGATCTCAACCGGGCTTTTCCCACCTCCAAAACCGGGCAGCCTTCTTACACGCCCGCCAAGGCGATTTATGCAGTGGTCAAGCAGTATAAGGTAAACTGGGTTATGGATATGCATGAAGGATATGGCTATTCTGCGGGCGGCAGCGCTTCCGTGGGTCAAAGTTTGATCTATTATCCCAGCACGGCATGTACGGCCATGACCAACACAATACTCAAACAAGTGAATGCCGGCATTAAAACTTCTTCTCACCGTTTTGTAGCACTTCGCTATCCAGTGGGGGGCAGCCTGGCTCGGAGCTCAGCTCAATACTTAGGAACCAACAGCTTTATCTTTGAGACCTGTACCAAGGACAGTATTAATACCCGAATCAGCGAACAATTATTGGCAGCCAATACTTTACTCAAACAACTGAAGATGAAATAGCTAGGTTACATGATAGCTTCTGCGCACCTGGTGAGCTTCGATGACGCGACCACCATCAGTGCTGCTGGGACGGGATGCAGGCGGGCCGGGAGAACGTGGTTCCCGTGCCCGCTGCCCGTTTCTGCGAGTACTGACGATAGCGCTACGGGTTGAAGGGTTATGGTTTGAATTACTAGATGATTGGTTGGAAGGGCTAGAAAGCCGTCGTTCACTCCTACCCGTTTCGCTGCGGGTACCGCTTTGGCTCGTATCAGTGCGTCCTGCCCTGGATGAGGATTCGCGGCTGGCTTTCGTAAGCTGACGTGCACCTCCTGAAATCATCCAGGCTTTGCGGAAATCTGTCTTCTCGTTCCAACAGGTACGGTTTTTGACCATGTCGAAAAGCACCTGTAATTGTTCACTATAATCTTTAAACATGTCCAGGTCTTGCAGGTGGCTCCAAAGACGGTTAAATATAGGCAGGAAATACTCCTGATCTCCTTGGTAAAATGCTTCGTGGGCTTCAACTGTGTTCAGATAGTTGTAGGGTAACCATGGGTAACGGCTGACCACCAACTTGGCCAAACACAGGATGGCAAGGGTGATGTTTTGTGATACCAGCCAACTTCCCGGTGTTCGATATTCAAACCCTCCGTAGTCTTTTACCCTGTGATCGCCTAGTTGGCCGTACTTTTTTCTCCTGCGAGCTGCCGTAACCGGGTTCTCAATCAGAAAGATGGGTAATGCAACAAAGTTATCCAGGGCTCTCAATAGACTGGCATTTAGTTTCGTATTGCTAAAATGGATATGCCCCCCGATGGAAAACCCCCCCCCCGGTTGACTTCCTGCCACCCATCTAACGTTGCGATAAGGTGCCATTTGGTTGGCCAGGTTTAATGCCTGTTTAATATTGGCGGTCAGAACAAAGGGAGAAGCATCAGGTCTAGGTCTGATCTCTGCAATAGGCCGTTGGGAACGGTTGGGTATGCGAATATTATCACAACCTATAGTTCCTTCCCGGGGAAAATGATCAGAAGCAGATACAATGCGACCATTTTTAGAGTTGAGCATCATAAATTCGGGATCGGCTCCCATTTTAACATCGCTCTGTATTATTCTTTCGTCGAGTTTAGTGAACTCTAACATACGCTTCACCAGGGCTTCTATGTCCTTTTCCCGCATCTCTGGAGAAGGATCTATACCCAGCACTTTATATCTTCGCCTGGCAGTGTAGGCGACAATTACTTTTCCCAAATCCAGGCCGGAAAGATAAAGCGCTCTACGGGCTGTATCAACCATGCGTGGATTCTCGCTCTCCTTCATGTGTTTAGCATTTTCTTGTGATCGGGTGCCACCCCAGACCTTCACGGAAAGGCACGTGAATCCCCAAAAAACAACTTCATAGGTTCGGAGTAAGGATTCGTCGATTTGATGACCACAGGCAATGCCATTCATGGCGAGAATAGGACACAGAACATCATTGTCTAAACTGTTCCGGATTGCTCGGGGAGTATTCACGAAGCGTACAATCCCCTTGGTCTCCTGCCCGAGTCTGATGTTCATATACTCGTTTCCGTTTAACAGTATTCTCTCGAAATCACAATCCCCAAGATCTTCTTTTATGTGTTGAAATATCTTTTTTCCGCCGTTGTTGTTCTCGTACAGCAGCCTTAGTTCCATTCAATATCATTCCCTTCCGCCCAAATTATTCAAGGCGCTGAAAATGAAATAATCTATAAGTGTTTTGGTATGGACGGCCCGAATGTGGTGTTCATCAAAATAGGATGGCTTTGAATTCACCTCAATTAGCCACAGTTTCCCTTGCTTATCTAATCCGATGTCCATTGATAAAATGGCCAATTCTATAGGCAGTCTCTGATTCAAGACTTTCGGTACCTGTTTTGCCATGAATTCGAGTTGTGCATCAATATTGGAACGGGCTCGGGGCATATGTTGAAAAACATGGTCGACGACCGGACCATAAGCTTTTGCTGATCCGCCATTCGGTATGTGGGTAACGATCCGGTTTAGTCCTGCCACCCTGACTCCTACGCCGGTTAAGGTCCATTCTCCGAAACCGTCCTTTTGCACCTGCGCACGCAAGTCAAATACCCTGCCATGGAGTGTGGCCAGGTCAATCCCCTTCTGTACTAAGTAATTGCTGGGTTGTATGCCAGTTTGCTTAAGATATCGATAAACATGACCTACGCTGGTCTTTTGTCGTTGGTGGATACTGTCTGCAAATTGAACCGTATAAACATCTTTGCTGCGCTTTTTAACTTTAACGATTCCATGGCCTAGAGAATTGGAAATCGGCTTAATATATACTTCACCATATTTTCCCAGGAAATATTTTAGGCTGTAGACATTTAATATTGCCGTTTCAGGGACCAGTTCAGCACAACCTGTATCATGAATCAGAGCGCGGTAAACTTCAAACTTGTTTAGGAAGCGACTGTTGAACAAGTACACACCAGGTTTATCACGAAAGTAATATAGAAGCTTCTTTACATCTGCCCTTTTTTCGATATCACGATAACGAATACGATTATATACGATGTCCGGCATAGGAAATGTTCCTGTGTAAAGGCGGCCGTGATGATTATATGTGTGTCCGTTAATAAGGTTCCTTCTCTTGTCTACGCCCTCTGGGTAAAAACGATAGATGAACAACCCCTTACTGCGGGCTGCATCATAAAGTTCTTTGTATATGCGCGCCTTCTTCCCAGAGGGCAGCACAGGGTGATGGCTGTAACTTGATAGTATACCTACAATCGGACCTAACCGAATATCGCCGCCACTGCACTCCAAGACATTGTAAGCTCCTGCCGGAATGTACAGTTTTTCACCCAGTCGTTTGTCTAGATTGATTTTGAAATTGGTTTCCCAGCCTTCTTCCCGGATAAATGCGTGCGATCTGCGGTGTCCGGCCCAGGTTTGCACTTCATTGCTGTCGAGATCTTTGCATAAAGCTGGGTGAAGTATTAGAAATGGATGAGTGAGGGGCATGAAGGACTCCTTGTCGAATCGTTTAATGCATAATATGAGGACTATTGATAGTAGGTGTCCTTATCCAGAATAAATGATGAAAGGCCAGCCAATTTGTTGGCCGGCCCTGAAATCCTAATTATTTGTTTAGCTTTGCTACGGAACTCACACGTTAAATCGATAATGGACAATATCTCCGTCTTTTACCGGATACTCTTTACCCTCTAAGCGCAGCAGGCCTTTTTCTTTGAGAGCAGCCATCGTTTTGTATTCTTGAAAAGCATCGAATGCGAAAACTTCGGCGCGAATAAAACCTCGCTCGATATCGGAGTGTATTTTACCGGCTGCCTTTCTGGCTCTGGTGCCTTCCTCGATTGTCCAGGCCTTCACTTCATCTTCCCCCACTGTAAAAAACGAAATCAAACCCAGCAGGTGATACATGCTGCGAGCAATTTTAACGATGCCCGATTCTTTTATGCCTGTATCATCCATAAACATTTGCTTATCTTCCCCTTCCATGCGATTTATCTCTTTCTCTATCTCGGCAGAGAGCTCGGCTAAGGGTATGTTTAGGTCTTTGGCATAAAGAAGCAAATCCTCTCTACGATGATATTCGGGATTGCTGATTCGGTCTTCGGGAAGATTTACACAAATAAAGAGCGGCTTAGCTGTTAAAAAAAGGTAGTTCTGAAGTAGTGTAAGCTGGCTTTCGTCTAGTTTAATAGCAGAAACCGGAACTTCATTTTCCAGGTTTTGTTTGAGTTGTTCTAATACATCTAGCTCTTCCTGCATTTGATTTTTCTTTTTACTGTTATGAATCCTATCTATGCGTTTTTCAACCAGGTCCAAGTCGGCCATTAGCAGTTCGAAACGAATAGAGTCAATCTCCTTCAATGGATTAATTTCATCCATAACCCCCTGAAAAGCATCATCCTCAAACGCACGCACCACCAGCAGTAAAGCATCCGCTTTACGCACTGCCTCTAAGAAATTGCTGGCCGCTTTTTCAGAACCGGGCACCAATCCCGGTACATCTACAACTTCAAGCTGCGCGTAGGTGGTCTTCTTGGGCTTATAAATCCCGGATAGGTAGTCAATTCTACTATCGGGCACCCTGGCCATTCCAATATTGGTTTTCCCCGCACTCGTATCTTTGACCTGACTTGCAGTAAGTAATTCAAATATTGTCGTCTTTCCGACTTTAGGCATACCGATAATTCCTAATTGCATATATTTCCGTCCCTTCTCTACAATTGTTCAGTTTATAAGCCTTCTGGTTAATATTAGTTTACATAATTATTATTATTGTAAACATACCTCGATTTATCTTCACCCTTCTTTCAGGCAACCGCTGAAAACAGAAAGAATGGCCAGGACAACTGCCCTGACCCTCGTAGATAATCTTCCTTGTTATTTTAAGGTAATTTCAGACAGTGAGAGGATCAGAAATATTCCAGTTACTAAAATCCCCAGACAAAGCAAGAAATAGCCGCCAATAGGACTAAAATGATACAACCGATTCGCATTGCCCAACGT
This sequence comes from Syntrophomonadaceae bacterium, assembly GCA_035560815.1. Classification (GTDB taxonomy): domain Bacteria; phylum Bacillota; class Syntrophomonadia; order Syntrophomonadales; family Syntrophomonadaceae; genus UBA5314. The sequence continues at coordinate 33,346 of DATMYR010000085.1, read as the reverse complement.
GAAAAAGAAGAGGCATACTGCCAATACCAATAAAAGGACAACAAAAGGTTGAGCGCCCGAACCGGGGAAGCAAACAGCCAGATATCCAGCATAAAGCGCCAAAAAGGCAATATTTACCCAAAGCAGCATTCTGTAGAAGCCATCACGGAAGGCACTCTTTCCTTTGATCTCCTCTGGTATTTTATCCATATCTACAATCTCTATCTCTTTGCTACTTCGGGATGCGATCTCTTGGATCATGTTGTCATCCGCCGGAGTCAAACCGAAGAACCCATTACTGGATTTCACATAAATGAATCCTTTATGGATCTGGGTTCCATACATACGCACTGTACCCAGGCCTTTGGCTTGATAAAGTCCAGCCATGTATCCAGGCCAACTGGCACCAAATATGGAATACATATTACTTTCGCCTTTGACTTGAATCACCTGTTCAATTGACTCCCAGGGAATACGCATCGTCGTCAAGCCCCAGTAAATAATAAGATTCTTTTCTTCGATCTTATATCCTATATTGAAGGCACCAATCAGCATATATAAGAATCCGGCCAGAACTAAATATATGGGGATGTACAGCATGACCTTCAAAGCCAAGTCATGGGGTCCTAAAGAATATTGTACTCCCCAAAATAAAAACGAAAAAATAGCTGCTCCAAAAAACAGGCCCAGCCAGGCAGCATATGATTTCTTAGCCCGGTATTCCATAAAACTCCTCCTCTACTGAAAACAACTTCCTAAGTATTCGCGTTATTACCAGATGAATTTACTTTTTTCCCGTTCTCGTAATCATAGAATCCTTTTCCACTTTTTTTACCTAAGTGGCCGGCTCTTACCATGGTAGACAGGTAGACCGGAGGCCGATATTTAGGATCTCTGAATTCCTCGTAAAAGGCCACAGTCACTGAATACAATATATCCAAGCCCATGAGATCGGCCATCTCCAAAGGCCCTAAAGGCATACCGGCACCCAATTTCAGGGCATTATCAATGCCGTCCCGATCCGCTATCCCCTCGCTTAGAACGAAAATCGCTTCGTTGAGATAGGGGATCAAGACCCGGTTAAAAATAAAGCCGGGACTTTCCCTCTGGGCCACCACAAAGACCTTGTCGATCTGCCGGGTGAATTCCTGCGCGTCAGCCAGAGTCGCTTCCGATGTCTCCAGCCCCCTGATTAATTCCACCAGTTTAATATAGGGGACCGGATTGTGAAAATGCATCCCCATCACCCGGTCGGTCCGCTGAGTGGCTGATGCAATCTCATTGATGGAAAGTGAAGAGGTGTTGGTAGCTAATATAGCATGAGGAGCACAGATATTGTCTAATTCAGCGAACAACTGTTTCTTGACTGCCATATTCTCAACGACCGATTCAATGACCAGATCAGCATCTCTTACGTTAGTAAGGTCAGTAGTTCCTTCAATGCGACGAAGAATCTCTTCCTTCCCCGGTGCTTCCATCAGTTGTGCCTTAATAGCCTTATCCAGGTTCTTCTCGATAAGTCTTAGTCCGTCTTTCACCAGGGAGGTCTGAAGGTCCCGCAGGACTACGTTATAACCTCCCTGAGCTGCAACCTGGGCAATACCAGCACCCATTTTCCCTGCCCCAAGTACGGCAACTTTCTTTATCAGCAAATTCTTTCCCCCCAGATCAACAAATGTCCTATCGTTTATCAGCTGTCACCGAAACTAATCCCTACGGAACGGGCGGCTCTCACCAGGTTGTCATCGGTCGGAACCCTTCTAATGTCTTTAATGGCTTCTTCAATAGGTACAGTGACAATGCTGGAACCCTGTAAGCTTACCATAGTGCCACTTTTACCCTCCATTAACGCATGCACCGCCTTTACGCCATAGCGTGTGCCCAGTATCCGGTCGAAGGGAATTGGTGATCCTCCCCTTTGCAGGTGCCCCAGAACCGTAACCCGGATTTCGATATCTTTCAATCGGGCGGCTACTTCTTCGGCCACCTGTTGGCCTATACCTCCCAGGCGGACTGGATCATGACTGGTGGGAACCAGGTTCTGAACCACCATTTCTCCATGTTCAGGAAACGCCCCTTCCGCCACCACGATAATACTGAATTTCTTTCCCTGGCGGTAACGTTGCGATATCTTGCTGACGATGGAATCAATTTTGTAAGGTATTTCCGGTATAAGTATAACATCGGCACTACCTGATATTCCTGCATGCAGGGCTATCCAGCCAGAGTAGCGGCCCATCACCTCAAGGACCATCACCCGGTGGTGAGATTCGGCAGTGGTATGGAGCTTATCCAGAGCCTCAGAGGCAGTATTGACCGCCGTATTAAAACCAAATGTGACTTCTGTGGCCATCAAATCGTTGTCAATAGTTTTAGGCACTCCTACGATTTGGACCCCTTTCTGATAAAACTGGTGGGCTATATGAAGGCTTCCGTCCCCGCCTATAACGATCAACCCATCTAAGCCAAGGTTTTGCAGGTTGGTAACAGCCCGATCCGATTCGTCAACGGGCTCCTGACCTTGACGGCCCGAAGAATAGAAATTAAAGGGATTGTCGCGGTTGGTAGTTCCTAAAATCGTCCCACCGGTATGGCCGATGCCTGAAACGGTCTTCAAGTCTAACTGGATATAATTGTTTTCTACCAATCCTCGAAAACCGTCGACGAAACCGATGACTTCAAGACCGTAATCAATGATCGCGGTTTTGGTGACTGCGCGGATGACAGAATTCAATCCTGGGCAGTCACCTCCCCCGGTCAATATTCCAATATGTTTGATAGCCTCCATGTGAAGCCCCTCCTTCCCATCTGTAGTTTGGGAATTAAGTCGTGGATATATTGATGGAAGACTGTCTACTCCTGCTTCTTTTACATATCCCTGCTGTCGAAATAAGAAGGTGGGAATGCCCACCCCTATATATGATACTATATTCTTCTCTTGCCCGGCTTTTCCTGTCTGCATCATGGTTTTTCTTGCAGGGAAAGAAAGACGGTCATTTCAGTTTTAACATATTTCCTGGGCTTCATCATATTATCTCCAAAAAACTCCTGGAAAAACGAGTCACTATTAATGGATCATTGAGGAAATTCGAGCTGTAAATCCCAACGGTTCCATGCTGTACGCCTGCTCCAGGTAATATGTTGATAGCTTATACTATCATGGGGCATGTCCCATAGAAAAGCCTCAAATCTCAGTCGTTATCTTCTCCTAAAATCATCATTTATCGCTTATCGCTTTACAACTTCCTCTATTTGGTAAAACCAGCTAAGTAGGCCGCATATTGCAGCGGCCGCCTAAAGGTGTTTCTGGCTATAGCCTGGGAATAATCGGATTCTGTGGTCTTACGTGGTTTAGAATTCACTTCCAATAACCAGGGATGTCCGTTTTTGTCAATTCCCAGATCTAATCCCAATTCCCCGTACAAATCGTGACTTGATTTCTCCAGGGTTGTGGCTACCATCAGGCACAAATTCTTGATTTGAGCGTTCTTTTCTCTTACCTTTTCCCTTTTAACAAACAGGTGTTGCAGGACTCTGCGGCTGGTCTCCACCTTGCCGCCCCGGCTCAAATTTGCCACAATACTCCCCGGAGATGCCACCCGAGCAAACAATTTGCTGACTTTCCACTCTCCGGTAGAATTTTTTTGGAAAATTATCCGCAGGTCAAAGGGGCAGCCTTTAAAAGTGTCCAGGCGTAAACCCTGCTGAACAATATAGTTGTGCTTTTTCCTGATGCCAGCGGTCTTTTTCAAGACTTCCTGGGCACTGCCGGCCTGCACTCGCTGGGTAGTCCGATGTACCTTAAAATGCAATGTTCCCCTTTCATCGATCCATACTTTGATAATACCGATCCCCAGGCTTCCATTGGAAGGCTTGAGATACAATACCTTGTGTCGCTCCAACATTGTCTCCAGGTTTTCCAGGTTTAGATTACGCGTTTCAGGTAAATAGGGATGGAGCTCTGGATTTTTGATCAGCAACTGATGGACATTCCACTTATTTAGGAAGGATGGATTGAAGTACTTTAGATAAGGAAGACTCTTTAATCGCTCCTTGACATTCTTGATCCCGGACCGATTTTCAGTCCGCCGGGAGGAAATACGGTCATAAACGACATCGGGTAAAGGATAAACTGCCGAAGCCCACACTCCGCGTTCCGGGGTAAGCGCACGATAATAGTAACCTTTTGTCGTTTTACTACTCCAATTTATCGAACCTGGGGTGAAAATAAAACATTGCCCGGACATTCTCCGTCCTATCTGACTGAGCATAATCAGCTCGGCCTGCAAACTCTTTGGTTCATATTCCTCCCGATTTGGCAGGCTTAGAGTCAGAATACCTATCGTGGGCCCCAAATGAATCATGTTACTCTGTTCATCATATCGGATATGGAGGTGCCTTTTATGCATGTGCAAGACGCTGGCCAGATCTGGAGACAAACTGTACCATTTGTGCTGGCTGCTGCGTATCTCCATCTTGGCTTGAATAATTTTCTGCCCTACTCGAACGGTCACTGAACTTTCTGGTGGCACGCCCAGTCGCTCTGCCATCTTTGAGGATAGGATGATCTTCCCCTTTTTCTCCACAGTCATACCCCTTATTTCAAGATTTTAGATCAGGCCATCCGATGCCCTATATTCACTGGTGAAGCCAGCTAAATAACGGGCGTAGGTCAACGGTTTTTCTATAGATTGTATGCGCAGTTCCTTTTCTCCAATCACAATAAAAATTCTCCGGGCGGGCCGTAAATTCGCTTCGATAAACCATATATCACCTTGCTGGTCAACCCCGATATCGATTCCCATTTCTCCTGCCGGACCCATCGTTTGCTCTAGATTTCGGACCACGCTCAAGGCCAGATAACGGATCTCTTTGCCGATCATTTCCTGCTGCTTTTCATCTAAGAAATGGCCTTGTAAAACGTGCTCCAATTTGTGCCCCTGACCGCCCGCGGATAGATTACTGGTTATTGAACCTGCCCCACCCATCCGACAAGCCAGGCCGGTAATATCCCATTCCCCAGTGTGGTCCTTTTGCACCAATGCTCGTATATCAATGATCCGACCGCTGCTCTTGATTAAATTGATGCGGTTTTGAATGAGATATCTCCTCTTCCTTAACTGCGGGCTTATTTGGCTTTGTAGCGCATCCATCGATCTGAATGAAATACTGTGATCCAGACTGCTGTGTTGATACTGATAAATCTTGGATGACTTGTTCTTATTACGGGTAATACGTATAATATTCTGGCCTTTGGATCCATATACCGGTTTCAAATACACAGCATGATGACGCTTGAGCATGGACTGCACCTGTCTGAAATCATTAACCAGAAGGGTTTCAGGCAAATACCGGGCTAATTCATGATTGTGGGCTAATATACGGTGGGCTTTCCATTTATCAACCGGGAGCGGGTTCACAAACCTGCAGCCCTGGGCTTCCAGTTTACGCCTTATGTTTTTTTTTCCATTGGCATAGTCGGCACCTCGATAATAGATCACGTCGGGTAAAGGGAAGTTTTTCTTTTGCCATCCGCCTTTGCTCCAGGTATAGCCATCAATACTTTTGTGCTGCCAGTTAATACTATAAGGGCTAAAAGCAAAGCAAACTTCTCCCAGGGACTGACCGTGCAAGATCAGGTTTCTTATGAAGCTGTCCTGATTGCCAAAGAGCCGGCGACTGCCAGCTTCGACGTCAGCCATAATGCCGAACACCGGTCCCAATCTCAAAACCCCGTTTTGGTAAGAGAACCCGTATCGTCTTCCGCTCTTGAGTGCCAGGCTGCTTAACACACTGGCATGTAATCCCAGGCCGTCTAACCTCCAATCCATGATAGCCCGACCTGAGATCATCCTTGACCGGCCCGTACTTAAATGCAGATTAACCGGTAAATTGCCCTTTAAATCCAGGCCTAGCTGCTCTGCAAACGCGGGTCCCAGGAAGAAGGTTTTCTTTTCTATTTCCGGTTCAACCAATGTCTTGACCAATTGAAATGGCAGCATGTTGAGCTCCAAAGAGGATAATTATTAAGATATATTATGATGCGGGACTATACTTTGTTATTATTTATAACAAGATAGATGGCATGAACTGTTCAAGAGCTGTATTGCACCTTACTTTTCAGGGGGAGCCATGAACATGAAGTTGATAAGCGCTTGTTTACTTGGTGTGAACTGCAAGTACAATGGAAAAAACAATGATAATCCCGACCTGCGTAAACGCCTGGAAGATGAAAATGTGATACTAATCTGTCCAGAACAGTTGGGCGGTCTTCCATCACCTCGGCTTCCCAGTGAAATTGTCCAAGGAGATGGCGGAGATGTTCTGGAAGGAAAGTCGGTGGTTTTAAGCAAGAGCGGACAGGACCTGAGCAGCTATTTTATCAAAGGCGCCCAAGCCGCTTTACGCATTGCCCAAGAGCAGAAACCCGATCTTGTTATTTTGAAAAGCCGCAGCCCTTCCTGCGGTGTAGGGTGGATCTATGATGGCAGTTTTGCCTCGCACCTGCGGCCCGGGAATGGAGTGGCGGCCGAAGTTCTAAGCCGGGCGGGTTATAAAATCATATCCGATGAAGATTATCTAGGTGGAGGAGGATCATAGCGTGAAGGTAATCTCTCTTCTCTCAGGGGGGTTGGATTCTCAGTTGGCTATATGCGTGCTAAAAGAGCAAGGGCTGGAGGTCCTGGCGGTAAACTTCGTGACTCCATTTTTCGCCGCCAAGGCCAGCACGATTCAAGCGGCGGAACAACTGCAAGTTGAACTGCACACCATCGATATCAGTGATGTATATATGGAAAAAGTTCTGAGAAATCCAGTCTATGGCTACGGTAAAAACCTTAACCCATGTATTGACTGTCATGCTTTTATGTTAAAGACTGCTGGTGAATACATGGACAAGATTGGCGCTTCTTTCCTGGCTACCGGTGAAGTACTTGGCCAACGGCCGATGAGCCAGAACAAGTCATCCCTGCAGGTCGTGGAGAAACTAGCCGGCTACCAGGGGTTGATTGTAAGACCCTTGTCGGCCCGTTTGCTGCCCCCCACGATTCCTGAACAAGAGGGGTGGATTGACCGCGAATGCTTATTGGACATAAGCGGGCGCAGCCGAAAACGACAAATGGACCTGGCCAGGCATTATGGCATCGAAGACTACCCCAGTCCAGCCGGAGGCTGCCTGCTCACAGATAAGGGCTTCAGTCAGCGCCTCGTAAAGCTCCTGGAAAATAATCCCGATCCCATGACGCCGCAGATTGAGATCCTTAAGGTAGGCCGTCACTTTTATCTAGACGGCAACACATTGTTGGTGATTGGTCGTAATCACAGTGAAAATGAGCGGATAATGGAATTGGTGGGAGAAGAAGATTTAATTCTCAAAGTAGCAGACCGCCCCGGTCCGCTTTCTTTGCTGCGGGGACCGGTGGAGAAACAGACGGACTATCTCCAATACGCAGCTGCTCTCACAGCCAGATATAGCGATGCCCGGGACGACGCCCGGGCTGAGGTGATCGTTCTCGATGCATTTGAGGTTGAAAAATATTCCCTGGATGTGGAACCTCTTAAGCCAGATCAGGTTCCCAACCTTTCTTAAGGGCTTATCAAAGCAGAAAATATGTTTAGATCAATTTGCCTGAACATCTCCTGGTATCCTTTTTCGCTGGGATGAGCGCCATCGGCCAGCAGGAGATCCTGGCGCAATTCCCCTTCCGGGCTGAAGAAAGCCTGGTAGAAGTCGATCAGGGGTATTCCTAGCTCGCGGCTGAAATCCTTGAACCATTGACGGAGTCTGACCAGGAGTTTTTCTAGATAGGGGCTGTCAACTGCGGTAGGCATCCCCAATACAACCGTTAAACTTGCTTCTCTGGCCTTCTCCACCATGGCCTTAATGTTCCAGGTAATGCGATCAAATGATTCTCCACAAAGAATATCATTGATGCACCCGGAAATGATCACCAGATCGGGCCCTGAATTGAGTACATCACGTTCAAAACGATGCAACATATCGCTGGTGGTATTCCCGTTGATCCCTCGATTTATGAATTCTATTCCCGTGGCTTCAGCCAGCATATGCACCCAGGAATAGGATGGTCCAAAAGGAAATCCCCAGGTTATGCTGTCCCCCAGGCAAACCACTTTACTCCCCTGTTTCAAACCCTCTTCCTCCATGATCAAAGTGATGTCATAATCTACTTGTACCTAGAACCCGACTATTTCGCTGTCTGTTCTAACTGGCTGAGCACCCCGTTGAGCTTGCTGAGATTTTCACCGTAACTCGCCCAATTTCCGTCTTTAAGAGCCTGATTCGCCTGATCATAATACTGTCTTGCCAGTTTAACCAGGTCTTTAACACTGCTGGTTTGGGTTCCGGTTCCCTGTGGGGCTGGCGGTTGGGCAGGCTGATTGGCTCCCTTTCCAAACAGACTGACCAGGGCATCCGTTAAGTTGGCCTCCATAACGATTCGGTCGCCATAGCCTACAATCACCCTCTTCAATTCAGGCATCTGACTGTTTTCTGCCTGCAGGTAAAGAGGCTCGATATACAAAATCGAAGTATTTAACGGCACCACCAAGAGTCCACCGCGGTAAACTTTTGAGCCGCTCTGCGACCATAGAGTCAACTGCTGGGAAATAGTGGTATCCTGGTTAAGACGAGCATCAATCTGTTGAGGACCAAAAACAGTCTCCTGTTTGGGGAAGGTATACACCAGCATTTTTCCGTAGTTGTTGCCATCCATTCGTACACCCATCCAACTCACCATATTCAGGCGCCCTTTGGGTGTGAAGGGAAGCATGAGCATATACTCTGGATTGCTGTCCCCGGGTAAACGCAGCAGCAGGTAATACGGGGTCATGGCAGCCTGCTTATCACCCGTCGTCTGCGTGGGAATCACCCAGGCATCTTCCTTATTGTAAAATACGTAAGGGTCGGTCATATGGAAGGTACTGAACATCCCGGCCTGAACGGAAAACATGTCTTCCGGATAGCGAATATGGGGCTTTAGGCCTTCCGGCATTTGATCCAACGGTTTATAGAGACCGGGAAATATTTTGCTGTAAACCTGAATCAGTGGATCACTGGCATCGGCCATGTAAAAATTCATTTCCCCGGTATAGGCGTCACAGACCACCTTGACTGAATTACGGATATAATTATTACCGTATTGATCATACGGTTGAGAATATGGATATCTGTTGGCATAGGTATATGCGTCCAGCATCCAGTAGAGCCTGCCATCCGGTGCGATCACGATATAGGGATCATTGTCATAGCGCAGGTAGGGCGCGATTTTCTGTATGCGGCTTTTTACATTCCGGTTCATGAGCACCTGGCTGTTGGCATCCACCTCGCTGGAGATCAGCATTTTATAATCCTTCAATATCCAGGAGAACATCAAGCGGCGGCCAAATGAACCAACCGGAATGCCGTTTTTCCCTTGATAGGTAGTGTATTTATTCTGGTCACCCGCCGGGTAATCAAATTCCTGCTGTTTACTGTTAACGATCACATAGGAGCTGGTTCGTTCGCCAAAATATATCTCCGGTCTCGTTACCACCAGACTGGTGCTGGAACGGGGCGGGATATCCTTGATGAAGAAATTTGGAAAGCCCTCCTGGGCTATCTCGTTTACCGGGCTGGCTACGACGCCATAACCGTGGGTGTACATTAAGCGTTGATTGATCCAGGTCTGAGCTTGGGCAGGCAGTTCGGATTGATCGATTTCTCGAGCGGAAAGCATGATCTGACGATATTTGTTATCAACGGTATAGCGGTCGATGTCCACATCGTCAAAAACATAGTAGCTGCGGAGTTGTTGGAGATTTTGATAGGTGGTCTTCAAAGGCTGCCAGTCCCACAAACGGATATTGTCCAGAGTAGTTCGATTGGCCGGATCATCAATATTCAGGTCAAAAGAAATGTTAAATTCCTTGCTGGCGGCCTGATCCAGGTTGTAAGCTTGGCGGGTAAACTTGATGGCGTTTTCAATATAGGGCTTCTCTTTGTTAAATTCGTCAGGCTGCACAACCAACTTTTGCACAATACTCGGATACAGCCCCTGCATGACTACAGCTACAACCAGCCATACCCCAACCGCGTACAGTATCCATTTAATTCTCTTAGAAAAAAGATTAATTACAATGATGACTGCTATGGCCAGTGAAATAACCAGCATGGCTTTGTAGGCTACCAGGTCGGCATAAATCTGTGTATAACCAGCTCCATAGATCACTCCGGAAGGTGAATAAAGAATCTCAAAAAAGTTCAACCAATAGCCCCAGGCTTTCAATAGAAAGAAAACCACAAGGAGAATTCCGATATGTCCTTTGGGCAAAGAGTAGCTTTTCCAATTACCCCCGATCAACGAGGCTGAAGCACCCACTCCGTATACTACACAGACGGTGATAATAAGAAGGACCAGGGAACTCATGAGGGTTTGATAAACAAATTGATAGAATCCCAGGTTGAAAAAATAGAAGCCCAGATCACGGTGAAAAAGCGGGTCTGAGATACCCACCGACACCCGTTTCAAAAACTGTTGTACGGTCAGCCATTCACCTGAAGAAACCGAGCTGATCAAAAAGGCTGCAATGAGACTGATGAGAAGGAATATCCAACGGGCCCTGGGGCCTTCCAGGAAATCACGCCAGACAGAGAACTGCTGCTCCAGATAGATAATATCCCGCCCCTCTTCCGTCCGGCGGGGACGACCGCTATCGCTCATATGCCGGCGGGTCAACTGGAGATTTAAATAAAAAAGTAAAAAGGTGAATAGAAAGACAGCCGCATAGGTTGACATTTTATTATAGAGAATTGTGGTAAATACATTCTGGTAATTGACGGATCGAAACCATAACCAATCCGTATAGTATCCAGCAAAAATTGAAAAGACCCCGAAAGCTACCAGGAGGACGAAAAGCCGTCCTATAGGTCCCCTGACGTCATAAAACTTCTGCATGCTGTTATACCTCCCTATTCTTTGTCATAAACCTCTTTCAGCAAGGTCTCTTTACGCAAGTCTGCGCAGACACAGGGGCTGTCCTCGAGACCATGGAAAAATCCGAAGACCGTTTTTCCCACTTCCAGTGCCTGGTTGTAGAAGATATCCTGAAGTTCCTCATGCTGCCAGGGACTGATAATCCCTTCCGCATAGTTTACCACTAAATAAAGGCCGACATAACAAGCGCCTATTTCCCTGGCCAGGTATACCTCGGGGCAAATGCTCTGCCCAACAATGTCGGCTCCTCCCATCCGGTAGAAGTTAATTTCGGCTGGACTTTCGAAATGACGACCATCGGTGTTGGCATATACCCCGCGGTCGAAGATCCGACCCGGCCAGTGAGCAGTCAAATAGTCCAGCAGCTGTTGGCGCATATCCGGACAGAGGCTGTCCCGCATAATGAGAAGATAGCGATCTTCCAACCCGACGTCCTTGCGCATGGAAAAATCCATATAGTCATGGGGAACGATAACATCCCGAGGGCGCAGCAAATGGTTAATGGCCCCCACCCCACCCTCGGCTAAAACCTTTTTTACCCCAGCTTGAGCCAGTACCCAGAATACCTGGCGGGATGCGTTAGCTCTGGATACCCCGCTTCGCCAGCCATGCATCCGGCAGCTTAGCATCCTTTCCCAGTGTCCCTGCCTTTCTATTTCCAGTACCTGAAACGGGGGGCTCTCCCCATAGGGAGTGGCATAGACCAGATCCCGATCTACAATTCTTACAAAATCAAGCTCCAGGTCTTCTGGAATCCGGATGCTCAAGGTGCTGGATCCGCCAATATAGGCCAGGGAGCATGGGGAAACGGTCATATTATTTCTCCTTCATGTTTTTCATCAGAATCTTTTTAGAATACGGTATTCAGTGTCACGTAGGGCCGGAATCCTTCCTGTTTCCCTGATAAGGCCAATCATCTTCTGCTCATGCATCTCGTAGGTAAGACCTGCGGAGCGCACCACATTTTCCTCCAGCATAATGCTGCCCATGTCATCGGCTCCGAAGAACAAGGAAAGCTGGCCGATGCGCTCACCCTGGGTCGGCCAGGAGCCCTGAATATGCTCGAAATTATCCAGGTATAGGCGGGATAAGGCCAGGAATTTTAAATACAGCATAGAGGATATCTTGCTACCCAGAAGTTCATTATTACCGGGCTGATAAGTCCAGGCTATGAAGGCGCGAAAGCCCTGGGTCTCATCCTGCAAGCTGCGCAAAAGATCGAGATGGTGGATGCGGTGTTCAATCTGGTCCACGCTGCCCATCATCATGGTGGCGGTGGTCTTCATGCCGATCCGGTGAGCGATCCGCATCACTTCGATCCATTCACGGCTGCTGATCTTATTCGGGCTTATGGCTTTTCGCACTTCATCATGGAGAACCTCCGCTCCACCTCCGGGCAAAGAATCCAACCCCGCTGCCTGTAAGCGCTCCAGGGTGGCCTGGATAGACAAACCAGCATTGCGAGCGATGAACACCACTTCGGGTGCAGTCAGGGAATGAATGGTGATGGCATATCTCTCTTTAATACTCCGAAACATATTTTCATAATACTCCAGAGAAAGATCCTCGTTTAACCCGCCCTGGATCATTAACTGGCTGGCACCCAACTGCAAGGCCTCTTCTATCTTCGCAAACAGCGTCTCTTCATCCAGTACATAGGCATCTTCATCTCCAGCCTTTCTAAAAAAAGCGCAGAATTTACACTGGCAGGAACATATATTGGTATTGTTGATATTGCGATCAATAATATAGGTGGTCAGTCCTTCCGGGTAGCGGCGCTGCCGTACTTGATCGGCCGCCTGGCCAATAGAGATCAGATCACCATGCTGATAAAGCCAGGCTAGCTCTTCATTATTCATACGCCGGCCATCCAGAACCTGACCTAATATATGTTGTGTGTCCAAGTCTCCCTCTCCTTATCACTACTTGTTGAGAAAATAGGCCCTTCCCAACCCTTAAATATCAAGGATCTTCAGAGGCGGGACCTCATCAATCAGTCCTAGAATTGCAGCCTGGCGGTAGTATTCCAGGAGGCCTTCCTGTTTCTTTTCATCGAAGTTGAAACGCAGGCTTTTGAAATAATCAACCAGGTAGTCGGCGCCAAAGTCCTCCCATTGGGACGCTTTGGCTGCTGCGTCCAGGATGTTATCTAGACTGAACTGAATTGAATCTTTAAAGGTGTCACGAATCATTTTTATCCGTTCCAGATGCTTATGGGCCCAATCTTCGCGGATAGCCCAGATAGCAAATACCATTGGCATTCCGGTAAAATTTTTCCATTCCTGTCCCAGGTCATAGATATGCAAGCGATCCCGCATCTTATAACGGGCGCGCAGAGCGTCGTCCCCGATGAGCAACGCTGCATCAGCCTCCAGGAGCATGGCTCCCAGTTCCGGTGCCGAGCTGAAATACTCGGGTGTAATATTGTAATAACGAGCCATGATAATTCGTAATAAAGCCTGTGAAGTGGCAGAGATGTTGGTTAAGGCGATCCTGCGCTGGTGCAGTTCTTCGATGGGAACCTTGGAAAAAAGATAGATGCTCTTGATCTCTCCATCACCACTGACAGATATATCCGGCATTAAGACATAATCATGATAGTTGCGGGCATAGGCAATGGAGGGAATGGCTGCCATATCCAGGATATCCTCCTTCAACATACGATTCAAATCTGAAGGAGCCCCTTTGATTAAGTCGATTTCCAGAAGAAATTTTTTCTCGATTAATCCATAAAACAGAGGAAAGCAATTAATGAATTGAATATGTCCCACTCGGGGCCTCATAAAGCATCATCCTTACTTAATAAACTGCCAGTATATCGTATAATGTGTTCCGTTCTGTAGGAATATAGCCAGATTCCTTGATCAGACATATGAGTTGTTCTTTGCTGATCCCCTTCTCGGTGCCGACACCAGCAGCATGCATGATGCGCTCCTCCACTACTGTTCCATCTATGTCGTCAGCTCCAAAATCAAGCGCCAACTGAGCAATAGGCAGACCCAGCATAATCCAAAAGGCTTTAATATGATCGATGTTGTCCAGCATCAAGCGGGAAACAGCAATTGTCTTCAAATCATCCAGGGCGCTGGTGCGCTTGAGGTGCTGCAATCCAGTATGTTCAGGCAAGAACGGCAGGGGTATGAAGGCCTGGAAACCGGGAGCATGGTCTTGCAGCTCACGCAATTGCAGCATATGGTCGATGCGATCTTCGATTGTTTCCACATGACCGAAGAGCATGGTGCAGTTGGTCCTAATTCCCATTTGGTGGGCAATTCTGTGGACTTCCAGCCATTCCTGGCTGGTAGCCTTGCGTGGGCAAAGCTCCTGGCGTATATCATCATTGAGGATTTCCGCTCCGCCTCCCGGCATAGAACCCAACCCGGCTTGCTGCAATTGGCCTAAAACCGCGCCCACCGACAGCCCACTGATTTTGGCCATGTGGGCAATTTCCACGGCTGTAAATGCCTGGATATGAATGTTGGGATAATGATCATGAAGGGTTCTGACCACCCCCACATAATAGTCCAAAGGCATATCAGGATGCATAGCACTGACCACATGAAATTCAGTTATACCATGTTCCACAGCCGCCGCTCCATATTCCAGCGCCTCCTGAATGCTCATCAAGTAAGGAGCACCCGGCCCCTCCTTGTCCACCCCGAATGCGCAGAAGCGGCAGCGGGATACACAGATATTGGTCAGATTAATATGGCGATTGACATTGAAGAATACATGCCGTCCCGAGACATCAAGCTTCTTTTGTCTGGCCATTTGGGCCAGGGATAAGAGATCAGCCTGCTGATAAAGGTATGTACCATCATGGCGAGATAACCGGATTCCGTTGGCTAGCTTCTCTTGAATCTCTTGCATCATTTTTTCCATTAATTCTATATCCTCCGGTAAAAGCTTAGGTAAATTATAGCAGATTTATACAACCCAGTTGAAAATGCCGTCTGCCCAACTTTATCCTTAACAGACAATAAAACAGCCTTAAGACCTTGTCTTGAGACAGGGACTTAAGGCTTAACCTTTTCGGTGTCTAATCATTATTATCCGCTTTGCAGTTCCTGGTGCTGACGAATAATCTCGGCGGCGTCACCTTCCTCAATAAAAGTTAAAGCCCAATCCAGACGCCTGATTACTTCTTCAGTTTTTCCCTTACCAATATAAATAAGTGGTTGGCAAGAAAGCCGCTCTAAAAAAACAGCCAGTTCAAAAATGATCTCTTCCATATCAGTGATGCCTTCTTTGAGTCGGAGCATGTCGCGCTGTTCGTAAAAAGCCCGCACCTCACCGATCTTCTCAGTCAGGTCTTTAATATTATCCAAGATCATTCCAGCAGGCAGAAAAAAGGTCATAATTATAATTCACCCCGAGGCATATTTTATCTTGTGTATTATTCGCCACCGGGTAACAGAACCCTCTATTTTTCCAGGGCCAGTTTTACCTGTTCATCAACAAGCTCCTCGAAGCTTATCCCCACAGCACGAGCTGCGTCAGGAACCAGACTGGTTTCAGTCATGCCCGGGATCGTATTTATCTCCAGGATATACGGATTCCCTTGATTGTCCAGCATCACGTCTACACGGGATACCCCCCGGCAGCCCGCTGCCCGATAGGCAGCCTCACTGATGGTTTGCACCTTCTGCCTTAGACTTTCATCGATTCGGGCCGGTATTATGTGGGTAGACTTACCTGGGGTGTATTTGGATTCATAATCATAGAACTCGTTTTCAGCTGTGATTTCAATGACGGGTAAGATCTTTAGTTTATCATTGCCCACCACGGTTATGGTAAGCTGCACCCCGTCAATGAACTTTTCCACCAGAACCTCATCGTCATACGTGAAAGCGTCTTCAATGGCTTGGGAAATGTTCATTGCCTCCGTGACGATGTAGGTGCCAATGCTGGAGCCCTGGGTAGCCGCTTTTACAACCAATGGCAGACCAAGTTTTTTTACCAGGGAATCCACAACCAAAGCTCCGGAATCAAAGCTGTTTTTATGAAAAGTCACAAAATCAGCCGTGGGCAGTCCTTCATATCCTAGAAGCTTCTTAGTCAGTATTTTATCCATACAGATGGCGCTGCAAGCCACTCCAGACCCGGTGTAAGGTATGCCCAGCAAATCCAGGTATCCCTGTATCGTTCCATCTTCACCAAATTTCCCGTGGAGCACGATATAGACCAAATCAGGTTTTTTCTCGGGGATCTCAGCCAGCACTTCCGGCTTTGGATCCAGCCCCTCTGCTTCGTAACCCAGTTTCAATAAAGCATCCAGAACTGCTTTACCACTTCTCAGAGAAACATCTCTTTCCGACGAAGTTCCCCCCATCAATACAAGTATTTTCATGTTTTACAAACTCACCGCCTAACTCTTTACTTCCGCTATAAGCATAACGACAAATTACCTTCGCTCTATTTCATTATTACGAAACAAGTTTAACAAATATTTCATCATTACATCAAACTATCCTAATATTTTGCTGATATTTTCGATGCCAACAACATATATTATGTTACTTGTCTTTTATGATCCACATTTCTCTGTAAACCGTTGACAGAACATATGTTCTCATCTTACAATAAGCATAGGTCAAGAACATACGTTCTAGTTTAAACAAAGGAGTTGGCGGATATGTTCGCAGGGATGAGTAAGAAAGATGTAATTGAGAGTTTTATAGGAGCTGCCGCTATGCTGGTAACTGGTTATATCCTCTCTACACTGCTATTGGGGCTTCGCTAAGTTATCAGAAGGATATAATCCGAGAACCATTACATAACGACAATATTATAGAACAAAATAAATATACCGATGTATGCCTTGATGCCCATTATCATTTATGATACAATGAGTAACGCTGAGAAGCGAAATGCAGGGGAGTAGCTCAATTGGCAGAGCATCGGTCTCCAAAACCGAGGGCTGGGGGTTCGATTCCTCTCTCCCCTGCCATTAAGAACACCAATACCGCGGGGATTTCCGCGGTTCTTTGTTTTCTGGTAAAACACCCTCCAGACGCACTTGACGACAGTACCGTCCAGAAGTATAGATCAGCCGGGCAGGATATCTTGTCTATAGGTGGCGTGTCAGGCATTGAAAGGCTTACGGCAGAATACAATTCCCCGCTTTTTAGCAGTATATCAAATACTCCATCGAGGACTACTAACAATAACACTCGTACATCCCAAGTTGTTCATAATGATTATGGCGTTAAAGTTGATAAGATGATTGCGCCCATGTTTATGATGTGAGCGGATTGATGCGGAACTTGAAGCAGTATTCGAAGAGGTAATGGCAAAGGGCGGGGCGTAGGGCTTAGCGTTCATTTCATGGTTATTTTGCAGGGAATTCCTCTTTTCTGTCCAATTATGGTAGATGGACAGAAAATTATTGGAGGCGAAGGTTGTTGGACCTAAGAAAGCTTTGTCTGGGATGTATGAGGGAAAAAGGAGAGAGAAATGTATGCCCCAACTGCGCTTGGCAAGACGGGGCTGTTCCGGAGTCACCATTATACCTAACGCCGGGAACCGTGCTGGATGAGCGTTATATAGTAGGGCGGGTGCTGGGCCACGGTGGCTTTGCCATTACATATCTTGGGTGGGATAATGACCTGAACACCCGGGTGGCTATTAAGGAATATATGCCCTTTGGCATAGCGACAAGGTCAACTGGGGAAGCCAATGTAAGTGCCGTGAGAACTGGCGAAACGCAGGAGCATTTCCATTTCGGATTAGAAAAATTTCTGGAGGAGGCTAAAACTCTAGCCCGCTTTGATGAACATCCCGGGATCGTATCGGTGCGGGATGTATTTAAGGCAAACCAGACCGCCTATTTAGTCATGCAGTACCTGGAAGGGGCAACCCTAAAAGAATACCTAACCCAACAGGGTGGCAAAATTTCATACCAGAATGCTCTGGAGATCATTATGCCCGTACTGGATGCCATACGAGAAGTACACAGCATGGGGATCTTGCACCGGGATATTAGCCCGGATAACATCTTCATTACTAAAAGCGGGCAGGTAAAACTGCTGGACTTCGGCGCGGCGCGCTATGCACTTGTAGAACACAGTCGTAGTTTTTCGGTAATCGTCAAAGCTGGATATGCCCCGGAAGAACAGTACCGGAGCCGTGGGAAGCAGGGAGAGTACACGGATGTCTATGCTGTAGCTGCAACTCTGTACCGGGCCATAACCGGGCAGGTGCCGGTGGAAGCCTTAGACCGAACCGCCGAAGACATATTGGAAGCACCTGGCCAGATGGGGGTAGAAATGCCTCCGCTTGCGGAAACCGCACTGATGAAAGCTCTATCGGTTTATTCCGCAGACCGCCATCAGAGTATTAAGGAATTTCAAGACGCGCTTCTTAATGACAGAGAAGTGCAAAAGTCGACAACACCTCCTGATGATAGAGTTGCATCTCCAGCAGCGAAACCACAAGAAAGGATAAACCGAGTCAGAAATGGCAAGGAAAAGCCCAGTCTTAATATCAGAAATAGATTTAAAACCCCAAAAAAATGGGCAGTTCTGATGGCAGTACTGGTTCTAATCCTGGTGGGCTGGGTTGCCCATACAAAAATGGGCAGCAAGGCATCACCATCCAAATCGAACGGAATACAAGTAGCTCAGATTATAGGAAGCAGTCCTACCATTACGGATAGTAACACTCCGGTCCAGGCATCAAATCAGAGCCAGAACGGCCAGAACAGCACTACGGGAGCACCAAGCCCGGGTGATACTCAGGGCAAGAATGAAGACATAGCCAACCCAATAGACGGAAATGCAACGACAGCGCCCGCAAAGGATAATAAAGAAGAGACTACACCTTCGAATACCACTGGTACATTAACCCTCCCTAATGGGAGTAAATATGTTGGCGAAATTAGAGATGGCCAGGCAAACGGGCAAGGTAGCTGTACCGGGTCTTCCGGATCTATTACTTATAAATATGTAGGTAATTTCAAAAGTAACAAGTATAATGGACAAGGCACTTTTACCGGTTCGAGTGGGTACAAATACAGTGGCGGATGGAAAGATGGACTATCCGAAGGGTATGGTATTGAAGAATTTTCTTGGGAAAAATATGAGGGTGAGTTTAGGGGCGGTCTAAGGAATGGACAGGGTACCTTATACAAATCGGATGGAACCGTTAAAACCGGCCAATGGAAAGATGGCACATACATTGGGTAATCTAAGATAATTTTATCTGGACTTTGCTCTATGCCCTGTTCTTCTCTCGGTCTCCAAAACCGAGGGCTGGGGGTTCGATTCCTCTCTCCCCTGCCATTAAGAATCAAGTAACCGCGCTGTTTTGCGCGGTTTTGTGTTTTCTGCCCAGCCAGCCCCCAAGGCGATAACCCTGACTCCAAGTGTAGAAATTCGAGATAGTCCCGACAAATTATTTGATTTCGTATCAAATTAAAAAACCAATATTAATAAAGGTTTCCATTAACTTACTCAAGTGTCTACAGCAATCCGATATTTTTTTATAGATTAGGGAACAATAAAAACGATCAACTTTGTAGGAGGGATTAATTTGATTGGAACAGTAAAATGGTATGATCGTGCCAGAGGTTTTGGTTTTATTGAGGGAGAAAAAGGCGATGTTTTTGTGAATGAAACAGCCGTCCAAGGAACCGGACGGGTCACATTAACTGAAGGAGAAAAAGTTGAATTTGATGTATCAGAAGGCCCCAAAGGGCCGCGCGCATCCAATTTGCATGTGCTCTCCTAGTTTTGTTCGGGAATTATTATTGGGCAGCCGTCCTCTGGGCGGCTTTATTTTTTGGTGAGATCTAATTCTTATCTATTAATTCCAGTATCTCCAGATTGATTTGCTCCCGAGCTCTCATATAATCTTCCCAGCGGGGGTTGCTGATAAAACAACGCAGCAAAATTTCCAGGCTTTCTTTTCCGATGTTTTCCAAACTTACTACAATGGTGTCGGCTTCTACTTCAGGATGTTCGTCCAGAATTTTTCGTATACGATCCAGAAGGCTCTCCAGATGTGGCCGTTGATAATCCAAAGGTAGATTCAAATGAAATTCCAGTTTGCGCTTGCCCATACGAGCGTGGTTGGTGATAGGCTGGTTGGCCAGGGTCGAGTTGGGCACTGTAATCAAAGCCTGGGTGGAGGAACGTATCCTGGTACTGCGAAAAGAGATATCCTCCACTGTTCCCTCACCACTGGGTGTGGAAACCCAGTCTCCGATCAAAAACGGCTTCTCCAAAATGATAACGATGCCTCCCACGATATTAGCCAGGGCCTCCTTGGCAGCCAGAGCTACTGCCAGACCTCCTAAGCCCAGCCCGGCAATAAAGCCATTGACCGGGTAATTCCACTCCTCGGCAATGATGACGATGGAGAAGGCAACAATCAGAAAACGAATAAACTTGGAAAGAAACGAAAGAAGAATGTTATCTAACCTC
Source organism: Syntrophomonadaceae bacterium (assembly GCA_035560815.1). Classification (GTDB taxonomy): domain Bacteria; phylum Bacillota; class Syntrophomonadia; order Syntrophomonadales; family Syntrophomonadaceae; genus UBA5314. The sequence goes on along the minus strand of DATMYR010000085.1, from coordinate 12,951 downwards.
AGTTTTTCCTGCATGCCCTCGTAAAACAATGATCCAGTGCCAGCCAGGTTGTAAAATACCCAGGCCAGGGATAGGATCATCAAAGAGCGAAAGATTTTTACCAGGCCCTGGTCCATACCAAACGGCAGGAATAGGTACCTCAACGCCAGGTAGATACCGATCAACACCAGTAAGAAGCGTAGAGGCCTGCCCAGTGCTTCCACTAACTTATTCCCAGAAGGAGTCCCGGTCCATGATCTAGAACGTGACAGACTGCGGATCAGCCACCTGGAGACGATTCCGCTCAATAACCAGAAGCTTAGAAATATTACCAGGGCTAGGGTCACCGATTTAATTGTATTGGCGTTCACCTGGACGTCCATGTGTAGATTGGTCAGCCAGGTGTTTAATTCATTTATCATATGGTGTTAGGAATCCGGCTCGAGGTTCCTTTGCCTCCCTCCACTTTGAGAGCCATGTTCGTTAATTGTTTAACAAGAAAGCCAGCAGATTTATCCTGCCATCGGATTTCAGCAACAGTGATCCAGAAACAAAACCGCCCGCCGTAGGGCGGGCGGCAGAGATCTCTTTATTTTTCCTTTTCTTCTTTATCCTTTTTGGCTTTTTCAATAATTTTATCCATATACTGAGCGGGGACCTCCTCATAATGGGAGAATGCCATAGCGAACTTACCCCGGCCCTGGGTCATGGATTTCAAGTCAATGGTATAGCGGGCCATTTCCGCTTGTGGAACCTGAGCCTTAATCACCTGTCTTTTACCACTGGGCTCCATGCCCAGAACCCGTCCCCGTTTGCTATTCAAATCACCAATGATATCTCCCATAAAAGATTCGGGAATCTCGATCTGTACATCTACGATGGGCTCCAGCAGCACCGGTTTAGCAGTCTCCAGCCCTTTGCGGTAAGCCAGGCGGGCTGCCAATTTGAAGGCCATTTCAGAAGAGTCCACCGAGTGGTAAGACCCGTCATAAAGCGTAGCCTTTAGATTCGTGACCGGGAAGCCTGCCAGTACGCCTTCTTCCATGGCTTCAATCAAGCCCTTCTCCACCGCGGGGAAGTAGTTGCGCGGGACCGAGCCGCCAAAAACATGATCTTCAAAAACAAATTTTTCATCACAAGGTTCGAATTTTATCCACACGTGGCCGAACTGTCCATGGCCACCGGTTTGTTTCTTATGTTTGCCTTCAACTTCAACGACGCCGCGAATCGTTTCGCGATAGGGTATCTTCATCTCTTTGGATAAAACGTCCACACCAAATTTTCTTTGCAGTTTATCGATGAGGATTTCAGCATGGGTGTCTCCCAGAGTCCTTAGAATCGTTTGTTTGGTTTCTACGTTCTTTTCCACCCGGATGGTGGGGTCTTCTTCAATCAAGCGCTGTAGAGCGCCACTCAGCTTGTCCTCATCGCCTTTGCTCTTGGGCTCAATAGCCAGGCTCAGGGTGGGCTCGGGGAAGCTCAAAGGCGGCATTATGACGTTATTGCCTTTCACAGTCAGGGTATCCCCGGTAGAGGTGACGGATAATTTAGCCAGGGCGGCAATATCACCGGCATTCAGCTCAGGAACGGCGGCCTGCTCCTTACCGATCATAACCAGAATCTGGCTGATCTTTTCTTCCCTTTCTTTATTGCTGTTATAGAGTAAGCTGTCGGATTTCATTTTACCGGTAAAGATGCGGAACATCGTGAGGCGGCCTACGTAGGGGTCGGCAATGGTTTTGAAAACCTGGGCTACCAGAGGCTCACCGTCCAAATTTTTGCCTTTAACCTGAACATTGCTGGCAGGCGTGGGCGCACAGTCCACGATAAAATCCATGAGTGGCTTCACGCCTATATTATTCAATGCTGCTCCGCAGAAGACAAACACCGAGGAGCCGTTGCTGGCTGCAGCCTTAATCCCTTCCAGAATCTCAGCGTCGTTTAATTCTTCACCCTCGAGGTATTTGGTGAGCAGGTCGTCATCCGCCTCCGCTGCCGCTTCGATGAGGGCCTCTTTATAGGTTTCCACCTGATCCATCATGTCAGCTGGAATATCGGCTTCCGTAACCTTTCCACTACCCGCATCAAACAACAAGGCCTTCATGCGAATCAGGTCCACGACCCCTTTGAAATTGCTCTCCGCTCCGATGGGTAGTTGGACAGGAACGATATTATTCTCGAACTTTTCTTTCATTTGATTGAGTACTTTATAAAAATCGGCATTTTCCCGGTCCATCTTATTAATGTATGCGAGTTTGGGAATGTCGGGGTGGTCTTCCCACACCACTTCGGTCTGAACCTCTACCCCAGCCGATGCAGAAAAGAGCACTACCATGGCATCCACCACCCGCATAGCTCCGATGACTTCAAAGTAAAAGTCAGAATAACCGGGGGTGTCCAGCAGGTTTATTTTATGCTCCCGGTACTCACAGGGAATCAGGGATGCGCTGATGGTGATCTTTTTCCGAATTTCTTCGGGATAAAAATCCCCGACGGTATTGCCGTCATCAACTTTTCCCATCCGCTTAGTAGCACCTGTATTGAAAATCATAGCTTCGGCCAAAGAGGTCTTGCCCGTGCCTCCATGCCCCACCAGAGCTATATTACGGATTGCGGCAGTCGGGTATACCTTCATTAAACAACCTCCTCATATTCATAGCTGTAAAAAATGGTACTATACTTTAAGGAATTGGGCAAAGCCTTTTTACTTTTTCTTGGCCAGAAAAAAGACCCAATAGAGCAGGGCGGCTGTGAGTAGAAAAAGCACTGTCTGGTATAGAAAAATCCCTCGAAAGATACGAGCAATCAAGGTAAATGCCACCCCCAGAGCCACCGGAAACAATACTAGTTGATCCAGGGGTCGGTCAGGACAATCAGGATCCTGACGTTTTTTCTGTATATAAGACCAATTAATAATGAGAAAAAATATTAAGCAATATAGGATGAGGCTAAGAGCCATTTGATTCCTCCCATTGCAAAAGGTCCAAACTGGAGAAGGCCTCCCGGTACTCTTCAATTAGACGATAGTTGGTGAGATCCAGATGAATCGGAGTAAGACTGATATACCCCGATTCAACGGAAACCACATCACTGTCCGGTTCCTGTTCCTCATCGATTACACCGCCGCCCAGCCAGTAGTAGGTATTGCCGCGCGGATCCAATCTCTCTTCAAACAGATTGTCATAGTTTCTCACTCCCAGGCGGCTTATACGTAACCCCTTTATTTCCTGGGCTGCTAAATCGGGTATATTAATATTTAAGAGGGTGCGATTGTCCATGCCTAAATGAAAAATGGCCTGGATAACCCTTCGAGTAAATTGTGCCGCAAAATCAAAGTTCATATTCTCCTGGTAAGAGTTCAGGGAAACGGCCAGGGAAGGACTCCCCATAATCACCCCTTCAGCTGCTGCCGACACTGTGCCTGAATAAAGGACATCCGTTCCCAGGTTGGGGCCGTGATTAATGCCCGACACCACAAGGTCTATCTTTTCGTCAATCAATCTGGCTATCGCCAGCTTGACACAGTCTACCGGGGTGCCCCATACCGCCCAAGCTCCTTTTGTTCCAGCAATCGCGGTCTTTTTGGCTTTTATAGGCTCGAATACAGTAATGGAATGCCCGGTGGCACTTCTTTCCCGGTCAGGAGCCGCCAGATAAATCTCGGCGATCGCACTCAGTTCCTTCACCAAGGCCTGCAGACCTCGGGCATGAACCCCATCATCATTGGTCAGCAGGATCCTCATTCAAAGGAAACCTCCCGTCCCAGAAGATGCAGGTGGTTCAAAGGCCAGTACACCATAAAGGCTTTCCCTTTGACTCGGTCGCGGGTCAACCAGGCCGGTACCCATTTATGACTATCAAAGCTGGAGTTGCGATTATCACCCAGGACCAGCAGGCTATTCTGGGGTACAACTACGGGTCCGAAAGTGTAGTCAAGAGGTTCTGCTAAATACGGCTCTTTCAAGGCATTCTCGTTTATGTATACCTTACCGTTTTTCATTTCCACTGTTTCTCCCGGCAGGCCAATTACCCTTTTTATAAATAAATCGGTGCGTTCCAGGGCCGGTGGCGGATCTAAAATAATGATATCCCCTCGGACCGGATCCTTAAAATCGTAAATAAATTTATTGACCATCACTCGGTCCTGCAATTGCAGGGTAGGCAGCATTGAACCTGAGGGGATAATGCGCCCCTCAATGACGAAATTGCGAAGAAGTAAGGCCAAAGCCAGTGCGATCACAATGATGCTTATTGTCTCTTTCAACATTTGCCTGACTTCACTTTTTTCCATAAAGCACCTCGTTATGTTAAAACTCGTAGATATTTACGGTCATGGTTTCTGTTTCTTTATCCTTGGTTAAACCAAACATTATTTTTTTCTCTTTCAGGCTTTTATTAAGAAAATCAATCACATAGACCAGTTCTTGGTTGGCATGAAAAGTCTTGAACGCGATTAATTCCAGTTTGCCTTTGTCTTCTTCCACGGTTATCTCCTTTCCCAATATATTGTATTGTAAGCAGGTCCTATTTACAAGTTCGCGAGGATGGCTCAAATTAAGTCCAACAAACGGCGAACTTGAGCCTGCATCCGCAGGTCATCAAGCCAGCAGTAGACCATGCTCATACGAGGTGGCATCACATCCTCATGAGGTTTGGCCAACTTAAGAGTCGAAGGAAACTTCCCGTCCCAGGAGATGGAAATGATTCAGGGGCCAATAAACCATAAAAGCTTTGCCTTTAACCCGGTCGCGGGTTAACCATACGTTTTCATCCTCCAGCCATTTATGACTATCATAGCTATTGTTGCGATTGTCTCCTAAAACCAGAAGGCTGTCTTGAGGCACCACCACCGGTCCGAACGTATAATTCAGGGGTTCAGCCAGGTACGGTTCATTCAGCGCTTGATCATTAATATATACCTTGTTGTTTTTCATCTCCACTGTCTCTCCGGGTAGTCCGATTACTCGTTTGATAAATATGTCCGTACGGTTCAAGGCCGGCGGTGGGTCAAGTATGATAATATCCCCCCGGATCGGATCCTTAAAATAATAAATAAATCTGTTTATCATAACCCGGTCCTGCAATTGTAGAGTAGGCAACATGGACCCTGAGGGTATGATGCGTCCTTCAATAACAAAGTTCCGAAGAAGTAGTGCCAGGGCCACTGCAATTACTATGATGCTTATTGTCTCTTTCAACGTTTGTGGGACTTCACTTTTTTCCATATAGCACCTCGTTATGTTAAAACTCGTAGATATTTACGGTCATGGTTTCTGTTTCTTTATCCTTTGTTAAACCAAAGAGAATTCATGTAACGACCCTAATATGAAAAATAAGGATTGATATGAACATATCAAATCATGTCCAATAGCCGGTGTACCTGGGGCAAGACCCGCACATCATCCAGTTTCAGCAAGGACCTCTTTTGCATTTCTAACACCGTATCCAAAGGCGGTGGCAGCACCGCACCTTGTGAGCTGGCTATCTGCAAAATAACAGGCAGCCTCCGGTTTACGCTGGCTATGCGGTCCACAGCAGCCTCAACTTCTTCCGTTGTGCTGGTCGCGGTAACTACAATTTTTATGTAGCAAAGATTCTGCTGAGCCCGCTCTATAAAAGCATGGTGCAGATCTGATGTATCATAACCAATGGCAGATGTCAGCTTCCAATCCATGCTGATGAGGTCGATCCAGGGCAGACAACTCTCCAAAGCCTGGGTCAGTGTTCCGTTGGTCTCCAATAAAAAGCGATACCCCTGGGCGGCCAAAATAGCAGCCAACTCCTGAATAAATGCAGGCCATAGTAACGGTTCGCCTCCGGTCAGGCTGATCCAGCGCGAGCTATAATGCTTCTGCACGATATCTGCTATTTGTTCTGGTCTTATCGGATTGGCTATATCCAGGCCCGGTCCTCGCATCCCGGTTTGGGTGTACAGTCGGCATAACGAAACCGGGGCCAGGGACTCCGGTGTATCGCAGTAATTACAGCGCAGATTGCATCCCGTAAACCGCAAAAAGACTTGTCGGCTGCCGACCAGAACTCCCTCGCCCTGCAGGCTCTCCATGATTTCGCTCAGATTACCGGTGGTGCCCAACTATCTTGCCCGAACCTTGCAGCGCGCTTCATAGATCTGCTCCAGTTCTCGTTTATATCGCAGCAAGCAATTTTCAGCAAAGGATTTAAAATCAATCACGGCCAGATCCTTCAGACCAGCCGCTTTTACCGGAGCTCCAGTTGTTTCAATGTTCAACCCGACATGAATCAGAGTGGAAGTTGTGGAAGCGGTGGCAATCGATACAGAGAGCTTGGCCTTGCTGATATACAAGTCATCTCCCCGGCGGCTTACTGGTATCTCAAACTGCTCCAATTCCTCTTTGATGCACACCATGAAAAGTCGTTGCCGATAGATGGCCAAGTTCAGATCATGGTTGAAGTGCTCAATAATAAAATTAAGCATCAGAGGTGAATAGATAAAAGCCTGATCCATCACATCACTGAGATCCACCATATTATCAATGGGAACGTGGACCTCTCCAACAAATGCTACCGCCGCATCCCCGATTAGCTTATAGTTGTTGTAGATCCAATGAGGGGTCAACTGCTGCCCGTTGTAATCGATGCGCTCCTCAATATACATTGTTTCCATACTATTCAATCCCCGCTTTCCTCAAAGCTTCAAGATTTCTCAAACAGGAAGGACAGACTCCGCAAGGCTCCGTCCCCCCCTCATAACAGCTCCACAGGGAAGCTAAATTCAGGCCCATGTTGTAAGCCTGGCGGGTAATCTCGATCTTATCCATGGACTGAACCATGGATATCACCTTGACCCGGTTCTGGGTTGAGTACTCCAACGCACCATTCACTGCTTCGATATATTCCCGGGTGTTATCGGGAAAATCCATACCCTCTTCCCGATTAAAACCGCAGACTACCCAATCAGCCTGCAGATCTTCAGCAAAACCGGCCGCCAGATTGAGGAAAATACCATTGCGGTTGGGCACCCAGGGTTGGGTGATGGGCAATCCGCTGGCTTCCATTAATCCTGAGCCAAACTCCGCCATGAAAGGCAGGTGAATCACTCGGTGGGGAATGCCCTGGTTCTGGCAGATCAATCGCGATACCTCTATCTCGCGAGCCGCCGCTCGTTGACCGTAATCAAAGGTCAGGGCTAGTACGATCTCGAAGTTCTGCCTAGCCAGCAGCATGGAAACCGTGGAATCCAATCCCCCGGATAAAAGCACGACAGCACGCATAGTCTAGGCCTCCTCCCGGTAGCATGCGCTAGCCGCAGATGTTTCCCAAACCCGAACCGATTCGAGCTTGCAATTTACGAACTGGCTTTTCAACTGTTCAAAGATTATGCGAGCCAGGTTCTCGGCTGTGGGGCTCATAGTATCAAAAGGCTTTATTTCATTTATTAACTTGTGGTCGAAACGACCCGTAACCTCACCAAGTAAGCGGCGGGCTTCCCGGAAGTCCACCAACATTCCGGCTTCATCCAATTCCTCGCCCATCAGAGTGATTTCCACTTTCCAGGTATGACCATGCAATTGGCCGCAATTTCCAGGATAATTATGCAACCAGTGAGCCGCGGCAAACTCCTGAGCTACCTGAACTTCATAGATAACACATTCCCTCCAATCGTCCCAGATCAATCTTGTTTAGCGAACTTGTATAAATTTTACCACCTTACAGGGGAAAGAAAAACCCGAGATGACCAGCCACTGGCTTGACAAATGATCTATGCGTTTTCCTTTCCTCGGCCTTTACCACATCGTTTGCCGAAAACTCATAGGTCTATTCACTTGCATTTGTGCATCGAATTATGCAAGTTTGCACCGATTCCCTCCGTTTACCTGCGATCTTGTCTATTGATCCCGTCGTGTGTAGTTGAAGATATTTGAAGCAGGGCCACAATCATTGGGTTCCTCGATTATCAGTCTTTGTATCAATATTATCCACCGCCTGGCATATTTATTGCAAATTCATTAGAGCATGTATCCTTATTATTCATATATAGGATCGAGTGAACTCGGAAGGAGGTGGAGTTCTAGTATTGTTTTTTCTGAATGACAGGGATTAGTATCTGGGGGTTTTATTATTCAGCGCATGGCCGCTGCTTCCTCAAGTTCTGAGGAAGAGTCTTTAGACTAGAAAGCAACGATTTAATTGCTATTGAATCCACTCTTGAACAAGGAGGCTAAAATGCATGGCATTATTGAATCCTAGCACGTTTATGGAAGACTACAAAAATAAATTAGTTAGTGCCGATCAGGCAGCCAGGCTGGTCAAGTCTGGCGACTGGGTCCAATATGGAGAATTTGTCTGCCAACCTAAGGCCTGTGATGCAGCCCTGGCTAAACGCAAAGACGAATTAAAGGATGTAAAAATAAGGCTTGTCACTATGTCCTGGTTGCCCGAAGTCTGCAAAGTTGATCCTAACAAAGAAGCGTTCACTATGAACGACTGGCATTTTTCCGGCGTATCCCGCAAACTTCAAGAGGCCGGTTTATGCTACTATGTTCCCCTCACCTATCATGAAGGCCCCACTTACTACGATATGGGATTTGATCCGGTTGATGTATCCTTCCAACCCGTGACCCCCATGGATAAAAATGGCTATTTTAATATTGCCACCTCAAATTCCATCAGCGGCGGGGTCCATAGGAGCGCCAAAATCAAGGTTGTCGAAGTGAATTCCTCCTTCCCAGTTTGCCTGGGTGGCTACGGAGAGTCCATCCACATTTCAGATATTGACTATATCGTGGAGAGTCCTGACAACCCACCGCCTATGAATCTTCCCGAGATAGCACCTACAGATGTGGACAGAAAGATTGCCGCCCTGATACTTGAAGATATGAAGGACGGTGACTGCATACAGCTTGGCATTGGGGGTATGCCCAACGTCGTTGGTGCTATGATTGCCCAGTCTGATCTAAAAGACTTAGGGGTACACACAGAAATGCTGGTTGACTCCTTTGTGGACATGTATGAAGCGGGGCGGCTCAGCGGTAAGCGCAAAAACATCAATCCCGGGAAGATGATTTACACTTTTGCCATGGGCACCAAAAAGCTTTACGATTTCCTGGATCATAACCCCACCTGCGCTATTTTCCCGGTGGACTACACCAACGATCCTTTTGTAATTGCCCAGAATGACAATATGGTTTGCATAAACAATGCCATCGAAGTTGATATCTTTGGCCAGGTAGCTTCTGAATCTTCATCCGGACGGCATATCTCTGGCACCGGTGGCCAGTTGGATTTTATCCTGGGTTCCTTCGATTCTAAAGGCGGTCGGGGTTATGTCGCCATCAGCTCCACGGTGAAGAAAAAGGACGGTTCTCTGGAATCCAGAGTAGTTGGCGGATTGCTGCCCGGCACGATTGTGACCGTCCCCAGAACCATAGCTGCTATTATTGTCACAGAATATGGCAAGTTTAACCTGAAAGGTAAATCCACCTGGGAACGGGCCGAAGGTATTATTAACCTGGCTCACCCAGATTTGCGAGACAGGTTGATTGAGGAGGCTCAAAAGTTCAAGATCTGGAGAAAGAGCAGCAAGATCAGCTAGTCTTTCTATCTATAGTTGGGAGCCCCGGTTTGACCGGGGCTCCTTAGCTGTTTTCAATAGAGTCGGCGATTGCTATTCAGTTGCCGCATTTATTAGTCTACTGTGCAGGAATCAAAGCCTGTTTGTATAATCTTATAACTCATTAATGATAAGGAGCATTGCCCATGCTATCCATAACAAAGATGGTCTGCAATATATTGCTTCCTCCAGGCATTTTCGTTCTTCTCTTAATTGTGCTTATCGTTTGGCTATACCGACGCGATAAACTTGCAGCGAAAATGCTAATTCTAATCACACTGGGCATGTATCTTTGTTCAACCCCTTTTTTGGGAGGTCTTTTGATTAGATCGCTAGAAAACAGGTACCATCCTCCCTCGGCGTTAAATTGTGATGTTCTGGTTATGCTTACCGGCGGAGCAACATTAGATACACCTGATGTAGACGGATTAGGCCACCTTAGTGGCGCTACCTCCAGTCGCCTTTTAACTGCAGCCCGTCTGCAAAAACGAACTAATTTGCCCATAATCCTATCCGGGGGGCAGTTTAACGGATTTTCCGGCAATGAATCTCAGATAGCTAAACGTTATCTGATTGGCCTGGGCATACCTGAGGAAAATATTATCATTGAAGACGCGGGCCTAAATACAACACAAAGTGCCTTACGAACGAAACAAATCCTGGAACAGAAGGGTTATAAGAAACCCATTTTGATTACCTCTGCTTTTCATATGTACCGGTCAGTGCTCAATTTTGACAATATTGGAGTTAAAGTCCTCCCATTTCCCTGTGATTATGAATACAATACCAAGCCATCCCTAGCTGTCAGCGAATTTTTTCCCAGAAGTTTTGATAGTGTTTGGACAGCGCTTCACGAATATTTGGGTATATTCGTTGAATCCATCTAGTACCCTGTTAACCCTAATTGTGTATATTATTCATCGAGTAAAATTTATGTATGACAAGGCGGAGGATTGAGCAATACTGACGTATTGCGATTGACGACAACACAGTCATACGTGAATTTGACCGATGAGAAGATATAGAATTAGGGTTAACAGGGTACTAGCCTTGATGAATCATCTTCTATCGCGAAAAAACTAAAACCTGGTATTTATCTGCCACTAATAATGTTTGATTTAGCTTGTGAACGAATGTTCAGATCTCACATCCGCAGAACATTGGTTTATTGTATTCGAATTCCGTATTTATGGGCTTTGCGTGATATCGTTGATGCATCCACTTCTAAAATGGATGCGGCTTTGTGGCAAGAGGCGGCTATGGAAAATGTTTTTTCCAGAAGCATCCTTTCAACGCTTTCCACTGCTATCTTGAGTGGGACGATGCGGTTAACGCTGATCGGTTGCCCGGGATCGTAATCCAAGCTGTCTTCCAGGCGAAAGAAAAATCCCGGCAATTGTAATCTACTGATACTTTCCGCCGTGGAGGTTACAACCAGGCGTTCGACCAAGTTTTCCAACTCCCGGATATTCCCGGGCCAATCATACATCAGCATTACGTCTATGGCCTCGGGATCAATGGTCTTTTTTAAGTTATAACGTTCATTAAAACCATTGAGAAAATGCTTGATAAGAAGTGGGATTTCCTCCCGTCGTTCCCTTAAAGGCGGCACATGGATGGGAACCACGTTCAAACGGTAGTAAAGGTCTTCACGAAATGCGCCCTTTCTAACCATACTGGCTAGATCCTTATTGGTGATAGCGATAATCCTGACATCAATTTTAATCGGCTGGGTGCCTCCGACCCGCATAATCTCCCGTTGCTGCAAGGCCCGTAGTAATTTAACCTGAAGGTGTAAAGGAATATCGCCCACTTCATCCAACAGCAAAGTGCCCCCGTTTGCCACTTCGAATAGTCCGGGTTTCCCCTGCTTAAGAGCACCAGTAAAAGCACCTGCTTCATAGCCGAATAGTTCTGATTCTAAAAGATTTTCAGGTATGGCTCCGCAATTCAGTTTTATAAACGGCCCCAGGTGGCGATTACTGTTGCGCTGTATTATTTCGCCCATCACTTCCTTGCCCACCCCTGATTCTCCAGAGATGAGTACGGTGGAATCAACCTCAGCAACTTTCATAGCCTGATGGATAATCTTTTCCATTTCTTTGTTTTTAAAGACCAGTTCACCTGACCAGCGCATCCGCAATTCATTCATCTGGAACTCGAAATGGCTTCTCAGTCCTTGTAATTGCTCAACCTTCTGTTTCAACATGTTCAGTTCACTGATATCCCGAACACTGGTTACGATTCGAAAAATCTCTCCCTTTTCATCGAAAACCGGAGTGGCGCTGACCAGGAGAGTGGTGCCGGTGATGGTGGTCAGGGTGGTGGTAACCGGCTTCTTTTGCTCGATCACGATCACTGATGCGGAACGTGAAAGGATACCATCTTCCACCAGTTCGTACATCGTTCGGTTCAGAAATTGCTCCTCGCCCAGCCCAGTCATGCGGGTAACAGCCTTGTTGATACGCAAGGTCAGCCCTCTATTATCGGTAATATACAGGCCATCAAACGAGGAATCGATAATAGCGTCCATTTCCCGGTTCAAAGCTTTGACCGATGCCAGTTCCCGGGATATGGCTTCAACATCGGATACATCATAGAGAACGGCGACAACTCCTATTATCTCACCGTTCTTGATAATCGGTGCCCGGTTAGTGATTACCGACTTCTCTCCCATATTTACTTTAATGCCAAATTCGCTCTGGCCGGTGTCGGCGACATTGAGTATTTTACTCTCGGGAATCACTTCGTTAATATGACAGCCCAGCGCCTCCTCCCGGGTGACCCCCAGCAGCGTTTCCGCCGCCTGGTTCCAGGTGCTGATCATGCCGTCACGATCAATAGCGATGATAGGATTGTAAGTCGAGTTGATGACGGTCTCCATCTGGCTGGAAATGTCAATGATCATAGCATTAAGGCCAAGCATTAGATCGGAACGGGTAACAAATCCGACCAAACGCCCTTCATCCAGCACCGGATGGTTTCCTGTATAGGACAGATCGAGATTCATAATGTCAGTGTAGGGACTCAGACTCTCATAATCCGGAGTCATTAGACCCCGGATTGGCTGGCTTAAATCAGCTCCCTGTGCTACAGCCTGTACAACATGTGTGCGGTTAAAAACTCCTAAAAGCCGGCCACCTTCTATGACCGGTGCGCCCTCCAACCCTTTTTCCACCAATACGGCGGATGCCTGCCTTAGGCTGAGATCCGGTGGCAATACCTCTAAATCATTACTCATGATGTCTTTGATTTGCATACGCTCTCCCCCTTTAAAGCGCCCTCTACGGGAAATGCCGACATCTACCCCCATATATCTTTCTATTATCTATAAATAAATTATAATCATATTCAATACAAACTTTAAGTATGTAGATTAT
>DATMYR010000084.1:0-17574 GCA_035560815.1 Syntrophomonadaceae bacterium | reverse complement strand
GTTGTCCTGGCATATTTCCGGAGCCCCTTCGATATAACGCTGCGACACCCGTAATACTTCCAGCACTTCGTCAACAATGATTCCTACCTTCTTTTTGTCGATATCACTCACGATGATGCGGGTCGACTGGTTGTATTCATTCGATTCCAATTCAAAACGCTTCCTCAGGTCCAAAACCGGAATCACGTCACCCCGCAAGTTGATGACTCCTTCTACATACCGGGGCGCCCGGGGCACTTTGGTGATTTTGGTCAGTTTCGTAATCTCCTGCACCTGGTTAATGCTCACTCCATACTGCTCGCTGCCCAGCCGTAAGACCACCATCTGCTCCTCATCCATTTCCCCCAGCAGGTAGCTGCTCTCTTCCTGTTCTTCCCGGGTGACCGTCTCATGTTTGCCCAGTTCTTCCATCACCTGTGTCGTGATGATATCCTGTAGATCCATGAGCATGATAATCCGTTTGCCCCCATCAAGACGGGCTATTCCGGTTATCTTCTCTCCCGTGTCACTCATGATCACCTGCGGTGGTGGAAAGATCGTTTCCCGGGGCAGTCGGATGACTTCATATACGCGGTCCACCGTCAATCCTACCAGGGTCCCGTTAAGATCCACCACTACCACCCGGGTGCTGTCGGTTATCTCGTCGCTGCCAGCCTCCAGTTTGGTGCGCAGATCTACAATGGGCATCAAGGTGTCCCGCAAGGATATGATGCCTTTAATATAATCAGGCACATTGGGCACCTTTACAATTTCCGGAAACCGGATTATTTCTTTGACTTTCTCTATTTCTAGACCGAATTCTTCCTCGCCCACCAGGAAGGACACAATCTGCATTTCGTCAACGGTTCCGTTGTCTTTATCAACTGTTCTGCTGCGGGTGTTCAAAGCTCCCTGGCCTTCTTCCACAGCCTGGTCTTCGATGTTGCACAGGTAGGCTACATCCAGAATCATGACCAGTTTTTTCCCATCATTGATTTTTACCACTCCGGTGATGGATCCGCTGTCAACGCCGCTGGCCAGGCTGGCCGGTGCGGCCTCCACGCTCTGGCCTTCCACGCGCAAGACCTCGGAGACCGAGTCTACATTCAAACCTGCGGTTTTTCCGTTGATATCCACCACGATCACCCGGCTGGATCCATCCATTTCTGCCTTTTCCATACTAAACTTTGTACGGGTGTCGATGACCGGGAGGATATGGCCGCGCAGGTTGGTCACCCCGTCTACATATACCGGTGCCTGGGGAACCCGGGTTATGGATGGCATCCGTATAATCTCCTGCACATTCATGATGTCAACGCCAAAGCTTTCATCACCCAGGTTGAAGGTGACCATCTGCATTTCCGCTGAGGAGAAAACATTTTTTCTACTCATTCTTGTCCCTCCTTAAAAGATTCTCTCCTCGTCTAATTCATCTGCATCTCATCGGCGATGGATGCGATCTCTTCAATGGAACTGGCCAGCTCATCGATCGCTTTGGCCTGCTCCTGCCCTACCCGCGATGCCTCCTGCACCTCATTGTTGACCTTCTCCACAACAACCGCCAATTCACTAACCTGCCGGTTGTTCGCATCAATGGCACCCTTCAGCGCTTCAGCGGCTACCCAATATCCCTTACCTATTTTAGCAGTCTCCTCCATTTGCGCTGTTATGGCCGAATTTTTTTGCACAGATACCGGCCCATAGGCATCCGCCTCACGAGCAGCGGTTTCCGACTGGTTGATGTCGGTCAGCACCTTGCTCATTTGGTTCTGAATCTCTCGAACCAAATCTTTAATTTTATCGGCGTTTTCCGCAGACTCGGTGGCCAGATTACGGATGTCTCCGGCAACTACAGAGAATCCCCGACCATGCTCCCCGGCTGTCGCTGCTTCCACAAAGCCGTTCACGGCCAGCATATTGGTTTGAATGGATACATTCTGGATGGTATCCACGATCTTTTCGATACGGCGGATCTTATCCTGCAATTTTTCCAGCTCGTTATTCGTGGTCTCATAGGATTTGGTGCTTTCGTGGATCCGGGCATTAATTTCGGCTGCCTTTTTACGTGTAGCAGCAAGAAGGTCTAAACATTCCACCCGCAGTTTGCCGGAAACCTTAGCTTTTTCCATCAGGTCATCATAATCTTTAAGCGCCAGGGCCAGGAGTTCTTCGCCTGCCTTGGACTCCTGGTTGACTACTCGGAATGCCTCGGTCATCTGCATGATGCCGCTGGCAATCTGAGTAGCCGAGCTACTTAGTTCTTCAATATTGGCGGAAAGCTGCTCGGCAGTCGCCGCCACTTCTTCTGCGGATTTACTGATGTTGGTGGAGGTCTTGAGATCCTCGGCCATCTCGCTCAATTCCTGGCTGGCAGTGTTCACTTCGGCCAGGGCTTTGGTTTGCTCAACAACCGCCTTGTTAATCTCTTTGGTTCCCCCGGCTGCTTCTTCGGTGGCCGATGCGATGCTTTCACTACCGGCCAGCAGTTTTTGGCCCTGTCCAGCTATCCGCCGGGCCACCTCTTTGACCAGAATGTTTTGATCTCCATACTGGCCGATCAATTCCCCCAAGTTGGAGAAATTCTGAACGGTTTCTTCCATCCCTACAGCCAAGGTGTTGTAATCTTCCACCGTTTGATTGATGTCTTTCACCACATCGGTGACTCCAGCCCGGATCTCATCCACCACACCGCGGATATCCCGGGCTGATCTTTCAGAGATCTCAGCCAGATTTCGCACTTCATCAGCCACAACGGCAAAACCCCGCCCGTGTTCCCCGGCCCGAGCCGCTTCGATAGCTGCATTCAAGGCCAGGAGGTTGGTCTGGTCGGCAATCATCACCACTGCCTGGACAATGTCCCCGATGCGCTGGGACTGAACCTCTAATTCTCCAATGCGCTTGGCTGAGTGCTGGTTTTTGGTAGCAGCCACCTTGGTCAGGTTGGTCATATTCTCAGTGGTCTGAATGGATTCGCCCGCTGCTTTGATACTCAGTTTTCCTGCGGCAATTAGATTATCCATGACATGATCCACGTCTGTTGCTGTACCGTTCATCTGCCCGCTGGCAGTCCTCATTTCATCAGAATTCATGGCCGCTTGATCAGCCGCTCCTGAGACTTCATCCATTAAACGCGAAAACTCCTGGGCTGAAGCATTGGATTCCTCAACCCCGGCTACCAGTTGTTCGGAAGCCGAAGCAATTCTTTCCGCCATAGCCTGCTGTTTGGCCATAGTGCGAGCCTTCGCTTTTTCTTGAGCCATTTTTCTAGCCATTTCACGCTTCCTAGCCACATCGTCATTTTCCTCGGTTTTGACCGTGATCCCGGTTTTCCCCCGGAGCTCTGTCTTTACGGGCCTTTCTAACTTCTTTGCCATATAAACCCCTCCCTCTACAATATCTTTAGGTTTCTACCTCTCCTGGCGTGGAACTTATCACCGGGAGTAAATCCCATTTCACTGATATGGATCTCATTCATCACACCACTGTCAATATCCACTGCCGACACTCTGAGAATGCCGTTGCGATCGATTTCGAAGCTAACATCGATATTCGGGTCTCCTCCAGCTGCGGGTGCTATGCCGGCCAGGTGAAACCTGCCCAGAGATATACAACCAGCTTTGTCCCCTTCGGCCATCTCATCCCGCTGCATGATATGGACAATAACCTCCGGTTGATTGTCTTCCACTGTAGTGAAAAGCTGGGAATCTCCCACCGGGTAGGGGGTGTTTGCCTGGATGATAGGTACAAACTGTCCCTGGTCATCTTCCAGTCCCAGGGTGTGGCTGGTCACATCGTGCAATTCTACATCGAGGATCTGTCCGGACAACATTCCCGCTTGTAATGCGGCTCCCAGGGCTACAACCTCATCAGGATTAATATGATCTTTGATCTGAACCCCTGGAAATAAGGCCTGCACGCAGTCATGAAAACCAGGCATACGCGATGCTCCGCCGGCAAAAACCACCACATCTACCCAATCCTGGGTAAGGTCGGCCCGTTCAAAAGTACGCTGAATAAGACTTTCTATCTCAGCCAGTAAGTCGTTGCACAGGTGGTTGAATTCTTGTCGTTGCATTAATTGATTCAGATGTACTGGACCAGACGAGCTCATGCTCAGATAGGGAATCAAGACTGTGCATTCATTGACTGTCGACAAGTCGATCTTGGCTTTCTCAGCATTGATCAAGATCTGCTGCATAGCAACCGGATCGCCGCTTAAATCAATACTGGTTTGCTGTTGAAAGGTGTCGACTATGTAATGTTCCAGACGCTGGTCAAAATCGATTCCTCCCAGTGAGCTCGATCCTCCCGTGGAACGCACCCGGCACATGCCATTCTCATAATCCATTAATGTAATATCAAAGGTTCCGCCACCGATATCCAAAACCAGAATATGTTCGTTTTTGTCCAATTCTGCTGCATAAGCCAGGGCGGCAGCGGTTGGTTCGTTAAGCAGCTTGAGAATTTTGACTCCGGCTAATTCACCGGCCATGAAGGTGGCCTGGCGCTGATTATCATTAAAATAGGCCGGTACAGTGACCACTGCCCCCTCCAGGGGATTTTCCAGGTGTTTCTCCGCATACTGACGGAGTTTGCGCAGGATCAAAGCTGATAGCTCTACCGGCGAATAACCTCTCTGGTTGATACTTACCTGGTAGTTGGTGCCCATCTGTCGTTTAATATGGGTGACAGTGCGCTCCGCCTGAAGGAGCGCTTGGGAGCGGGCTATTTCCCCGACCAGCACCTCTTGATCGTTTTTAAAATAAATCACTGAAGGAGTGAGACGACTGCCCCGTTCGTTGATAATAATTTCAGGCCGGCCTTCGCGATTAATATGAGCCACCAGCGAGTTGGTGGTGCCCAGATCGACTCCCACAATTGACATCTCTCTCCCCCCTCATCATATACGTCAGCATGTCGAAACATTTCTATCTTCCATTTTTACACTTCCTGTATAAGCATAGCCAAATTGTCCCGAGCCACCTGGTTATCCGAATCTACCGCCAGGGCCTTTTCCAGTTGGGCGAGGGCTGCTTTATTCTGCCCGTTCTCATAGAGGATGATGGCTATATTATTCAGAGCCTGGGACAACAGCCGTCGTTCTTCAACGTCATTACTCGGACTCAAATCCGCAACTCTCCGGTAAAAGTAGTACGCTTCCAGGTAGTTGCCATCTTCATCCTTACCGAGTGCTTGGTTAAACCATTCCCGGGCTTGTTCAAAATTCTGTCTGACCGGATCCGGATTCTGTCTTCCTCCGCCTTCACTGGCTTTCAGCAAGAGGTCCAATCCCATGCCCAAACCCTTCAGTTTGTCCTTCACAGTTCTCAACTCCTGGCCACAATAGACTCCGCCAGTCTCCAGTAGTCTGCAGCTCCGCGGCAGCCTGGCGCATATTCAAAAATGCTTTTTCCGAAGCTGGGTGATTCAGCCAGTTTGATGTCGGTCCGGATCAGGGGCAGCATCCGATCGGCTCCAAAGTTTTTTATGACCTCTTGAGCTACACTCCTGGCCAGGTTGGTGCGCATATCTGATTTAACAACCAGGATTCCCATCAATCGCAAGGTTGGGTTTAATTCAGCATTTACCCGATAGAGAATACCCATCATCTGTGCCAACCCATCCATGGAAAGAAAGGTGAGTTCAATAGGGATAATCAGATAATTGGCTGCTACCAAACCATTGATCGTGATCAAGCTCAGAGAAGGGGGTAAGTCTATAAGAATAAAATCGTATTCCTGCTCTACTTCCACAAGTAGACTGCGCAAGAGCGATTCACGCCCGGCAACCGTACCGATTTCCAGCTCAATAGCGGATAGATCGGGTCGTGAAGGAAGTAAATCAAACATTTTTGCCTGCCGGATGATCGTTTGCCGAATCTGGGTGTCTGTGTTGCGCTCCTGGGATTGCAGGTGTAGCAATTCATAAAGACTGGTGGGATTGTTCTGGGGCAAAAATCCACAACTGGTAGTGGCCTGAGCCTGAGAATCAGCATCAATAAGCAAGACCCTTCTTCCCATACGGGCTAGTCCATCGGCAATGTTGACCGAGCTGGTGGTTTTGCCTGTCCCTCCTTTACGGTTGGCCAGTGCTATAGTTGTTGCCATCTACCGGTCCTCCCCTTCTGGAGTGTAAAAACAGGTTAAAAAGCTGAACCGGGTTCAGGATCAGAACAACATCTCCATCACCCAATATACTGGCTCCGGTGTAAATCTTAAGGCGGGCCAGCTCTTCGGTCAGTGCTTTGACTACGAATTCCTGCTCCTTATGAAAAGAATCAACAATGAGGCCAAAACGATTCCCATCGATCTCTACAACAACAACCGAAACGCGTTCACCCGCCGTCTTTTTTCCCTGGTTTTGGGATTGGGGCAGGTTAAGAACATTGTGGAGCCGGATCAAGTGCAAAATTTCTCCTCGAATATCTGCTACCAGGAGATCTTTGTAGTGCCGGATGTTGCTGGCCGGTAGTTTAACCGTCTCCTCAATACAGTCCAGCGGCAGCACAAACTGCTGACCGGAGCACTTGACCATCAAACCTTTTATAATAGACATGGACAAAGGAATCTTCAGCGTGAACAGCGATCCCTCGTTGATCACGCTGGTCATAGACACCGACCCCCCCACCTTTTCCACATTGGTTTTTACCACATCCATGCCCACACCACGTCCGGATAGTTCGCTGACTTCTTCTTTGGTGCTGAACCCGGGAGCAAAAATAAGACGGAAGGTGTCCTCTATGGTCAGGGTTTCAATTTGATCGGGAGTAATTAATCCCTTTCTTAAAGCTTTGGCTTTGAGCTCTTCAGGATTCATCCCCCGGCCGTCGTCTTTAATTTCAATTACCACGTTATTGCCCTGATAACGGGCCCGGAGCAATACGGTGCCGGCTTCCGGTTTTCCAACTCGGCGCCGATCTTCCGGCATTTCGATGCCATGATCCACCGCATTGCGAAGCATATGCACCAGCGGATCGTTAATAGCCTCCAGGACCGTTTTATCCAGTTCGGTTTCTTCCCCTTCTACGATCAGATCAGCTTGTTTGCCAACCTTACGAGCTGTATCCCGAATCGTACGGGGGTAGCGCTGGAAG
Organism: Syntrophomonadaceae bacterium; assembly: GCA_035560815.1. Classification (GTDB taxonomy): domain Bacteria; phylum Bacillota; class Syntrophomonadia; order Syntrophomonadales; family Syntrophomonadaceae; genus UBA5314. Next base: position 10,502 of record DATMYR010000084.1, on the reverse strand, counting down.
AGGCCCCTGAGGGGCAGCATACGCGCTGACATAATGGCATCCTGAAGTTCATCGGAAATGCGAGATATATCAAAAGCCACTGATTTTACTTCTCTTGCCAGGGCAGGGAGTTCGTATTCAACAGATACTTTTCCGGCCAGGTGAAAGATCTGGTTTTTGGATATGAGGAGCTCCCCGATCATGTTCATAAGGCGGTTCATCTTATCCTGACTGACGCGGATAGATTGACCGCCAACATCACTGTTGGCCGGACCTTGTTCACGGGGCTCACGGGTTTGTTCCCTGGCAATGGTCTGTTTGGCCAGGGCTAAATCAATGTCCTCTTTTCTGAGCAGGCCAGAATCAACCAGGACTTCCCCCAGTCGTCTTTGTGTCTTGAGAGCCTTGTCCAAATCCTCCTGGGATATCTTCTTTTCCGCCAGCAGGATTTCTCCCAGTTTTTTATCAGCATAGTCCTCTTCCGGGGTTTTGCTTAGATTTTCAATATCGTTGATCCGTTTCTCCAGGATGTCTTTTATCTGTTCAAATTCGTCTCGCATCATGGTGACCAGTTCTTCATTAACCATGTGCTTCCCGGGGTCCAGTCCCTCCATTCTATTCCCATGAGACTCCACACGATGGACCAGGTCTGTATAATCCAATTGCCGGGCTGATTTAGAAATGCTGGTCAGAGCCCGCAGATATTGTTTCAAACGTTTGGGGTTTACGGGCGCATCGGTTCGTGCAGTTTGAATGATTCCCGCCATCGACTCCAGAGCCTGGCGGGTAATATTCGCAAAAGCAGCAAGCTGGCGGGGCAGCTTGTGGTCTGTTTGTGCTTGAGGAACTTCTTCTCCGGGTGTTTCTTCCTCTCCCGGAGTAAAGATCTGCAGCCGTTCCATGAGATCATCAATAACCAGATGCTCGTCTTGCTCCATCTCAATGGATTTGGTCAGGGCCGCGGAACGGTCAATGGTCTCCAGGATTAAATCAACCACCCCACTGGGTACTTCCATTTCGAAATTCCGGTAGGTCTGCATGAGGGTTTCCACCCGGTGGGTTAAGTTCTTAATCTGGTTAAGAGCACCACTGGATGCCTGGTCTTCCTGCATGCTAAGAATGACCCCGGCTCCTCCTTTGATACTATGGAAGCCTCTCATAATTGCATTAAGCAACTCCTGGTTGGATGGCTCTTTTTCCAGTAATACACAGCATTTTTCAATGCTGTCCAGATGTTCATGAACCTCTTCCAGAAAGTCGAGCCGGGACTGTTCCAGGAATGATGCCATTTCCAGTTTCTCGAATTGTCTTAACTCGACTGGTCTTTCTGCTTCAGGGAGTGCAGCAGCGGGGGCATTAGGAGGAGTGAGACCGCCGCCTTCCAATGTGGATTGGCGAATGTTCTCGGCCCCATGCACAAACTCTTGAAAATCGTACTCGTCTATATCCATATCTATGGGATTCTGTCCGCTGGTATCGTTTTCCTGAAGGTTTTGCCCCAATTGGGCTACATGCAGGTTTAAGATATCAATTCCGCGCAGCAGGAGATCCGTAATTTCGGATGTGATAGTATAAACGCCCTTTTTCATATCGCTGAGGAAGGATTCCAGTACATGAGCAGTGTCCTTAATAGGGGTATAGTCCACAAATCCCGCCACGCCTTTTACTGAATGCAAAGCGCGGAAGACATGGTCCAGATGCTCAGGTGCGAATTCAGCCTCCAGTTTGAGGACGCCCTCCTCGATGCCATTCAGGTGTTCGGTCGATTCCTCGACGATACCTTGAAGAATCTCTATGTCATCGGGTTCAAAATGGAATTTCATAACGGGTCGCTCCTATCATTCCTTGCCCAGCAGCATGAAAACATTCTCCACCAGAAGTTCTGGTTCGGTGGGTTTGACGATGTAGATGTCGGCTCCCGCCTCGAAACCGCGCGTTTTGTCTCGAGCTTCATCTTCGGTGGATACGATAATAACCGGAACTGTTTCAAAATCAGGGTCTTCCCGTAAACGCTCCACCAGTGAATATCCATCCATATTGGGCATGTTAATATCTGTGATTATCAGGTCGATCTTGTTTTCTCCAGTGTAGATTTTCTCAAGAGCATCAGCGCCATCCACGGCTGTCATCACCTGGAACCCGTTGCTTTTCAAGATATAACAGTGGAAATTGCGAACCATTTCGGAATCGTCAACTATTAAAATTTTCACCGATAATCTCTCCCTTACCCTAAGCTTGATATACAGTAAATCCTTCGATCCTTCGAATTTTAAAAGCAGTTGTAATCCTGCTCAAGGACTCGGCATGTCCCAAGAAAATAAACCCTCCCTGGTTTAACATGGTATAAAACCGTTCAACCACCTGTTTGCGAGACTGATCATCGAAATAGATGAGCATATTGCGGCAAAAGATAAAGTCATAATTGCGTTCACTGCGCAGAGCCCGGCGGTCCATCAAGTTTACATGTTCGAAGGTGACCATTTGACGAATATCCGGATTAACCCGATAGCGGTCCCCGGACAGACTGGTGAAGTGCTGATCTATGTAGGAAGCAGGTACGTCCTTCACCGAACGCGAATCATATTCGGCCCGAGTTGCTGCTTTCAACACATTTTCATCGATGTCTACACCTTTGACCATAATCTTCCAGGAGTTAAAGTCATCCAGCATTTCTCTCAAGATTATCGCCAGGGTATAGGGCTCCTCCCCTGTGGAGCAAGCGGCAGAAAAGATCTTTAATGTGCGGTCGCCTTTGGCCCTTTTGCGGGCAACTACCTCTTCCAGGCAAACTTCAGCAAATATGGCCAGTTGGCTGAATTCTCTGAAGAAATAGGTCTCATTCACGGTAATCAGATTAATCAGGTCCTGAAATTCGCGGTTGTTGGAATCAAACATTTTCAGGTACCTTATATATTCAGAGACTCTCTCTAGTCCCTGTTCCTCCATGCGTTTCTGAACCCGTTTCTTAAAGTAATAGATCTTGTTCTCACCGAACTGCATACCGGTTCTCTCATAGATTAGATTTCTCAGGTTAACGAAATCTTCAATCGACAATTCCAAAAAGCTCACCTCATCTACTGCACTGCTGCGTATTCTGGAATAAATCTAGGACATCCATCTTACCTATCAGTTTAAATACTCCGCCAGGATCCTTTATCGTATCTGTTCTAATTGCTGTAGGGATTTCTGGATGGCATCCAGCATGTCTTCATCTTCTGCGGATTGCTGCAGGTCTTTTAAAATCGGCAATGCTTCTATCCGGCCCATCAAGCCCAATCCTTCGATTGCTCCCAAGGCCACCAGTTTATCCGGGTCGCGAGTATACTGCACCAGTGGTTCAAAAATTGCAGAATTGTGAAATTGGCCCAGAAAACCTAGTAGTTCATATTTGTTGATGGCATTGATATCACTGCCAATGAAAGTCAAGATTTCCCCAACCATTTCTTCGGCCAGGTTGGCCTGAGCACCCCTTTCTAAAATACCTTCCAGGGTATTGATGATTTCCTTGGCTAAAAGCCGGCCTTTGCTCTTCATAAGGGAAAGAACAAAAGGAAGCGTGCTGGCATCCCCCTGTTTAGCCACAAATTTTAGATAGGAAAAGAGTTCCAGTCCTTTAATGCTGTCCGGATCCGGGAACATTCGGGCTACAATCTCTGGAGATTGCGCGTTGCCTATTTTCGCCAGGGACTCCAGGCACGTACAGCGAAGCAAAAGGTTTTGCGCTTCAAGCAGGACCTGGTTGATGGCATCGCCAGCAGTCTTGTCTTCCAGTTGCCCAATATATTCGACCGCTGTAATGATGATATTGATATCAGAATCATGGAGAAAGTTGATCATGTAGGGAGTTACTTCAGTGGTTTTTAATTGAAACAATATATCCAGGGCAAATTTACGTACATCCTTATCTGCATCCTCCATCAAGGGTTCCAGATAAGCCACCACCTCGTCCCTTTTCTGAGAAACAATGTCGATCACCGAATTGCGAATAAAGGCATCATCGCTGCGCAGCAGTGGGAGCAGTTTAGCCACCAGATCAGGCCTTTCCATTTGAGGCAAATTGTTTACGATGACTTCCCGAACAAAACGGGACTTTTCCTGCACCAAATGATGGATAAGCAGGTCAAGTCCCTCGGGAATTCCTTCATAGACAATGTCCTCTACAGCAAATGCACGATCTCTTTCATCATCCGATTGTAGTCCTTGAAGCAATTCATCATAATCTGGCAAATCATGCACCCCTTACAATAATTTCATCTCTGAACATTATTTGTGTCTACCTATCGCAGACTCGAAAATTTCTGTTCTTTTCTTGGAAGCTAATATCATTTATGGTGCTCTTTGCTATAAAATTTACTTACTTATGTCACACCTCTCATTATTGGACACTTTTTCGTTGATTTTTGTTGAATTGGGTTGTTTCTCCTCCATTTAAGGCGAAGCGTTCCGCAACACATATCTCGGACACTAACTCTAAATGAAGTTGTTTCGGAATAGCCTTAGTATAAATATCGTTCGACACCATAAGACACTTTAGCATTTTTACAATTTTGTTAGTCTTTTTTTACATTTTTGTTGAAATGGTTTGCATCTTCCCTGTTTTATACATATAACTAAAAATTTATTGCTCTCGCACTCCAATAAAAAAAGCCACTCATTAAGAGTGGCTTTGTAATACATTTAGTAAGTCTATTTACCTAATTCTTCTGCCAAGGCCCGGCTCTTTTCTGAGAGTGTCAGGGCCAATCGTGCAGCATCCTTATTCTTCCCCAGTATCAAAGTGGATGCCAGGTCAGCAAATAGCTTTTTCAGTTCTAAAAACAGCCTGGTTATCACAGGCACGACCTCCCTCCCGGCCAAGCGAAAGCACAGACCATTGACTCCTATCTTATAAGAATTGTAATAAATCCTAGAGTGAATTACAATATCCCCTTACCGTCATCCAACTCTTTCCAAGTTAGTTGATAAGTGAATAACGGGTCAGAGAATGTAGTACTCTTTGAATCTAGAGGCATGTTTTCCACGCTACTCCCCCCTAATGGGGATGCCGATCTCCATCGGTTAGGATCAGGGTAGTTGCTCGACAATTTTCCCAGTTATGTTTTCTATGTCCGGGGAGACGTAATCCTCGACCAAACCCTGGTCTACAAGTGAATTCAATTGCGTGTCCCATGGTAACCGGCCCAGGAAGGCAATCTCGTGCTCAGCAGCAACGGTCTCACCTTGACTCTTGCCGAATATCTCTATGTTACCCTGGCAGTGCGGGCATACCGCAAAACTCATATTCTCAACCAACCCCAGGATGGGTATTTGCATCTTGCGCGCCATTTTCAATGTCTTTTTAACAACCATAAAAGACAGGTCCTGGGGAGAAGAGACAATCACTATACCCTTCACCGGGAGGCTCTGCATGACCGTTAGGGGAACATCTCCCGTCCCTGGAGGCAGATCAACGATGAGATAGTCCAGTTCCCGCCAGTCTGTCTCTCCCCAGAATTGATTTACAGCACCAGCCAGCATGGGGCCGCGCCATATAACCGGATCGTCTTCATTGGGCAAAAAGAAATTAATGGAAATAAGTTTAATGCCCAAGCGGGTAACCGGAGGAATGATCCCATAATCGTCAGCTTTCAAGGCCACCTTATTGAGACCGAAAATTTTTGGTTGACTGGGTCCAGTGATGTCGGCGTCCATAATGCCAACCTTTTTACCTGATCGGGCTAAACTGCTGGCTAACAAGCCGGTAACAGAGGATTTCCCCACTCCGCCCTTGCCGCTCATTACCACAATTACATTGCGGATATTGTTGAAGACTCCGTAGAGACTCTTTTCAGAATTGCACTCACTAGCCTCAATATTGCATCCTTGCTTGGATGGACAACTGTTGCACTTGTCTGACATGATCCTACCCCTTTCAACACAAGAATTCGGTATTATTATACATTAAAATGGAGAAAGGTAATATGCAAGTTCTTGCTAAAAATTAGATATCATCCCACCGTTTTATCCTTGTCCTATCCATCCGGTCCCTGCTGTGATTCGTCCATCATCTGAACCAGTGTTTGACGAAACACCCGATCAGCCGATGAGGCTCGTTTTGGAGTACTGGTAGTTTTGAACCCTCCCCGACGTGCTTTATCGTTCAGATGCCGCTGAGACAGCAAAGCATCGATATGTTGTGAATCATACCTCCATCCATTGGGGTGGATAGCCCGGCTTCGCCGGCCTAGGGCTAAACAGGCAAGGCCGTAATCCTGCGTAACCACAATATCCCCTACTTGGGCCAGGTTGGCGATGGCCAGATCAACGGACTGGCTTTCTCCATCTACAGCCAGGACCTGACCATAGCTGCAGTCAATCTGGTGATGGGGATTCACCACCATGATTACTTCCACCTGGTAAGATCTGGCTACCTCTTCGATAATTTTTTTTACCGGGCAGGCATCGGCATCTACCAAAATTCTCATGCAAGATCCTTTCCCAGTACCAGGGTTTTCAACTGTAACACCGGGTCCATGAGGCGGCGGGCTTTGATTCCTTCCATCTCCATAATAACCCCCTCTATAATGAGGTAGACCTCGCAGTCTTTTCTCAGGCAGCCCGTCAGACTATGCTCCCCTCGCCCTGCAGCCCCATGCAAGTGCAATGTCGGTTCACCATTCTCGTCGGAAACGATAGTTCCTATAGCCAAGATTTCTCGACCGTCATTAAAATTTCGTTCCATCCCAACCGGTGGAACAGTACATTCCCGGGGGCCCACCACCATACCGCCGGTGCGCATAGCGCCCAAGAGTATAACCAATGCTGTATGGATGCCCTTTTTACGAGCCAGATCGATCGTTTCCCCCAATAGGTCTTCGCCGTTTTCAAATGTAACAAAAAATGTACGTCCTATGCGCCCTTCCTGCACTTTCATCTTGTTCCCGCTCTCCTTATCGGTAATTTCTCCGAGCTTATGGAAATATTATACCCTGTGAATCAGATTCTGTTAAAAAATCTCCTCAGGTTTTGAGTAAACAGGATAGGTTTTTTCTATTACCTTGGTGTAAGCTGTTGTATAAGAAGTCGTATTGTTTAGTGAACGCGTTGGAGGAGCTGATAAAGTTGCTGAGCGATGAACTGCTGGCCCGTCAAGCTTTGCAGGGTGATTTATCGGCCTTTGAAGAACTGGTCAACCGCTATAAGAATCCGGTGTTTGCAATTGCATATCGGATCATCGGCCAATTCCAGGAATCGGAGGATATTACGCAGGAGGTCCTCCTCTCTGTGTACCAGAAGCTTTATCAATTTGATCAGAGTAAGAAATTTCGCCCCTGGATTCAACGCATAGCAGTTAATGCCAGCATTTCAAGCTTACGCAGGAAAAAGAAAATCGTTAATCTGAGCTTTGAAGAGGGATTGGGCAAAGACATCGACCATTATCTAACCGTTCATGTTCCCGACCCTCACTCTGAATTCGAAAAGAAAGAACTCATGGAAGAAATTCAGACCGCTTTGCTGCAAGTCAATGACGGCTATCGGGTCCTACTCATCCTGCGCTATCAAATGGACCTGGATAACCAAGAGATCGCCGACATCCTGGGTGTCAGCCGCGAAAACGTTGAGGTGCGGATACACAGGGCTCGAAAAGCCCTACGCCGGGTGGTCGTTAAACAATGGACTGAAAGGGGGCTCAGCCATGAACTGCCAGCAAGCAACTAAGTATATCTGGGACTATTGTGACAACCGGCTTTCCCCCACTGTAAGCGAAACACTGGAAGCCCATTGCGCTGAATGCGCTGCCTGCCGGCGTCATCTTCATCTCACTCGTATGGAAAACGAGGTCTTGCAGCGTTCTGATAATCTGCCGCCTTTATCTCCCGACTTTACCGAACGGGTCATGAAAAACCTCGCCCCCACAGCCTCTGCCATCAGCAGGCAGTCCAGCAAGCGCAAGAGGAAGGAGCAGCTCCGCCATAAATGGCTGGGAGCCTCCACTGCAATCCTGGGCACTTTACTGTTGCTCTTGATATTACCCGGTCTGTTCCCCAAGCAAACTGACCCCAATCTCTCTCACCAACCTCCCTCTCTGGGGCAGGTCGGCAGTGGACAGTCGCAAACGGCTTCGGTTGTTAAGCAACCCATCAATTCTAGTAAGGCCGGGAACGCAAATCAAGCAGGGATGGATCAAGCGGACACCTCCTTGACGGATGGCACCGATTCCGGAGTGCTAGGAAGCAGCGGCCCCCGGGCCGGCAAGACTAGTTCAGGAGATAATCCGGTCAGCCGCAGCGTTATAGCTGCGGAAACCTCTCCCAACCAGGAGGATATCAATAGCTATCCTTTCCCGGTTGATTTTTCCACAGATTATCAGATGGTTTCTGTAAATAGTATCGCTAATAATTCAGTGGACTTTCAGTTTACCAGGCCAGATTCCAATGTGGTCTTGGACGTAATCGTTTCACGTCTGGACACCAGCCCCACTGCAAAGAACGGGACTTCGGAAAAATCAACCTCAACTCCGGAGCCGGCCCCTTCGCCTATGAACGCTACAAGTCTCGGTGCAGCTCCACCGGCAAGCAGCGATGCCGCTGGCCAGTCCAATAGTATAATGAGCTGGTCCATTGAGGAGAATGGCCAGGCCTACAGGGTTACGCTGAACGGGAACCTCAAACCCCAGGAGTTGGCTGAGGTGGCCAGCTCCATGAAATTTAAAATTAAAAAATAGCATTACCGCCAATCCCTTCCCCGGCCTGGCGTTGTACTTGTTCTACCCGGTTTTCTTCCTATTTGATCAGGGCGGACATAGCGCGGAATTCCGGCGACCCGGCTTCTTCCAATAGATCAAATACTACCGTCTCGGTGGTGGTTACCACCGCTCCCATGTCTTGCATTAAAGCCAATCCATTCAAGTAATTTTCCTCAAATCGGGAACAGACCGCGTCTCTAACCAAATGAATATTGTAGCCCGCTTCTAAAAGGTCGCGGGTGGTCTGAAAAACGCAGACATGGGTCTCGCTGCCGGTCATAATTATATTGGGACGCCCAAGTTTCGTTAAAATTTCGGAAAGCTCCCTGGAACTGGCTGAAAAGCGAACCTTCTCCAGGCAAACGTGCTCGGGCAGGGCTTGTTTGATTTCTGTTACCGTGGGTCCTAAACCACGAGGATACTGCTCTGTAACGATTACCGGCAGCTGGTATTGCCCGGCCAGAGCCAGGAGCACCGCAGTGTTGCGAAATACCCGGTCCCGTTGTGGCATCGCTGCCATCAGTCTTTCCTGCAGATCTACGATGATCAGCAGTGTGTCGTCTCTCTTCAAATAAAATTTCTTCAAGAAGCACCCTCCTTATATTGTATATTTTTGAAACTGCTGGCAAATCCGAGTCTTTTGTTTCTCTATGCAGCAAATTAAAAAATTTACTTACTGGACCTATTGCTATGTATAAACATTTTTGGTATATTTAATAGAAGCCTTCTATAGGGTTCCTTGAACAAAACTGGGGTAAATCCGTTTGGATTTATCCTTTTTTTTGTCCTCCAACAGTCTGCTTAAACTCGTAGTATGGACGCGTTGGTCCAGGTGATGTATCCATGATATATTTATAAGGAAGCCGATGTAAACAAGGGTATGGAGGGATCTCTTTGCTGGAAAACAAAATTATGAGTCTCTATGATCGAAAATCATGTATTTTGGGACATGAAAGCTTTTTTAAATCTTCCGTTCTGGTCCCCCTAATCCGGATAGATGACGAGTGGTGCATACTTTTCCAGAAACGATCCCTGACCATCAAGCGCCAACCGGGTGAGATCAGTTTTCCCGGAGGTGAAATTGAAGCCTGCGATGCTGGACCCCGGCAGGCAGCCGTGCGGGAAAGCTACGAAGAACTTGGATTAGGACCGGAAGACATCAATCTGATAGCTGATTTGGATATATTCGTCAGTCCTTTTAACATGATCGTCTATCCATTTCTGGCTATCATTCAAAATCCTCAAAAAATTCAATTGGACCCCTTGGAAGTCGAAAGGGTCTTTTATGTCCCCCTGAACTTTCTCCTGCAATACCGCCCGCAAAGAACCTTTACCAATATAAGCATCAGCTACCCGGATGATTTCCCTTTACACCTGATTCCGGCAGGAAAGGATTACCCTTTTCGCCCCGGAATCTATCCTCAATGCTTCTACATCTGGGAAGAAGAGGTGATCTGGGGTCTAACCGCTCGCATACTGACTCATTTTCTAGATCTTATAAGGTAAGGGGACACACCTTCCCTCGGGCCTTAGCCCAATTTGTAGGGACTTTATTATGTCTTGCATTCCTTTATTTAGCATAATTCTGGCTAATAACGGTAAGGAATGTCCCCTTGGACTCCCTTTGGTCGTGAGTTCCCAAGCATTTTCCTGATTAAGAATTTCTCGTTGGGACACACTTTCCCTCGGGCCTTAGCCCAATTTGTAGGGACTTTATTATGTCTTGCATTCCTTTATTTAGCATTATTCTGGCTAATAACGGTAAGGAATGTCCCCTTGGACTCCCTTTGGTCGTGAG
>DATMYR010000083.1:0-16352 GCA_035560815.1 Syntrophomonadaceae bacterium | reverse complement strand
CCCCCCTACCTTTGATAAACACAGGGTGATAGCCGCCGTCAAGGTCGTCTTACCATGGTCTATATGACCGATTGTCCCTATGTTTAGATGGGGTTTTGTCCTCTCGTATTTTGCCTTTGCCATCCTGTCTCTCACCTTTCCTTATTGATTTTTATATTGGCAACCCGTATCTCCGGGCTATAATCTCCTTGCTTTTTGATTCGGGCACCTCACCATAATTATTTAGGTGCATCGAAAAACTGGCCCTTCCCTGACTGGCAGATCTCAAACTGGTGGCATAGCCAAAGGTCTCGGCCAAGGGCACTGTTCCTTTAATAACCCGGGTTTCCCGGTTTTCTTCAAAACCAAGCACTCGGCCCCGGCGGGCATTCAAGTCGGAAATAACATCTCCCACGAATTCTTCAGGGGCAACAATCTCAATGTCCATAATCGGTTCCAACAGGGCTTGGTCAGCATCACCCAGAAGTTCCTTAATGGCCATACTGGCAGCAATCTTAAAAGCCTGTTCATTGGAATCCACCTCATGGTAAGAACCTCCTACCAGGTTGATTTCCAGGTCGTCAACCGGGTAACCGGCCAGCAGACCGGCCTCAAGCGCTCCCATAATTCCCTCTTCTATCGCCGCCACAAATTGGTGGGGAACATTCTCCTGCGTGCTGTGATTCACAAAGCACTTTCCCTGGCCTTCTGCCAGGGGGACCGCTTCAAGGATAACGTGTCCAAATTGGCCCCGACCCCCGGTCTGTTTTTCGAACCTGGTATCGGCTCGCCCTTTTTTTCTTATCGTCTCTTTATAGGCTACCTGAGGTTTTCCAACATTGGCATTTACCTTAAATTCCCGCAGGAGGCGATCTACAATGACCTCCAGATGAAGTTCTCCCATACCTGAAAGGATGGTCTGCCCGGTTTCTTCGTCTATTTGAGCCCTGAAGGTAGGATCTTCTTCAGCTAGACGCCGCAGGCTTTCACCGATTTTGTCCTGATCAGCTTTGGTCCTGGGCTCAATCGCAATGTCAATAACCGGTTCAGGGAAACTGATGGCTTCCAAAATAATTGGATCCTGTTCGGAACAAATGGTATCCCCGGTAACCGTATCTTTTAATCCTACCCCGGCGACTATGTCCCCGGCCACTGCCTCAACAATCTCTTCACGATTATTTGCATGCATGCGCAGAATCTTGGTCAAGCGTTCCTTTTTCTCCTTGCGGGGATTGAGGAGGTGGGAGCCCACTTTGATGCTGCCCGAATAAACGCGAAAATAAGTTAACTTCCCCACATATGGGTCTACTGCGATTTTAAAAGCCAGGGCACTCAGAGGCTCCTGAATATCGGCTTTTCTTTCCTTCTCCTGTCCGGTTTGTGGATCAATTCCCCGGATGGGAGGTTTATCCAACGGTGAAGGCAGGTAGTTAACAATCGCATCAAGGAGCATCTGCACCCCTTTATTGCGGAAGGAAGATCCACACAAAACCGGTACTACCTGGCTGCTGATAGTCAGCCGCCGCAGGCATCCTCGCAATTCATCTTCCGATATTTCCTGACCCTCAATATATTTTTCTAAAATCTGATCATCATACTCGGCCAGTTTCTCGAAAAGGTTGATCCGATACTGTTCAGCCTGACTTGCTTCCTCAGAAGTCAACGACCGCTCCAGGACTTTTTCCCCCAGATCATCTTCATAAACATAGGCTGCCATTTTGACCAGATCAATGACTCCGTAAAAGGAGTCCTCAACTCCTAGAGGAAGCTGCACAAGCAAAACTTCACTGCCCAGGACTTCCTTGATCATTTTAACGGCCCGGAAAAAATCTGCGCCGATGCGATCCATCTTATTAATATAAGCAATTCGAGGGATATGATAACGGTCAGCCTGTCGCCAGACTGTTTCTGACTGGGGCTGGACACCTGCTACGGCACAAAATATTCCTACTGCCCCATCAAGTATCCGTAATGACCGTTCTACCTCGACTGTAAAGTCAACATGGCCGGGCGTGTCGATAATTGTAACTACACAATCTTTCCACGTGCAGGCTGTAGCAGCAGAGGTTATGGTGATGCCCCTCTCCTGTTCTTGGCTCATCCAATCCATAGTGGCGGTGCCTTTGTCTACCTCCCCGATTTTATGAACCCTGCCAGTATAATACAGGATCCTCTCGGTCGTGGTGGTCTTCCCCGCATCAATATGAGCCATGATGCCTATGTTCCGGATTAAAGCCAGATCTGTTTTTTCAGCCATGCAAGCGACACCCCCCCCGCTCGCCAACCTACCAGCGATAATGAGCGAATGCCTTATTGGCTTCGGCCATCTTGTGGGTATCTTCTCTCTTCTTCACCGATCCTCCGGTGCTGTTGTACGCATCCATGAGTTCACCGGCTAAGCGCTCGGCCATGGTCTTTTCACTCCGTTTACGAGCAAAGGCAACTAGCCAGCGAATAGCCAGGGTCTGCCTTCTATCTGCTCTGACCTCCACGGGCACCTGATAGTTGGCTCCACCTACCCGCCGAGCTTTCACTTCAACAATAGGAGTGATGTTTTTCATGGCCACTTCAAAAACTTCTATGGGCTCCTTATGGAGCTTATTAGCTATTAGCTCAAATGCCCCATAGCATATACTCTCAGCTATACTTTTTTTACCATCCCACATAATCTGATTCACCAGCTTGGTGAAGACTTTGCTGTTGTAAATCGGGTCAGGTAAAACGTCTCTTTTAGGGACAGGTCCTTTTCTGGGCATGTCTTTCCTCCCTCCTATTTCTTCTTGGGTCTCTTGGATCCATATTTCGATCTTCCCTGGTTGCGGTTCTGAACACCCGCAGCATCCAATGTACCCCTGATTATATGATATCTTACACCGGGTAAGTCTTTGACTCTGCCGCCTCTGATTAATACTACCGAGTGCTCCTGCAGGTTATGTCCAATCCCGGGAATATACGCAGTCACCTCAATCTGGTTTGTCAGCCTCACCCTGGCAATTTTTCTTAAAGCTGAATTGGGCTTCTTGGGTGTGGTGGTATAAACACGAGTACAGACTCCTCTTTTCTGGGGACAGCTCTTCAGAGCCGGTGCGGTAGATTTCTTCACGATTTTTTCTCTACCTTTTCTAACTAGTTGGTTTATGGTTGGCACACTTGCACCTCCTTCCCCGATTAAATCAATTGATTATGGCTACAGCGGCTGAACCGACATCAATTCCACAAGCATCCCCAAGCAGTTTCATGGTTTCGACCATCACCACTTCTATGCGATGTTGATGGCATAGCAACTGCAACGGTTCGATAACCCGCGGTTCGGCATCGCTGGCCAGAAATACCTTTTGGACAATTCCCTTGTTAAGGGCCTTCTTGACCTGTTTGCTTCCTATTACTAACGAATGGCTCTTGAGTTCGGCTAGAGGCAAGTTCTTAAAACCTCCTCCCAGCACAGCGGCTCTTGCCAAAATGTCGACAGATTTACCGCGCACCTAGACAGTTTATCATTTGGTGCTTCCGTAGTCAAATAAATTGCCCTGGCTCAAACCAGCTAATTTTCTATGGTAGGATCAATATCCTCACTCGCCAGAGAGTATGTGGTTTTGTTGTAAGCCATGTAACCAGTGCCGGCCGGAATCAGCTTACCGATAATTACGTTTTCCTTCAACCCGATAAGATAATCCACCTTGCCTTTGATAGCTGCTTCCGTGAGGACCTTGGTGGTCTCCTGGAAGGAGGCGGCAGAGAGGAAGGAATCGGTATTCAATGAAGCTTTGGTGATTCCTAAAAGCATCGGAGAACATACTGCCGGCAACCCACCCCGTTCAATAATCTGCAGGTTTTCCTCTTCAAATGCGGCAATATCTACGAAGGCTCCGGGTAGTACCGATGTATTACCAGCATCCTCTACCTTGACCTTTTTTAACATCTGGCGGATCATAATCTCTATGTGTTTGTCACTGATATCCACACCCTGGGAACGATATACTTTTTGAACCTCCTGCAGCAGATATCTTTGCACTTCCTGCAGTCCCTTTGTCTTAAGAATATCATGGGGGTTGAGGGGGCCTTCTGTTAAGGCATCTCCCATTTCCACATCGTCCCCTTCTGAAACCTTGAGGCGGGATCCGTAGTGAACCGGATAGGCGGCCAGTATTTCACCATTTTCATCAAGAATTTCCACTTCCCGCCGTCCTTTATTTTCGCCAAATTTCACCTGACCGTATACTTCGGTCAGCAGGGCCTGCCCTTTGGGCTTGCGTACTTCAAACAGTTCCTCGACCCGGGGTAGGCCTCGGGTGATATCATCCCCGGCTACGCCGCCAGTATGGAATGTGCGCATGGTCAACTGTGTGCCCGGCTCACCAATAGATTGGGCCGCCAGTATACCTACCGCTTCGCCAATTTCTACATCGAAACCGGTGGCCAGGTTGCGGCCATAACATTTCTTGCACACGCCATGTCGGGTCTTGCAGGTCAGAACTGAGCGAATCTTAACTTTTTGAATGCCAGCCCGTTCGATGGCAAACCCGGCATCATCATCGATCATCTGGTTTTCCTCGGCTAGCACTTCCCCGGTTTCCGGGTGGGTAATGGTGTCAATCGATATCCGGCCGACAAGTCGCTGGTATAGGGGCTCAATCAACTGAGACCCTTCCATAATCTTATCCACCCAGATTCCTTCAACCGATTCGCAGTCATCTTCCAAAACAATCACATCATGAGACACATCCACCAGACGTCGGGTCAGATAACCCGAATCCGCTGTGCGCAATGCTGTGTCAGCCAAACCTTTGCGGGCGCCATGGGTGGAGATAAAATACTCCAGAACGGTAAGACCCTCTCGGAAATTAGCCTTGATGGGCAGGTCCATAATCTTACCGGAAGGATCGGCCATGAGGCCGCGCATACCCGCCAATTGCCGAATCTGCTGGAAATTACCCCGGGCTCCGGAAACGGCCATCATATAGACCGGGTTATCTTCCGGCAGTGCAGCTTTTAAAGCCTCAGTAACATCATCAGTAGCCTGATTCCATATCTCCACAACCTGGTTGTGGCGCTCCTGCTCGGTAATCATACCTACCAGGAAGTCCTCTTCGATGCCCTCTACTACCTTATCGGCTTCAGCCAGGATTCCTGCTTTCGCTGCGGGGGTTTCAAAATCAGTGACCCCTACGGTGATGCCAGCCCGGGTGCTGTACGTGTAGCCTAATCGTTTGATGCCATCCAGCATCTCAGCAGTCTTGGCGTTTCCTTCCAGGCGATAACAATCGTAAACGATGTTACCCAACTTTTTCTTATCGATCATCTCGTTGAAGAACCCCAGGCTGTCAGGGAATATTTCATTCAGAATGATCCTCCCCACCGAAGTCTCCATCATCTGCTCCCTGAATGTCTGCGCTTCCATGCTGCGCAGAAGTTCCGAACCCGTTCTCTCAGGTATCCTCATCCTGACCTTGATTTTTTCGTGCAAGGTAATACTACCCGTCGCATAAGCCATCTGGGCTTCTTCGGGGTCGCGGAAACACCTGGGATGTTCAATATCCCAGTCTTCTTTGCTCATATAGGTTAGATAGAAGAGACCGATGACCATATCCTGAGTGGGCGTCACCACCGGTTTTCCATCTTTGGGATTCAATATATTGTTGCTGGCCAGCATCAAGATGCGGGCTTCGGTTTGCGCTTCAGCAGATAGAGGGACATGGACAGCCATCTGGTCTCCGTCAAAATCGGCATTGTAGGCTGTGCAGACCAGGGGATGTAACTGTAGTGCCTTGCCCTCAACCAGAATCGGTTCAAAAGCCTGGATGCCGAGACGATGCAACGTAGGTGCGCGGTTTAAAAGCACGGGATGCTCCTTGATAACATCATCGAGTATGTCCCATACCTCTTCCCGGCCGCGTTCCACCATCTTTTTAGCGCTCTTTATATTGGAAGCGATGCTGCGATCAACCAATTTCTTCATCACGAACGGTTTAAACAGCTCTAGTGCCATTTCTTTGGGGAGCCCACATTGGTGCATTTTTAAATTGGGCCCGACCACAATTACGGAACGTCCCGAATAGTCGACCCGCTTGCCCAGCAGGTTCTGACGAAAGCGGCCCTGTTTGCCCTTGAGCATATCGGAAAGGGATTTAAGCGGGCGGTTGCCTGGTCCGGTAACCGGCCTTCCCCGGCGGCCATTGTCCACCAGAGCATCAACAGCTTCCTGCAGCATGCGCTTTTCGTTACGCACAATGATATCAGGTGCTCCCAGATCCAGAAGTCTCTTCAACCGGTTGTTGCGATTGATAACCCGGCGGTAGAGATCATTGAGGTCGGAGGTGGCGAAGCGCCCTCCGTCTAACTGCACCATGGGGCGTAGTTCCGGAGGAATAACCGGAAGCACATCCATAATCATCCACTTGGGTTTATTCTGGGATAAGCGGAATGATTCCACAACTTCCAGACGCTTTATGGAGCGTCCTTTACGCTGACCGGTTGTGGTGGCAATCTCCTCCTTGAGGTCCACAGACATCTTCTCGAGTTCAACTTCTTCAAGCAGCACCTTTATGGCTTCTGCTCCAATCCCAGCTTTAAAGGTTTCGCCGTATCTCTCCCGGTTCTCCCGATATTCCCGCTCGTTCAGCAACTGCTTCTTCAGCAGCGGAGTGTCTCCGGGATCTACGACAATATAATTGACGAAATAAATTACTTTTTCCAGAACTTTGGGCGACATATCCAGGAGCAGCCCCATACGGCTGGGGATCCCCTTCAGATACCATATATGACATACCGGAGCGGCCAGCTCGATATGTCCCATCCGCTCTCTACGGACTTTGGATGTTGTAACTTCGACACCACAACGGTCACAAACAATTCCGCGATGGCGCACCCGTTTGTATTTACCGCAGTGGCATTCCCAGTCCTTGACGGGTCCGAAGATTTTCTCACAAAAGAGGCCTTCTTTTTCTGGACGCAAGGTTCGGTAATTTATGGTCTCCGGTTTTTTAACCTCACCGCTGCTCCATGAGCGGATCTGTTCCGGGGACGCCAGGGATATTTTAATCCGTTCAAAGTTGTTCACATCTAACAAATCATTCTCTCCCTTCCAGAATGGTCCCGAATGATTATCTATCAACCGTGTTAAAGTAATCAGTCTTTATTGATCAGAACATCAAACTCGTCCTCCAGGGGTGCCTCATCAAAATCTTCCAGATCTAGATCCTCCTCGCTAGCTTCAACTACCACATCGATTTCGCTAGGTCTAGCCAGGGTCGCTTCAGGGAGTTCCAAGCCCAGTTCCCGGGCCTTTTCCTTCTCGTTCACTTCATAATCTACATCTTTAATGAGGATTTCCCGGTTGTCTCCAGACAGGATCCTGACATCCAGTGCCAGGCTCTGCAGTTCTTTAATCAGGACTTTGAAGCCCTCCGGCACCCCGGGTTCGGGAATGTTTTCTCCCTTAACAATCGATTCGTAGGTTTTCAACCGGCCGACGACATCGTCCGATTTCACTGTTAGGATTTCCTGAAGGGTATAGGAAGCGCCATAAGCCTCCAAAGCCCATACCTCCATTTCCCCGAAGCGCTGGCCTCCGAATTGGGCCTTGCCGCCCAGGGGTTGCTGAGTTACCAGGGAGTAGGGCCCGATAGACCGGGCATGTATCTTATCATCTACCAGATGAGCGAGTTTGAGCATATAAACATAACCTACTGTAACTGCATGATCAAATTTCTGCCCGCTTCGGCCATCATATAGAACCGCTTTGCCTTTTACGGGCAGGCCTGCCTCAATAAGCTTCTCGAAAATATCATCCTCGTCCGCTCCATCAAAAACCGGGGTGGCAATGTTCATTCCCAGTGTGCGAGCCGCCCAGCCCAAGTGGCATTCCAGAATCTGTCCAATATTCATTCGAGAGGGAACACCCAACGGATTGAGTACAATCTGCACCGGAGTCCCATCTTCCAGGAAAGGCATATCCTCTTCAGGCAGGATGCGGGAGATGACTCCCTTATTCCCATGCCGTCCGGCCATTTTGTCACCTTCGGATATTTTCCGTTTCTGGGCAATATACACCCGAACCAGTTGGTTGACACCCGGGGGCAGTTCGTCGCCCTTTTCCCGTGAAAAGCGTTTGACTGCTACGATTTTTCCGGCCTCCCCGTGCGGCACCCGCAGTGAGGAGTCCCTGACCTCCCGAGCCTTTTCGCCGAAAATGGCCCGCAGCAATCTCTCTTCTGGAGTCAGCTCTGTTTCACCTTTTGGGGTTACCTTGCCCACCAGGATATCATCGGGCCGCACTTCTGCGCCCACCCGGATTACCCCCTGATCGTCCAGATTTTTGAGCATGTCTTCTGAAACATTGGGAATATCCCGGGTAATTTCTTCCGGTCCTAACTTGGTATCCCGGGCTTCACACTCGTATTCTTCAATATGGATCGATGTAAAAACATCATCCTTGACTAATTTCTCGGAAATAAGGATCGCATCTTCGTAGTTGTAACCTTCCCATGGCATAAAGGCCACCAAGACATTCCTGCCTAGCGCCAGTTCTCCCATGTCAGTACTGGGTCCGTCTGCGATAATGGTATCGTCTCCTACAACATCTCCGACTTTTACCATAGGCCGCTGATTATAACATGTTCCCTGGTTGGAACGGACAAATTTCATCAACGGGTATGTATCCTCTTCGCCATTATCACATTGCACCACGATGCGGTCGGCGCTCACCCGCTTTATCACTCCGGCCCGTTTGCTTACTACCACGGCTCCAGAATCTTTGGCCGCTTTATACTCAAGTCCGGTTCCTACTATCGGAGACTCAGTCCGCACCAGAGGCACAGCCTGACGCTGCATGTTGGCACCCATCAAGGCACGATTGGCATCATCGTTTTCTAAAAAGGGTATCAGCGATGTTGCCACACTGAAAACCTGTTTGGGTGAAACGTCCATATAATCACACCGGTTGCAATGTATTTCTAAAATCTCTTCACCGTGCCGGGCTTCGACCCTCTCTTCAATAAAGAAGCCTTCATGATTAAGGGGCGCATTAGCCTGAGCAACAATGAACTCCTCTTCTTCATCAGCTGACAAATAGTGAATTTCGTTGAGCACCCGGCCCTGCTTTTTATCCACCTTACGATACGGCGTCTCAATAAACCCAAAATCATTCACCCGGCCGAATGTAGCCAGTGACCCAATCAAGCCGATGTTGGGTCCTTCAGGGGTCTCAATGGGACAGATCCGTCCATAATGTGAATGATGCACGTCACGAACCTGGAATCCGGCTCGCTCACGAGTCAACCCTCCTGGACCCAAGGCGCTGAGACGACGTTTGTGCGTTAGTTCAGCCAGAGGATTGGTCTGATCCATAAATTGAGATAACTGCGAACTGCCAAAGAACTCCTTGACAGCTGCGGTGATAGGACGAATGTTAATTAATACCTGTGGAGTTAGGGTCTCTACATCATGGATGCTCATACGCTCCCGGACCACCCGCTCCATACGTACCAGCCCAGTGCGGAACTGGTTTTGCAGAAGCTCTCCAATAGACCGCAGCCGGCGGTTGCCCAGATGATCAATGACATCCGTACGGCCTTCGCCACGAATCAACTTCAGCAAATAGGCAATGGTCGTGGTGATGTCTTCAACGGTCAGATACCTGGTTTCCGCTGGAATCTGCAATCCTAGTTTCTTATTTACCTTGTACCTGCCCACCGCGGCCATATCATAGCGGCGCGGATCGAAAAACAGATTGTTGAGTAGTTGTTCAGCTGCATCCTCGGTAGCCATTTCTCCCGGGCGCAAACGCCGGTAGAACTCAATCAAAGCCTCTTTTCTATTGCTGGTGGGGTCTTTTTCCAGGGTGCGAGCCATGGCCTCCTCCCCACCGTAGAGTTCCAGGATGGCCTCATTACTTTCATAACCGATAGCTCGGAGTAGAACCGTAACTGGAATTTTTCGCGTTTTATCTATACGAGTATAGATAGCGCCGGTACTGTCCATCTCCAGTTCAAACCAGGCTCCCCGATTGGGAATAATTGTGGCTCCGAAAAGCTTATTGCCAGCTACGTCCAGACGATCGCTGAAATAAACTCCGGGGGACTTGACCAACTGACTGACAACCACTCTTTCCGCTCCATTTATAATGAAGGTTCCTTTTTCGGTCATCAGCGGAAGGTCGCCCATGTACACTTCTGATTCCTTAATCTCGCCGTTCTCTTTGTCTGTCAGGCGCACGCGCAATTTGAGGGGAGCCTGGAAACTCACATCCCTCTCTTTGCATTCCGGCACCGAATACTTAGGGTCGCCCAGGTTGTAGTCGATAAAGTCCAGTTCCAGATTACCCGTAAAATCGGATATGGGGAATACCTCCTGAAGAGCTTCACGTAGACCCTTCTCCAGGAACCATTTGTAGGAACTGAGCTGAACCTGGATCAAATTCGGCAACTCTATAGGTTCTTCAATTTTGGCGTAACTTAACCTTTCGACCGCCCCATATTGTACCATACCAGCCATTCCGTAACTTCACCCCTTAAATTTTTTCTTAAAAGAGTGAAAAGCAAGGCCTAACCTTAAACCTCGCTTCTAAATCAAAGCAACACAAGACACAAATTACCATCCTATAGCATGAATGGCAATTATTAATGCTATCATATCTCATAACTGCAGTCAACTTTTTTTCTATTTATCTTCCTCATTCTCTTCTTGATCATCGGGAGCATTAGGTTGAAGGTTCTCCAAGGAGTACTCTTCTTCGATAAGCTTATGGGTTTTGTTTATTTTGCGGATAAAAAGAATCGCGATGATGATAAATGCGAGTAAGAACAGGGCAATGCCCATCATAAAACCATCCACTACTGTCGCCTTCATTAAAATACCTTCATTATATATGCTGCTCGGGGACTTCAACTGCCAGGTAGCTGTCGATCCGTCCGCCAGGCTATCAGCACTGTTTTCTCCGATGGGCCCGGACGTTTGAATGATGAGACGCATCCCCTGTACTTGATTCATAAAGGCTGCTGCAACTCCAGCAGAAACCGGAGTTGACAGAGAGTGAACTTCGATGTTTTGCCATAACCCATAATCCTTGACCTTAAGCTCCAGCGGAAGACGGTCGGTTTCTTGATTAAAGGTTTGGGCATTGCTGACACTACGTGTGAGGACTAATTTATCACCCGCCTGGCTGGCTTTCCATGTGGGATACTCGCTCTGCAAGCCGGCCTTGTCGAGAGTTACAATCTCCTTTACGCTTCGGTCGCCATTCAGTTTAATTTTCCATTCTGCGTCTGCTTGCGCCAGGGATGGAAGACTCAGAATGATCAAAGCTACTAGCATCAGAACTGGGAAACATCTTTTCATGCTAACATCATTTCCCTTCTCCTGTAAATTTAAACCTAAAACAAGATTATACCAGAAGGATACTTTGTTCAATAGGAAAATGGCCGCAAGAGGCGTACAGCAGAGCAACAAAGTGCGACAAAAGGAACCTCCTGTCTGTCGGATCGGCTCAGGGAAACATGTTTACATGAACACCCAACATCTGCCAGAGCAAAACCACCAGAATTCCCCCCAGAACGATCAGGATTATGTTGAAACGCGCCAGAGCCAACCCTGTTGCCAACAGAGTACCCGCCAGGGCCGATGAAACATTTCCCGTTGAATAAAGAATAGACGGAAAGGTTAAAGAACCCAGGGCGGCTACCGGTATAAAGCGAAGAAAACGGACTAGCCCGACCGGCAGATGAAGCCGGCTTAATCCCACCATGGGAATCATACGTGGTAAATAGGTAACCACAGCCATTCCCAGTACCAAAATCCACATATTTGTCATATCTCTGCCTCCTGAAAAAGCCATGCTCCTCCGCCAGCAGCCAGAACTGTAGTGATGATCACCTTCCAGCCCGGGGGGACGGCCTCAAAACCTGGGAACCAGAACAGTGCGCTACTGGCGATCAAGGCCATGAACAACACCAATAGTGCAGGGCGAGATTCTCTAACTGCCGGAACCAGCAATCCAATAAACAAAGCATACAGAGCGATTCCCAGACTGTTCTTTACAATCTGGGGAAGTTGAGAAGCAAGGAGTACCCCCAGGCCCGTTCCCCCTACCCAGGCAGTGTAAGCCAGAAAATTTAAACCCAGTATATAATAACGAGATAAGGTTTTCTCCGGTTGCAGAGAGGCGGTGGCGAAGGTCTCATCGGTGACGCCGAAGGAGAGGAGTGCAGCCCAGCCTGGAGTGATGTTCTTCTCCAGGCGATGTGATAGGGAGGCAGAAAAGAGCAGATGCCGTAAATTCAAAACCAGGGTAGCCAATACAATCTCACCCCAAGCACTGCCGGCTGACCACATCCCCACTGCAGCAAACTGGCTGGCTCCCGCAAAAACCAGTAGGGATAACAGAATAATAAAAAAAGCAGGGACCCCTCGAGTCTGGCTGATCACGGCAAAAGCAATTGCGACTGGTATATAACCCACCGCAATGGGCAGACCGGTAAGCAGCCCCCGGGATAGCTCTTTCCATGCTGACTGCAGGTTCTGGTCTGCAGATTGTTCTGGTAAATTCATATTCAATCTCCCTGCCGTTGTATTTACTCTATTATTTTCTTATTTCTATACACCCTACTATTTCCCTTGTTCTGTTAAGAATCGCCCGGAGTTCCTGCCCTCTTGACCAGAAAATAAGCAACCCGAGCCATAAGCCCGGGTTGCAGAAGAAATCACAATTTATTTAATTTCTGCGGTTCCGCCAGCTTCCTCGACTTTAGCTTTGATCGCAGCAGCTTCTTCTTTGGGAATTTTCTCTTTGATCGGGTTGGGGCAGGTGTCAACCAACTCTTTGGCTTCTTTCAGACCCAGGCTGGTAATCTCGCGGATGACTTTGATCACATTGACCTTCTTTTCACCTGAACCAGTTAGAATGACATCAAACTCGGTCTGCTCTTCAGCTGCTTCAGCAGGTGCTGCGGCAGCAGGTGCCGCCATAGCCATGGGGGCAGCGGCGCTCACGCCAAATTCTTCTTCCAGAGCCTTTACCAATTCTGACAATTCCAGAACGGTCAAATTTTTGACAATATCAATAACTTCCTGAACTTTACTCATTATTCAAACCTCCCATTATTTTTGTTAAATTTTTATGCAAAGACTAAACAGCTTCTTTTTGCTCACGAATCTGATCAACTACCCGGGCCAGGCCGGTAATATTGGCATTCAATACATAGACCAGACCAGTAATCGGGGCCTGCAAGGTGCCCAATACTTGAGCAACGAGCACTTCTCGAGGCGGCAGTTCAGCCAGGTCCTTAATCTTCTCCGGCTGCACTATCTGGCCTTCCAGGATTCCCACCTTAACTTCCAGTTTTTTGTACTGCTTAATGAATTCATAGATGCTTTTTACCGGTCCTACCGGATCCACTTTGCTGAAAAGGACAGCATTGGGACCTGTAATCTGGGGGATGGCATCCTCTAGGCCCTTGTTCTTCAGAGCAAATTCGGTCATGGTGTTCTTTAAGACCTTATACTCCACACCCGGAACTCTGAGCCGGTTCCTGAGGTCGGTCATTTCATCCACAGTCAGGCCGCGGTAATCGGTAAAAACTATTAGACAGGCATCGTCGATTTTTTGTTCGATCTGTTTGACAATAGCCTTCTTCTCTTCAATCCTTTGCGCATTGGCCATTCATTCTTCACCCCCTTTTTGCATTTACTACCAGGTTCTAGACTTTGCCAACGAAAAAACCTCTGCAGACATCTACAGAGGTTTACACATGCTTTATTACACAAGCCATGCTTATTTCATAACCTCGGCAGGTGAACACAGTTCTTACGGCATGATCGCCACCGGCTGTCTCAAGTCCTGTTTTCAGTTTTAACGCTACCTGTTGGCAGCCATTACCACCACGGGATTAATTTTTACACCTGGTCCCATCGTGGAACAAATGTTTACCGAGCGCATGTACTGGCCTTTGGCAGCTGCCGGTTTGGCCTTTATCAGTGCATCGGCAAAAGCATTCAAGTTTTCCTGGAGTTTATCCAGTTCAAAGGAAACACGCCCAATTGGAGCATGCACGATGGAAGTCTTATCCACCCGGAATTCAATTCTGCCGGCTTTGAGTTCCTTAATGGTGCGCTCCACATCAAAGGTGACGGTTCCGGCTTTGGGGTTGGGCATCAGACCGCGGGGCCCCAAAATCTTACCGAGTTTTCCCACTACCGCCATCATATCGGGTGTGGCTACAGCTACATCGAAATCGAACCAACCGCCCTGGATTTTTTCCGCCAGCTCTTCTCCTCCAGCATAGTCGGCTCCCGCTGTCTCAGCTTCTTTGATCTTCTCACCCTTGGCGAAAACCAATACTTTTCGGGTCTTGCCTGTACCATGCGGCAGGCTTACCGTGCCTCTGACCTGTTGGTCTGCATGGCGTGGGTCGACTCCCAGCTTGACGTGCACTTCTACTGTTTCATCAAACTTCGTTTTGGAAAGTTCTTTAACCAGTTGCAGAGCTTCAGATGGATCATAGAGCTTGCTCCGATCAATCTGCTTAACAGCTTCCTGGTAATTTTTTGATCTTCTCATGTATTAACCTCCTTGTGGTGATTGCGGATAAGAATCCTCCCACTGGCTTTAGTCTATGACCTCCAGGCCCATACTACGGGCTGTCCCCTCGATCATTCTTACTGCCGCATCAATATCGGCTGCATTGAGATCGTCCTTCTTGGTCTGCGCGATTTCCACCAGCTTGGCTCGGGTTACCTTTCCAACCTTTTTGCTATTAGGTTCACCGGATCCCTTGTCAACACTGGCAGCTTTTTTCAACAGATCTGAAGCCGGGGGCGATTTTAAAACAAAGGTAAAAGACCGGTCGGCATATACAGTGATCTCAACTGGAACAATATAGCCGGTCTGGTTGGCTGTACGGGCGTTGTAGTCTTTACAAAATCCCATGATATTGACACCGTACTGGCCCAGGGCCGGTCCTACCGGAGGCGCCGGGGTTGCTTTACCCGCCGCTATCTGGAGAGAAACCTTGCCCAGAACTTTTTTGGCCATCTTCCCACCTCCTTTACATCTTCTCTATTTGTTCATAATCCAACTCAACAGGAGTTTCCCTGCCGAACATGGAAATATTCACCCTAATCTTGCCCCGGTCAGGCAGCAACTCCCTGACCACGCCTTCAAAGTTGGCAAAAGGTCCGCTTTTTACCCGAATATTTTCGCCTACTTCTATATCAATAATCCTGGGTTTGCTGTCCACCAGGCCCATACGCCGTAAGATCTTGGTGATCTCATCGGGCTGAAGAGCAATGGGTTTTCCTCCACTCCCGACAAACCCGGTGACGCCGGGTGTATGCCTGACTACATACCAGGAATCTTCGCTCATAATCATGTTGACTATTACATAACCGGGGAATACTCGCTTGCTGGTAACCTTGCGCTTGCCGCCCTTGTATTCTACCTCTTGCTCTTCCGGTATGATAATATCGAAGATTTTATCGTGCATGTTCATTGATTCCACGCGTTTGGTCAGGTCCACCTTAATTTTGTTCTCATAGCCAGAATAGGTATGTACGACGTACCATTCGCCTCTGATCTGGTGCTCCTGCTCCAGGGTTTCCTCCACCACCGGATCCGGTTTTACCTCTTCGATTGATTTATCGGCGGTCATCATACCCACCTCCTCCATCTTTACGGGAAAGCCTTAAACAGCTTATCCAGCGCTAATCCCAGCCCTGAATCGAATAACCAGATGATGCCTCCCATCAGGACTACTGCCACCAGCACAACGCCGGTATAGGTCGTCAGCTGACGCCGGTCCGGCCAGTGAACCTTTTTCAACTCGCTGTATACACCCGCCATATAACTCTTAATGCTATTCCAGCGATCGTTTAGGCCTGGCCCTTCCTTTTTTGCTGGCGCGTTCGTCTTAGCCACTTACTTCACTTCCCCGAATTTACTTTATTTCCCGGTGGGTTGTATGGGCGTTGCAGAATTTGCAGTATTTCTTGACTTCCAACTTCTCGGTGTGCTTTTTCTTATCCTTGGTACTGCTATAATTGCGTTGCTTGCATTCACTGCACGCCAGGGTTATTCCTACTCTCATTTATGTCACACCTCCGTCCTGTGCACAGAAATCCTAGACTACTCTAGCACAAGCCTTACCCGGTGTCAACAATGTCAGACCGGGCAAGAAGATCATGCAGCAGGGAAAATCCCCTGCTGCATGATACGCAAACTGTGTTTATTCCTAACTCAGAGCTATTCGGTGAAGCTGGTAACAACGCCGGAACCAACAGTCCTGCCGCCTTCTCTAATAGCAAAGCGCAGTCCTAGTTCTATGGCGATGGGGGTAATCAGTTCACATGCCATTTGGATGTTGTCCCCCGGCATTACCATCTCT
>DATMYR010000082.1:0-8314 GCA_035560815.1 Syntrophomonadaceae bacterium | reverse complement strand
TCATTACTAATCGTAAGAATTAGTCCTCGCATAATTATTATTAGTCTATGGGGCAAAGGGGAACCGGAAGGCAAAATCCCGAAATCTAGGCACCCCTCTCCGGATTTTCTTCTAGTTTACATAATGCTTTTGTTCCGGGATTGCAAAGGGTTAAGAATGGCGATATTAAGGGGCTTGGTATTGCTTCGTGGAACAGATATTATGTTGACTAGTTAATACTAGCTAGCTATCAAATCCTGATTAAATAAATGGCCCGGACCATGCACGGCTGCTGGGAGGGACCCCGTTAGGGGAGGGGCCTGGCACCGCGTACGGCCCGGACCATCAATTATTATCAGTTATTCATGATAGCCTGAATGGAATGTCTCAAACGATCTGTAGTTTTCACGATGGTTTGCATGTCCTTATCCTCAATACTGAGCCCGTTAAGACTCTCCATGGCGATATAAGAGGTTGCGGACATGATTTTAGAAGCCAGTTTCATTAGGGCTGTAACCTCATTCACTTTCAAACTGGGTATTATCAAAATAATTACCTCCTTTCAAATATCTAGCTAGTTACTCACCGAATACTTGCCACAGATCAGCGGGTTTAATATTAATCATCAGCGCATCCAAGGTATCAGGCTTGTCCTGCTGAGAAAGGAAATTGATAACCAGGTAAGCACCCAGAGCTGAAGCAGAAACACCGTAATGCTCGGCAACAGACTGAAACTTATCCCTGGTTTTCTGAGTTAAATGGACCCTAAACCATGGGGATCTTTTTTTACCTTCATCCAAAATATTCACCTCCTTTTGTTTTGTTTGTAATACATATTGGTCAACCTGGTCAGCTGGATCTGTCCGGCAGCTGCTTCAAAATGTATTACATTTGAATTGAAATAATTGAATTGTGTCAACGGCAGTTGTAAAATACCCAGTATTGGCAAATGAAAATTCCCCACCCCCTCCAAAAGGAGGAGGACAGTAATGGAGGAAAACGGAATGCTTCACCAACACATTAGTGGAGGTGGAGAGGCGGTGCTGGGCATTGACATCTGGGCTGAGGTCAGAGCACACGCAGCCAACGGGTGGTCTAAGAAGAGCATCGCCCGAAAATTTGGCATTGACCGGAAAACAGTTCGAAAAGCTCTTACACAAGGACAATATTCAGGATATTCAAGTCGCCCAAAGAAGCCAGGCCTTTTAGATACCTGGATGGCTTTCATTGAAGAAAGGGCGATACAGGTTGATTTTAATGCCACAAAGTTGTTCAAAGAACTACAAGATCGGGGTTACAAAGGATCCTACTCGTTAGTCAAACAAGCGGTATATCCTTTAAGAGAGCAATACCAAAACGCTGAGAAGGCCTTTATTCGATTCGAAACGCCACCTGGCAGACAAGCTCAAGTGGATTGGGGTAGCACCAAAGTAACCATCGACCAGGTTGAAACGAGGATTCATATTTTTGTCATGGTATTGGGGTACTCCCGGGCAATTTATGTTGAATTCACTCTAGATGAAAAGCTGGAGACCCTGCTTAACTGCCATCAAAATGCTTTTCTGTGGTTTGGCGGATGTCCTGAAGAAATACTCTACGATAATATGAAAACGGTGGTTTTGGATCGCAAGGGAGGTAATATACGTTTTCATCCTACCTTTTTGGACTTCATCACGCTGCATGGCTGCAAACCAAAGGTGTGTCAACCTGCCCGGCCCCAGACCAAAGGCAAGGTGGAGTCAGGGGTACGTTACGTAAAGAAATCATTCTTGCCGGGCGAGACCTTTTTCTCGTTGGACCACCTAAATGGGGAGGCCAGGCGTTGGATCAGGGATGTGGCAGATAATCGAGTTCACGGTACTACCCACCGCAAGCCGGCTGAGATGTTCGCCGAGGAAAAACTGCATCCCCTAAACCACAAGGCTCTAGCAGCAAAGATCCAAAAAAGATTAGTAAGCAAAGACTGTCTGATAAGCTTTAGAGCTAACAAGTATACCGTGCCCTGGCAGTATGCTGGAAAAGATGTTGAGGTAAAGCCAGTAGAGACTGGGAAGCTGGTAATCCTTCATGCTGGAACGGTGATCGCCGAGCATTCCAGACTGGAAGGCCGCCATCATGTCAGTATTCAGCGGGAGCATTTTCAAGGGATTTACAGCAAGCTCTCTCTACCTGATAGCCTTACTGAAGTACAGGTTCGCCCTCTCGCTTTCTACGAACAGTTGGCGTTAGGGGGTGAGGCCTAATGGAAACTCCCCAGATAGAAAAACTACGTAATCAGCTAACCCGCTTAAAGCTCCATGGAACCAATGCCAATTTAGAGTTGCTATTGCAGGAGGCCAGCCGTGAGGAGCTGTCTTATGCAGCATTCTTGGAACGGACTCTAGACCATGAAGTTAGTCTTAAATACGAAAAGCAGATCTCTATGAATACGTCGATGGCACGCTTCCCGTTTATCAAAACCCTGGAAGCCTTTGATTTCGATTTTCAACCCTCGGTGGATAAGAGAAAACTCCAGGATTTAGCCAGTTGCGTATTTATCGAACGAGCTGAAAACGTGATCTTCCTGGGTCCACCCGGCACTGGCAAAACGCACCTGGCCGTGGCTCTGGGAATGAAGGCCATTCAACGGGGGTACCGAACCCTCTTTTGCCCGGCGGCAGCTCTGGTGGCTAGTCTCACCAAAGCCTATGCGGAAAACCGCCTAGAGGAGAAGCTAAAAACATACAATATGCCCAAGCTTCTGATCATAGATGAAATCGGTTATGTTCCCGTGGATCCCCACGGCGCTCATTTGCTTTTTCAACTGATTTCACGGCGCTATGAAAAAGGATCTATTGTACTAACCAGCAATCGGGGTTTTGGGCAGTGGGGTGATGTTTTCGGAGATCCCATCATCGCCACAGCAATCCTGGACCGGCTGCTTCATCATAGCTTGGTGATCAATATCAAGGGAGAATCCTACAGGCTTAAGGAAAAACTTAAAGCAGGTCTTATCCCGAAATCGGGTGACGAATAATTAGCGGGGTGGGGAAAATTCAACTGCCACAAGTGGGGAATTTTCAATTGCCATTGACACCTCCAGAGAGAGCAAGCGTTCTTTCTCCTTCATAATCAGGTTATAGACTTCGTCATCAGCCTGAGTATCGCCGCGGGTGTCCCTAAGTATGCCCTTTCGATCCTGGGCGAAATAGCCATTATGTAGCTTCTCGAATGGCTGTTTTAACCATTCCAAGTCGCGATAGCGCTCTTCCCCGACCAGTAAAGTAAGCTCCTCTTCAAAGGCCACAGCAAATTTGCCCGGTATAGGTCGGCCAGTCTCATCATAATCCCTGTAATTGGCCACACGATCGATGAAGAAAAGACTAAGAACCTTGATACCACGATCACGCAATTGCAGTTCCTTCTCCAGATGACGCTTGAGCGTGAACTTGATCTGAGTTCGCCATAATTCCTCGCGCAGGCCTCCTATCTCCTCACCCAGTCGCAATCTTTTACCATTGTTGAAACGGATGAATTCACTTCCCTGCTCAGCATGGATCTCGGCTACCGAGAAGCCCTGGGCGTAACAAGCTCGTTCATTGGATAAGGTATATAAATCTGATCCACCTTTAACGGTAATAGATCGCTCTTTCGGCCCTCCATTCGTCTGAACATGAATTCGCAACTTGGCCTTAATTCCGTTCTTATAATCAATTTTTTCCACCCGAACAAATGCGTCATTGGCGGCATCCTCAGCCACGGTGCTGGCCACTACAATCTGTTTGACCAGTTTCAACTCGAAGGCCCGTACCGGGTCCAGCCTATACACCAGGTTGTAGGGATTGCGATGGGTGGCAGAATAACGCAAAGTACACAGCGGGTTAAGGGCTTTTATTGCTTCCTGTGCCCGGTCGGTAGAATCTACACTCTGCGGCTCATCTATAATAACGATAGGCCTGGCTGCCTGTACGAATTCAATGGGCTGGCGGCCGGAAAGCTTATCGCTTTCCTTGTATATAACATTGCTCTTTCGCTCGTCCTCGGTACCAGTGAAGTTCTTACGGAAGGCATCGATGTTAATCACCAGGATCTGCAGGGTATTGCTGGTGGCAAAATGGCGCAGGCGATTGACCTTCCGGGCATCATAGACAAAATGCTCAAAAGCCATATTATTATACAACACGCGGAAGTGTTCGGCGGTGATTTCTATATTCTTCAAAACACCTTCCCGGATGGCTACGCTGGGAACCACAATAATAAATTTCTGAAATCCGTAACGCTTCGATAATTCAAAGATAGTACGTAAATATACATAGGTCTTTCCGGTACCGGTTTCCATTTCTACTGAAAAATGTGGACAAGTGCGGGTCTGGTTAGCCGGGGCGTCAAAAAGTTCCCAGGCTTCCAGTGGAACTGTGGAATCGGCTAGATCGATATCGTTTCTCATCTGCACTACATGAGTATTTGCCATAAGTTTATCTTCATCAACTAATAACCGGTTGCCCATACCCAATTCGCTTGACTCCTGCCCAGCGAATATTCCCCCTATACCGCCGACATTAATGACTGCATACTCCGGTGTTCCCCGGGGCTGTCCCTCAAACAGGTCGGCGATGGCGGCCACGGCATCGAGTTGGAAAGGCTGATTGGGATCGAACTGCAGTTTCACGCCGTCTACCTCCTCTATACCGTTTTAAAGCTGGGGATGCCTTTGGTCTTGAAGACCTGCACCGCGTTGGCCTTGAGTTGATCATTCCCGGCAAAACCTTCATCCAAGCAGACGATCCGCTCGGGTTTTGCTTTCGCCATGGTCCGTATCAACTCCAGGGTTAACTCCTTCTCCAGACATATGAAGAGCGCACCGCTCGCTACACTATGAACAGTTTTACCGGCCAATTCAATCCTCTCCACCGGCGTAGTTAACTCAAAGCCACTCTTTAACAATATCTCATAGAGTAGATCTTCTGCGTCCCGATCTTCACGGATATGGTCCACAAATAGTTCGATTTGCTTTTTCAGGGTGTTAGCATCGTGACTCATTTCTGCATCCCATGGCTTGAAGTTAGACTCAGCCAGCTTGAAGACTCGAAAACCCCTGTCCTGCTGACCGGCACCTTCCAAATCAAGCTTACCTTCATCCTCATCATTGAGCCTTTTAATTACCCGCCGAATACGCTCTTTCGTTATATCCGCTACTGTGGAAAGCCCAAGAGCAAGAGAGTTCCTCCCTGTTTCCGTAGAATCTGTTATCGACTCAGGAAGCTGAACAAGGAGAAAACGCCTCATACTTTGTGAAATGTAGTTAGAAGCTAGAATAGCATGGCCTAGTGTTCCCGAACCAGCAAAGAAATCCATTACTAAATCTTCTGGTCCTGTTAGATATTCAACTAGCTTTACTAGATCGTTATATGGTTTAGGATTATCAAATACTCTTGTCCCATTAAATATTGCGTCAAATTGCTGTGCTGCAGTCTGAGCGTAACTATACTGAACAGACGGTAAAACCTGCAAAGCATTTGTGAAGAGATCTAAGCGAACCCGAGGTACTGTTGATTCATCAGCACCGAAGACAATTCTACCCGCCTGATACTCTGCCCAAAATCGCTCTGGATTTGGATAACGCCAGCCACTGCGTGGTTTCTTACATTGTTTCTTGGTCGTGGGGTGGATTACATCATACATGGGACCTCCTCCCCCCGGCCAGTTAATATTCCCATCATCTCTATACGGTCCCCCCGCATCGACCCTATTGTATCGAGCAAGCGGTTTTAGCGGAGAGTCTACAGGTAAGGTCTGGAAAAACACCTTTAGTTCACGAGCAATCCTGTCGAAGTCCTCACCATAGCGTTCGCGGAGCTGTTCAAATAGAATGCGTATTTCTTCGACTCCTTCCTTTGGTGCACGCAGTATAACCTCAAGCTCGGTAAGTCGAACCTTATCTCTCGCATAAACGAGCATATATTCATGTCCAACAGAAAAGAACTTTGCATCATTTTTTCGATTACGATCCCAAACCAAGACCGCAACCAGATTCTCCTCACCAAATAATTCATTGAGTATCCCACGTAGGTTGCAAAACTCAGAGTCATCTATACTAACTAATAAAAACCCATCTTCCCGTAGCAAGTTTCGGGCAGTATAAAGCCTAGGGTACATCATATTCAACCACTTGGAATGAAATCTGCCATCAGTATCCGTATTAGTACTGAATTTCTTACCTTCTGAGTCAACCTGGCCTGTATATTCGAGATAGGTAAGTAAGGATTCACTGTAGTTATCGGGATATATGAAATCATTACCGGTGTTATAAGGAGGGTCTATGTAGATCATCTTTACTTTACCCAGGTAGGACTTCTGCAGGAGCTTCAATACTTCCAGGTTATCCCCCTCAATAATCAGGTTCTCTGTGGTTTCAAAATTTATACTCTCCATCGGGCAGGGCAGCAGTGTTCCTAGGCTTGGAGTCTGAATGGTCTTAAAACACTCAGCCTTGCCCGGCCAGTTCATGCCATAGCGTTCCCGGCCTACCTCCACCGCCTCACCCAGAGCCAACTTTAGCTGATCAAAATCAATCTTGCCGCCTTCTGTACGGGCTTCCGGGAATAGACTGAGCAATTGTTGCTCTTTATCTTCTGTGATGTCCATTGAATGCAAATCGAGCTTTTCTGATACTTCGTCCATATGGATTCCCCCAGTCTTAAACAGAAACATTGCTATATTCATGCGTAGGGCTATTTTATCTTGTTGGTCATTCGGTACGGTATTTTTTAAATTATTAACCTAACTTGTTCTTGTTTTCGATTAATTTAACACGATTTCCTTCTATCCATATTAAGGGCATAGAGAGGAAAAGCACTACAACATTGTAAAAGGGGCTTAACGAAGATGAAAGACCTGGCCGCGGCAGTTTTGCGTATTTCATTCTGAGTTACCCTGGACGTTTAAATCCTTTAATAAAAAAGCGGCTCATATTAAGCCGCGAGCCCTTATTAAATTATACCCTCTTTAAAGATTTGAGAATAATTATCCCTTCATCGGCAAAGAGCATGAGCTTGCTACCTGCTGTAAACCCTAGCTTTTCTACCCATTTCCCCTGGAGCCGGATTTGTGGGACAATGACAAATTTCCCGTGTACATTGGCGTAGTTTGATACTGAGTAAACCCTAAGAACCTTGGAAACCACATAAACACTCCCCTCAAATGAACTTGAGAGGAAAAGGAAAGGACTGTTGCAGGCTATACTTACGAACTGCGAGTCAGATAGTGTATAATCACGTCAAGGTTGCTGTGACAGCAGATTGCTGTACGTGTGGGTAGTCATAGTACCTGCATGAGCCTCCGAGTGGCTTAAACACTCGGAGGTCACGGCGACCTTTTCATTTTCCTCGAAAAAAACCAGCATAACTGAAACAATTACTCTGCATGCCTTTTTTCTTCGCTATTTTTAAAATATGATCTCAATTATATGTATGAATATCACCTCCATAGATAAGTATAATACTTAACTTATTAAGTATATTGTATGTCTTATTAATCACGCAGTCAATCAATTTAATTTACATACTATACATTTTGATATACTATTTAAGCAGTAAAAAGGAGGGCAAAAGGTGATAAAGATAAATCTCTCAAAATTAATGGGCATGCATAAGATGAGTATTCAAGATGTTCATGAAAAAACAGGGCTTAACCGAAATACTATATCTAATCTATATCATGAAAAGGCCAAAAGAATCGACTTTGAAACAATTGAAAAGCTATGTAAATTATTTAACTGTCAGCCTGGGCCTGGGGAATTGCTGGAGTATGTTTCGGATAATAATAACTCCTTAATACGGTAGGAAGTAATTTTGTGACCGGCTCCATCAGTTATGGTATAAACGCCTGTTTTGCACAAGGATGCCCATCACCTTATATAATACGGCTCCCTGTCCCAAATTGGGTATTGTGTGAATTGCGGAAGTTGGAGAAGATGAAAACACCGGGCTTTATAAGCCTACATAAAAACCAACTTATGCTCATCTGTTGTTCAGAAAAGTGGATTTTTGCAGCGAACGTCACTTCTTTTTATAGTTAGATATAGGTAAAAAGTATTAATAGGGTTTCGTCAATTGCTCAATATTTAAGTTTAAACACATGTTATACAAAAGGAAGTCAGTCTTTTCCCAATACTTACATTGAGTTTCAGTAATAATTATCTTCGCCCTATTTAATACCGAGATAAACACCTGCTCTAAGTCTCTTAAGACCGTAGTCAGCGTATATTCGTGCATTAAACAAAATGAATCTTTAAACATTTCATAATCTTTATTATATGCTTCTTTTAGTTCAAGAACTGTCCATTTAATATTAAAAA
>DATMYR010000081.1:0-6656 GCA_035560815.1 Syntrophomonadaceae bacterium | reverse complement strand
GATCGCTGCTTCCTTAAAAGCCCACCATTTCATCTTTACTCGCCCGCAGGTTATGGAGTTGGGATACCAGCATGCCGGAAAGCATGAGAGCGCATCCGATGATCTCCTGCCCCACCAATTTCTCTCCCAGCAGTAGAAAGCCTCCGATTACTGCAAACACCGTTTCCATGCTTAGAATTATGGCAGCATGGGCGGGCGGGGCATGTTTCTGCCCCACTACCTGGAGGGTATAGGCAATGCCCACCGAGCAGAACCCACCATATAATATGGGGACTGCCGCAGCCAAGAGATTGTTAATTACTATTGTCTCGGTGATGGTCGCCACTATTAGGCTGAGTATCGAACAGGTAAGAAACTGAAAACATGACAGCTTTAACACATCAACTTTGCGGGAAAAATGCCCGATGATAAGGATATGAAATGACCAAAAGAGCGCCCCAATTAGCTCTAACATGTCCCCGAACTGGATTGCCGACGACTCCTTGATGCATAGGAAGTAGAGTCCCACGACAGCGAGCATGCAACCCAACCACGTTCCCCTATCCACCGACTGCCGCAGGAATATGCCGATTACTGGCACCAACACTATGTAAAGGCAGGTCACGAAAGCCGCCTTGCCCGCTGTGGTGTATACGAGCCCTATTTGCTGCAAAGATGCCCCAATGAACAGCACTGTACCGGCCAGCAACCCCGGCAGTGCCGCATTCTTTACTCCCATTCGCGGGGATTGTGTTTCATCGCGAAAATAAAATATCAGCGGAATCAACGATAGGCTGCCCAACAAGAATCGCACGCCATTGAAAGTGAAGGGGCCTACGTGCTCCATCCCTACTCTTTGGGCTACGAAAGCGAATCCCCAGATGGCTGCGGCCAGCAGGAGCAGAAGGTTGGATTTAATAACACTCACAATCTGGCCCCTTTCTTTATTTGATACTTGTATAGATTATTAACAAATGCTTGTACTCAGTTTTGCTGAGATCTCGAATTCTCATCTCAGCTTCAAGAATACCTGAAATGAAGCAAACAAAAAAGACCGTTCTATAAACCGGCCTCTTGATTTCCTTAAATTTTTAATTTCTTGTTTTGTAATCCCTACCCATATATTCATCTTAATTTATATTCTAACCTCCAATATCTCCTGGGTATTCGAAATTACCAAACAAATGGGATAAGTCTGTATTTTACCTTCTTTCTATAATCCTCGTAACCTTTCAATTCATTGACTAACATTTTTTCTTCACCAATTATCCTGCCCGCTAACAGAAAAATCAGAAGCAAAGCAATGATTACACCGTAGGTTGAACCAAACAGCAGAGGCGTCCCTACGAACATTAGTATACCCCCAAGATACATTGGATGTCTCACAAAACCATACACCCCCGTGGAGACTACGTGTTGTTTCCGTTCAGTCTGCATTCTGACCAATGGTGAAAGGAATGTATTATCAGTATACGATCGATAAAAAAGGAAAAAAGATAATAATAATCCCATTCCTCCTAAAACTTTTAACCATAACGGAAAGAATGGGGTCCATCCATACCTTTTTGCATCTAACGGCATAATGACAATCCACGCAACAAACCCTAAAAAAATTCCGTATACTACAAACTTATCCCATCCTTTTTGGTTGCCAGTACCCGGATTTCTATACCTTTCCGCAAGCAATGCAGGGTCATTTCGATACAAATACATAATAGTCGTTAAACACATCACCATGAACCAAATGCCAAAGATCCAACCTTCTATCCAAAACCAATCTCCCGATAGGCCAAGAATTAATAATGGAAATAGTAAAAGATAAATAATAGTATAGGTGATTTTGCCAACCGTTAATGTATTCTTTTCAGCTGCCATAACGAAATCCTCCATTAACAGTTAGTTCTTGTTCGTGATTGAATAAAGCTTGCCGACTACCGCCTTGATGAATATAGCCAAAGCAATGTATAGTGGGAATGAGTAATAGTATTTCCATGTAAGCATTTGGTAGATCCCTCCCAAAACAAAGAGAGGTTCCAGGACAAAGCTGAATATCGCTGCCATAACAATGGTAGCGATGATAAATTTCTTCCATGTCCCGAAATACTGGTAAATCAATGAATATATCATCGGTAGGCTCGCCAGATTAATAGCTGTTATGGGCGGGAATAGGGGAAATAAGTCGGTAGGATAATACCATAAGCACAGCTCCTCACCTAACTCATCAAGCACTAAAGTGAGTATGCTTACCAATACTGCATACAGGGTAATTTCAATCAGCCTGGATTTGTCAGTCATCTTCCACCAAACATATACTGAGATCACAAATATACCGAGTAAGATCCACCATCGAAGGTGAAATACATCGTTTTGCATCCATTCGTCAAAGCGCGTTGACGTCAGGAGCCATTGAACTTCTACAACGGAGAGTAGATCCGAAGCTGTTAATTGCATTGGCTATCTCCTCAAATATCTTCTCAATTCCTGGGTTCTTTGTGTTATTTAATAACGGTAATGTTTGTGCTCACTCATTTCTTATTTTGGGAATTTACAGTAATAATCATATTTACTAATGCCCTGATGCCTATTGCCATCCCGGCATAGATCGGAAAACTATAATAATATTTCCATTTTATCAACTCGTAGAACCCTGCCCAGGCTAGGATGGGCTCCATAATAAAACAGATTACAGCCGTTATCATCAGGGAA
This sequence comes from Syntrophomonadaceae bacterium, assembly GCA_035560815.1. Taxonomy (GTDB): domain Bacteria; phylum Bacillota; class Syntrophomonadia; order Syntrophomonadales; family Syntrophomonadaceae; genus UBA5314. Next base: position 3,971 of record DATMYR010000081.1, on the reverse strand, counting down.
GCCAAGATAAACCTCTTCCAGGTCTTAAAATATTGATAGGTAAGTGAATATATCAAAGGCAAACTGATTAGATTTACTGAGGATAGTGGCGGGAATATCGGAATAACATCGGTAGGAAAATCCCATAGGATCAATTCTTCTCCCCACTCAAATATGCCTAAGACGATTATGGTTGTTAGCGCTGCATATAGACAGGTTTCAGGTAATCTTGATTTGTCGAGCCTGTTCCACCAAATAAGTAAAGCTACTACAATTAAGCAGAGCAATACCCACCACTTGAAGTGAAATACATCATCTCGCAACCACTCCTCAATATGAAGGGCAGTTAAGTGGGCCTGGATTTCTATATCGGGAGGCGGAGTCTTTACGGCTGAAAACATGGTTCACCTTCGCATACGCATATAGTCTTAATAGTGATATTGTTTTAAAACAGCATGATTTTATACCCAATTGCCCTCCCCGATAATACCTCAAGCCCTGATCCATAAACGATCATGACATGTGTCCCTCCTCCAGAGTAGGGGCAATGCCGGTCCTAATGGATTTATTCAAAATTCTACGGGTTTCATCTATAACTTCATGGATCCTGTCTCCCTGCAGCATCTGGCCATGCCCGGGAACCACTATCTCTGCCCCCAACGCCTGCAGTTTATCCAATGATTTCAGCCAAACCTGCCAATCATCCGCTGTGCCTGATTCAAGGTTGGGCAGATAACCATTCACCAGACAGTCACCGCAAAATAACACCTGATCGGAAGGAACATAGATGGAAATATTTGTGGGTGTATGACCCGGTGTGCTGATAATCTGCGCTTCTAGTTCGCCCAATTCCATTTTCGTATCTTCATAGATTACATGGTTGGGGTTGGACACTCTGGTGCCGGTAAAAAATTCTGCTCCTTCACCATGATCTCGCCTCACTTTATTGGGAATACATCGGTTATACTCACCTATTGTGGCAATAAGCTCCTGATCATTTCTCAACATGCCCTGGAATCCATAAATATCAATACCCCGATCTGCAAAAAAAGAGTTGCCTCCACTATGGTCAAAGTGATGTTCTGTGTTCATCAATAGAAGTTCATTTTGCGGTTTCACATTCGAAGCGTAGCCGAATACGGTCTGTGCAGAGAGATAGCAGGCTCCGGAATCAATTACCAGGGTCTTTTCCTGCCCGACAGCAAACCCTGCATTAACCGTCCACGGCGGTATAAAAGCCAAACCTGAAAGAAAAAAACAGCGGGGTGAAATTTTCAAGACCTCTCCTCCTATAGCTACCAGGTAGTTTTAAACATTATATCCCATTCCCCATCATGCTTGTTTCTTCTTCACGCTCCCCCCTACTTACCAGGCAATCTTCTGTCTAGATGCCAAACTAAACCCCTCCCGATTATGCTGTCGGGAGGGGTTTATAATGCCTCAGGATATTCTCATTATGTAGTTTGCTGCGCTTTATACCCGTTAAAACCAATAATTTTCGAACTGCTCAAAAAAGCTGGGCGTTGCGGAAAAGATCGGGAAGCTCTCGCCGCCCGGGTTGGTCGATGTCCATCTGGCGTACAGGGTAATATCGTTCGCTATCAGGATATCGAAATGATATGGTATGTCGTAGTTCGTATCGATAAACCACCCGGCAAAATCATACCCCGATCGAGTCGGGTCGTCAGGCTGGATAACCGGATCGCCGTCTCTCACCTGCTTTTTGCTTATATCCGGTGATCCGCCCTGGCCATCAAATGTTACAGTCCAGTAGACAGTCGGATTGGCTGTCCACTGGGCAGTTAGGGTGACATCAGCCGCCTCCATGGCGAAAGATTGATTCTCCTGATAAATAAGCCCACTTGGATGTTTCCATCCTGCGAAAGAATAGCCCGCATTACTCAGACTGCCCGGGCCCAATACCGTGATGCTTGCTCCCTGGAGATAGTGATTGCCGTCGGTCGGTGCACTCCCACTGGCGCCGTTGCTGTCATAGGTCACGGTGTAGGTGAGGATCGGCGCATTAATCACGATGTTGTAAGCTGCTGTTTTTCCCTCCACCGTGACTGTCAACAGCTGGCTGGCTGCCGGGATGGAACTGTTAAAGCCGCTTATATTGGCTTCCGTTACGGTCAGCGGCTTTTTCGTGCCATCGCTGTAGGTTCCGGTTACCACCATGCCGGTAATATTAAGGTTATCTCCCACGCTATAGGTCAGCTTATTGGCCGGTGTGGTGATGGCTATACCGGTCAATGCCATCGTATTAACCTGTTTCTGAATTCTATTATTAGAACTATCAGCCACATACATGTTACCCAAACTATCTACTGCAACCCCAAATGCACAATTAAATTGCCCCAATCCTGTCCCGTGCCCGCCAACAATTGTCTCTGCGCGAGTTGATGCGTCATAAACTCGAATTATTGAACTTGAGCTATCCGCAACATAAATATTATTTTGGCCGTCCACCGCTATTTCATCAGGGTAATTAGATGATGACCACGATGTAACTACACTCCAATGCCCACCTGAGCTGAGCTCCTGAATTCTATGATTAAAAGTATCGGCAAAATAGATATTTCCACTGCTGTCCAACGCCACTCCAAACGGTTTGTTAAACTGGCCCAGTCCTGTACCGTAGCCGCCTATCACGCTCCAGCCCTTGTTTATACCATTTGCTGTATATTTCTGAATTCTGTTATTACCCGTATCTGCGACGTAAATATTACCGCTGCTGTCTATGGCCATTCCTTTTGGAGCGCTAAACTGCCCGGGGCTTCCAATCAGGCTCCATTCTTGGGTGGATGCCTCCAGCTTTTGAATACGGCTGCTGCCAATATCAGATACATACAAATTATCATGGCTGTCTAGCGCCACTCCAAACGGGGCACTGAACTTCCCCAGTCCTGAACCTTGTTTCCCAATCACGCTCCATTCCCAGGTGGCTGCGTTCAACTTTTGAATTCTATGATTATACTCATCTGCTACATATACGTTATCATGGCTGTCTAGCGCCAGGAAAATCGGTGAACTAACTTGTCCGGATGAGGTACACTCAATCCAGTTCCCTGCGGCATTAGCATAGTCTACCCCCACAAACATTCCACAGAGCAAAAGCAGAATAACGCCAAGTTTGGATGCCCTTTTTATTCCTTTATACATTTTATCCCTCCCATCAGTTTCAAAGGCGCAGGCGCCAAGGGAACGGGGCTGTTACTTATGCCCTTATTTTCCTTCAAATATTAAGTTTTACAAGTATATGGTAACATGTGTATGGAGTTTACGTCACCCAGAAATTGTATCCCTGAATATTTATTGTCTTATTTCCTTCTAATTTCGAATCAAGATTTGGTCTACGGTCGACCACATACAGGCTGCCGTTGCGCCATCCTCCAAGTTCCCCGCAGCCCCGCCAAAGAGAAAAACCGAACGGATTTGACCGAATACGGTTAATTTTTGAGCCGGTTCCTCAGGCCAAAATAAACCCCTCCCGATTGCGCTGTCGGAAGGGGTTTATAGTGCTCAAGATACTTTTATTATGCAGTTTATTGTGCTTTCATACTATCACTAAAACCAACAACTTTCGAACTGCTCAAAAAAGCTTGGCGTCGCCGAGAATATCGGGAAGCTCTCGCCGCCCGGGTTGGTCGATGTCCATCTGGCATACAGAGTAATATCCTTCGTTATCGGAGTATTGAAATCAAATAGGGTGACATAATTCGTATCGGGATACCACCCGCCGAAATCATATGCCGATCGAGTCGGTTTGTCGGGCGGGGTAACCGGATCGCCGTCTCTCACCTGCGTCGTGCTTATATCCGGTGATCCGCCCTGGCCATCAAATGTTACAGTCCAGTGGATAGTCGGATTTTTTGTCCACTGGGCAGTCAGGGTGACATCGGATGTTCCCATGGTGAACTGACCATTCTCCTGGTAAATAGGCCCGTCTGGGTGCTTCCATCCTGCGAAGGTGTAGCCCGGATTGTTCAAAC